>JAZUFA010000073.1:0-16163 GCA_045640445.1 Candidatus Cryptobacteroides sp. | reverse complement strand
TGGGCAATTACTGCTCGTCCTGAAGGCGAAGATGCTGTACATAGATAGCCTTAGCCCTGGCAACTCGACGGATCTCGCAAGGCTTCTGGAAGTTCTTGCGTGCGCGGAGCTCGCGTACGGCACCGGTCTTTTCGAACTTGCGCTTGAATTTCTTAAGAGCGCGCTCAATGTTCTCACCTTCTTTTACTGGTACGATAATCATGCTTTAAATCACCCCCTTTTTCTATTTGCGGCTGCAAAGGTAGTAAATTATTTCAACAATGCAACAAATTCTTCAACTCCTTCAGTAGCAACTTTCTTTATGTGCTTTATGCGTGAGTCGAAGATGGGTACGTCAGCAGGGTCGACTATGTATATCGGAGCGTCCGGCCTGGCGTATCTGTAGAGGCTCGCAGCGGGGTAGACCTGGAGGGAGGTCCCCACTATGAGGACTATGTCGGCCTTCTGGACGATGTCGATGGCGTATTCCATCTTGGGTACGGCTTCGCCGAAGAACACGATGTGCGGGCGGAGCTGTGCTCCGTTCACGGCCTTGTCGCCGAGGTTGACGGCCTCGAAGCCTACGTCAAAGACGTATTTCTCGGAGTACCCGTCCTCATCGTTGTATGTGTTCTCCGGACGGACCTTTGTGGCCTCGCCGTGCAGATGGACAACGTGCGTCGACCCTGCCTTCTCGTGCAGATTGTCGACGTTCTGCGTTATCACGTCGACTATGTAGTTCCGCTCAAGTCCGGCTATCATGCAGTGGGCGGCATTGGGCCTTGTGACGGCCAGCTTTGCGCGCTGCATGTTGTAGAAGTCGAGCACTTTCCGGCGGTCACGGTACCAGCCCTGGATGCTGGCAACCTCCATCGGGTCGTAGTTGTCCCAGAGCCCGCCGTTGTCGCGGTATGTCCCGAGCCCTGATTCGGCGCTGACGCCTGCTCCTGTAAGGACTGCTATTCTCTTCTTCATGTTATTCGGCCTTCATTTCAAAGAAATACTTGCGCACCCAGTGCTCGAACAGGGGGTCGAGGATATGCGGCTCGTCCTTGTCGTCGAATGTGATGATCTCCTTCTTGCAGAGGGCGTCCTTGAGACGGCGCACATTGGCCGACGAGTTGAGGTTGTAGCGCTGGATGACCTCGCTGCTGCTGAATTTCGTGTATCCGTCGAGTATCGCTCTCAGAAGACACATCTGATAGGTGGTCAGATCGTTCATTATTGCCTGGTACCTGGGCTCATGGATTGATATGAGCATGTCGAGAGCCTCCACGAGGACGGGCTCCATCATGTAGCCCTTGCTGAGCGAATCGCATATGCTCGCGAAATGCTGTATGTACCATATGTTTCCCTTGAACACCTTGCATACACCGAGCATCAGGTCGCGGTCAAGTACCTTGCCGCTGCTGAGAAAGCCCCTGACCGTATGGTCGATGATGTCCTTGATGTCTATGGGACTCAGGGGCAGGTGCTCAACCTTGCGGTAGAAAAGTTTCCTGACCTCGAATATGTCCTTCATGGCGTTAACCTGCGAGCCCATGAGTATGTATGAACAGCTCCTGCGCTCCTCGAGCCCTATGGTGTCGAGGATGTCGTGGAAGATGTTGCAGACCTTGTCGCCGTCCTCGGTCTGCATGACGTTCTGGAACTCCTCAAGCACGATGACCGCCTTCTGCCCCGTTACGGATGCCATCCGGTAGGGGAGCATCAGGATGGACCTGATGTCGTTGTCGTCGATGTCCCAGTTGAGCGAGAGGATCTGCTCCCTGGCTTCCCATACGTCCTGGTCGAACACGAAGTGGGTGCCTTCGAGGAAGCTTGCGACAGCGTTGGCGTAGGACTCCGGGGTCTGGCTGAGATTCTTGATGACCTCGCCTCCGAGGCGCATCATCAGGTCGGCTATGGTGCGTATGTTGAGCAGCGACAACTGCACGGGAGTGAACTTTTTGGATGAAACCCTCATGTTGAAGAATGTCTGCTGCACGAGGGAGCGCTTGCCGCTCTTGGGGGGCTCGTAGATGGCGATGCACTCGCCCTGGTCGATGAAATTGGCCAGGATCTGGGCGTCCTGCCTGCGGCCTATGTTGTATTTGCCGGTGACCGGTTTGTTGTATACGAAAGGACTGTCCATTGTGTAACAATTTTGTTTTGTGCAAAATTAGTAAATAATTTGGATGATAAAAGAAATTTGACTATTTTTGCGTCCCATTTTATGACCGATGAGCCAGGAAAAGAGCTGCCTCGAGGGCAGACGCTTACGGCCGAAACTTTATAACGAAGTTTTATTTATGTACGCAATCGTAGACATTGCAGGCCAGCAGTTCAAAGTAGAAGCTGGAAATGAAATCTTTGTGCAGAGGCTTGCCGAAGCCAAAGGTGCTGATGTGGAGTTCTCAAAGGTTCTTCTCGTAGCAGATGATGCAAACGTGAAGGTCGGTACTCCCTATGTAGAGGGTGCAGTAGTAAAGGCTACAGTACTCGCTGATGATGTTAAGGCAGACAAGGTCATCGTTTTCAAGAAGATCCGTCGCAAGGGCTTCCAGAAACTCAACGGTCACCGTCAGCAGCTCACCAAGATCAAGATCAACGAAATCGCTTAAAATCAGAAGACTATGGCACACAAGAAAGGTCAATCAAGTTCAAAGAACGGTCGTGAGTCACAAAGCAAACGCTTGGGTCTGAAGAAATTCGGTGGCGAGGTCGTTAAAGCCGGTAATATTATCGTCCGTCAGAGGGGTACCGTCCACAATCCCGACAAGAACGTCGGCATGGGCAAGGACCACACTCTCTATGCTCTCTGCGATGGAACTGTAAAGTTCACCAAGAAGCGTGAGGACAAATCTTACGTATCGGTAATCCCTTTTGAGAACTAATCTCGGAGGAAATGAATAACAGGGCTTGCACTTCGAGATGAGTGTAGGCCCTTTTTTCTTTAAAGAAACACACACACGATATGCTTACTCTTAAAATGCTCCGTGATGACCCCCGGATGGTCATCGCAAAATTGAAAATCAAGAACTTTGATGCCCAGCCCATAGTGGAGAAGGTCCTCGAGCTCGACAAGCTCCGCCGCGACCTTCAGACCCAGAGCGATGCCCTTCTCGCAGAGCAGAAGCAGAAGTCAGCCCAGATCGGCTCATTCATGAAGCAGGGCCTCAAGGCTGAGGCCGAGGCTGCAAAGGCCGAGGTGGCTGCCCTCAAGGCTCAGTCATCAGACCTCCTTGCAAGGATGGATGCCGCTGCTGTCGAGATGGAGAACAACCTCGTCCTCCTTCCCAACATTCCCTGCGACCTCGTGAAGCCCGGCAAGGGTGCCGAGGACAATGAGGTGGTGAAGATGGGCGGTCCCGAGGTCAACCTTCCCGAAGGAGCCGTTCCCCACTGGGAGCTCACAAAGAAATACGATATCATCGACTTTGACCTCGGCGTCAAGATCACCGGTGCAGGTTTCCCCGTATACAAGGGCAAGGGTGCAAAGCTTCAGCGCGCGCTCATCAACTTCTTCCTTGACTGCAACACAGCTGCAGGCTACAAGGAGGTCGAGCCTCCCGTAATGGTCAACAAGGACTCCGGTTTCGGTACCGGCCAGCTCCCCGACAAGGAGGGCCAGATGTATCACGCACAGGTTGATGACTTCTATATGGTTCCTACCGCAGAAGTTCCCGTTACCAACATCTTCCGTGATGTAATCCTCGAGCAGAATCAGATCCCTCAGCGTCTTACCGCCTATACACCCTGCTTCCGCCGTGAGGCCGGCTCTTATGGCAAGGACGTGCGTGGTCTTAACCGTCTGCACCAGTTTGACAAGGTCGAGATCGTCCGCATCGAGAAGCCCGAGAACAGCTATGCAGCCCTCGACGATATGGTCGCACATGTGGAGAGCATCGTGAACAAGCTTGGCCTCAAGTATCGCATCCTCCGTCTCTGCGGCGGCGACATGTCCTTCACTTCAGCCATCACTTATGACTTCGAGCTCTGGAGCGCAGCACAGGGCCGCTGGCTTGAGATCTCTTCAGTTTCAAACTTCGAGACCTACCAGGCCAACCGTCTGCACTGCCGCTATCGCGACGAGAACGGCAAGACCCAGCTCGCACATACTCTGAACGGCTCTTCACTCGCGCTCCCTCGCGTCGTTGCAGCCCTTCTTGAGGACAACCAGACACCCGACGGCATCATCATCCCCGAGGTGCTCCGTCCTTATACAGGATTCGACAAGATTGACTAAGGAATCCAGAACCATACTCGGAATCGACCCCGGAACCAACCTTCTTGGTTTCGGGATCGTCCGCGTTGGTCCCGAAGGCAAGCCGCATTTCGTTGACATGGGCGTGCTTGACCTTCGCAAGATGACCGACCTTTACGGCAAACTGCAGGTCATATTCGAGAAAGTGGGCGCCCTGTGCGACCTTCACCATCCCGACGACCTCGCCATAGAGAGTCCTTTCTACGGAAAGAACGCCCAGGTCATACTGAAATTGGGCCGCGCCCAGGGCGCGGCGATGGTCGCTGCCCTGAGCAGGGACATCCCTGTATATGAATACGCCCCCAGAAAAGCAAAAATGGCAATCTGCGGCAATGGAGCGGCATCCAAGGAGCAAGTCGCGCTCATAGTTGAGAAGACCCTTGGCATAAATATTGCAGCCAAATTCCTTGATGCCACCGATGCATTGGCCCTCGCGATGTGCCACTATTATCAGCTGACCAGCCCGCTCGCAAGTACGCAGGCTGCCACTTCGTGGGAGAGATTCATCCAGGCAAACCCGGACAGAATAAAATAATTATTGTTGGAATAATGAATATAAAGAAGTTTGCGCTCTCTCTGCTCGCACTTGTCATGTGTGCGGGCGTATACGCGCAGAACAACATCACCGCAGTCCTTGTGGACGAGAGCAATGGGGAGTCCATCCCGTTCGCCACAGTATCACTTACCAAGAAAGGCCAGGACAAGCCTTATAAGTATGTTCTGAGTGATGGCAGTGGCGAAGTGAAATTTGAATCAGTACGTAACGGCGAATATGTATTCAAGGCCGAACAGCTTGGATACCTGAATTTCACCAAGGACATCAAGATGGAGGGCAAGGCCATCGACCTCGGCGAGGTCAAGATGAAGCTTGACGCCCAGCAGATCGATGCTGCATCGGTTTCTGCCGTCGGCAACCCCATCATCATCAAGAAGGACACCATCGAGTTCAACGCGTCTTCGTTCAAGACGACAGAGAATGATGTGCTCGAGGACCTTCTCAAGAAGCTCCCCGGCATCGAGGTTTCCGAGGATGGATCCATCACCATGAACGGCGAGACCATCACAAAGGTATACATCGACGGCAAGACCTTCTTCATGGACGACCCTCAGCTTGCATCCAAGAACATACCTGCCAAGATAGTCAACAAGTTGAAAGTCATTCAGAAGAAGTCTGAGCAGGCTGAGTTCACCGGCATCGACGACGGTGAGGAGGAGACTGTCATCGACCTTTCCGTAAAGCCCGGCATGATGAAGGGCCTGTTCGGAAACGTAATGGCAGGCGCAGGACATGACATCCCTGCAACTGATACCAAAGGCGACACCCGTTTCCAGGGCGCAGGCTTCATGGGCAAGTTCACCGACAAGACCCAGATCAGCGTTATCCTCAACGGCAACAACACCAACAACCGCGGATTCAACGACCTTGCAGGCAATATGATGGGCGGTATGATGGGCGGTGGCGGCATGATGGGCCGCGGCCAGGGCGGCTGGGGCCGCGGAAACGGCATCACCACCTCATACATGGGCGGCGTCAATGGCGGCTGGGACCTCTTTGACGACAAGATGGAGCTCACCGCCAATTACCTCTACAACCACTCAAACTCCGACGTGGAGGAGCAGAGCATCAAGAACACCCACCTCGACGACCATGACCTCAATTACTACTCTGACGGTATCAGCAACAGAGCAACCGGAGGCCACCGTTTCGGAGTCCGTATCGAGCATGAGTTCTCAAAGAACACCTCCATCATCTTCGAGCCTCAGATCAACTTCGGTTCAGGTAACTACACCCAGATCAGCAAGGACTCCACCTATTACGATAATTTCACCAAGCCCGAGTATAAGATCAACAGTGCGTTCCAGAACAACAGCGGCTCCAACAAGAACCTCTCTACCAGCGGTTTCCTCCTGTTCAGGCAGCGCCTCGGAATACCTGGCAGAACCCTTACCGCAATGGCCCGCTACAGTTATTCAAACAACGTCATGGACGGTCTGAACAACAACGGCACATATACCTTCGACGAGTTCGGCAACATGGGTGTCAACCCGGTGGTGGTCAACCAGTCATTCAACCAGAAGCAGAACAGTTATTCTGCAATGGGCCGTCTGACATACACCGAGCCTCTCGGAAACAATTTCTACGTTGAGGCCAACTACTCATACAACTGGAACAAGTCGGCGTCAAACAAGACCACCATCGACATCGAAACAGGTGAGATAGCCCTTGACTACACCAACAATATCATCAACGACAACCGCCGTCAGGAGATGGGTGCAAACTTCATGTACCAGTCCGAGGGTCTCCGCGCCCAGGTCGGTTTTGCCGCAATGCCCAACAGGACATACAACAGCACCACAAAGGGTGCCGTCAGCAAGGAGTACGACGACTTCCAGTGGAACTTCGCACCCCGTGCCATGCTGTGGTGGGAGATGAACGACAACGCCAACATGCGCTTCTTCTACAACGGCCGCAGCAGCCAGCCCAGCACCTCACAGCTGATGCCTGTTCCCGACAATACCAACCCCTTGAGCATCAGCTTCGGTAACCCTACATTGAAGCCCTACTTCAGTCACAATATCAACGGTGATTTCCGTTACAACAACAGGCAGAAGTTCTCTTCAGTGAATGTCCGCTTCAACGGTTCGGTCACCCAGGATCCCATAGTCAGCGCATTGTGGTACAACGGTGTCGGCGGTCAGTACACCCTCCCTGTAAATGGCCGTAACTCAGCAAACTTCGGAGGAAACATGTTCCTCAACCTTCCTATCGCAAAGTCGAACTTCTCGATCAACAACATGCTGCGTGTGAACTGGAGCAAGTCCGCTTCATACGTAGGCAAGAATGTCCCCATGGACACCTACAACGATCCTTCGAAGGGCTTCTATGATTTCATGGAAGAGTTCATCGAGCAGGACTACCTCGGCAAGTACTTCACTGAGAACAAAACCGAGAACATCAGCTTCATGGAGCGCATGCGCCTCGTCTACAGGTCCGACAATCTCGAGCTTTCCGCAAGCGGACGCACGAGGATGAACAAGTCATGGTACAGCATCACCGAGAACAACAAGAACACAACTACCTGGAACAATCAGATATCCGCATCCATCAACTGGACATGGGATCAGCCCGGCATGGAGTTCAAGAGCGACTTCGACTACAACTGGTACAACGGCTACGAGACCGACCAGCCCAGCCAGTACGTCCTCAACGCGGAGATATCCAAGATGCTCTTCCAGAAGAAGGTTACCGTCACCCTCAAGGGATATGACATCCTCGGCCAGTCAAAGAACCTTACGGTTTCTGACGTTGACAACTATCACACAGAGTCGATCAACAACACTCTCGGCCGTTACATCATCCTCTCCCTGACCTACCGCTTCGGTACGTTCGACAGAGGTAAGATGGGACATGGTGGTCCCGGAGGTCATGGCATGCCCGGCGGTGGCCGTCCTCCCATGATGAGGTAAATCTTCGTTCGATCAGAGAAATAAGGCAAAAAGATGGCGTTTATAATGCCATCTTTTTTGTGTATATTTGCAAGTTATGCTGAATGAATTGCTGAAAGCGATGATAGTGGGTATCTGTGCCGCAGTCCCCGTAGGACCGGTGCTGATACTTGTGCTGCAGAAAACCCTGCGCCGCGGGCGCTGGGCCGGTACCGTTGCCGGTATAGGCTCAGCCCTGGTCGATACCCTCTACGCTGCCATAGGACTCTATGCGCTGACATTGCTAAGGGATTTCATCGCCAGGGAGACCCCGTATATTCTGCTGTTCGGCGGCATCCTGGTCTGCCTGCTTGGTGTGATGCTTTTCTTCAAGGATGCTTCCGAAGGGCTTGAGAACGGTGAGAGCCACTATACCATGGCCGGCTATGCCGTCCAGACAGCCGGCTGCGCATTGTCGAACCCGGCCGCCGTGGCTGTAATGATGGGTATCCTGTCCATCTTCAAACTGGATGCCCAGACAATGGCGGCTCCTGTGTGGGCTGTCCTGCTTGCCGTTTTTGCCGGTGAGATGTTCTACTGGTTCTCGCTCAGCGGAGCCGTTGGCAAATTCATGAGGGTGCGTCCGCGTACATTGAAGATATTCAGCAAGATATGTGGCGTTGCCATAGCCGCGTTCGGCATAGTGCTTATTGTTAAAGGTGTTTGTTCGTTCTTATGAAAAAGATAACCGGAATACAGTCCATACTCGTTCATGCGTGTCTCATAGTCTGCGCATGCTTCCTTCTTATTTTTCTGATCAACGGCTCACTCAAGCTGTTCACCCTTCATGGCAAGGAAATCACTGTGCCCGACTTCACCAACATGACAATCGAGGAGGCTCGGACAGCTGCCGATGAGGCAGGCGTGAAGGTGAGTGTCGGCGCTTCAACTTACAAGCCCCAGATGCGCAAGGGCGCTGTTTATAACCAGGATCCCAAGGCAGGCGCCAGCGTAAAGCGTGGCCGTGTGGTTATTCTTACGACCAACACCCAGACGCCCAAGATGAAAAGCATGCCCTCTTTGATAGACCACCAGCTGTCTCAGGCAAAGTCTCAGCTTGATCATGACGGACTCATCCTTGGCAGGCTCATTTTCGAGGAGAGGGAGGATGACCTTGTATTCGGTCAGTTCCATCGTGGCAGGAGCATCAAGCCCGGCACCGAAATCCTTGAAGGAAGCACGATAGACCTCAAGGTCGGTTACACTCCACAGACAAGCAGGGTTACCGCGCCTAACCTCAAGGGCAAGAGGTATCTTCATGCCCTGGAAAGCATACATGAGCATTCATTCAATGTGGGTAATGTCAAATTCGACTCTACAGTCAAGACCTATATCGACAGTTTGAATGCTGTAGTCATCTCTCAGAAGCCTGCTGCAGACGGCAAGGCTTACGGCAAGGGAAAGGAGATGTCGATCGAACTGTCGCTTGACCCAGAAAAGATCAGCAAATGACACAGGACCAGGAACTCGAGCTTGACGACCTCCAGACGGTCGAGGACGAAGAGCAGGGAATGTTCGAGCATTTCCGTCTGGTCGTCGACCAGGGGCAGGCTCCAATAAGGATTGACAAATATATGTCGGCCCATATGGAGGACACTTCCCGCAACAGGGTTCAGTGTGCCCTCAAGGCCGGTTACGTATATGTGGGCGACAAGGTCGTGAAGGCCAATTACATCGTCCGTCCGGGTGAGCTTATCCGCTTTGTCATGCCGTACAGGCGCAGGGGAGTCGAGATCATACCGCAGAACATACCCCTGAACATAGCCTACGAGGATCCGGATGTCCTGATAGTCAACAAACCTGCCGGCATGGTGGTGCATCCCGGCCATGGAAACTATGACGGGACCCTGCTCAATGCACTGGCACATTATCTCGGCATAAACCAGCCTGCAGACTCCGGCGACGACAGGCTCGGAATCCTTGTCCACAGAATAGACAAGGATACCAGCGGCCTTCTTGCGATAGCAAAGAACGACGAGGCCCAACTGCGTCTTGCCAAGCAGTTCTTCGACCACAGCATAGAGCGCCGATATCAGGCAATAGTATGGGGCAATCTCTCCGACGATGAGGGAACGGTTGACATGAACATCATGCGTGACCCCAACGACCGCACCTGCTACCGCACGACCGTCGATCCCGAGAAGGGCAAGCATGCCGTCACCCATTGGCGTGTGCTGGAACGCTTCGGCTATGTCACACTTGTGGAGTGCAAGCTCGAGACCGGCCGCACCCATCAGATACGTGTCCATATGGCATATCTCGGCCATCCTATCTTTGGCGATGCCAGATATGGCGGAACCGAGATCCGCAAGGGCACCATCTACGCCAAGTACAAGCAGTTCATACGCAACTGCTTCGAAATATGTCCGCGCCAGGCGCTTCACGCAAAGACACTGGGCTTCGTGCATCCCATTAACGGCAAGTGGCTGCAGTTCGACTCCCCGCTACCAGCAGATATGACCGCTCTTCTGGAAAAGTGGCGCAAGTACAGCGGTTTCATGCCCGAAGAAGATGAGGAATAATCTTTTGCTCTGGATATTCGTGCTGCTCTTTGCAGTACTTGCCAGCATTCCCTGGCTCGTGCCTCACACCGGTGTGCTGGCACTGTTCGCTTTCCTGCCTTTGCTTCTCGCGACAGACATCGCCGACCAGCTCAAGGTCAAGCATTTCTGGGTTTATTCCTACACGGCGTTCGTGCTCTGGAATGCGTTCACCACATTCTGGGTGTGCAACGCAACCGTTGGAGGCGGCATATTCGCCGTGCTCGCCAACGCCTTGCAGATGTGCATAATCTGGGGAGTCTTCCGCTTCAGCAAGAAGCGTCTTTCCGGACCTCTTCCTTATATCTTCCTCGCAGCCATGTGGATTGCATGGGAGAGATTCTACTTCAGCGCCGACATTTCGTGGCCATGGCTCGTGCTCGGCAATGCCTTTGCCCGGACCACCAGACTTGTGCAGTGGTACAGCATAACCGGTACGCTTGGCGGATCCCTTTGGATATGGGCCGTCAACCTCAGCCTCTTCGGCCTGATGGCAGGACTGTCGGACGGCGACTTCTTCCGTCGCAATGCCATTGCAAGGTTAAGCTCCGTGGCAGGACTGCTGATACTTATTGCGGCTCCCATGATCTCCTCGACGCTCATGTACAAGCACTACGAACCCGTGAGCGAGGGGCGTATCGATGTGGTCATCGGCCAGCCCGACTTCGACCCTTACCATAAGTTCGAGTTGATGAGTCAGCAGGAGCAGGACTCCGTTCTTATCGCGCTGTACACAAAGGCCATGAAGAACGACACCCAGGCAAGCGCCCTGCTTCTTGCCCCCGAGACTTTCTCCGGCAGGATGTTCCTCGGCAGTGAGGAGGAGAACAGCACCATACGGTCACTCGGGCCATTCTTCGAGTTACATCCGAATGCCGAGGTTCTGTTCGGTGCGTCCACGTACAAGTACCATGATACACGCAGCGCACCCGGCCTGCTGAGCTACCCTTATGGCAATGGCTGGCTTACCAGCTACAACAGCGCCGTGCTCGTGAATGCTGCCGATTCCATTCAGATGTATCATAAGAGCCGTCTGGTAGTAGGTACCGAGAAAACTCCATATCCCAGGATATTCGTCCCGTTCGACAACTGGCTCTGCAAGGTCTTCAAGATGCGCGGCCCGCTCATCGCCAGATGCATAGGCCAGGATTCGGCATCCGTTCTGAATTACAAGGGCGATATCCCTCTTGGCTGTGCCGTCTGCTATGAGTCCGTATATCCGGAATACTGTACGGAATATGTCAAGGCCGGGGCTCAGGCCATGACCGTCATCACCAATGACGCATGGTGGGGCGACACCCCCGGATACAAGCAGCACCTGAGCTATTCGCGGCTTCGCGCAATCGAGCTGCGCCGCGACATCGCCCGCTGCGGCAATACGGGCATATCCTGCTTCATCGACCAGAAGGGAGATATCCTTCAGCAGAGTCCATGGTGGGAGGAGAGTGTACTCCAGGGTTCCGTGAACCTTAACTCGCAGCAGACCTTCTTCGTACGCCACGGCGACATCACAGGACGCATCTGCACTCTCGTGTTCCTGCTCCTGCTTGCGCTGCTTCTTGTGAGGTTCATCCTCGTCAGATTTGCCAGTCGATAGGCGTCTTTCCCTGACTCAGCAGGGCTGTATTGGCCTGTGAGAAGTGCCGGCACCCGAAGAATGCTCCCTTTGCAAGAGGGGAGGGATGGGCTGCCTGGAGCACTGTGTGCCTTGTGCTGTCGATCAGCTGGGCCTTGCTCTTTGCATAATTGCCCCAAAGCATGAATACCACGCCCTGCTGCTTGTCCGATATGGCCTTTATGACCGCGTCGGTGAACTTTTCCCAGCCTTTTCCGGAATGGGATGCGGCCTCGCCGGCCCTTACGGTGAGCACCGCATTGAGGAGCAGCACTCCCTGCTCGGCCCAATGTTCAAGATTGGGCCGTCCGCTCATGTGTATTCCAAGGTCGGACTCGATTTCCTTGAAGATGTTCTTGAGGGAGGGAGGTGCGGGGACCCCGTCCGGCACACTGAACGACAGGCCCATGGCCTGACCGTAGTTGTGGTACGGGTCCTGCCCGAGAATCACGACCTTGACGTCATCGAACGGGCATAGTTCGAATGCCCTGAAGATCTGGGGTCCCGGGGGGAATACAATTTTACCTGCGGCTTTTTCCGCGTGAAGATAAGATGCTAGTTCCGCAAAATACGGCTGGTCGAACTCCTGCTGGAGTTCCCTGCGCCAACTTTCCTCAATTTTGACTGTCATATTCCAAATGTACATAATTTATTTCTAAATTTGTGGAATATGAAACGAATTGCTTTATTCCCAGGCTCTTTTGACCCGTTCACAGCCGGCCATCTCAACATCCTCGGCCGTGCTCTCACGATGTTCGACGAGGTTGTCGTCGCCGTCGGAATAAACCAGGACAAAAGAGGCTTCTATACAAATGCCCAGAAGATAGACATCATACGTCAGGCAACGGAAGGCATGTCAGGCGTGAAAGTCATCGAATATGACGGCCTCACCGTCGACGTCTGCCGCCAGTTGGGCATACAGCATATTGTCAGGGGTGTCAGGAATATGCTCGATTTCGAGAACGAGCGCGCGATCGCCGATGCAAACAGGCGTCTCGCACCCGAGGTGGACACCATCATCATACCTACAGCACAGGAATTTGCGCATATCTCTTCAAGCGCAGTCCGCGATATCCTCCGCCATCACGGCGACACATCGATGTTCGAGCCTGTCGGCGTTAAACTTCCCCCTGTACAATGAAAAAAGTTCTGACAGCCATAGCCCTGGCCCTCGTGTGCTCATCCGCACATGCACAGACAGATTCCCTTGCGAACAAATATGCGCAGCTCGACAGCCTGCTTAACCAGTTCTACTGCGTTCTGGAAATGGAATCCGTCGAGGAGAAGTGCCATGAGGCTGATTTCCTCATAAGCACCGCACAGGATTCCCTGACACGCCAGCATGTGGCCCTCAACATATTCGACCATTACAGGGATTCGAAGCTGATGGGCGACGACTCGGTTTCCATTTACGTCTATGACACCTGGTTCAACGGCGGCGGTGTCGAGTTCGAGGGCGACCTCTCCGAACTCGACGCGGAAGTGTTCGTCAAGTTCAACAGGTACTGCCAGCTTGACTCCACGGCTGTGCCCGTTACCTTGTACAAGCCATGCAGGGGAACCAGGACGATACCGGAGGGCGGAAAGATGTCCGTGCTGTTTTTCTTCGACACCCATTGCTCGAAGTGCATACTTGAGAGCAAGGTCCTTCCCGGTGTGCTTGAAGAAGTGTCATTCCCTCTGAATTTCTATGCCGTATATTCCGGAACCGACAAGCAGTCCTGGAAGCAGTGGCGCAAGAAATTCAAGGTTTCCAACAGGAATGTCAAGGTCGTGCATCTTTGGGACCCCGAAATGGATTCGTCCTACCAGTTGTATTACGGCGTTTTCGGTACACCACGCATGTACCTGGTCGACTCGGACGGTACGATACTTGGCAAACGTCTCGAGGTGGAAAATCTGAAAATGATCCTTTCCATGGTGGGGGGACTGCAACGTTAACAAATAAATTATTATATTTGTGACACTTATGGCAGGAAAGAAGACTAAAAAAATCGCAAATGTGGACCCTCAGTACATGGCCCGTCAGGCCGAGTCGCTCAGGCGTGTCCACCGCAAATCCGTTTTGTTCAACTCCCGCGAACTTGCAGCAATCGACGAATATTGCCGTAAGTTCAAGGTAAGCTCAAGGTCTGCTCTTATACGCCAGTCTGTAATGGAGCGTGTCCTCATCGGCCTGGAAGAAAGTCATCCCACACTTTTCTAGCATAAAAGAAAGGCGCTCTACTCGAGCGCCTTTCCTGTTTCATCGAAGATTTCATTCTGCAGAATTCCATACGAGCTGTCCTCTACAAGGTTCAGCTTGCATTTGTACTTCCGTTTCCATTTGCGCAAGAAGGAGTTCAACCCTCTTGTGAGGTAGGCGCCAAGGATCGGACCTACTTTAACGGTGAGGGCTTTCATACCTTTTTCTCCCGACCAGTAGGCAATCTTGCGTTCTATTTCTTCATCTATGACGGCGGTTGATGCGATCTTGCCGGTTCCGTGGCACAGCGGACACTTTTCCATGGTGTCGATGACCGTTACCGGACGGATGCGCTGGCGTGTTATCTGCATCAGGCCGAATTTGGTAAGGGGGAGGACGTTGTGCTTTGCACGGTCACCCTCCATAAGCTCCTGCATGTATTTGTGCAGGTCGTTACGGTGGGCCTGGGTCTCCATGTCGATGAAGTCGACGATGACGATTCCTCCCATATCCCTGAGTCTGAGCTGGCGGGCAATCTCTTCGGCCGCTATCTTGTTGACCTCGAAGGAATTTTCTTCCTGGTCGTTGGTCTTGGCCCTGATTCCGCTGTTGACGTCGATGACATTGAGCGCCTCTGTGGTCTCGATGACAAGATAGGCTCCCTGTTTCATGGGGACTATCTTTCCGAAGCTGCTCTTTATCTGGCGGTTGACCTCGAAGTGGTCGAAGATGGGCTCCTTGCTGTCGTAGAGTTTGACTATCTTCTCCTGCTCAGGAGAAATCTCAGAGATGTAAGCGCGCACTTCGTCGCAGACCTTCTCGTCGTTGACGAAAACGTTCGAGAAGCTGTCGTTCAGAAGGTCGCGCAGCATGATGGTGGTCTTAGAGCACTCGCTGAAGAGAGGCTCTACTCCCTTGGATCTGGCCACGGTCTTCCATGACTGCTCCCATTTGTTTATGAGAGACCTCACTTCGGACACCAGCACTGCGGCATTCTTGCCCTCCGCTGCGGTGCGCACGATGGCGCCGTAGTTTACGGGAAGGATGCTCTTCAGCAATGCCTCGAGCCTTTTCTTTTCTTCCTTGGAAGTGATTTTCTGGGAAACGCTTACCTTGTCAGAGAAAGGTAAGAGTACAATATTGCGTCCTGCCAATGAAATTTCTGCGGTAAGCCGGGACCCCTTCGTGGAGATGGGTTCCTTGGTGATCTGCACCATCAGCATCTGTCCGACCTTGAGATGGTCCTCTATCCTGCCTTCCTTTGCCAGTATGGGCTCGAACTTTATCCCGGAGAAGAGGGCCTTGAGGTCCCTGTTGGGGTTGGATTCGCGCACGAACTTGTCGAAGGCATCGAAATGAAGACCCAGGTCAAGATAATGTACAAATGCCTCTTTGGTGTCACCGATGTCCACGAAGGCCGCATTCAGTGCGGGGAGCAGCTTCTTGACCCTGCCAAGGAAGACGTCTCCCACTGAATAGCTCTGCCCCTGCGTGGATTCGCGGTTGAGCTCTATCAGGCGATGATTCTCCATCAGCGCCAGACGGACCTCAGTGGCCGCAACGTCCACCACAAGATCTTTTTCTTTGATTTCGCTTTCCATCAGGAATTTATTGTTGAGACTGTAGTAAAACAAAAGGCCCGCCGGATCCCCCGTCAGGCCTTTTGCGACTATTTCTTCTTGTGTCTGTTGAGACGAAGACGCTTCTTACGCTTGTGCGTAGCCATCTTATGTCTCTTATGCTTTTTTCCGTTAGGCATAGTATAATGAGTTTTGAATTAGTTCAATTACTTCTCGATGATGAATGACTTTGCGGGCTTGAAAGCGGGAATGTCATGTGCGGGGATTGTTATAGTAGTCTGCTTTGTGATGTTGCGGGCTGCCTTCTGTGCTCTATGCTTGATGATGGAGCTGCCGAATCCGCGGAGGTAAACAGGGTTTCCCTTGACGAGAGACTTCTTGATGCTCTCCATTGTTGCCTCAATAACAGCCTGTGCTGTAACCTTCTCTACACCTGTTGCTTTTGCAACCTCATTAACGATGTCTGCTTTTGTCATGGTCTTTATATTTAGTATTCAATAATTTCGGAGTGCAAAAATAGGAAATATTTTGA
>JAZUFA010000072.1:0-40912 GCA_045640445.1 Candidatus Cryptobacteroides sp. | reverse complement strand
CATAGGTGCCGGCGGAAACGCCTGCCCTTACCGCTGGCGTCCCATGGACTTCGAGTGGGAAGGCGAGAGCTATGTCAACGAGCGCGCAATCGCCACCCAGCAGACCGGCTTCTGGTTTGTGGCACAGGCCCGCGGCTGGCTGCCCGATACGGTGGGTGCGCTTGTATGGTTCGGTGTTGATGACGCAGCAACATCTTATCTTACACCCGTTTACGTTAATTCCAACGCTGTTCCCGAGTGCTTCCGCGTAGGTAACGGTGACCTTCTCCATTACAGTCCGACCTCTGCATTCTGGATGTGCAACCGCGTGACCAACTCATGCTACAGGATGTACAACCAGATGGAGCCCGTCGTACGTGCCGAGGCTGATGCATATGAGTACGAGATGATGTTCGACCGCGTTCCCAAGATGGACGACGCCCTCTGCCAGATGCTCAAGGGCGGCAAGAAGCGTGCAGTCAGGAAGACCGTGGCAAAGATGACCGAGTTCAGCACCTCGAACGCCCAGAGGCAGTTCGAGAACTGGGTCAAGCTTGAGGAGATGCTCACCGTCAAGTTCATCGACGGTAACGTCAAGGCACAGGATGCCGATGGCAACTTCCTCCACTCTGAATACCACAGCGGAACTCCCGAAGGGCTCGAGCAGCCCGGTTACACCGACTTCTGGAAGCAGGCCGTAGCCTGGTTCCATGGCATGATCGTAAAAGTCAAGTAAGATGCTTCTGTCCAAAGAAATAGCTGTATACCTGAACCTGGCGGCCTGCAAGTTGAAGCAGTATTCCGCCGCTATGCTTAAACAGTACAACGTAGGTCTTACGCCCGAGCAGTTCCTGCTCATCGACCTCCTCTGGAACCAGGGACCCATGAGCCAGCAGCAGATGGCCGACCTGATGCAGAAGGACAAGAACTCCATCACAAAGCTGGTGGATGCCCTGGAGAAGAAAGGCCTCGTGGTCCGCAAGAAGGACGAGACCGACCGCCGTTCAAACCTCCTTGTCCTCACCTCGGAGGCCGACGGCCTGAAGATGGATGCCAAGGAAAAGGGCATCTCCATACTCGACAGCATACTCGAGGGCATAAGCGAGGAGGAACTGAAGAGCTTCCTCGACACTCTTGCCAAGCTTACCAACAATATGGAATTCATCAAAAAGGACGAGGCCTAGCAGCACTCGTCCAGAATTTCAGCAATATCCTTTATCGGGCGGTCGGAGTACCGCCCGAATGTGTTCATGCACAGCGGACAGGCCGTGGCGATGACATCCGGACCTGCGACCGTAAGGTCCTGCAGGGCGTTCCTGGTCATGGCCTCCCTCTGCGCGAATCCCAGCGTGAGGCTGCCCAGGCTGCCGCCGCAGCATATGCTCTCGGCGTGGTTGTGACCTGCCTCCACGGTGTATGCGCAGCGGCGCAGCAGGTCGCGGGGGGCATCGTAGATGCCGCTGCCGCGACCCAGTTCGCATGGATCGTGATATGCGACGGTGTCCCCGCCACGGGCGGGTGCAAGCTTGCCCAGCTTCACCAGTTCGTCAAGATACTGGGTATGATGGATGACACGTACTCCGGGCAGTTTGTAATGCTCCTTGAATATCTTATAGCAGATGGGACAGCTCAGTATCAGCGTATGCGCACGGGTGTCCCTGATTATCTGCTCGTTCTTGCGGATGATCTGCTTCGCCTCGGCGAGCCTGCCGGCGGTGAGCATCGGACGGCCGCAGCAAAGGCCGCCGTCGCGGTCCATCCACACGTAATCGACCTTTGCCTTCTTAAGGACGGATTCCATCGCCCTCGGTATCCTCGGTGTCAGCTGGCTCATGCAGCCGGCAAAGTAGAGAACCTTGGAGCCGGACGCCGCCTCGGTGAGAGGCTCCACATCAATTCCCGAGTAGTCCTGATTTATGTTGTAGTGGCGGGTGGCACGCTGTACGATGCGCAGCTTGGGGCCTTCGACCCCCACCTGGCACACCGCCTCACATTTGCCGCATAGCAGGCACTTGTCGCTGATCTCCTCGACCCTCTTCTCGTTGCCGCGGCGTATGTTGCGGTTCAGGTACACGGTGCAGTCCTTCAGGTTGCCCTTCTTGACGCTCATCGGGCATGCGTCGATGCAGACGCCGCAACTCGGGCAGCTGAATATCTCCACCCTCGCAAAGCCCTTGCGGGCGTTCCTGACGTGCAGCCCGGCGTTGCGCATGGGAATGAGCATCATCTCTGCCGGTATGTGCATGTAGCGGGTGAAAGGCAGCACGAACATGAATACGCTGAGCGCTATCGAGTAGGCCCACCAGGTGGGCAGCATGTTGATCTGGTTGCCGAGGAACTGTCTTGCCACCCAGTTGAGGGGGATGGTCATGAACGAGCCTCCGCTGATGTGCGCGGTGAAGCCCTCTGCAAGCAGTCGGAGCGGGAAGATGGCCCACAGGGCGTACTGGCCCACGAGGTCGAGAAGCGACGGACGGGTAGTGCGCCGCATGCCGAAGATCAGCGAGCGGAAACGCTTGACGATGGCAAGCGCTATGCCCACCAGGACCAGAAGCAGGAAGAAGTCCATCAGGAAGAAGAGCACGGAACCCTTGACCGTGCTGTCGGCTTCAGCCACGAAGTAGTTGAAGAAGATGGGGTAGTAGAAGAACCTGATCCTTTCCGGCACGAACAGGAACACCTCCACGTGGCCGAGCACGATGAGCATGAACCAGCCGAACGCAATGCTGGAGTGCATGAATCCCAGCATGGGGTTGCGCTTCCATAACTTTACGTGCAGCAGGCAGTTGAGGAAGATGTCCTTGACATTCTTCAGCGCCGTCTTCGGGGTTATCAGCGAGCGGTAGAACTGCAGCCTGTCCGCCCGCGGCAGCTGCAGCAGAATCTTCACGACACCGAAGATGCAGTAGCCGAAGACGAAGAACATTCCCGCAAGGAACGGTATGACGAATGGGTGGAATCCCGATGCTATCCTGTCGATCATTTCTTTTCGTAAATTCTGCAGATGCTGAGGATCAGATGGCGCGTGTTGATGCCCCTGGGGCAGACCATGGTGCATTTGCCGCAGAGCATGCAGCACGACAGCATGGGTGTCACGTCGGTGCCGCGCTGCAGGCCGAGGATGACCTTGCGGAGGCTCATCCCCGAGTACGGCCCGGCCGTACAGGTGGCGCTGCAGCTGCCGCAGGCCATGCAAAGCTTTATGTCGGGTTCCAGTTTCACCAGATTCTCATAGACCGAAGTGTCGGTTCTGTCGAGATCGATGGCCGAACTGGGCGACAGTCTGAATCCGAAATCAACCATCAGTCAAGATAATTGTGTATGCTCAAGGCAGCGGCCCTGGCTTCCGCCATGGTCTCCGGGACGGTCTTGGTTCCGGTGCAGGCACCGGCGTAGAAGATTCCCGGCTTGTTTGACTCGAGTATCCTGTAAATGTTGTCCTTGCTGCGCAGGAATCCGTCGGAATCCACATCGACGCGCAGCATTCTTGCCAGGCTTGCGGCCGACGGGTTGCAAAGCATTCCCGCCATCAGGCAGAGGCAGTCGAGCTGCACCTTGAGCGGTTTGCCGCTCAGGGTGTCCTCGGCCTTGACCTGGACACGGCCGTCGATGGTCTCGCTGACCTCGCTCACGCGGCCGCGGATGAAGTGCACTCCGAAGTCCTTCTGGGCCTGCAGATAGAAGTCCTCGTACTTCTTTCCGAAGAGTCTGAGGTCCATGTAGAAGCAGTAGACCTCGCAGTCCGGGAACTTCTCCTTGATCTCGATGGCCTGCTTGATCGCGGTCATGCAGCACACCTTGGAGCACTGGGTGTTACCGGACTTGACGTCCCTGGAGCCCACGCAGTGCACGAAGCCGAAGGCTTTGGGAGCCGTGGGGATGCGTGCGTCCTCAGCACCTGAGAACCAGTTCTCGAGGTCCTTGTTGGTTACCACATGGTCGTAGATGCCGTAGCCGTATTCTTCCTTCTTCGAGGCCTCGAAGAGCTTGAAACCGCTGGCTATGAGCACGGCGCGGCTGAGGATGTTCACGCCGTTGGAGAGCATGACGGCATAGCCGTCCTTGAGGCGGTTGATGCTCTGGACGGTGGTCTCGAGGAAGATGTTGGCATCCTTGCAGTCGTCGATCATCTGTGCGACGAGCTCCCTTGCAGGAGTCATGTCGGGGAAGAGCATGTGCCACTCGGCGACATGCCCGCCAAGATGGTCGGACTGTTCCACTATGATGGGCCGGTGGCCGAGCCGGAGAAGCTGCTTGGCAGCTTCGAGGCCGGCAACTCCGCCGCCTATGATTATGACGTTCTCTTTCATGCTAATGGCATTTAAGTACCTGTGGCATCTCCGGCTTCAGGAGGTCTTCCTTATTGAGGCCGAGATATTTTGCTGAAGGGTCGTATTCCACGCCCATCTTGTCGAGGAGGGGCTCCACGGCCACCTGGTGCACCTGGAGGCCGAGGTCCCAGGGGTTCTCGCCGAGCACGAGGCCGGCAAGTTCCTCATAGGTCAGCACGGGTATGCCGTAGCCGTTCTGGCCGTAGGTCTTTCCCGTCTGTTCGGCTATCACATACTGCCAGCGGTCGAGGAAGTAAGGGCAGCCGGGGCAGTTCGTTATGATGAGGTCGGGATGGTAGGGCTCCATCGACTCGAACTTCTTGTGAGTGTTGGAAACACAGTAGCCGCGGTTGGCCTTCACATGGTACTGGCGGAAGCCGTAGCCGCAGCAGTGTCTGCGCTCGGGGTAGTCGATTACTTGTCCGCCCCAGCTTTCGGCCATTCCGCTGAGCACGCAGGGATATTCTGCGCCGCCCACTCCCTTGTGGGGGAACATCTTTGCGTAATGGCAGCCTATATGCTCCACCACCCGCAGGGGCTCGCCTGTATCCTTGTTCACGAGGCGGTATTGTGCGTTCTCTGCAATCTGGTCGCGGAACTTGAAGATGAGGTCGCTTGCGTGGGCGACATATTTGGGAACCTTGAATTCCCTGTGGCAGGCTTGCCAGAGATAGTCCCTGATCCTTGATTCCAGTTCCGGGAATTCCCGCCAGGTCTCTATGGTCTCCACGTAGTTTCCGAACGATGTGATGCAGGATACGACAAGATTCTCGTATCCGCATTCGGTCATGAGGGCGAACTGACGCGCCACTATGGTCATGGCGGTCTCCTGCGGTATGGTGTCGGAGTGGTAGGCTATTCCGCCGCAGGTGGTATGGTGCTCGTTGTCGCAGATGTCCTTGCCAAGGAGATCGCGGCATATCTTCAGGAAGTACTTCTCACTTGCGGGGAAGAAGTTCTGGCGTATGCAGCTCCTGGCGTAGTACCAGTGGTCGTCGGGAATGTCCTTCTGATAGTCCGACCATATTTTCTGTTTGCCTTGATAGATCATCGTCAGTCGTTGTTGAAATGAATGTCGGAGCAGTGCTCGAAGGTGTATTTGCGGTACTCCTCCATGCTCATGCCCATCTCCTCCGCCTTGCGGCGCGAGAGTTCCTCCACCTGCTCCATCCTCTGCGTACCACCGCTGATGTCGAATATCGCCTTGAGCTCGGCGAGGTCTTCCGGGGCTATCTGGCGCAGTGCGCCGGGACCCTTGCCTTTGTAGTTGGCTCCCATACGGGCGTAACTTGCCTCCTTGTGGTCGAGGTGCCACTTCCACACAGGCCCGGCTTCCGGGTGATCCTCGAACACGAAGGTGTCGGGGTAGATGCAGTAGCCGTAGTTGAGGATATTCCTGTTGAGGGCCTCGGTGAGAGGGTAGACCTGCCTGCCTCTCTCGGATTCGGTGAAGTATCCGAGCTTTATCGACAGGTTGCGAAGTGCCATGATGACCTTGCCGGGAGCGTTGTTCCTCGGGCATCTTGTCATGCACGACATGCATTCTCCGCAGTACCAGATGGTGTCGCTCTTCAGCAGAGACTCGATTGCAGCGTTGTCCTTGCTCTGAACGGTGTCCACTATCTTGCGCGGGTCGTAGCGGTAGAATTCTGCTGCAGGGCAGATGGCTGTGCAGGTTCCGCAGTTGATGCAGGCCTTCAGGCCTTCGCGGAACCTGTAATCTTTGCACAGCTCATCATAGAGATTCGTTATCACTATACAGGTTTGAGGTTTTTAGCCAATTTCGAGCAAAGTCCGGGGAAGAAACGCTTGATGTAGACCATCAGCAGTTCCTTGCGTCCCACCAGGACTTCGCGTTTACCTTTACTTATAGCCCTGACGATCTTGCGGGCGGCCTTGGCGGAGTCGAGGCCGCCGGCCTGGCCGGGGTCCATCTTTCCGTATCTTGCGCCGCCTTCCACCAGGGCGTTCATCGATATGTTCGTATTCACCCTTCCCGGGCATACGATGGTCACGTCAATCACATCCTGCTCGGCTGCGAGGGTCTCGAAGAAGCCGTAAAGGGCGAACTTCGAGGAACTGTAGCCGCAGCGGAGAGGGAAGCCGAAGCGTCCGGCTATCGATGTGGTCACGGCAATCTTGCCATGGCCACGGGCAGTCATGCGAGGGAGCAGTTCCTTGCAGAGGGCAACAGGGGCAAAATAATTGATTTCCATTATTTTGCGTATCATCTCCATGGAGGTGTCCTCTACCTTTGTGCGCTGGCTTACGCCTGCGTTGCAGAACAGGATGTCGATGCCTCCCGACATCTCCCAGGCCTTGCTGCAAAGGCCGGGTATGCCTTCGGGATCCTGCAGGTCGTACGGCAGGACGCAGGCGGAACGGGCGCCGCGGCGCAGGCATTCGGAGGCCACGGCCTCCAGCCTGTCCGCCCTGCTCGCCGTGAGCAGGAGGCCGGCTCCCTGCGCGGCGTATTCATACGCGCAGGCCTCTCCTATGCCGGAAGATGCTCCTGTGATCCAGACTGTCATTGTTCAACCGCTTTTCTGAATTTGGTATTGCGTGCGGAGCCTTCGCCCATGTTGATGGAAACGATGTCTCCGTTCTTTATGAGGCCTTCCTCCAGCGCCTTGATGAATCCGGCTATGCAGACCATGGCGGCGGGCCCGGGGATGACGTCAGTATTCTTGAATATCCACTTTGCAAGATCCACGAGGCCGTCTTCCCTGACTCTCACGAACGATCCGCCGCTCTTCCTGACTATAGGTGCCACGATGGGGAACATTCCGGGAGTGCCGGTTGACAGTATCGAGATGGCGGTGCGTGGAGTAACGGTGGGGAAGTCCTTCTCCCAGCCTTCCGGGAAACCGCCGGCCTTCGCCTTCTCCCAGCCGAGCACCATGGGGTCGCAGGTGTCCTGCTGTGCCAGTATCATCCTCGGCAGCTTGACGCCGATGCCCTGTGCATTCAGCTCACGCACGCCTTTGTCAAGTGCGATGGGGGCTGTTCCGCCTGCGACTGCCTGCACGTATACGTCAGGTATCCTGCCCAGCTGGCGCAGGTACTCGAACACGAGCGTCCTCTTTGATTCTACGCGTATGGGGTCGATGTTGCCGGCGGTCATGAGGGTCCCCGTCTCCTTGCTGAAGGCGGCGGCTTCCTTCTTGGCGTCGCCGTATCCTCCCTGCGATACACGGAGGTCCTGGCCGTGCGACATTATGGTAAGAGCCGTGTCGGGCGATACGTCATTGGGTACGAAGATGGTGAACTTCACACCTGCTTCCGAACAGTAGCGGCTGAATGCCGTTGCGGTGTTGCCCGTCGAGGCTGCACAGAAGTGCTTTACGCCCCACTCCTTGAAGAGGGAGGCACCCAGCGCTCCTGCGGGGTCCTTGAAGGTGCCGGTGCCGCCGGAAAGGTCGGAACGCGACACGAGGGGAGTACAGTCGATGCCGTACTCCTGCTTTGCAAGTTCCTTCAGGCACTGCCACTCCTCGAAGGGCACCGCGCCCTCGCCGAGCGTGACAATGTTCTCGCGCTTTTCGAGGGGAAGGAAGTCAAACCAGTGGAACAGGTTCTCAGCAGGCTGTTTGCAGAGATCCTCCAGTTTTCCGTAGTCGGTGAAGTAGCGGGCTTCCGCTCTCTGGCAGCCGCAGCTGCACTTCTGACCCTCCGCGAACCATTGTCCGAAGTCCTCTATCTCCCTTCCGCAGGCGGTACAGTACAGATGGTATTTTGCCATATCAGTGAATCAGCGCCATGTCCGGCATTTCGTGGTCGTAATCTCCCTTGGCGAGCCTTTCCTTGATGTCCTTGAATGCTGCCAGGGTGCGGTCGACATCCTCTATCGAATGTGCCGCAGTGGGGATGATGCGGAAGATCAGCATGCCGGCAGGGATGACGGGATAGGTTACAATAGAGCAGAAGATGTTATAGTTCTCGCGAAGGTCGACGGCGATGTTCGTTGCCTGGTTGACTCCGCAGTAGAGGTGCACGGGTGTGACGCACGCCTCGGCGGGTCCGATCTCGTAGCCGAGTTCGCGGAATCCGTTCTGCAGGCGGCGTGTGACTTCCCACAGATGAGCCCTGCGCTGGTCGCCCTCGGGACCGCGTATGATTTCAAGACGCTTCAGGCATCCCTCCACGATGGGCATGGGGAGGCTCTTTGCGTACATCTGTGAGCGCATATTGTAGCGCAGATAGTTGATTATGTCCTTGTCGGAGGCCACGAAGCCGCCGATGGTTGCCATTGACTTTGCGTAGGCGCCTATGTAGAGGTCGATGCCGTCCATGACGCCGAAGTGCTCGGATGTACCGCGGCCGTTGGGACCCATGACGCCGAAGCCGTGGGCGTCGTCGATGAGTATGCGGAAGCTGTACTTCTTCTTGAGTGCGACAATCTGGTCAAGTATGCCGAGGGCTCCGGTCATGCCGAACACACCTTCGGTTATGAGGAGCACGCCGCCGCCGTTTGCTGCGGCCTCCTCGGTCGCCCTCTTGAGCTTCTGCTCGCAGGAGACGATGTCGTTATGCTTGAACTTGTACACGCTGCCCATATGGAGGCGTGTGCCGTCGATGAGGCAGGCGTGAGCCTCTGAGTCGATGACCACGACATCGTGGCGGCTCAGGAGCGAGTCTATTGTGGAGACGATGCCCTGGTATCCGAAGTTGAACTCGAAGGCGGCCTCCTTGCACTCGAACTCGGCGAGTTCGCGCTCGAGCTTCTCGTGGAGCTCGGTCTGGCCTGTCATCATGCGGCTTCCCATAGGGTAAGCCATGCCCCAGCGGGCTGCGGCCTCGGCGTCAACCTTCCTGATTTCAGGATGGTTGGCCAGGCCGAGATAGTTGTTCAGGCTCCAGCAGAGTACGTCTTTTCCGTTGAACTTCATATGGGGCCCGAGTTCTCCCTCGAGCTTGGGGAAGGCGAAGTACCCGTCTGCACGGTCACGATACTGCCCTATAGGACCTCCTGAGGATTTCCTAATCTTGTCAAAAATGTCGACTTGCATTTTTTAGTTTATTTGATTTTTTCTCTTGAAACGAGACCCATCATCCTGAAAAGGAATTTGGGAAGGGGTTTTTCCGGATTACGCTTCTTCATGTCGATGAACCAGCCCAGCTTCTTTGCAACCGGAATGCTGTGTGTCTCGACGAACTCGATGAGAGTGCCGTCCGGATCCTCTATGTATGTGAAATGACCTGAGGCATCCCCCATGTCAAATACGGTGTCTCCCGGGCAGCTGTCAACGGTGAAAGGATAGCCTTTTGATGCGCAGAAGTTGCCCAGTTCCTTCATCCCGGTAACATCGAAGCAAATCTGGATGAATCCGGGATCGCCCCAGAAACGCCCCTCGTAGATCTTACGAGGGGTGCGATCCAGAGCTTGCACCAGCTCAATAGTGCTGGTGCCGAACAAGCCTGAGAAAGCACCTTTCCGCGCATTGGTACAGCTAAGCAGTATACGGCGGTACTGCTGATAGCTGAGCGGCATAGGGCCCCAGTCATCGAAGGTGCCGGCGGTGTCGTATATGACCTTGTCATATCCGAGCACCTCGGAGTAGAACTTCTTCGCTCTCTCCATATCGGATACACCTATGACTGCACCGACGATTCCGCCGGTGAGGCGATTTTGGTTGATGAAGACGGATTTGTCTTCAACTATCTGAAAGCAGTTGCCGTACAAGTCCCTGACAATGAAGGTGTGGGTTCCGTCGGGGAGCATTGCCAATTTTCCGCAATCAGTCCATTTTTGGGTTATTTGGTCGTGGAACGCGGCCACGTCGCGGCATTTCACCTTGGCGGCGAATATGCCAAGGTCGCCTACGGCCGGTTCGAAGGGGCAGGGTTCGGGCTTGCGCTCCGAATACTGCCATATTTCAAAGCCGCCACCGCCCTGAAGGCTGACGGCTATGCACGCATGTCGTTTCTGAGGCACACCGCCGGTATAGGGGAGCATCCTCTCCGCAACTGTGTCGTCCTCAAGTATCTTTACGTCGATGCCAAGCATCTCGATGAACCAGTTCCACGATTTGCGGAAATCCACGGTTCCAACACCGATCTGTTGTATGCCTGATATGTTGAATTTGCCCATAATTAGTAAAAGCGTTTACTACTTTCCGTCTGCAAATATAGTAAAAGGTTTTACTAACACCAAATAATAAAAAGGATTACTTGTAGAAGGTGAGCCAGTTGGTCGTGAACTTGCCGGCGGTAGGGTAGATGTCGACGGCGTTTCCGTTCTCATCCCTGTACCAGGAGTAGTTCCAGCCAAGTCCCATGTCGCAGTACATGGCATTCTTGACACCTATCTTCTGGAGGGTGTCCATGAATTTGCCGAATGTCATGTCGTTCTCGCAGTCCACTATGCAGAGCTTCCCCTTTATCTCGCAAAGCGCGCGGTACTGGTTGATCCTTTCCGGCTTCATGCAGCCTTTGAAGCGTTGGCCGTTCAGGTACAGCAGGCTCTGGCAGAAGCCCATGCCGCCGTTCTCAGCCGCTGCTTTGAGTGGAGCGACGGAGTTGTCGTGACCGTAGTTGTAGAATTTCCATCCGGTCTTCTCCGACCAGGTGAAAACGCCGTTGTTCGGCCCGCACTTATAGCCTTCATAGAAGGTTCCGCCGCTTACATGGTGCCCGGCAATGTTCTTATGGCTGAACTGCAGCTTTTTTCCTCCCGTAAAGGCTGCCTCGCAGCAGAAGATGACTTCCTTGTCGTTCTTTGAGGGCATCTTTGCGGTGGCAAGGTCGATTCTTGAGAACTTCGGAGTGTAGATGATGAGGCCTTCCTTATGTTCGATGCTGACCTTCGGACCCTCGGGCATCATGATGTCCATTATGTTGTGCGACGGGTGGAATCGGCTGAGGTCGACAGGTTTGCGGATGCCGGATATGTGTCCCTTCTCGGAGTACTGCCACAAGGTGTAATGCCTGAGTCCCTTGATCATGGGAGGGTTCGGACCGTAGCGGGCGATGAAGAGGGGACAGTCGCCGGCCACCTCGTCGCCGCAGAACATGTTATAGGATTTGTTGGAACCGTAGATCAACGGGCTGACGCCATATTCCTGCCGGATGAGGTCGATGAAGACCATCAGGCTGTCGCGCACGGCTTCATTGCTTGCCTTGTCCTTTACCTCGACGTCCACCATGGGCACAAGGTCGAACTTTACCTTGTCGAGTTCTTTGGAGAAACTCCGGAACTGGCTGTGGGCGCTGCTTGTCATCCTGAAGAAGTGATAGGCTCCAACCTTCATCCCGGCCTTCCTGGCTCCCTTCATATTCTGGATGAAGTTTGGGTCCTTCAGGGTCGTTCCTTCGGTGGCCTTGACATACACGAACTGTATGCAGGCCGTGTCCTTTGCCACTTCGGTCCAGTCGATCCTGCCGTTGTGATGCGACACGTCGATGCCGCCGCAGCGAGTCACTTCAGGACTGCTGCAGCCCACCAGCGCCGTCATGATCACAGCGGCAGCGACCAGGACTTTGGACAATCTCATTTCTCAACTATCTCGAATACGTTGCTTGAGAGGTGGACTCCTCCGATCACGTCGATGCCGACGTTCATCAGGAAGTCGCCGGACCAGACTTCGCCCGCGAAGTCGAAATCCGGCTCCTGGCCTTCGGGAACGTTGATCTCCTTGATCGAATACATTTTGTCGGGGTCAAGACCCTGGAGCTTGAGGTTGCAGGGAGACTCCGTGTAGCGGGGGAAGAGGTTGTAGACGAAGAGCACGCCCTTTGTCTTGTCCTCGGTCACATATTCTACCGACATGTGGTCGGACTCGTAAGGTGACATCAGACGGAACATGTCGCCCTCGAGGATGACGGGCTTGAGGCTGTTCCAGTTCTTGATAGCCATCTGGCAGTATGCAAGTTCATCTGCCGTGAGGTCCTGCAGACCTATGTCGAAGCCGAGCTTGCACATAGAGGCGACGTCCACGCGGAACTTCACGCTGGCCTTGCGGTTCCATGAAGTCACATGGGCGCACATTGCCTTTGCCGGGAAGAACTGGGAGAAGCCCCACTGTATATAGCAGCGCTCCACAGGGTCGGTGTTGTCTGACAGCCAGAACTCGGTGAAGTGCTTGAGCGACTCGTAGTCGCATCTGCCGCCACCGCCGGAGCAGAGCATCATATGGAGGTCGGGGTAGGTGCTGCTGACCCTTTCCATAACGTTGTAAAGTCCTCGTACATGGTCGATGTACATCTGGGACTGTTCAGCTTTCTGATAATGTGAGTATTTGTTGGTGATAGGCGAGTTGCAGTCCCATTTGAAGAACTCGATCTCGGGGTTCTCCTTCATGAGGTTGTCGACTACGCCGAACACATGGTCCTGCACCTTGGGATTCGCGAGGTCGAGGACCAACTGGTTTCTGAACAGATATGTATTCCTCTCCGGCTGCTCGAGCGCCCAGTCGGGGTGCTGGCGGTAGAGCTTGGACTGGGGATTGACCATCTCGGGCTCGATCCAGATACCGAACTTGACTCCTGCAGCCTTTGCTGCATTGACGAGGGCGGGTACGCCTCCGGGGATCTTCTCGCTGTTGACCTCCCAGTCGCCGAGGCCGGCGTCGTCGCCGTTACGGGCATCCTCTCCGTTGCCGAACCATCCGTCGTCAAGAAGGAAGAGGTCCACTCCGAGGTTTGCGCCTTCCTTCATGATGCCGGCGAGCTTGGCTTCGTCAAAGTCGAAGTAGGTGTTCTCCCAGTTGTTCAGGAGGGAGAAGCGGTCGCCCTTGCCGTCCTTGAGCTGGTAGTTCCTTGCCCAGCGCTGGAAGTTGCGGCTTCCCTGGCCGAGGCCCTGCTGGCTGAGAGTGAAGAAGAAGTCGGCGGTGCGGAACACCTCGCCGGCCTTGAGCTTGTACTCCGACTCGAAGGGGTTGATGCCTGAGACTACGCGGAGCACGCCGTTGTGGTCGACCTCGAAGGTGAAGCGGAAGTTTCCGTTCCAGCCTATGTTGCCCATGAGCACCTCGCCGGAGTTCTCCTGTGCGGGGCCGTCGAAGCCGAGCTCGAAGAAGGGCTGCAGGAACTCTGCGGCGCGTGAGCCCTGCTTGCTCTCGAGCTCCTTCTTGCCTCCCTTGAGTTCTTCGGTGAACTGCTGGACCTCGCGTGCCCAGTCTGAGATATACTCGTTGAGGAAGTAGCTCGGGCGCTTGAAATACAGAAGGTTGGATGCGAAGCGGGTAAGGGTTACGGGCTTCTTCTCGTTGTGGCTTATCTCACTCCAGCACTTGATTATGTTCTCCTTGGTGTATGCCACGTAGTGCAGGGTGACATTCACGGGATACTTGTCGTCTGCGAGGCGGATGATGGTTTCAGTGCCGCCTTCGACGGGCTTCTGCTCGTGACCCTTGTAATAAAGATATGTGCTGCGGTTGCCGTCGTTATGAACCATTCCGAAGGCGGTCTCGTAGTATTCCTCGCTGCCGGTTGTGGCATATACCTCACCTCCGCGGACGACGTTGAGGCCGTCCTCAAGTGCGAATTCATCCCATTTGAGATGGTCGAGGTCGGCGCTGTTCCTTATGGTCTTGCCGAGATATGCCTGGTAGAGGCGGTTTCCGTTTGCAACCTTGAAGACAAGGTCGGTCCCGTCGGTGGAGATGCGTATGGTCTGGGCACTCATTCCGAAGCAGAGCAGCGCCAGAGCCATAATTGAGGTAAGTCGTTTCATAAATTATTTAATGTAGTAGTGGTCGGGAGTGATTTCGTGGTAGCGGTCCTCGCCCTGGAGGTACCACATGAACTTCATGTAGCAGTTGTCGGAGTAGCTCATGAGCTTGATGTGAACATGGTGGAAACCCTTTTCAAGGTTTGCACGCACCTTGCCCCAGCCGGAGCGGCCGGGCTGGTCGGCGAATACATAGTCGTCGAGAGCCACAATGATCTGATTGTCCGCCTGGACGCAGAGATTCCATATGCCTGACTCGGGAACGTAGAGGTATCCGTCATATGTGTAGCCGTAATTGGGGGTGCCGAGGTTGCCCCAACTTCTGGGATATGCAACCACGTCGGTCTCTCCCTTGACGCCTTCCTCCTCCATCAACTCTATGATGGGGACATTGTCGTACCTGGTGCGGGTGAGACCATGCTCCTTTCCTTCAGCGGGAACCGCCTTCAGGAAAGGGCAGTCGAGTTCGATGGCGATGTTCTCGTCGAGTGCCACGGAGAGATCCCTCTGCCTGATCCAGGTATGGAATCCGTAGTCACCCTCGGTGAGTTCGATGATGCGTATGCCCTTCTCGAGATCGGTGTACGTGGTATGGTCGCCTGAGAAACGGCCGTATACCAGGGCGACATTGCCCTTGCTGGCAATGTAGTCGTTGTCATGGTCGTGGCCGCAGAAGACTCCGTGCACGTCCTGGTTCTCAAGGAATGCGGTGAAGAGTCCGGAGTTGAGTTCGCCGGGGCACTCGTCCTCCATGCGTGTGCCTGAGACGCAGTTGTCCTCGTATGCGTCGGTGAACTCTATGAGAGGAATGTGGAAGAATGCGTATGAAGGAACGGGGATGTTGCCGTTGGCCTTCGAGAATGCCTTGCTCTGGTGCTCGTACCATTCAATCTGGCTGTGGGCTATCCACGCGTAATCATAGCACTCGGGCACCTGTGAATAGTCGTTGGAGTCGATGCAGTAGAAGACTGCCGCAACCTTTTTGCCGTCTGCCGACATCACGGGGAGGGCGATGTCGTCAAGATATCCGTTCGTCATGGTATTGAGCGACATGGGGTGCTTGCAAACAGCCTCTGCAAGGTCCCATTCAGAGAGATCCCTCTCCCTGTCATGGTTTCCGTAGAGGGAAATGAAGGGGATGTTCCTTTCGTCTATTGCGCTGAAGAACTTCTCAAGGGCCTCGGCACCGCCGCCGTCACCGGTCACGACGTCGCCCGTGAAGATGACTATGTCGGGCTTCTCCGTGTCGAGCACACTGCAGAGCTGTTTATAGGTCTTTTCGTATTCTCCGGGTTCGGTCCAGCTCAGATGGGTGTCGGTGAGCTGGGCTATCTTCAACTTTCCGTCAGCGTTGAATCTGATTGATGAATCGTTGTTTGTTTCTGTAGTTTTCGGCGAGCATGCCACTATGGCCATCGCCGCAATCGTGGTTATCAGTAAAGCAATTTTCTTCATATTAGTTACAAATATGGCCATTTTCAAATTGATTCTCGCATAAATCCTCACAATTCTTCTCCAAATTCTCCCAATCCCTTCCCCTCTTCCTCCTTCCCACCTCCCATTCTCCCCACTCTTCAACCAAGCCCCAGCCTGGCGGCGAATGCCGACTGGCTGAGGGCGTCCTAACGCTTCCTCTTTAAAGACTCTCTCTGACACCTTTTTTCTGCAAAGCCCCAGGCTGGAGGCGAACGCCGACTGGCTGAGGGCGTCCCTAACTGGGCAAAAGGCAAGTGCCGGCCGGACTCAGCATACGCTTCGCAAGTAGCTATTACGTTACCCTTCCCCCACCCCCTCCCAAACCAAGCCCCAGGCTGGCGGCGGATGCCGACTGGCTGCGGGCGTCCCACTCTGGGCAAAAGGCAGACGGCGGCCGGACTCCCCAAAGGATCCGGGCGACGTTTGCCTTTAGCTGCCGGACGCAAGTTCGGCTGCGGTGCCGCACTTCACCCTCGCACTCCCGCACCTCACGAACCCTGCTGGTTGGCACCTTCGAGTGCCAACCATCCTCCCCTGGCCACCCTCGCGTAAGCAGGCAGAACTTCAACCTCCTGCTATCAGACTAACCTCCGCCATGATTTCGGCGATTTTATTCCCGCAAACGGCAATCTCGCCATGATTTCCGCGATTTCGTGCCCGCGAGCCGTCAAAATCGCGTTTCGGGCACGATATCAGCAAAAACGTGGCAGAAACACGATTTACGGACATAAATCCGTCATTTTTATGGCGGGAACCATGTTCCGTATCTCTTGATCTTATTGACTCAAGCATGCAGTCTTGCCACTTTGATGTGAACCCGAAAGTCTGGACGTGTGTTTAACCAAAATATGCAACCTCGCAGTCAATTCCGGCCAACTTAAACGTCAAATCCTGGCCGGAATATGCGATTCGGCCAACTAATCGGGTACTTTTAGGCGCGGGGCTTGATATTTATTCGTTTCTCCAAGAATTCGTGATTATTTTGGCCAATCACATCATTCCCGCCAATTTGAAGCCTCATTTTCGGCCGGCAGAGCCGCTGCCTTTCCAATAATGATAAGGTTTCGTACAACACACAACGGGACTTGACACGATATGATGGATTAACGTGTCAGGTCCCCGGTTCAGAAGAGGGACCGGGAACGATATCCCGCATTTTTGTGCCCAGTCCTGAGAGAAAATGACATCACCTTCCAGGAAAAGACCCCGAATCAAGGAAGGTCCCGGGAAAAAGGATAACACCTTCCAGGAAAACGCCCGCGAATCAAGGAAGGTCCCAGTGAAAAGGGCGACACCTTCCTTGAAAATGCCTCAGATCAAGGAAGGTCCCGGGGGAAAGAGCTACACCTTCCTGGAAAAGGCCTTGGATCAAGGAAGGTCCTGGGGAAAAGGGCGACACCTTCCTTGAAACAGCCTCGGATCAAGGAAGGTCCCGAGGAAAAGTGCGGCACCTTCCAGGAAATCGCCTCAAATCAAGGAAGGTCCCAAGGGGTGGAATGGTACTTTCTGAGCATGGCGGTTGTGCTTCTTTTAGGGGTGTTGTGAAGAAATATTCCGAAATACAAGAATTTCAAGGTATATTTGTAGTTATATGAAAAAACTGATGACCATTCTGGCGTGTGTGCTGGCGCTTGGTGCGTGCCAGTCGCACAGGACGCCGGATCAGCAGACCACAAGTGCGAAGAAGAAAGTCGTGATGATAATCATCGACGGCGTTCCGACCGACATGATCCAGCGGCTTCGTCCTCAGACCATATTCGATATAGCATCCCATGGCGCATTCGGCATAAGTTACGTCGGAGGAGAGGTGGGTGCATATTCCCAGACTCCCACCATCTCTGCGGTGGGATACAATACCATGCTCACCGGAACCTGGGCCAACAAACATAACATGTGGGACAACAGCGGCGACCCCAACTATTACTACTGGTCGATGTTCCGCATAGCCAAGGAGCAGCAGGAGCCCCTGACCACCGGCCTTTTCTCAAGTTGGACCGACAACCGCACCGTCCTTCTCGGCGAGGGCCTCGAGGCCAATGCCGGCATGAAGATAGACTTCGTGCGCGACGGATATGACCTCGACCACGAAAAATACCCCAACAAGGAGCTGGACCTCCATGTCTTCGACTATGACGAGGCCGCTTCAACGGAAGGCGCCGAATGCATACGCACCGACGCTCCCGACCTGAGCTGGGTATATCTCTGGTACACCGACGACGCCGGCCACATCAAGGGTAACGGCGAATACTTCGACGAATACACCCTCAAGGCCGACGAACAGGTGAAACGTATCTGGGACGCAGTTCAGTACCGTCAGGAGAACTTCGATGAAGACTGGATGGTGATAGTCACCACCGACCACGGGCGTACGGCTGACGGCCATGGCCACGGCGGGCAGAGCGCCCGCGAGCGTGGCAGCTGGATAGCCGTCAACAAGCCCGTGAGCACCAGATTCCTCGAAGGTGGCGCAGCCATGGTGGACATCAACCCCACCGTCTGCCAGTACCTGGGCATGGAGGTTCCCCTCCAGGTCAGGATGGAGCAGGACGGAATCTCCTTCATCGGCGAGACCATCATCAGCAACATGAACGCCGTGCCTTACGACAACAAGGCCATATTGACATGGGATTCCGCCATAAGCGGCAAGGACGTGACAGTCTATGCCGCCAAGGCCAACGACTACATGACCACAGGCAGGGAAGACTGGACGGAACTTGCCACGGTCAAGTCTGAAACCGGAACATACACAGTCGACCTCACCGCTCTCGGCGACTCGGACTTCTACAAGTTCGCCCTCGTCTCCGAGCATGAGTGCCTCAACCGCTGGCTAAAAAATTAACCGCATATGAAAAAAGCAACCATCATTCTCGCTGCTCTCTGCCTCCTGGCCCACACGGCCGTGGCGGAAACCGTCAAGGTCGAGTCTCCTGACGGCAGCATCGTCCTCAGCATCTGCACCGACGGTGAACTGAGCTACAACGTAATGTTCAACGGAAAGACCATCGTGGCCGACTCTCCCATGGGCTTCGAGTTCAAGGGCGAAAAGCCCATGAACGACGGGTTCGTGCTCACACAGCCCTGCGAACCCATGCTCCATACCGATGCATGGGATCCCGTGGTGAAGAACAAGCACGCCCATGTGAAGCTCCTCTTCAACGAGGCGGTTCTGCATCTTCACGAAACTGAGAAGGACGGCCGTGACATGGACCTCACCGCCCGCGTTTATGACGACGGAGTAGCCTTCCGCTACACCCTCTATGCTTCCGATGCCCCCGGCGACCGCAAGATCACCCGCGAACTCACCGAGTACCGCGTGCCCGCAGGCTCTTACGCCTGGATCGGCCACAATGAAGACGGAAGCTTCACCGGTTCCCAGGAGAGCCCCTTCACAAAGACTCCGGTAGCTGAAATGACCGCTGAGGAAGTGGATCTTCTGCCACTCCTCGTGGAGATAGACAAGAGCAATTACATCACCCTGATGGACGCCTGCCTCGACAACTTCCCCGGCTGGTACGTAGCAGCGAAGGACGGCAGCATCATCACCCGTCTGGCACCTCTGCCCGGCGAGGATGCCGACGGAGTAAAGGCCCGCTTCTACGAGAAGCAGGACACCCCCTGGCGTGTCATCATGATAGCCGACAACCCCGGCAAGTTCATCGAGAGCGAGATAATCGAGAGCCTCAACCCTCCCTGCCGCATAGAGAATCCCAACTGGGTGAACCCCGGCATGATGGCGTGGGACCATTGGTGGAGTGCAGAAGTGAAGATGGAGATGCCCACCATCAAGGAATACATCGACCTCGCTGCCGCTGAAGGCTGGCCCTACATGCTCGTCGACTGGCAGTGGTACGGCCAGTTCGACCTTCCCGAGGCCGACCCCTGCACCCCCGCTCCTCAGATCGACATGCAGGAGATCGTAGCATACGCAAGAGAGCGCGGTGTGCGCATCTGGGTATGGATGCACAGCACCGACACTTCCCGCAACGACAATTACAAGACCGCCTTCGCCGTTTATCAGCAGTGGGGCATAGCCGGTGTGAAGATCGACTTCATGGACCGCATGGACCAGGAGATCGTGAACTGGTACCGCAGGGTAGTGGAGTGTGCCGCCGAGCATCACCTCATGGTCAACTTCCACGGTGCATACCACCCCGACGGAATCGGCAGGACCTGGCCCAACCAGGTTGTCCGCGAGGGCGTCATGGGTGCGGAATACTCCAAGTGGAGCCACAACATCACTCCCGAGCATAACATCACCCTTGCATTCACCCGCATGCTTGCAGGTCCGATGGACTACACTCCCGGTGCATTCCGCAACGAGCCCCAGGGCAAGCACAAGACTGAAATCCCCGCATCGATGATGAACACACGCTGCGCCGAGCTCTCCAAGTTCGTTATTTACGACGCACCCCAGTGCTGTGTATGTGATGCACCTCAGTTCATCCTCGGCCAGCCCGGCGCCGACTTCCTGAAGCAGGTGCCGACCACATGGGACGACACCCGTTTCATCGCCGGCTATCCCGGAGAGTACATCGCCATTGCAAAGAGAAAGGCTGATGTCTGGTACATCGGTGTCATGAACAACAGCCAGGCGCGCGACCTCGAGATAAAGCTCGACTTCCTGCCTCTCGGCCAGTATGAGATAGAGTACTGGGCGGATGGCAAGAAGGCCGACACCATAGCAACCGAGGTCAGCCACAAGACAGCAAAGCAGTACGCCCAGAAGCCGCTTAAGATTCATTGCGCAGCGGGCGGCGGATATGTAGCAACAATCACCAGAATACTATAAAATGAAAAGAATCCTCACTATCATTGCCGCCCTCGTGCTGGCGGCACCCCTTGTTTCCGCACAGAAGGATTATGTTCCTTCACCTGAAAACCTTGCCGCCCGCAAGGAGTATTCCGACAGCAAGTTCGGTATCTTCATCCATTGGGGAATCTACTCCATGGTCGCTGACGGAGAATGGTGCATGAACACCCACGGAATCAGGTACGACGAATACAAGCGTCTGGCAAACGGCTTCTACCCTTCCAAGTTCAATGCTGAGGAGTGGGTGAAGATCTTCAAGGCTGCAGGTGCGAAGTATATCACCATCACATCCCGCCATCACGACGGATTCTCGATGTTCGGCACCAAGGCGTCTGAATACAACATCGTTGACGCCACACCTTTCGGCCGCGACATCATCAAGGAACTCTCCGAGGCCTGCGCGAAGGAAGGCATAAGCCTGCACTTCTATTACTCACACCTCGACTGGGGCCGCAACGACTACTGGCCCCGTGGCGGCACCGGCGCCAAGTCCGGCCGCCCGGACGGTGACGAGAACTCATGGGGCCACTATATCGACTTCATGTGCGCACAGCTCACCGAGCTCCTCACCAACTACGGCCCTATCGGCGGTATCTGGTTCGACGGTATCTGGGACAAGCATGGCAGCAGCGTCGAGGAACAGGCAAAGATCTGGGACATCGACAGGCAGTACAGTCTGATCCACTCCCTGCAGCCCGCCTGCCTCGTCGGCAACAACCATCATCATCAGAACTTCGACGGCGAGGACATGCAGCTTTTCGAGAAGGACCTTCCCGGCAAGAACACCACCGGATTCGTTGAGGACGCCACCGTTTCAGAGACTCTTCCTCTCGAGACCTGCGAAACCATCAACAACAACTGGGGCTACTGCGCCGATGACTTCACATACAAGAGCACCGACGATCTCATCAGATATCTCGTGTCAGCAGCCGGCAACGGCGCCAACTTCCTGCTGAACGTAGGTCCCCGCCCGGACGGAACCATTCCCGAGGAGCAGGTTGCAAGACTTCTTGGAATGGGCAAGTGGCTCGAGAAGCACGGCGAGGCCGTTTATGAAACCAAAGCCGGCTGCACAGGCGAGCAGGCATGGGGAATCACCACACAGAAGGAGAACGTCCTCTACGTTCACAACTTCAACGCAAAGGGCGCTATGTTCGTACCCGTCAAGGGCAACAAGTGCGTGTCTGCAATTGATTTCGAGACCGGCGCAGCCGTTCCTTTCAAGCAGGTGGACGAGGGAATCGTTATCACGCTCCCCGCACGTCCCGAGAACTGTCCGGATCAGATAATCACCCTGAGCTTCAAGAAGGCTCTTTAATACAGATCCTTGAAGTCGCCGTTACCCCACGGGGCACCGGGCGCAGCAGGGTCATCGATGAGGGCATCCACCGAGCGGTGGTTGCCCTTCATCACATCCTGCTCGAGGAAGTCCATCTCCTTGTCGAAGCAGTAGCCCTGGTAGACAGCCACCTCGTGTCCGTGGCCCTCGAACCTGTAGACGTGATGCGCAACACCCTGCTTCTTTAGCTGCTTCGAGATCTCGTTTGCACCTCCGAAGCACTGGTTGAAGATGGCTATCTTCTTATAGTTCACAATCTTGTCCGCAGTGCCGTGGAAGAGGGCGATGGGGCAGGGCTGTGAGTAGAACTTTATAGGGTTGTGATGGCTGTAGATTGCGCCGGAGAACGACATCACACCGGCGTAGTTGAAGTCGGCGGGCAGCACCTTCGCAATCTCGCTGCGGTTGCAGACCTCATATTCTCCCTGCAGTACGGAGATGGCACCTGCAGATGACCCGCTGAGCACCATGTTGCGGGGGTTCACGCCGTACTTCTCCCCGTTCTCGAGCAGGAAGACGGTTGCGCTGAAGAGGTCCTCGACCGCGAGAGCGATCGACTTGTCGAGCGCCTTTATGAACTTGAGGTCGAGCTTGGCGTTATGGTAGTCCTTGAGCCCGAGGCGGTAGTCGATGCTGACTACAGGGTAACCCTCCGCGCAGAGCAGCTTGAACCACTGGTGGCCGCTGTCGCGCGTGCCCTCCTTGAAGCCGCCGCCGAACATGAAGAGTATGGTGGGCTTGGCAGGGTCCGCCTTGGCAGTAGGATTGTAGATGTCGAGGTAGAGAGAGTCGGCGCCCTTGACTGCGAAGAGCAAGGTCTGGTCAGGCTGGTATTTGTCCTCTGCAAAAGCTGCAGTGGAAACCAGCACCAGCATAGCTGCGAAGATGTATTTCCTGATATTCATATTCTATTGGTAGTTTAGCCGAAAAACAGATGTGAGAGAAGAAGGCAGATTCCGGTGGACACGGCCACGGACACCAGTCCCGGCATCATGAAGCTGTGGTTGAGCAGGTACTTTCCTATCTTCGTCGTGCCGGAACGGTCGAAGTTCACGGTGGCGATGTCGGAAGGATAGGTGGGAATGAAGAAGTATCCGTATACGCAGGGGAACACGCCCAGCAGTATCTGCCATGGAATGCCGAGCGAATAAGCGATGGGTAGCATCGCCACCACGGCGGCACCCTGTGAGTTGATAAGCACCGAAACTGCAAAGAACACCAGCGCAATCGCCCAGGGGTAGTCGCTGACTATTCCGCCGAGGGCGAGCTTTATCTGCTCGGTGTAGTTCGCGAAAAAGGTGTCGGACATCCATGCAATTCCGAAGATTGCCACCACCGCAACCATTCCGCTCCTGAATACGGACCCTTCAACGGCTTCCGAGGGCTTGGTCTTGCAGAAGATGATCATGAGCGCCGCCGCAATGAGCATGATTATCTGGATGACCGTGCTCATCTTCACTGCGGAGTACTTGAATACTCCCATGAGAACGATGCAGAGCAGGGCGCAAAGGAACAGATAGACTGAAGCCCTGGCGTTCCTGTCGATCTTGATTCCGAGGGATGTAGCATCCTGGCCATATACCTTCATGCGCATTTCAGGGTCGCTGATGAGCGCCTGGAACTGAGGGTCCTTGTCGAGGTCCTTGCCGCGCTTGAAAGACAGCAGCGAGGCCACCAGTATGCCGATGATGCTTGCCGGCATGGTGCACAGCAGGACCTGCGGTATGGTGAGACCCACGCCGTTCTCCGCCGAGATGGTCACGAACGCAACCACCGCAGCCGATATGGGCGAGCACACGATGCCCACCTGGCTGGCGATGGACGCCACGGCGCAGGGCCTTTCCGGCCTGATTCCTTTCTTGAGCGAGATGTCGGCGATGATGGGCATCAGCGTATACACGGCGTGGCCCGTGCCGATCAGCACAGTAAGGAAGAAGGTGCACAGGGGGGCGAAGAAGGTTATGCTCTCGGGATGCTTGCGCATGAGCCTCTCGGCAATCTGTACCATCCAGTTCATGCCCCCGCTGGCCTGCAGTGTGGCTGCGCAGGTTATGGCCGCTATGATGATGAATATCACATCCAGCGGCGGAGTCCCCGGAGTGAGTCCGAATCCGAACACCAGTATGCCCAGACCTATTCCGGATATGGCGCCCAGCGCCAGCGACCCGTATCTGGCTCCAACGAGCAGTGCAAGCAGCACTACGAGGAATTCTATGATGATAACAAGCATGATTTCCGATGTAAGCGGGACAAAGATAATGAATAAGGGAAAAATTCATATCTTTGCAACACGAAACTATTGGAATATGAAAAGATTTTTGACCATCGCTGCAGTTGCAGCACTTGCAGTTATTGCACTCTCTTCTTGCGGGGGCAAGGAAAACCCCGATAAGAAGGCCAAGTTCGAGTATGCTACAGTCACCGCCAAGTATTATATCAACGACGACCTCGACAAGGCTGCCGATATCACCCTCAACATCACCAAGCTTGATGGTACAAAGATGAGCGTTCCCGTATCGACCACCCAGCAGGTAGTCGATATCGAGAAGTACAAGGGCACTCTTCCCGCAGAGTTCACATTCTCATTCAGCGCAAAGCAGAAGGACAACCTTACAAAGGACTCCTACAACTGCAAGCTCACCTATGAGATGCTTGTCAAGGTTTATGACTCCAAGGGCAATCTCAAGAAGTCCAAGACCGACAAGGACGAGATAGGAATCGGCGACAAGAAGTCCAACATTGACCTCATCATCGAAAGGTACAACCGTATCGGCACCAAGTTCATCATCAATGATGACATGTCGATCGACACCGAAGCCTTAGGACAGTAATGTCCCACTCCGGAAAATACGCTATTATAACAGGTGCGGCCTCAGGAATGGGCCGCATTTATGCTTTACGTCTGCACGCTGCCGGCTACGGAGTGGTTGCCGTGGACATTAACAGTGATGCCCTGGAAAAGCTTGTGGCCGAGCTTGAGGGCAAGGACGTCATACCTGTCTGCACCGACCTTTCCCAGGTTGATGCGGCCGCAAGGATAGGGGAGCTGACCGCAGGTCTGCAGGTCGAGGTTCTCGTAAACAACGCCGGAATGATATCCGTGGCACCCACCGTCGAAATTCCGTCTTCCCGGCTCAGTGCCATGATGGCTCTACACTGCACCACGCCTCTTCTGCTCTGCAGGGAATTCATCCCCAGGATGCAGGCCTCCGGCTGCGGGTATGTGCTGAACATCTCTTCAATCTGCGCATGGATGGACTGGCCTCTTATCGGCATGTACGGCAACACCAAGCGCTTTGTCAAAGGCTACAGCCGCTCGCTGCGCGTGGAATGCGCCGGCACCGGCGTCAGTATTACCACAGCATTATTCGGTGCGGTTGACACTCCGCTGTTCGGCTTTCCTGAAAAGGCCGTAAGATGGATGAAGCGCCTGGGAGTCATGATAAGCCCCGAGAAAGCCGTCGACAAAGCCCTCGCGGCAATGATGCGCCGCCGCAAAAGGGTCGTGCCCGGATTGGGTAACAAGCTCGCCATTCCACTGCTGCCGCTGGTCCCCGACTGCCTGCTCCGCGCAGCCGCTAGAAAGTTCGGACATCTCGTAACAAAGGGTTCGTCCAGGTTGACTCAGAAACAGGTGAAATAGGAGCACCTCACGTACTTGCGTGGTTGCTTGAGATATTTTAACTTTGCAGAGATTTATCTGTATATCTGCGATGTCCAGGAATTCAGCTACTGATAATATGGAAATATCTGACAAACTGCTCTCCGAAAATATCAAGGCGGGGGATAGGGAGTCATATAAAATACTGTTCATACGGTATTACTGTCGCGTGCGAAATTTCATTTCCCGCCTCATCCATGACGTGGACAAGTCTGAAGACATTGCACAGGACCTTTTCGTCAATCTTTGGTTGAATCGACATAAGATTGATCCTGACAGATCAATCAAGAATTTCCTGTATATTTCAGCTCGGAATGCAGCTTTGAATATTCTTAAGAAAGATGGCAACAATCCTTCGTTAAATATTTCCCTTGATGTCATGCCAAGGAATAGTGCCATTGATACCATTGAATATCACGAGTTGGAACTTGTAATAAAGAAGACAGTAGATTCAATGCCGGAGCAAAGACGCAAAATCTTTATAATGAGCAGAATTTATCAATTGCCGGCCAAGGATATTGCCGAGTTGACTCATCTTTCTGTCAGGACCGTGGAAAAACACCTTGAATTGGCAAGGATGGATATAAAAAAGGCGATAGCTGATATATAGAGATTACGTATTTATCAAATACATATTGTATTCAATAAAATGAATGATTTAGACAACATAACAGATTCCGTATTATCAAGCATAATATCTGAAATCGAGGTGGAGCCAAATGATGAGGCGGAGGCGCTGCGGGCATTCAACAAAGCCGAAAGCAGAATCCGTACCATCGAAAGGCGGAGGCGGTGCGTCAACATGCGTAAGATGTTATGCCGGGCAGCTGCCATCCTTCTCATACCTGTTTCAATTGCTCTCGTGCTCTCACTGGTCCAATTGTCAAAGGGAGAGGAATGGGCGGAACTTGTTGTTCCTAACGGAGTAAAACAGACGGTCACTCTCGCTGACGGGTCCAAACTCGCCATCAATGCAGGCAGCAGGATTACATACCCGTCAAAGTTCACCGGAAAGTCAAGGGAGATATTCCTCGACGGACAGGTCGTAGCCGATATCGCGAGCAATCCACGCCGGCCATTTGTCATCCATACTTCCCAGCTTGACGTGAAGGTCCTCGGCACCGAATTCGAACTGAAGGCTTATTCCAATTCAAATGTTGCAGACCTCCATCTCTTCAAGGGCTCAGTTTTGATGTCTTCTTCGAAATGCGAATCACAGATGGTCGTGCAGCCTGGCGAATATGTTCAATATGACAAGAAGTTGGGCACGCTCAACAAGGCTTCTTTCTCTCTGTCGGAATACAAGACATTCATGGAGTCAGGTACAATCATGTTCAACAAAGTCAGTCTTCGCGATGCGTGTGAAGAGCTGGAAAGGATTTTTGGTAAACAAATCGTGATTACCGATGAAAAGCTGGCTTCCAGAATGCTGTTCGCATTTTTCTCAAATGGCGAATCATTGGATTTGATACTGAAGGCCCTTGTGCCTGAAGCAGAGACACATACAGACGGTGACGTGATGTATCTGTCTCCCAACAGCTGATTTTTAGTAAAAAAAGTTCATGCCCGGTTACGTAACCGGGCTTTTTTTGTTGTACAAATAGAGAAACTATAACCAACAATAAGTCCAATGAAAAAACACAAAATTCTAATGGTAGGCTTGTTGGTGATGTCTTCTGTTCTGGCAATGGCCCGCCCCATTGACTTGAAACTGAAGAACGTTACCGTTGAACAGGCAATTACTGAACTCAACAAGAGTGGAAACTATTCCATTGTTTTGGACCCCCAGGAGGTTGATTTGTCAAAAGTTATTTCTGTCGACGCAAAGAATGCATCGATAGAAAGTGTGATGGATCAAATTCTTGAAGGCCAGGATCTCAATTACTCGGTTGAAGGGAAATTGGTGAAAGTCTCCAAGAAATCCAGTCAGTCTTCCAACAATGTTGCAAAGAACAATGCAGGACCCAGAAAGACAGTCAGCGGCACAATTACAGATGCCAACGGCCCTGTGGTTGGCGCAGTAGTCTTAGTCAAGGGTACAACCAACGGCACCGTTACCGATCTGGACGGACATTACTCATTAAGTGTCAAGGAGAATGATATCCTTGAAGTATCCTGCCTTGGCTACATGACCGCACTGGAGCAGGTTGCTACGCGTTCCACAATTGATGTGATCCTTAAAGACGATTCTACTGTGCTTGCTGATGCAGTTGTGCTCGGTTATGGCGTTGCAACCAAGAAGAAGGACCTTTCCGCTTCAGTAGGTATAATATCAGATGCAAGTTCAATCACATCAAGGCCTGTCGCTGATATTACGAATATGCTTCAGGGCCAGATTCCTGGTCTTACTGTTTCAGCAAACGGCGGCGATCCGACCCAGTCTCCCAGCATTGTCATTCGTGGACAGGGCTCGAAGCCCAACACCTTTGACACTGGCAATTCAAACTTCTCTTCTTCCGAAAGCGTCCTGTGGGTCGTTGACGGAATACCTGGCGCACCAATCGCCAACCCAAGCGATATCGAGAGCATCGTAGTTCTCAAGGACGCAGCATCTGCCGCAATCTATGGTGCACAGTCCGGAGCCGGCGGAGTCATCCTTGTAACAACAAAGAAAGGCAGAAAAGGCCTGATTCTGGAATATGATGGTCTCGGAGGAATTCATCAGCCCACAAACATCCCTCGTCAGTTGGATGCCACTCAACAGCTTAATTTGCACCGTGACCTCTATACCAACTCAGGACTTACAATTCCCGATGGCTGGGATCTTTCAAAGAACCCATGGGCAGGTGTGACAAGGACAAACTGGCTTGATGAGATTTTCCGTGTATCTCCTTTCCAGCGCCACGGATTTACTATCAACTACGGAAATGACAAGCTCACAACCCGAATCAGCTTGAACCACCAGGACGACGAGGGTACGTTGATTAATACATACAACAAGTCAACAGGCGTCCATTTCTATGGTGAATATCATGTCAACAGCTGGCTTAAACTTACTGAGGACATGACATGGAAGAGAAATGACAAGAGAGGTGCTGGCCATTCAAATGACTCAAGCACCAGTATCATCTTCCTGGCTATGGGCATGCCTCAAAGTGCAGAGGCATATTATGCCGACGGAAGTCTTGGCGGATGTACCACAAACGATCCTGAATACATAGCCAAATATGGTTCGAATTTCGATACCATCTACGGAAACCTCAGAAGCCCCTTGTACTATCTTGTTGCAGATACACGATATGACAAGTCGACAAATTTCTTCTCAACCACCGGCCTTGAGATTGCCAATCTGGTAAAGGGATTGAAATTCAACAGCAAGTTCTCATATTTCTACAACAACAGCTTCTACAAGAATTTCAGTCCGAAATTCCTTGCACCTGGAAAGCCCGTCAACGAGAACACTCTTGATTATTCTACCAGCGAAGGTAGTGGATGGAAAACAGAGAACACTCTGACATATGACCGCACATTTGGCAAACATTCAGTAGGTGCTCTTCTTTCTACGACAGCAAACTCCGATATTTCAAGAAATTTCTGGATTTCCGGTAACGGTCTGACTAATGAAAGTGCAAGTCTTCAGTATATGAAGTATGCCGAAACTGCTACCATTACCGGTGGTGACGGCATTTCTGGAGAAGACGCCAATGTCGCTGCAATTGGTAGACTTTCTTATAGTTATGACGACAGATATTTCGTGACCGCATCATGGAGACGCGATTATGCAGGACGTCTTCCCAAGCAGCACAACTACGGCGATTTCCCCGCAGTAACCGGCGCATGGAAAATATCAAGCGAGCCATTCTTCCCCAAGACTGAGGCTGTGACTCTCTTGAAAGTACGTTCTTCATGGGGTCGTATCGGTAATCTTGGTTCCATCTCAAGGAACTACAAGACCCAGACTTTGAATGCAGGTTCCAGCAGCAAATATGCACTCTATGGCCCCGGCACCAATACTTTGGTAGGAACCACGATCTCATCTGGAACGGTTGTCAACCCGAATCTTACATGGGAGACTTCAGAGCAGTTCGACCTTGGTCTTGATGTCAATTTCCTCAACGACCGGCTCACTACATCCTTCGATTATTACAACAAGCGCACTTACAACCTGATTCAGTCCCAGTCAATGAATTGGCCTCAGACTATAGGCGTAGGAGCAATGCTTGTCAATCAGGGAGAAATCATGAACCGTGGATTTGAAGCAATGGTCGGCTGGAACGACAAAGTTGGAAACTGGTCATACTTCATCAATGCAAACCTGGCATACAACAAGAACTGGATCAGCGACATCGGTGTCAAGGATGCGTCAGGCAACCCTGGTGTATGGATCACCGATCCTTCAGGCGGAATTGATGCAGGTGATGGATATAAGATGTACCATCAGACGGCAGAAGGTCTTCCCGTCAGCTCATGTTATCTCATCAAGTGCCTCGGCATCTTCCAGAATCAGGCAGAAGTTGATGCATACACCAAGGACGGCAACAAGATACAGCCAAACGCACAACCTGGAGATCTGAAATTTGAAGATTTCAATAATGACGGAATCATTGACAACAACGACAGGCAGTACATGGGCAAGTCCAACCCTGACTTCACCTATGCCCTTTCAGCTGGCTTCAAGTGGAAAAATCTGTCTTTCAGCATGATGCTGCAAGGTGTTCAAGGTGTGGATGTCCTGAACATGTCCAAACTCAAGACCATGACCATGCAGGTTACCGGTTATAACCGTGACGTCAGGATCCTGAATGCATGGACCCCTGATAACACAGATACCGATCTCCCTCGTCTGAGCTTGAACAACAGCTACAATTTCGCTATTCCGTCAAGCTGGCTTCTTGAAGATGGATCATACCTTAGAATCAAGAATGTAACCGTTTCCTACGATCTCACAAGCCTGCTTCACAAATGCAATCACTTTGTTGAGAGAAACAGCTCCATGTCAGTATATTTCAGTGGAGAGAACCTGTTCACATTCACGAACTATTCCGGTATCGATCCTGAATGTGGCGGATGGGATACTTTGAAGTACCCGGTTTCAAGGGTCCTTTCTCTTGGTGTTAAAATTTCATATTAATTGAGGTATATCATGAAAAAGATAAAACTTGTCACGATAGTATTTGCTCTCATTTCTCTTACAGGATGCGGTAAATTCCTTGACGTGCAAAAGGAAGGAGAACTGTCTACGGAAAACCTTCTGACCGCAGATGAGAATGCAATAGCCCTGATCAACCCTCTCCTGGATGGTCTGGGCAGTGAATCCATGTTCGGCCAGGATTTCCATTGGGAGCAGTCTTGCGCTTCCACACTTGTCATTGTCCGTGCAGGTGATGGCGGACAATATATAAACCAGCTTGCAAGTCTCAATTTTGATGGTGACTGTCCGTCTCTTACAACTGCGTTCCGCAGAATATATGAAAGAATAGCAGGAGCCAACTTTGCTGTCCAGCAGTTTCTAGCCAAGAAAGAGAGCGGTGAAACTCTCAGTGCCATTGAAACCAGGAGCCTCGGAGAGGCATATTTCCTCAGGGCATACTGGCATCTTCTCGCTGCATACAGATATGGATGCAAAGAGCAGGGCGTTCCCTTCTGCCGCTACGAAGACTATGCAGATGGATACGACTACTCCATTCCTCCCCAGTTGCCGTCAGTTCTCGACAATTTCAAAATGATCATTTCCGATCTTGAAGAGGCAGAGACCTATTTGCCCAGGATGGAAGAATATGCTGCCGGTGATCTCGGCAGAGCCCACAAGGCATCAGCAAAAGGATTGATGGCCAAGGTCTATGCATACATGGCAACATGGGATAAATCTCAGTGGGAGAATGTCATCACTACAGTTAACGAGCTTGAGTCAAAGTACAACAGAGACCTTACTCCTACATTTGCCGAGCTGTTCACAGCCGAACCTGCAGAGTACTGGAACAATGAGTGTCTTTGGTCTATCCCCAGCACGGGCGGAACAAAAGGCAACGGCTGTATGTTTGCCGGCGTCGTCATGAAGAAGGTAGATGGTTACGGATGGCGTGAAATGAAGACATCCAACGACCTGTATGAGGAAATGCTGAAGGACGGAGAAGGCAACGACCGACTCGCCAAATCCATCCTTGTGCACGGCGAGGAATACACGTATAATGGTGGACAGAGAATAATGATAGATGATGCCAGCAAGGATGAGACAACCGGTTTCATCATCAAGAAATGGATGGCTTGCTTTGAGCCTGCTGACTTCATTGCAAACGGTTATGCAAATCCGAACACGGACTATATGACAACCAATTGCAATTATCATATTCTCCGTTTTGCTGATTGCCTTCTTCTTCGTGCAGAAGCTTATCTCAATACTGGAAGGGATGCAGAAGCCATGAAGGATATCAATCGTGTCAGAACACGCTCGAATCTTGAACCATTGACCGCGGTATCTTTTGCCGACCTCTATCATGAGCGCCGTTGTGAGCTTGCATTTGAGGGCTGCGATTGGGCCTATGACTTGAAGAGATGGGCTGTAAGTGGTGAATCATCAATCAAGGCCCTTGCAATCAAGGAACTCGAGGCTTATCCTACGGTACGCCGTTACGAAAATGACACTGATCCCGAGTCAAGTTGGACAATCGAAGAATTCCGACTCTATACGACTTCATTTGGACCGAAGAAGTGGGAGGACTACAAGATCGTGTTCCCTTATCCATCTATCCAGATTACCGAATCAGGCGGAATGCTCAAACAGAACCCTGGTTATTCTTCATAAACAGTTGTTAATTAATGAGGTGTTGTGGGCAGCCGAATTTTCGGCTGCCCACTTTTATGATAGGGCTGTTATGATATAATGGCTTGTTTTCATAACGTGCAGTGCGTGATGGTGCAAAATTGTGTCAAGATGTTTCATATCTGAAAGTAGGGGCATCCCTTGAAAGGGAATAATCCCTAAATTTGACCTTGAAACACATATGACACCAAGGATGACCATATCAAAGATATGCCGGCTGCCGGTTTTGCTGCTTTTCTGCCTTCTTTCGTGGCAGATGCGGGCACAGTCATCCTTTGATGCCACCAACTGGAACTTTGGCAAGATCAGCGAGGCCGACGGTGTTGTGAGCCATACGTTCGTGTTCCGCAACACCACCGGTGAGCCGCTGCGGATCACCGGTGCCTTGCCGAGCTGCAATTGCATAATGGCGCAGTTACCTGACGGGCCGGTAGGCCCCGGGAAGATTGCGGACATAACCGTCTTCTTCGCCCCCTCCGGAGCAGCCGGTCCGACCCACAGGACAATAGAGATACTTGGCTCCAAGGGCGTCAGCCTCGGTACCCTGAGCACCGATGCCGACGTGATACCGTCCGACAGGAGCATAGGGGAGCGTTACCCCATAGTGCTGGCCCCCAGCCTCTACGCAAACATGAACACCATCCCGTTCGGCTACATGGCTCCCGGGCAGAAGGCCTCGAAGGTCATCTACCTGGCCAATTCATCCGACGGGTGGATGTATATAGAGACCAGTCAGAAGGGCTCCGGTCTCATGACTGTCCAGTGCCCCGAGGTCATAGGCCCCGGCAAGGAGGTGGCGGTCATGCTGACCTACTCCATGCCCGCTGGTCAGAACTTCGTAACCCGCCGCGACACCCTCACGGTCAAGGTCGAGGGCTCGGAGGCGGCCGGCAATATCACAACCTCAGCCATATGCCTGACAAAGGGTAGCGCAGGCCCGTCGGCACCCAGGATGCGGGTGTATCCCAATGAAGGAGAACTTAGGTCGAGGCTTCTCGGCCATACCCAGCGAGGCGCAGTCGGGATTTATAACGACGGCGCCGGCGACCTTGTGATCAACGGTGTGGAAGCCCCTGCAGGAGTCGGGTTCAGCATCACCCCCGGCGCAAGGGTGGCTCCGGGCAAATCATTGAAGGCGGAGCTGGAAGTTCCGGAAGGCACGGCCCTTCCGGTAACCATAAGGCTGTTTGTCAACGATCCTCAAAGACCATATAAAGATATTATATTCAACGCTTTATGAAAACCTATAAATTGCTTGCAGCAGCCGCTGCCATAGTGCTGGCAGCCTGCTCGCCCAAGACTCAGTACGAGTACCCGTTCCAGAATCCCAAGCTTTCTGTCGACGAAAGGGTCGAAAACCTCATCTCCCTCCTTACTCCCGAGGAGAAGGTCGGCCTGATGATGAACAAGTCAGTCTCCGTCGACAGACTCGGCATTCCTTCCTACAACTGGTGGAGCGAGGCCTGCCACGGTGTCCGTCAGGACGGCTACACAGTCTATCCCCAGCCCATCGGTATGGCAGCCGCATTCGACCCCCAGCTGATGTACGACGTATTCTCAACCGTATCGGATGAGGCCCGCGCCAACTGGAACCGCTCGGACCACAACATCTTCGAGGTCCCCATGGGAACGGTCTACTATCCCGGCAATCCCGAACTGACCTTCTGGTGCCCCAACGTCAACATCTTCCGCGACCCGAGGTGGGGCCGCGGCCAGGAGACCTGCGGCGAGGACCCGTACCTCACCGGCGTACTCGGACTCCAGACGGTGCTCGGCATGCAGGGCGACGACGACAAGTACTTCAAGACCCACGCATGTGCAAAGCATTACGCTGTGCACAGCGGTCCGGAGCCTCTGAGGCACACATACAACGCATCAGTATCGATGCGTGACCTCTGGGAGACCTATCTCCCCGCCTTCAAGAAGCTCGTCATCGACGGCGACGTACAGGAAGTGATGTGCGCATACAACCGCTACGAAGGCGTTCCCTGCTGCGCAAGCGACAGGCTCCTCACCAAGATCCTCCGCGAGAAGTGGGGCTATGACGCCATCATCCTCACCGACTGCGACGCCATCAACAACTTCTACACAAAGGGCCAGCACGAGACCCATCCCGATGCCGAGAGCGCATCGGTGGACGCCATCCTGAACGGTACCGACCTCGAGTGCGGCAAGGCGTTCATGTCGCTCACCAAGGCTCTCGAGGACGGTCTCATCGACGAGACCGAACTCGACAAGCACCTCCGCTACACCCTCAAGGGCCGCTTCGAGCTCGGAATGTTCGACCCCGCTGAAATGTCTCCCTGGAAGGATCTCGGCGAAGACGTGATCAGCAGCGAGGCGAATGACGCACTCGCCACCCAGGCAGCAAGGGAGTCGATGGTTCTCCTCAAGAACAACGGAGTTCTTCCTCTCTCAAAGGATATCAAGAAGATTGTTGTAGTCGGCCCCAATGCCGACAATATCGACCTCCTCAACGGCAACTACGGCGGAACTCCCACCGACGCACACAAGCACAGCCTCCTCGAGGGCATACGCAATGCCGTTCCCGGTGCCGAGGTAGTCTACTTCAAGGGCTGCGAGCTTAACGACGAATACAATACCGTATACTATCTCGACGACATCAACGGAGGCAAGGGCATACATGCCGACTTCTTCTCCAACCGCGAACTCAAGGGCGAGCCCACAGTATCCGGATACTACGACGATATCGACTTCAGCAACTTCGGCGCCTACAGCTTCGTCGAGGGTCTTCCTACCAGCAACATCTCCGTACGTCTCACAGGCACCTTCGTTGCCGACTTCACCGGTCCTCTCAGCTACACCCTCATGTCAGACAACGGTTATGTCATGAAGATCAACGGCAAGGTTGTGGAGAACGTCAAGGGCGGACAGATGCCCCGCGGCTTCGGCTTCCGCAGGGCACGCGAATACAAGACCTTCGACGTTGAGGAAGGCAAGAGTTACGACATTGTAGTGGAATACCGCCAGGGCAATGCACCCTTCGCAATGTTCTACGCCGACTTCTGCCATAGAATATACGCCGACTTCACCGAGGCTTCTGCAGCCGCAGCTGATGCTGATGCAGTCATCGTCATCGGCGGTATCTCAGCCCAGCTTGAGGGTGAGGGCGGCGACAAGGCCGACATCGAGCTTCCTTCAGTACAGCAGCGCCTCGTGAAGGCAATGCGCGCTACCGGCAAGCCCGTCATCTTCGTCAACTGCTCAGGTTCCGCACTGGCATTTGCAAGCGTTGAGGATTCATACGACGCACTGCTCCAGGCATGGTATCCCGGCCAGGGCGGCGCAAAGGCTCTTGCCGACGTCATCTTCGGTGACTTCAACCCTTCAGGCAAACTGCCCGTCACCTTCTACGCATCCAACAACGACCTTCCCGACTTCCTCGACTACAGCATGGAGGGCAGGACATACCGCTACTTCCACGGCACTCCTCTCTATGCATTCGGCTATGGCCTTTCTTACACCACCTTCGAGTACGGTGAGGCAAAGGCATCAGCAGCATCGATGAAGAAGGACGGCAAGGTAACCCTCACCATCCCTGTAAAGAACACCGGTTCAGTTGCCGGCGAGGAGATCGTGCAGGTTTACGTGAAGAGCCTCGACAACCCCGACGCTCCCATCAAGGGCCTCAAGGGATTCACCAAGGTCAATCTCGCACCCGGTGCTTCTGCAAAGGCCAAGGTCACCCTCGACGGCGAGGCCTTCGAGTACTACGACGAGACCATCGACGAGCTTTCTGTACGTCCCGGCAAGTATCAGCTCCTTTACGGCTGCTCATCACGCGACGAGGACCTCAAGGCAATTGATTTCGAAGTCAGGTAAATGACAATGAGAAAAGCACTTTTAACCATACTGGCCGGCCTGATTGCCGGCCAGATGGCCTTTGCACAGAACCCTGATCCGAATTTCTTCATCTACCTCTGCTTCGGCCAGTCGAACATGGAGGCCGGCGCACGTCCTGCGGAACAGGATCTCGGTTTTGACAATCCCCGGTTCAGCTTCATGGCGGCAGTTGACATGCCATCGATGAACAGGACCAAGGGCAACTGGTACACGGCCGTGCCTCCCATCTGCCGAGAAGGTAACAACATGGGCCCTGTCGACTTCTTCGGAAGGAAGATGATAGAGGTGCTCCCCGAGCAGTACAGAGTGGGCGTCATCAACGTTTCCGTTGCAGGCGCCAAGCTCGAACTCTGGGACAAGGATGCCTGTGCCGATTACCTTGCGGCCGAGGCAGCAGACCCCGGCCGGGGCTGGCTTGTCAACATGGCAAAGGCATATGACATGAATCCATACGAGCGTATCGTCGAGGTGGCCAGGATTGCGCAGAAGTCCGGAGTCATCAAAGGCATGCTCGTACATCAGGGCGAATCCAACCCCGACGACGACCAGTGGTGCGCACGTCTGAAGAAGATACACGACGACCTCTGCTACGACCTCGGCCTTGACCCTGACGAAATTCCCATTCTTGCCGGCGAGCTCAAGCAGGCGGAGGAGGGAGGAGCATGCGCCGCATTCAACGACGTGGTGCTTTCGCATCTCCCGGAAGTCATGCCCAACGGCTATGTGATATCTTCGCTCGGCTGCCAGAGTGTGGGTGACCAGTTCCACTTCAGCACAGAAGGCATGAGGCTCCTGGGCTCCCGTTATGCAGACAAGATGCTCGAACTTCAGGGCTTCAAGGAGGTCGAGAAGCGTACGCTGAAGCTGAAGCCCTCCAAACTGGGAATCAGCATCAGTCCCACCCTCAGCGGCATCTTCTTCGAGGACATCAACCAGTCTCTTGACGGTGGAATATGCGCCCAGCTTATTCAGAACAACTCATTCCAGGCATACAACGTACCTGATGCCCCTGAGAGTGAATTCTCATACTGCGACACCACATTCTTCGGATGGACGGTCCAGAGCCGCGGCGCGGCGGTGGGCCAGGCCCACGCCGTGGCCGACAAGCCCCTGGTGAAGGATCTCAGGAGATACTACGACTATGATCCGAACGACAAATATGACGACGAGCTCCGTTACAAGCAGTACAGCGTACGCTTCGACATCACCGAGCCCGGTGACGGATACGGCATCGCCGCCAACGGATACGGCATTTCCGAGTTCAAATGGGGCTGGGGCCTTTCATTCAACAACAACACCCAGACGGCTTCCATCCCGGCAGAACAGGGCGTCTCTTACGATTACTCCCTCTACCTGCAGGGTGATTCCTATCCCGGAACCATCAAGGTCTTCCTTGAAGACGGGGAGGGGAACGCCAACTCCGACGTTGTGACCATCAGCGGACTCCAGAATGAGTGGAAGCAGTACAAGGGCCAGCTGAAGGCCGAGCGTTCGGCCGACAGCCGCCTCGTCATACTCGCCGATGCGGCCGGTACCTTCTGGCTTGACTTCGTCACCCTTGTTCCGGAAGCATCCAGGCTTTGGGAGAACGGCAAGTACGGCCCGTTCCGCAAAGACCTCATGCAGGCTCTGGCCGACCTGCATCCCACCTTCATGCGCTTCCCCGGAGGATGCGCATCCGAAGGTCCGAATTACTTCGGCCAGCCCTTCTGGAAGAACTCCATCGGCCCCCGCGAGGAGCGTATAGGCTTCCGTAACCACTGGGGCTACTGGACATCCCAGTATATTGGCTTCTACGAGTATCTCGTGATGGCGGAGGCGCTTGGCGCCACCCCTCTTCCCGTTCTCAACAACGGCGTAACCTGCCAGTTTGCGGGCCATCAGTACATTGCTCCGCTCGAGACTCAGGAAGACCGTGACCGCTTCTACAGCATCTTCGTCAAGGACGCCCTCGATTTCATTGAATTCTGCAACGGCGGTGTCGATACCGAATGGGGTGCTGTCCGCGCTCAGATGGGCCATCCCGCACCCTTCGGCCTCAAGTACCTTGGAATCGGCAACGAGAACAAGGGCCCCGAGTTCTGGGAGCGCTTCGACATCATGTACAAGGCTGTGAAGGAGGCGCATCCGGAGATAACCATAGTCTCCACCGCCGGCTCCGCCGATTCCGGCAAGGAATTCGACGAGAACATGGCCCAGATCGATGCGAAGTATCCCGACACCATAGTTGACGAGCACTATTACAAGGATGACGCATGGTTCTTCTCGAACCGCGGCAGATACGATGCCGGCAAGGTCCGTGGCAACCAGGGCTTCACCTACGACAGGAGCAGGCCGACGAGAGTCTTCGTCGGCGAGTTCGCCAACAACCGCGCCAACAACGCATACTCGTCGACTCTCGCCGAGGCCGCCTACTGGACGGGCCTCGAGCGCAATTCCGACATGGTGGTGATGGCAGCCTACGCGCCCCTCTTATGCAAGAAGGGCTTCAACAAGTGGAACTCCAACCTCATCTGGTTCGACAACCGCGGAATGTGGCGCTCCACCAACTATTACTACCAGAAGCTGTTCTCAGTAGCGGGAGACAGGGCATTCGAGATGTCGCGCGCAATGGACGGCAAGGCGGTCGACGACAACATCTACACTTCTCCCACCATCGATACCGAGACCGGCGAGATCTTCATCAAGTTCGTCAATGCCGAGGCCGTGAACAAGCTTTTCACCATCAAGACCGGCAATGGAAAGACCTACGAGGCAACAATCGAGTTCATCTCCTCCTTCGACACATCGGTTAAGAACCAGGGCGACCAGAACTACTACTCGAGCCATCCCGACCATGTTGTAAATCCCAACTTCCTCAGGCCCGACTCCAAGGAGCGTCCCGGCCTGCGCGAGATGGCCATGATGTTCGGCCGCATGGTGAAGTACACCGAGGCCGTGGTTCCTCATACAAAGGATCTTGGCACCGTCAGGAAGTCGTTCGACTGCATGATTCCCGAGAACTCCGTAGGCATCATCCGTCTGAAACCCGTAAAATAACAACTCAATATCATTCTTATGAACAAACTCACACTTATAGCTACAGCCGCTGCGCTCTGCTGCTCTGCAGTAGCGTTCGCGCAGGTCAAGGAGGACTTCGTCCCTTCTCCCAACAACCAGCCGGGAAAGCAGTACCCCATGGTCAACTCTGAAAGATGCGTCCGCGTTCAGGTCAAGGCCCCCGAGGCCCAGTCGGTGAAGCTTGACATCGGCGGCGTGAAGTATGAACTCACAAAAGACGCCGAGGGCGTATGGACAGGCGAGTCCGCACCTCAGGACGAGGGCTTCCACTACTATCAGCTCAACATCGACGGAGCGGATGTTCCCGACCCCTCAAGCCTCTACTACTACGGTGCAAGCCGCTGGGGCAGCGGTGTTGACGTTCCCGCTCCCGACCAGGACTTCTATGCACTCAAGAACGTTCCCCAGGGCAAGATAAGCGAGGTCTACTACTGGTCCGAGGTCAACCAGGCCATGCGTCACTGCTTCATCTACACTCCTGCAGGATACGACACCGATCTTGACAAGCGCTATCCCGTCCTCTACCTCCAGCACGGCGGCGGCGAGAACGAGTACGGCTGGCCCCAGCAGGGCAGAACCGCCCAGATCATGGACAACCTGGTTGCAGAGGGCAAGGCCGTTCCCTTCATTATCGTGATGGACAACGGTACCTGGACAATGCCCCGTCCTGCTGCTCCCGGCCAGGGTCAGTTCGGTCCCCGTCCCGGTGCACAGCGTCCCGACGCTCCCAAGCCTGAAGGCAGGCACCGCCGCGGCCAGCAGGGTCCCCAGGGTGGCGGTCGTCCCCAGGGCGGTTTCGGTCTCCCTAACGGATGGGCCGACGGCTTCATGAACACCCTCATCAAGGATATCATCCCCATGGTTGACGCCAACTACAGGACAATAGCCGACAAGGACCACCGCGCAATGGCAGGTCTTTCAATGGGCGGTATGCAGACCAAGGCCATCGCCCTGCCTCATTCCGACATCTTCGGTTCCCTCGGTATCTTCAGCGGCGGCACCATCACGGTTGAGGACGCCGACAACACTCCCGGCTTCCGTGAGAACAACCGCCTCGTGTTCATCAGCTTCGGCAGCAAGGAACTCGAGAACCGCAACCCCGCATTCGGCGGCGACCCCAAGGTTGAGACCGAGAAGCTCGCGGAGTCAGGCCACGACGCACACTTCTACGTATCTCCCGGCACCGCCCACGAGTGGCAGAGCTGGCGCAGGAGCCTCTACCAGTACGCCCAGCTCCTCTTCAAGTAGTAGATTACACATAGTCTGCGTTCCCGCGCCCCCCGCAAGGAGGCGTGGGAACTTTGCATTCGAACACCGCGCGTCCGTCAGCCCCGTACTCCACGTACAGGACGGACGCGCAGTCCTTCTCGACGCACGGGCGTCCGTCGGTGTCGAAGAAGAACAACTTCCCGAAGAGCCCTCCGTTGGGGAGAGGCCCCTCTAAGAAAGAGAATGTAAGTTTTCCCGCTACCATAATCGATACTCAGCAATCATCAGTTTAAGTATAACCAACAAAAACACACTTCAATCAATCTCCACGCTGCAAAATTACATCTCCGTTGTGTCAATTAATGACACAAGCCAATGTTTCGGAGTATGCCGCAATCATAAGGGACTGGGGCACGGATTCCTCTCACCCAATCAAGTGTTCAGCAAGTCAACTGGGCTGGATGCAAGGGTGTTTGTGTAAACCACAACTGATGTTGCTAGACGGCGTTAAACATGTACGTTTGATGCCAGCAAGAGTTATTGAATTATGCGCGACAAATTCACCATGTTTGGGGCGTTAAACAAATATCTTCATCCTCAAAGCACAGCATTGAACACCCAGCCGCTCAGGATGATGAAGATCGTCACTGTGCCGAAGAAGATGCCGATGAGTTTCCATGTCATCACTTTCTTGAGGAGCGTTGCTTCCGGCAATGACAGTCCGACCACTCCCATCATAAAGGCGATGGCCGT
>JAZUFA010000071.1:0-15126 GCA_045640445.1 Candidatus Cryptobacteroides sp. | reverse complement strand
CTCGTTTGCCGATGTTACGAGTATGTGCCCGTCTTCGGCGTAAGTACCCTGACCGTTGTAGCTTCCGTAGATGTTTGTAAGATTGCCAGGAAGGAAGGAGTCGTATTCCTCCCAGCTGTTTGCTTTCGTTTCGTCGTAGACGATAACGTACTTGCCCTCCCAGCTCTCAGGCTCTTCATCCACGCGCACGTAGTATCCGGCCATGTCGTCATCATCATCGTCACCGCCTCCGCCAAAGCTGAAGTCGCCCCATGTTCCGTCATCATCGAGTGCATCCGCAGGCACAGGCTCGTTGGGCTCATAGTCCGTTTCGCCGTCCTGCTTCTTGCGGTCATCGCTGCTGTCGTCAAGGAGCTCGTATGATTTCAGGGTAAGGTAACTGTATTTTGTGCATTCAGGATCGAGATAGCCTGTTGCAACCTTGACCGGCATGTTCATCCAATAGGTGATGTCCGTCTTAGGGAAGAATACGGAACAGCTGGGACCCGTCGCGTGCACGCAGTTCTCCATATCGTAGAAGTTTGTCTCTTCGAACTGGAAGCCCTGATAGTTGCTGTTCACGTCCTGGTCCCACCTTATATAGTCTAGGTTGTCGATCGCGGGATCGTACAGGCACTCTCCGGCATAGTACTTCATGTAATATGTGACGTATGCCTTGCTTTCAGTGATGTCTATCTCGCCCATTTCGAAGAGTTCCTCGTAGTCAGAATCCACGATGTAGGTGGCTTGTATGGGGTATCCGTCATAGACGACGGTACGCGTGAACCTGCCCTTTTCGGTCAGTTTTTTGCCGTAGTCTTCAATTGTGAGAACGGTCTCTCCATCGCAGTCCGATGCCGAATATTTAGCAATGTAGCTCTTGAAGCGGTTAAGAGGATAGAGGTTGCAGGTGCTGATCTCCTTGCCTTCACCGTCGATGATGTCGGCCCTGAAGGTGTAGTCGTATCGCTGGGGCCCCGGAACCTCGAAGTCGACAACGAGCTCGCCAAGGTCATCGATATCGTCGGCATCAAAGAATTCCTCTTTGTGGCAGGTCCTGCCCTCCTTTGTCTGGAAAGTACCGGTTGTCCCGGGAGGCATGGTCGAGAGAGTCCGCAGCCTGACAAGGGCGCCCTTTGTAGGAGTCTTGTCTTCTTTTTCAGACTTGTCCCATATACACATGCGCATGTCTTCGCCGAGTTCCTCGCCAAGCTTGTCATCATAGCCAAGAATCATGTTGACATCCTTCTGCTTGGGCTCAACCTTCTCGGGGAAGGTGTAGAACGGCACCCTAATATAGGGGTCATGCTTGGGCCACTTTGCAATATCCTCGAGCTCCGGATTAATTTCTTCACGTTTTTTATGCAGGAATGTCAAAGGATTTGTGCATATTACGACTGTTCCATCAATGTCGGCGCCGTATGAGAACTCTCCTGACATACCGAAATATTCGTCCACCTCGGCGGCGGTCTCCAATTTCGTTCCGCTGAACTTACTGCCAAAGAAAAGGAATGGCTGGAGTTTCATTCCAATTACGCCATATGCGAGCAGGGTTGCTTCGAACTCGGGGCCTATCCTAATGTCGACTTCACCGGACTTGATCTTCGGCTTGTTGATCTCGTAAATTACTTCGGGTTCATAATTTACAGTCGGATGGAAGCCTGCGGCGTCATACGATGCGCCAATTCTCGCATGGGCACCTACCCCGAGCTGAGCACCCGCACTGATTGTTCCCTGGATTCCGCAGTTAATTTTCGCATCGAATGCATTCCTGCACCACACCTTGACCTTGACGACGCCAATATGGCCCGCAAGCGGGAACCATTGCGATTGCCAGACTCTGAGCTTTTTCTCAAAAACGTCATAATCAGTATTGAGGTTAATGTCAAACTGAGCGCCTGCTGAAATCTCGACACTGCCGTTGAAATACACATACGAATTTCTGACGTCAGCCTCGGTATACCTATCAACATAAAGGTCGAAGTCCGCACCGGCGTCCCCCAGGGCCTCCAGGAGTTCCTCGTCCACAGCATCCACGCCAGTCGTAGGTTCGGCAGTGCTGAAATAGTAGTCGACACCCAACCTGAAATTGCTGTTGAAACTTGTTTTGGTGACTTTGGGATCGAACAGTTCGTAAGTCTTCTGAAGAGTCAGGAACGGTTTAAAAGATTCCTTGGTCTCTATTTCGTCACCAACTTCCATCACGAACACCTCGACGTCAGGGTCCACCGGTTCATGATTGGGATCTGTCGTGAGCAGGACCTTCCTGTTGAAAAACAGCTCGCCCAGAGTTGCGAACCTGAACTGGACGGTCGCCTCGTTTCCGTTCATCTCAACTTTCTTCAGGTAGATCAGCATGTCATCCGCATCTTCCGACAGGTCGACGATAAGCAGGGCGCCCGTGTAAAGTTTGGGTACATCCTTCTTGAAGCGTATGACCGCTGTAAGGTTGTCGGGGTCGAGGTTGAAAACCTCAACATCCTCGTCCTCGGTGAGGAAGAGGTTTGGATTGACCTTGGCGTCCTTTTCGGGAACGATGTATTCGCCGGTCATGTTCCAGCCCTTGTAATACTCGTCAGTCGGTACGTCCGGCTGCTCGACATCGGGATCGGGATCCGGTTCGGGGTCGGGCTTGGGCTCTGGCTTTTCAATTGGTTTTTCGGGTTCGACGGGAGTCGGCCGGCAAGCGCCGGCAACGGCAATCAGAAGAATGGAGATTGCCAGATACTTAAAGAATCTTCGCATAAATCCTGTTTCGAAAAATGGTGTGGTAAAATCGAAATATCGTGTATACAAATTTATGTATACACGGCGTTATGCTTTTTATCAATTTGTTAAAATCGCAGCGTCAAATTGATAAAAAAGGGTGTATTTACGCGATTTTTTGTAAAATTATCCCAAATGAAGCCGCTTGCGGTACTCTCCCGGGGTAAAGCCCGTGATGGCCTTGAACTGGCGTGAGAAGTTGCTCTGCTCGCTGTAGCCGACGGCTGCCGCGAGCTCGGCGAAGGACATTTCCGGATGCTCCCGCATCCTTGTCTGGGCCTCTGCTACACGGAGCCAGCCAATGAAAGTGTTGAAGTTTACACCCTCATTGGTGTTGATCATCTTCGACAGCGCGTTCTTGCTGACGCGCAGGGTGCCGGCAAGCTGTTCCACCGTGAGGCCCTCGGCGAGGAAAAGCTTCTCGGCGGAGATCCTCTCCTTCAGCGCCGACCAGGAATCTTCTGCCGGAGCAGGCGCCGAAGCCTCTTCGGGAGCCTCTGTGATGATGCTTGAAATCTTGAAGAAGATCGAAGGATACTGCACGAAGAAGGCGCACATCACAGCATAGAGCGCCAGCATTATCAGATTGAAGAGACCGCCCCAGAACTTGTCGAGGGTAAGGCAGATGCATACGGAATCGAGGCCGGCCACAAGCGCTCCGATGAAACTGTAGAGCGCCAGGCGGTACCTGCAGTCGGGGGCGTCGGAAAGGAAGTTGCCAAGTTCCTGGCTGTACACCCTTTCGTGACGGAAGAAGGTGAAGGCGTAGAAGACTATCTGACCTATATAGACCAGCAGCCACAGCACCCTGACAACCACGCTGGGATTGGAAAGCGAATGGAAGAGAGTCGGCCAGGACGTCAGGCGCACGAAGGGGCAGAACGGCTGCACTGCCGCATATACCGCAACGCACACAAGCATCGGGAAGAAATTGAGCAGCACCCGCCTCCTGTTGACGATATTCAGGTTCAGCAGGTTCAAGTGAGCCAGGCCAAGCAGGCAGACCTGTATGTGAGAGCTGATGAAGAAGGGTATGAAAAGCAGCTCGCGCGGCAAACGTGCCTTGAAAAGGCAATATGTTCCCAGGCAGATGAACGACAGAGCCATAAGGATCAGGGAAAGCCTGTATCCCCGCAGTCGGGCGTCGCCGCGCCCGACCGGGATGATGGCCAGGAACAGGCCCATGACCATAAGGCCGATTATCAGAATCTCATATGACTGAAACGTAAACTCCATTGTGAGGCGATGCTTAATTTTCCACCTTGGAGCACAAAAATAATTCTTTCCGATGGTTTTTCAATAGGATTGAAGAAGAAGAGTAGCGGTTGCCCGCTTATCTGCCAATTGCAAAGATTTGCGTAAATTTGTAGGATTAACTATGACCCCGGAATAAATGAGACGAATAATATCGGCATTATCCCTCCTTCTTTCTTTCTGCCTTGCTCCGGACGCGGCAGCACAGAACTACGACAACCTCGAACCGCTTACCCTTCTCAACCGCTCGGTGCTGGACAGGAGCTGCAGGGCCATCCAGCATGACGACATCCAGGCGCGGGCTGCCGTTGAACGGCTGATATCTGATGCCGACGAGATGATGAAGCATCCGGTGCCGGCACCCACAACCAGCGACACCCAGGCTCTGAAGACCGCCTGCAGCGAGGCCTTGTTCCTCGGCGAAGCCTACTACCTCACCGGCCAGGAGAAATACGCCGCCAGAGTGTATGACTATATCCGGCCATGGCTGGCCGATCCGGCCACCCGCATTTCGCCGCAACCGCCGTGTGAGCCCCCAAGGGCGCTGCCCGCCAGCGCCGATTTCCTGGCAATGAGCAGCATCATCGACATGCTCGATGGCTATCTGCTCACCGACGGCTCGGAGGCATGGAACAGTACCGATGACGCTGCCATGAGGCAGTGGTTCGACGAACTGCACCAGTGGCTCAGGAGCGACAAGATGATGATGGAGATGCAATATCTGCACGACGATCAAGGCATAGGATACGACATGCTCCTGACTGCGTCGAAGACATTCTTCGAAAGGGAATGGCTGCACGAAATGAAGGTGTACGTAGACAGCACTACCAAGGCCCGCCTCAACAGGATCCTCGCTTCCAATGGAGAGATGCTGATGGGCACAAGATACACCGTTCTGGACGAAACCGAGCACCTTGTCACGCTCGTGAGAATGGCTCTCATGGCAGAGAAAGCCGGTTCCAACCTATGGCTGTATGAAACCAGGGAAGGCGGTAGCATCAGGCAGTCCATCGAGTGGCTGAGCAATCTTCTTCTCTCCGACAAGTCGTGGGTAGAGAGCGAGGATGCCCAAAACATCGCCAGAAATTACACTTATATCCTGCTCAGCTCGGCCTGCCCTCTCGCAAGCAAGAAGCTCTACGAGGATCGTCTGAACACCCTCGCCTCCATGATGGAAGGAAAAGAGGACATAAGCACACTGTCATATCAGCTGACGACACCTATCATATATGGCACCCTGCTGAGCGACGAGGCTTTCTTCGACTGCCTCAACCTCGATACTCCGGGACTTGAAACGGTGAAGGCCGATGTCGCATCGGGCGACATCGCCAGGGCAAAGGCCGACTTCGTATCGTACCTGCGCCACCGTGAGTACCGCTTCGACTGGAACAATGCCGACAACAGCAGCGACGATGGCAGTTATAACCTCGAAGAGGTGACTAACACCGTGAACAACCTTCTGCTTGGAGAGCAGTTTGGCGACACCGTTATCTGGACACGAAACAACACTCCCCTGGAATACGAGGAATGGCCCTGGGGCCTGAGCCGTCACCAGTACTGGATAGGTCTTGGCAGAGCGTACGAGGCCACCGGCGACGAGCAGTACGCCCGTGCGTTCGTCAACCAGCTGAACAGCTGGATCGACCAGTCGCCGCTGCCGGACTACGATGCCAAGATCGACTACTCCCGCTGGCGTACCATCGAGACCGGCATCCGCACCCTGGGTGCGTGGCCGATGGCATATCTGTACTTCCTCCAGTCACCCACATTCGATGACGGGAGTGTATTCCTGATGATGAAGTCGTTCTACGAGCACGCCATCCACCTCAGGAAGCATCACCGCACAAACAACTGGCTCTCGATGGAGATGAACGGCCTGATGCACATAGCGCTCATGTTCCCGGAATTCAAGGAATCGGCCCACTGGGCAGAGTATGCCGGCACGAAGATCTATCAGGAGACCGAGAAGCAGGTATATCCCGACGGAGCACAGGTGGAACTGACACCGGGCTATCACGGTGCTACGCTGAGCAATTTCCTTGGTCTGTATTCCATAGTCCAGGCCACCGGGTATGAAGGCCTTCCGAAGAACTTCAGCCAGAAGCTGGAGAACATGTACAGCTACTATGAAAAGATCGTAGCGCCTTCCGGCGAAGTTCCGGCCGTCAACGACTCGGGATGGAACGATGCCCGGGAAAAGCTGGCGCAGGGCTTCAGCATGTTCCCTGAACGTACCGACTTCCAATATATCGCCACCAATGGCAAGGAAGGCACAATGCCGGCATTCACATCCACATGGATGCCCTGGGCCGGATGGTACATGATGCGCTCGGGCTGGGGAGAGAACGACATATACTCCCACTTCGAGGTAGGGCCGTATTCGCCCGGACACCAGCATGAAGACAAGCTTTCGGTCATTCTCTACGCCTACGGCAAAAGGCTGATCACCGAGGGTGGCACATATTCCTACGACACTTCAGACTGGCGCAAATACGTCCTCTCCGCCCGCGCGCACAATGTCAGCAAGGTGGACGGCAAGTACCAGAACCGCCACGACTACGAACCGGAGGCCGACCTGGAATACTCCCTCGAGCCTATGGCAAACCGATGGGTGACGAATGACGACTGCGACTTCGGCGAGGGCTGGTACGACGAAGGATTCGGCGACGAGGCCGGCATGGCCGACCGCAATGTGGAGCAGTACCGCGCGCTGACATTCATAAAGGACAGATACTGGATACTGTTCGACATCTTCACTCCTAAAGACGGGGAATCGCATCAGTACGACAGTTATTTCCACTTCAACACCCCCAGGTACATCATGGATGGTAATAGTGTGATATCGGACGACGACGATGCAAACATCGCCATCATTCCTGTACGCAAGGATGCCGGGGTCAATGTAATCTGCGGGCAGACGGAACCCGAACTGCAGGGCTGGATTCCCGTATCGACCAGTGAAGGATATGTCTTCAACTTTGCAGCCACCCCGACCTTCAGCTACAACGAGGCCGGCCGGAGCGTGCAGGCCTACATCCTTTACCCTCTGAAGCCGGGCGAGACGAATCCGGTGAAGTCGGTAAGTACGAAGGGCAACACCATCGAGCTGCGCTTTACCGATGGCAGCAAAGACCGCATAACGTTCTCTGTCGAAGGCAAGCGGTTGAAGACCCTCTCCTTCAAGTCAAAGGGCAAACAGTTCTCAATCCTGAAATAACCTTGAATAACTATGATTATGAAAAAGTTTCTTGTAATAATGTCTTTGTTGCACATGCTGTCCGCTCTGGCATGTGCAGGTGAACTTGATGTGAAATATGGTCCGTGGGTGACCGGAGTCGGCGAGGACAGCTTCACGGTTCTGTGGGTCACCGACTCTCCCGGTCTTGCCTGGGTCGAGCTGGAGGACGGAAGCCGTTTCTATCACGAGTTTGCTGGAAGACGGATCTTCGAGCGCCTGCATACGGTGACCGTTTACGGGCTTGAGGCTGGCAAGAGATACGAATACAAGATTGGATGTTCTCTCCTGAAGGATGATTCACGGCCGAAAGATCCCGTGTTCTTCCCTGAAGAGGAGTCCTGCGGGTATAGTGCCAAAACTTTTGATAAATCCGCTGCAGAGTGCCGTTTTGCCGTTTTCAACGACATTCACTGCAATTTGAACAGGTATAGGGCGTTCTCTTCGGCAGTCGCCTCCGACAGTCTCGACTTCATCTTCCTCAATGGTGATATCGCCTCCGCGGGCAATTATTGCCTTGACACTCTTGCAAAATATAACTTCCAGCCCCTGGAAGGATGCACGGAGCATACTCCCGTGATGTTCGCGCGTGGCAACCATGAAGGGCGCGGCAATAATCCGAAACTCGTCTACGACCTCTTCCCTACAAATACAGGGCAGTTCTACTATGCCTTCAGGCAAGGCCCCGTGGCCTTTGTGGTGCTTGATGCCGGCGAGACACACGAAGACAGGAGCACAGCGTATTGCGGAACCCCCACCTATGAAAGATACATAGCGGAACAGCTGGTATGGCTGAAGGATCTTGCAAAGGAATCATGGTTCACCGAGGCTGCGGTACGTGTATGCATGATCCATGTTCCGATGATCGACATAGGAGAGGAATTCACCCTTCAGCTATGGCTCAACAAACATTGCGTCAGCGTTCTCAACGAGGTTGGAATAGACCTTATGCTCAGTGCCGACCTTCATGAGTTCCAGCTTCATTATCCGTACACCATGGGCAACAATTTCCCCATCCTCGTCAACGATGACGACAACCGCATAAGCGTCACCTGCACCCAGAACAGCTGCCTGCTCGAAGTCTACGATTCCAAAGGCCGGGAAATGTATTCTTTGGAAAGAAATTAGTAACTTGCAATTCAAATCAATTCAAACATGGAATTCAAGGAAATCATTGCCAGAAGGCACAGCGTGCGCAAGTTCACCGACCAGCCGGTGGAGCGCGAGATAATTGACGAGATGATTGCAGAGGCCATGACGGCCCCTTCATCGAGGAACACCCGCAGCACCGGGTTCATGATCGTTGAGGACAAGTCCCTTCTGGAAGCCATCGCGGAGATGAGGGAATCGGGCTCTGCGTTCGTCAAGGATGCCGCCGCCGCAATCGTGGTGCTCGGCGATGCCGAAAAGACCGACCTCTGGGTCGACAATGCGTCCATCTCCACCACATTCCTCATGCTTTCTGCCGTCGACAAGGGCCTTGGCAGCTGTTGGGTACATGTGAACGGACGCCCCCGCAGCAAGACCGATGCATCAAAGGGCATGGCCGAAGACTATCTGAGGGAGCTCCTGGGAATCAAGGACAACATGAAGGTCCTCTGTGTCCTTGCCCTCGGTTATGAAAGTGAAATCTAATCATTATACGAATATGGGTGTTATTGCTTCAAGAAAGGCCTACGAGGCCCCTCGCGCTGAGGTGTTCGAGGTGAACGTACAGAATGTTCTCTGCCAGAGTCCGGAAAACGAGTCAATGGGAGAGGAGGATATTTCCGGTTCATTCACACAGAACTAAACTAAACAAACAATATGAAAAAGATTTTCACCATTGCTGCCATTGCCGCAGCAGCTATCCTTGCTGTCTCCTGTGCAAAGGAGGTTGAAGATGTTCCCCAGGAAAAAGGCATCACGGCCCACGCAATCCTGCAGCCCGTGGAAGCGACCAAGGCTGTCGGCCAGCACAGCTATATCATCGTCTGGGAAGATAATGACAAGATTGCAGTCCTTGACAAGAACGGCAGCAAAGCTTCTTTCAAGCTGACCGAAGGTGCAGGAACCACTGCAGGCACCTTCCAGCAGGAAGGGTCAGACGCCCTGACCGCACCCCTTGCCGCCTACTATCCCGCATCAGTAGTTGCCGATGACAAGAGCCTTGTCTGGCCTGCAACACAGGCAGATGTGGCGAATATCTCCAACGTCCCTATGATGGCAGAATCACAGACCGCCACAGGTGACGTGAACTTCGCCTTCAAGCATCTGGGATGCGTGCTGCAGCTCGTCCCTACCGTCATAAACGGTACCATCGACGTCAGGCAGATCGACATCACTGCAGACCAGGGACTGAGCGGAGCGTTTACCGTCAAGGACGGTGCGGCCGTTATCAGCAACCCCGGGACAACGATCACTACCGGCGACATCTCTGCAAAGGGCATCAAATTGTCAGCAGCCGCCTCATACCTGAACCTCGCCGTTCCCTCGGGAGATTTCACCAATTACAAGATAACCATCACCGATACTCACAGCTTGAAGTATTCACTTTCAGCAGCAAACCTTACTTTGAAGCGTGCGATGGTGAACAAGGTAACGTCCGTCTTCGACGCCCAGAAAGGTGGGCTGTTTGAGTTTACTGTCAACGGGCATACGATAAAGGTGAAACGCTCGGATGCGCCGGATATCGACAAGGACGTCATAATCAACGCATATATCGAGGGCGATGAAGTCATTATCACGGCTTACTCATTGTCCGGCCAGCACCTCAAATGCACCATGTCCGGTGGTGAGTTCTGTACCAGCCAGAGCAAGACAGACAAACTTGTCTACACCTTCACCATTTCCGACATATCAAAGGACGATATTGCAATTATCGATTACGCCGGAGCCGTCAGCGTAAGCGCTTCACCGGAGAATGCAGGAACTATCGAAGCTGAAGGAGACTTTTATGAGGGCGAGACAGTAAAACTTGTTTCTGCTCCGAAGTACGAATATGGTATCTACTGCTGGAAGGACGAAAAAGGTAACGTTATCGGCACCGGCTATGACTATTCTACCCGCATACCCGCGGACGTGCATTCCATCACAGCCGTCTTTGTAGGGAACCTGGTTCTCGGCGGAGTGTTCACCGTGAACGACTCAGGCGAGAAGGTCCGCTTCACAAGGGGTAACCTGTATTATGACGGTTCAAGCAAGATCGAACAGCGCCAGTACTATTTCAATGCCAGTGACTACACGACCGCCACAGCCCACGTTTCGCACTTCATGTGGAGCAAGAGCATCTCTGATGCAACAAAGCTGACCATCTCCGATTCAGGAACCAGCATCAACGACGTCTTCTTCACAAACCAGAGCAGCTTCATGGTCGAAGGTTTCAATGCAGGTGACTGCTATGCATTGACAGACTGGAGCTATCTGCTTACTGGACGCGATGCCAGCACGGTGGCCGGCACGGCAAACGCAAGATTCTTCAAGGGAACCATACGTGACGAGAAAAACCGGATGCTGCCCGGTTTGTTCATCTTCCCCGATGTATTCACATGGCCGGAGTCTGTAAAAACACAGCCCAGTGGAATCAACGACGGAGAATACCGCTATCCCTGGACCGGAGCTGCAAATTCTTATTCATATAACGAGTTGAAAAGCATGGAGGAGGCCGGCATAGTCTTTCTCCCTGCCACCGGCGGCCGCTATAATGGCAGTACGTCCATCAGCGGCGTCAACAGCACCGGCCACTACTGGACCCCTGCCCTGAAAACCCTCTCCGAAGCTTACGGCCTTGTCTTCCATGAAAGTACCGTCACACCGATGGATTACCAATACAGATACTACGCTTATGCGGTCCGCCTTGTTGCAAAAGTAACGGAATAACAAACATACACCTCATACAGCAAATAGCCGCATATCATGAGCTGATATGCGGCTATTTATACTGTACCGTCCCAAGTGCCCACATAAAAAGCCCGGCACGCAGCAGGCGAGGTTCACCGCCATAAAAATGACGGATTTATGCCCGGAAATCATGATTCTGCCACGTTCTGGACGATATCATGCCCGAAACGTGGTTTTGACGGCTCGCGGGCACGATATCGACGAAATCATGGCGAGATGACGAATCTCGGGAATAAAAACGACGAAATCATGGCGGAGGTCACAGCGGCTGCGGGCTGGAGGTGGTGGGTGTCCCATTCGGAGCGAAGCGACGCGGGGTGGTTTGGAGGGGTTAGTCCCCTCCATTCAATTATAGCCCAAGGGGCCACGCGAAAAGCCCGGCACGAGGAAGGTGTTCCATTCGGAGCGCAGCGACGGGAGGGGTTTGGGGAGTGCTCTCCCCAATTGGTTATAGTCCCACAGGGACCACACAAAAAGGACGGCACGCAACAGGTGACCGATTCGGAGCGAAGCGACGCGGGGTGGTTTGGAGGGGTTAGTCCCCTCCATTCAATTATAACCCAAGGGGCCACGCGAAAAGCCCGGCACGCAATTGCGCCGGGCTTTAGCGTGGTCCCTGTAGGGCATGATCCTACGACTCCCTGATTATGAGTCAGGTGCTCTAACCAACTGAGCTAAGGGACCGGTAGTTTTGTAGAGCCGCTACCTGAACGGCTCTACAAAGATAATAAAATTATCAGACTTTGATCTCAACTTCTACACCTGAAGGCAATTCGAGCTTCATGAGAGCGTCAACGGTCTTTGCGTTGCTGTCCTCGATGTCGATGAGCCTGCGGTAAGAATCGAGTTCAAACTGCTCGCGAGCCTTCTTGTTAACGAAGGTTGAGCGGTTTACTGTGAAGATCTTCTTGTTGGTAGGAAGAGGAATAGGACCATTCACCTTTGCTCCAGTAGATTTCACGGTGTCAACGATCTTAGCTGCTGACTTGTCAACGAGCATGTGATCGAAAGACTTGAGTTTGATTCGAATAATTTGACCCATATTAAATGTTTTAATTTACTCAATTTTATTCGTCGTCAGAGGGCATGTGATAGCCGCTCTTTTCAACAATATCCTTTGCCATTGTGGCAGGGACCTCAGCGTAGTGGTCGAATGTCATCGTGCTCGTGGCACGGCCTGAAGACAGGGTGCGGAGCACTGTGACATAACCAAACTGCTCTGAGAGCGGGACGTACGCCTTCACTATACGTGCACCGTTTGCAGTTGAATCCATTGCAACGATCTGGCCGCGACGGCGGTTCAGGTCGCCTACGATGTCGCCCATGTAGTCTTCAGGTGTTACCACCTCAAGGCTCATGATGGGTTCGAGGATGACGGGCTTGCACTTGGGGCAGGCGTGGCGGAATGCCATGCGGGCTGCAAGTTCGAATGAAAGCTGGTCTGAGTCAACGGGATGGAATGAACCGTCGAGGACTGTCACCTTGAGTGACTGAACCTCGTAACCGGCCAGACAACCGTTGGTCATAGCGGCCTTGAAGCCCTTCTCGATGCAAGGGATGAACTCCTTGGGGATGTTTCCACCCTTGACCTGGGACTCGAACTGAAGTCCGGTGACGCCCTCGGGGGCGGGACCGATCTCCACGATGATATCTGCAAACTTTCCGCGGCCGCCGGTCTGCTTCTTGAAGACTTCGCGGTGCTGGAATGTGCCTGTGACAGCCTCCTTGTAGTTCACCTGAGGTGCGCCCTGGTTGATCTCGACACCGAACTCACGGCGGAGACGGTCAACGATGATATCGAGGTGAAGCTCACCCATACCACTGATGATGGTCTGGCCAGTTTGTTCGTCTGACTTGACTGTGAAGGTAGGATCCTCCTCAGCAAGCTTGCCGAGAGCGATTCCGAGTTTGTCGAGATCCTGCTGGGTCTTGGGCTCAACAGCGATACCGATAACCGGATCAGGGAATTCCATTGACTCGAGGGCGAAGAGATGTCCTTCTGAACAGATGGTGTCACCTGTACGGAGGTCCTTGAAACCGACGGCTGCACAGATGTCTCCGGCCTCGACGAACTCGATGGGGTTCTGGTGGTTGGAATGCATCTGATACAGACGTGCAACTCTCTCCTTCTTGCCTGAGCGTGTGTTCAGGATGTATGAGCCGGCATCGAGATGTCCGCTGTATACCCTGATGTACGCCAGACGGCCGACGAACGGATCTGTGGCAATCTTGAATACTAGGCCGCAGAAAGGCTCGGCGGGAGAAGGCTGCAGGTCGACTTCCTTGCCTGTGTGAGTGTTGGTTGCCTTTGTAGTGCCCACATCAATGGGCGAAGGCAGGAACCTCATCACTGAATCAAGCAGGAACTGAACGCCCTTGTTCTTGAATGAAGAACCACAACATGCGGGGACAACCTGCATGGAGATGGTGCCCTTGCGGAGAGCCGTGATTATCTCGTCCTCAGTGATGAGGGCGGGATTCTCGAAGAACTTCTCCATGAGGGTGTCGTCGCACTCGGCGGCGGACTCCACGAGTTTGTCTCTCCAGAAAGCAACGGCGTCCTTCATATCGGCGGGAATCTCACCTATTTCATAGTTGACGAGGTCGTCACTGTTGTTATAGTAGATTGCCTTGAGGCCGATGAGGTCGACGATACCCTGGAAAGTTTCCTCCGCACCAATAGGGAGGCAGATAGGAACGGCGTTGGCACCGAGCTTATTGTGGATTTCCTCGACGCATGCGAGGAAGTCGGCGCCTACACGGTCCATTTTGTTGACATAAGCGATCTTGGGCACACGGTACTTGTCTGCCTGGCGCCATACGGTCTCTGACTGAGGCTGTACGCGGCCGACTGCGCAGAAAGTGGCGATTGTGCCGTCAAGCACACGGAGAGAACGCTCCACCTCGACGGTGAAGTCCACGTGACCCGGAGTATCTATCAGGTTGATCTGATAGGTATCGCCGCCATAGTGCCAGAATGCGGTTGTAGCAGCAGAAGTGATGGTGATACCACGCTCCTGCTCCTGAACCATCCAGTCCATGGTGGCAGCACCCTCATGTACCTCACCGATCTTGTGTGTCTTGCCGGTGTAATAGAGGATACGCTCCGAAGTGGTGGTCTTGCCGGCATCGATGTGAGCCATGATGCCGATGTTTCTTGTGTACCTGAGATCTCTTTTTGCCATCTGACTATCCGATAATAACTAGAAGCGGAAATGTGCGAATGCCTTGTTGGCCTCTGCCATTCTGTGCATATCCTCTTTACGCTTATATGCACCACCTTCATTGTTGTATGCTGCTACGATCTCAGCACAGAGTTTTTCAGCCATAGAGCGGCCGGAACGTTTGCGGGCGAAGTTTATCATATTCTTCATAGAAAGTGAAACCTTCCTTTCCGGCCTCAACTCTGTCGGCACCTGGAAGTTGGCACCACCGATACGACGTGACTTGACCTCAATCTGAGGGGTTACGTTCTCGAGAGCCTTCCTCCAAATATCGAGAGGAGCCTTGTCAGAATCTTTCATCTTCTCGCCTACCAAGTCAATGGCATCGTAAAAAATAGAATACGCGATACTCTTCTTTCCCTGTAACATAAGGTTGTTCACGAAACGGGTAACCTCGGTGTCGTGAAACTTAGGATCAGGAAGTAGAATCCTCTTCTTAGGCTTTGCTTTTCTCATTGTTTTGGAAATTAATAATTAAACCATCCCTTCGGCAATTACTTCGGCCTCTTGGCGCCATAGAGGGAACGTGACTGGGTACGTCCTTCTACGCCAGCGGTATCCAAAGCGCCCCTAAGGATGTGGTAGCGTACACCTGGAAGGTCCTTTACACGACCACCGCGGACAAGCACGATTGAGTGCTCCTGGAGGTTGTGGCCCTCGCCAGGGATGTAGGCATTGACCTCCTTTGCGTTAGTAAGACGTACACGGGCAACCTTACGCATTGCTGAGTTAGGTTTCTTAGGGGTCGTAGTATAGACCCTGAGGCATACGCCACGCTTCTGAGGACAT
>JAZUFA010000070.1:0-37809 GCA_045640445.1 Candidatus Cryptobacteroides sp. | reverse complement strand
CGTTGCCCTCAAGCTGGCCTACGCCGCCTGAAGTGGCAGCAAGCGAAGCCAGATGGCCGCCTGAAGAGAAGCCGGAGGTCACGATGAAGCTTGTGTCGAACTTATATTCTTTCGCGTGTGCGCGCGCCCAGCGTACGACTGCCTTGATGTCGTTGATCTGGGCGGGGAACTTTGCGTCGGCACTTGAGCGGTGGTTGGGGGTGATCACGGCGTAGCCTGCGTCCAGGTGTGCCTGCACGATGGTGCCGGGGTCAGCCGCACCCTTGGAATTGTTGCTGAACCATGCGCTGCCGTAGATGTGTATGGCAACGGGGTATGAAGGCTTTTCCGCAGCGGGGAGGTAGATGTCCATGTTATGGAACACCTCACCGTCGCCGGCGTAGTTCACATCCTCGAACTTCTGGCCGTAGGTCATCTCGACCTTGGGCATCTGCCAGCCGCCGAAATCCTGGGCGGCCATGCCGAAGCACGCGAGAGCTGCGCCTATCGATATGAGTAACTTCTTCATTATCAGTCTATTTTATTTTGTCTCAACGGTCTTGAATCCCCACTTGCAGTTGTCGTTGTTGAAGTCGAATGCTGCGAGAGTAGGAGTGCAGCCGGCGATTGAAACGAGGCAGAGAGGCTCGCTGCAGCCGGGAACGGCCTTGGGCATGATGCGGTAGGTGCCGTCGGTAAGCTGGTCGATGCGCCAGAGCTGCTCGTCAGCGCCGGTGAATTCGGGAGCGGCGACAACGTCCTTGTCTGCAGTTGCAGTAAGAGTGCGTCCGGTACCGTTGATGGTGATCTTGAACCAGGGGCCTCCGAGATAGCCGCCTGCTTCAGGAACAGCGGTGATGTCCCAGCGCTGGTGAGGACGGTTCATATAGTCGCAGATGCGAACGCCGGTATTGCCCTCGGGCCAGCCAGCTACTACATCTTCAAGCTTCTGATTCTCGACAACGATGATGGGCTGGTCCTTGCTCATCCACCAGCCGCGCATTGCGCCTGCCTCACGGATGAAGTCAACCTCGAGTTCAAGGGCATAGCCCCTGCGCTCCGAGATGAGTGCGTAGGTGCCTTCCTTGAAGAGCTCGCCTGCAACGGGCCAGTCGTTCACCCAGAGGAGGGGACGGATGGCGAGTGTGCTGCGTCCGCTGAGGTCGTAGTCGGCCTCCCAGTGGAATGAGGTCTTCTCGACGCCTTCCTCAAGGATCTCGCGTCCGAAGTGACCTGCGCCTACACGGCGGTTCTCTGCGCCTGCCACCATCTTGCCGCCACCGCGGAGCATGTCGCGGCCGACGTTGTCGATGAAGGGACCGTTGACGCTGCGTGAGCGTCCGCATACAATATTATAGGTGGAGTTGGTACCGTCGCAGCAGGTTCCGTGGGTGCCGAGCAGATAGTACCAGCCATTGCGGTAGATCATGTCGGAAGCCTCGCAGTCGATTGCTACGTTGATGTCCTTGGCGCCAGCCTTGCGTGCACCTGTGACAGGGTCGAGCTCAACCTGACGGATGAAGCCGAAATAGGTGCCGTATGTGCACCAGAGGCGTCCGGTAGTAGGATCGAGGAAGAGACCGACGTCGATGGCGTCGCAGTCCTCGTCAACGGTTGATTCGGCAACCACAACGGGATCGGTGTATCCGAAGTCGGGGGACTGGGGGTCGAGGGTCTTTGCCCACATGGTGAGGATGTTACCTGCATGTCCGCCGCCGAGGCCGCCGCCTGTTGAGCTGAAGCCGACGAGATAGCGGTCACCTATCTTTATTGCATCAGGCGCTGCGCCTGAATGGGGTCTGATTGCGCCTTCGTGCCAGTTCCAGCCGTCTTCTGACATGATGCCGTTCGTGCCGGTTCCGAAGGTGTAGTACTTGCCGTCGCATTCCATGATGGTAGACGGGTCGTGGATGAAAGGCGTGCCCACCTGGGCGAAAGCCGCTGCTGACATGAGTGCCAGCGCGCCTATGAGTATTATCTTCTTAGCCATAGCTTACTTGCAAATAACCTTGATGTTCTTGACCGGATTGCCGGCCTCATCGATGAACCTTACGCAGCAGTCGCTCATTCCGGGACCGTTGATGACTGAACCCCAGATGATGTTCCTGCCTTTCTTGAGAGTGATGCGCTTCGACATGCAGTCGTCCTGGACCATGCGGCGGTCGGCCGACATGATGAGGGCCTCCTCGCCGTTGAGCCACCACATTGATGCTCCGTTGGAGCCCACAGCGAGTCTCACGTTGGGGATGTCCTCCTCGCACTCGACTACTGTAGCCATCCAGAAGATGACGCCGTATACGTCTTTCTTGAGACCTGCGGCAAAGCGGAACAGCTTGACGTTGAAGAGTTTGCTCTCAACGGCACGCCACTGGAGCTTGCGTGTCTCGAACTTGGGCTCGGGGATTTCGGGAGTCTGTCCGGGCATTACCCACATGGGGCCTGCAGGAGTGATGTCGCATACGACCTTGACCTTCTTGCCGTCCTTGGGGAGCTCGCCGAGCTGGCCGGGGAAGTATTCCTTTCCGAATACGTCGCGCAGGTAACTGTCGGTGAAGACAGTGTTGCTGCGGTTGGGTTTTGCGATGGGTTCGAGGATCACCCAGTCGCGGATGAAGCCGTCGGCATCGGGTGCCGCAACTTCGGGAGCCGGCTGGAAGTATTCTTCGAAAGTGGGAGATGTGGGGGTCTGGCCGGGAATCACGTCAGGCTGACGCATTCCGCCGGGCTGGGCCATGGCCAGAGCGGGCACGATGAGTGCCAGAACAAGTACCTTTATTTTCATTTCTTGAAGATTAATTTTACGAATTCGTTGAGGCTGCGGCGCCAGGTGAGCCACTCGTGTGCCGTGCCTTCTGAGATATAGCGTGTGTAGTTGATGCCTGCGTCTGAGAGCATCTTGTCAAGGGCCATTCCGCCGAGGCCTTCTTCAGTACCGTTCGACATGAAGAGTACGGGAACGTCCTTGTTGAACTTCTCGGCATTTGTCCAGACTCCGTTGTAGAGGCCCTGGATGGGCATGCCGGGGAATACGAAGATGGCGCCGCTGAATGCGCCTATTCCGCTGAAGAGGTCGGTGTGCTTCAGACCAATCTCGAATGCCTGGTGGCCGCCCCATGAGAGGCCGGCGATTGCGCGGTTCTCACGGTCGGTGCATACGCGGAAGGTCTTTTCGATGAAGGGGATAAGTTCGTCGGTCACTACCGTTTCGAAGCTGGTGCCGAAGCCGTCCATGCCCTCACCGGGGATGGTGCCGAAACCATAGTCGCAGTCGCCGTTGTCCATGACGACGATCATGGGAACGGCCTCGCCGGAAGCGATGTTGTTGTCCATGATGTTGGCCATGCGGCCCTGCTCGTGCCAGCCGGTCTCATTCTCGGCCATGCCGTGCTGAAGGATGAAGTAGGGGTAGCTCTTGCTTGATGTCTCGTACTCTGCGGGAGTGTAAACGAAGCAGCGGCGCATCCTGCCCTGGCTCTCTGACCAGTACTTGCACTCGCGCACCTGGCCGTGGGGAACTGAAGGGTCGAAGTTGTAGTAGGCGGCGGCCTCCTTGCTCTCGGGTATCTCCAACTGGCTGAAGCTGCTGCCGCAGCCGTAGATTGTGTAGACGTTGGGGTCGTTCATCTTAACGCCGTCGACGATGAGCCTGTAGTAGTGATGGCCCACGGGAAGAGGGGTGGTGGTCACCTTCCAGTTGCCCTCGGCATCCTTGGTCATGGGGAAGACGGTGCTGCAGATGTCGGCGGCAACTTCCTTTGCTTCGGGTGCATAGAGTGTGAAGGTTGCGCATCCGTCCTTGCTTACGCAGGGGTAGAAGGCCCCGGGAACACAGTATTCAGAGGTGATTCCCTCGGGGGGATTGGCTGCGCTGAACTTGCTGAATGCAGCCCAGTCGAGGTCGACGCTGCCGCTGACGAGCTCGAATGTCAGGCACTTCACGCCGGTGATCTGATGCTCGATGGGGAGGCTGTACTCAGCCCAGTCGGAGTTCTTGGGAACGGTGATTTCGCCGATGGTGCGCTTGCAAACCTTGAGCCTGATCACGCCGCCCTTTGCGGAGCGGAGGCGTACTGACATCTGTGCAGGAGCGTAAAGACCGAAGTCAACGTCCTCGAATGTCGACTTAGAAACGCTGCCCTTCTTCTTGGGGAAGGCGTAGCGGATGAACCAGCCGTCGAAGGGCTTCGCTTCGTCGTGGAAGATGACGGCTGCGTTCTCGGCGGTGCTGTAGCGGTCGGCCTCGATGCGGCGGTCAGCCTTTACAAGGCCAACGCCGCGCAGGGTGGGTGTCACCTCCTGTATTGTTCCGTCCTCGTTGAAGACTATCTTGTCGATGCGGACAGAACGGTTCTTGTCGAATGAAGGGGAATAGTCGTTGTGATGGTAGAAGAGGTACCATTCTCCCTTGTAGTTCACGATAGAATGATGGTTGGTCCAGCATCCGGTGGGGGACTCGGCCATGATTATGCCCTTGAACTCATAGGGTCCGAGAGGCTCGTCGGCCATTGCGTATGCAAGGGTCTCGGTGCCGTTCTCCTCGCGTACCCAGGGGTAGGTGAGATAGAACTTGCCGTCTTTCTCGAAGGCGAAGGGGCCTTCCTTGAAGCCGGCGGGAAGGTTCTCGTCGAGGGCTTTACCGGCAACCTTGAAAGGCTTCATGTCGGCGGGCATGCCGGGCCTGCGCTCCATCTCGCGGACCTGACCGTCTTCAAGTTCGATCATGTTGTCCTTGAGCTTTGCGCCCCTGAGGCCCATGCCGGACCAGATCAGGTATGCGTCGCCGTTGCTGCACTGCAGGACGCAGGGGTCGATGCCCATCACGTCGCTTATTGGCTGCTCGAGGGCTGTGAACGGGCCTGTGGGGCTGTCGGCAACGGCTACACCTATGTTGAAGCCGCCCATGCCTTCCTTGGCACCGTCGGGGAAGTAGAAGTAGTACTTGCCGTCCTTGCAGACGCAGTCGGGTGCCCACATTGCATAACCTGCGGGGTTGCCCCAGGGAACCGCCTCCTGCTTGAGGATGACACCATGGTCACGCCATTCGACGAGATTGTCCGAAGAGAACACGTGGTAGTCCTCCATGCAGAACCAGTCGAGTCCGCGGGGATTCTTCTCGCTTCTTATGTCGTGTGACGGATAGAGGTAGATCTTACCGTCGAAGACCCTTGCCGTGGGGTCCGCAGAATACTGCCCTCTGATGACAGGATTCTGCGCCTGCGCCGAAATTGCGCAGAGAGTGATGGCTATCAGTGTAAGTGTCTTTTTCATACGATAACAAATTTAGCCAAGGCACCACCTATATCAAACCGATTGTGAAACATTAACTATCTCATTTGTAACAAATGTTCCGCGCCGGTTCCGTTCTGCGGGAAACTCGGCGGAAATGGACCAAATATCTGCATATTTGGAACATTGGCCTTAATATTTATAAATGAGGTGTTTCTTTAGGAAAATTACACAAATAATGCGACCTTTGCCGCCGCTATTTATAAAACTCATGAAAACAAATCAGAATGGCTACGTGGCACCCGAGGTGGAGCTCGTGGCAATCGAGGAACAGGCCGTCGTCTGCCAGAGCCCTCTGCAGGACTACGACTATGAAAACGAACCTGGATGGTTCAACAGGAACTAAGGAGAAGGCACTATGAAACATTCAGGAATCGTTCTGCTCTTCGCAGCTGCAGCACTCCTTGCAGGATGTGCAAAGGACAACAACATGAAGGCTCCCAAGGATGGAGAGCCCGTAATCTTCACGGCAACCATCGCCCAGACCAAGACCGCCCTTACAGTTGAGGGTACAACAGGCAAACTTGTCTGGGAGACCGGCGACGAAATTACAATCAACGGTGTGGCCTACGTTGCCACTCCTGATACCGGGAATCCCGCAATGGCCACCTTCGCACCCAAGGGTGCCGACGAGGCGGAGCCGGTTGACGGCAAGTACTATGCTGCATATGGCTGCACCTTCGATGCAGAGCAGCTCTCAGGAATCCTTCCCGCCACTCAGATATATGCTGCAGGCAGCCTTGCAGGCGTTGCTCCCATGTATGCTGAAAGTTCAGATATCGAGCTTACTTTCAAGAACATCTGCTCCCTTCTCGAGATAACCCTCAAGGGTGATGCAGCCGTTTCACAGATATCGGTCTCTGCTAGCAATCTTCCCATGAGCGGCAAGTTTGTCATTGCTGACGGCCAGACCGCTTCAGTCGTTGCTGAAGGTTACGCCGGCGTCACACTCGACTGTGGCGGCGCTGCACTTTCAGCAGACGGTACAAGCTTCTATGTAGCTGTTCCTGCCGGAACATATCAGAGCCTCAAGATCAAGGCTGTCGCCACCGACGGCAGGTCATGGAGCATCATCGCTCCCAATGCTGCGGAAATAGGTGTAAACAAGATCTACCCCTTGAACTTTACTCCGGTATTCGCTGCCGACATCCTTCTTGACGGCGAGTTCGACATCAACGCTTCAGGCGACAAGGTAAGGTTCGTCAAGGGCAACCTCGAGTACACCGACGGCAACTATTCATTTGTCGGAAAGCAGAGCCAGACAGGAACCCTCTTCTCAGCAGTCGAGGTCAATGCCATGCAGCCCGAGGTTATATGCGGAATGGAGGCAAGACTCCTCAGCTCTACAGAGTGGTCATACCTGCTTTCACACACAAACAAGGTCAAGCTCTATACCATCGGCACCCGTGCAGGCGTGCTTCTGATCCCCAACGACGCTGATGTAACCTCAGAGGCCTCATGGACAGTCCTCGAGGAGAACGGTGCCGTATTCATCACTTCCGCCGGCTATGCATACGGCGATTCCGCTGCCTGCGGCATAAGCGAGGGCGGCAGCTACTGGACATCGGATCTGAAGTGCTTCGACTTCGATGCATGTGAGATATACACCGATAATATCGCTCCCGCCACAATCAGGCAGGCAGTGAGGTTTGTTGTTGACGTTGAATAAGGAGGACTGAACCATGAAAAAGATATTTGCAATCATAAGTGTCCTTACATTATCGCTCGTTGCTTCAGCAGGACATTACAACTATAACCCCACCGAAGTAACCTCTTTCAAGATCGAGGATATTTCATACGGCAGCTCTTACTGCTACATGATATCTATCGGGCAAAGCGGTTACAATACATCAGACAAGACATCGTATACTACATCCGCTGAAATCTACATATATCCCGAAACACACTCCTTCGTAGGTGAGTTCGTTCTTGAAGACGGGTCATTGGATCCCTACTCATTCATCAAGTCCGGTTCCAACACACGCTATTTCATAGAAGGTGATACCTACTGGACTTCGAACAACGCGACAAAGATCACGATTACCGACGAAGGTAATGGCAAATACATCTTCGGCGGTGTCGTGATCTGTGAGAATTCAGCCCAGACCAATTCTTACCGTTATGTCTATGAAGACTATCAGTTCTCTATGGGTGAACCGGATCCCTACGAGGCTGAGCCTTCTGAAAAGATGAACATTACATGGTCTTCCGACGCTCTCGAGGTTTACTCGGCTTCAGGCGTCGCACCTGTTGAAATGTATGCATTCCAATCTGACTGGTCTGACATCGACCTTCTTTTCAACGTGGATTCCTATGACATTCCTGAAGGTGACTATGTGATTTCTGGCAGTGGCGAAAAGGGTACTGTTCAGGCTGCTGACGGCAAGGAGGTATCCTACATGCCGAATCCGTCATATTTCCACAATGCCATGTATGATATATATTACCTTGTATCAGGAACCCTGACGGTTTCATACAGCAAGGGAAACATGATCATCACCGGAACGGCTACCACCGGACATGGCTCCACCATAGAGATTTCGCTCACCGGCCCGGATCCCTTCGGCCATGAGATCGTGGACCCTGTAATCTATCAGGCTAACGAGGATGGCATGACTGCAACGGTAATCGGCATCGACCCCACCTTCACAGGCGATGATGTCGTAGTAGCAAGCAGCGTGAAGATAGGCACAAAGGAATACACCGTCACCAACATCGCCGACCAGGCATTCACAAGGCAGACCGGACTCAAGCGCATCGTGCTTCCCGCAACCCTTTGGACCATCGGCAAGGCTGCTTTCAGCTTCTGCACAGGTCTTGAGAGCATAGAGTGTCAGGGTGTCCTTGTTCCCGAAGTAGGCGCAACCGCCTTCTACAAAGTCAATCCCGGCATCACCGTCTTTGTTCCTTACGGACTCATCGACAACTACAAGAACGCTGACGGCTGGAAGATGTTCACCGTCTTCTCAGAAAAATAGTCATATCTGACAACCTCATCAAGCAGAGCCGGAGACCCGATCAGTCCCCGGCTCTGTCAGTATTACATGAACCTTCATGGATTCAAGGCTATATCCTGGAAGGTGTCGCCCTTTTCACTGGGACCTTCCTTGATTCGGGGCCTTTTCCTGGAAGGTGCCGGCCTTTCCCTAGGGACCTTCCTTGATTCGAGGCCTTTTCCTGGAAGGTGTCAGTTTTTTCGTTGGGACCTTCCTTGATTTCGTGGTTATTCCTGGAAGGTGTCGGCGTTTTCGTTGGGACCTTCCTTGATTCGGGGTCTTTTCCTGGAAGGTGCCGGCCTTTCCCTAGGGACCTTCCTTGTTTCTGAGAGTTTTCAAGGAAGGTGTATGGTGAGCGGCCTGAAACATAGCTTCAAATTGGCGGGAATGATGTGATTGGCCAAAATAATCACGAATTCTTGGCGAAACAGCAAAATAACAGGCCCGGCGCCTAAAAGAACCCGATTAGTTGGACAAATCACTTCTTCCGGCCAGGATTTGACCTTGAAATTGGCCGGGATTGACAGCGGGGTTGCAAATTTTTGTGTAGATGCACGTCCAAACTTTCTGGCTCATATCAAAGTGGCATGGTTACGGCTTGTGGCAATAAAATCCAGAGATACGAAGCATCGGACCCGCCATAAAAATGACGGATTTATGTCCGCAAATCATGTTTCTGCCACGTTCTTGCTGATATCATGCCCGGAACACGGGTATATACGGCTCGCGGGCACGATATCGACGAAATCATGGCGAGATTGCCGTTTGCGGGAATATAATCGGCAAAATCATGGCGGAGACCGCAGTCCGCTGCTGATCGGTTTGTGTTCATGGTTCTGTTTGCTTACGCGAGGGTGGCAATGGGAGGAAGGTTGGCACTCGAAGGTGCCAACCAGTAGAGGCTGAGTGTGGGTGCGGGAGTGCGAGGGTGAAGTGCGGCACCGCAGCCGAACTTGCGTCCGGCAGCTAAAGGCAAGCGCAGCCCGGATCCTTTGGGGGGTCCGAGCGGTGCTTACCTTTTGCCCAGTCAGGGACGCCCCCAGCCAGTCGGCATCCGCCGACAGCCTGGGGCTCTTCTCAGAAATAAGTAGAGATGAGGCGGTGCACATATAGTGAAAATGTTTGACAGTATGTGTGCGGGGAATTTGGCGGGAGCGGCTTTACGGTAGCGTAGGAAGGCATTTCGGGTATTTTCAGCGCACATATAATGGCTCACTTTTGCAGTTTATGTGCAAACAGCACATCAGATTGACGGTCTCGGATTGAGTGACTGTAATGTGCGCCTATGAAGCTGCGTTTGGTTGCCGCATCCGCTGCCGGTAGGATGCGGCTTTGATTGGGTGGAGGGTCAGACTTCGAGAGGGAGAAGGTGGGAGTAGAGGAGGTAGGGGATGTCGAAGCCGGATTCTACCTGGGACTTTACGCCGCCGGTGAAGCGGGGGTTGCATTCGAGGAAATAGGGGAGACCGGCGGCGTCTACGCGGAAGTCCATGCCGCAGATGCCGTTGTAGTCAATCTTTTCGAGAAGGCTGAGGGCCATCTGCTCTATTTCGGGAAAGGTGCAGATCTCCCGTTCTGTGGAAGGGCACATCGAGCCTCTGTCGGTGCCGCCTGTGGCGGGATGATGCTCTACAACCCTGTAACACCCAGTTCTGATGAAGCCCTGGAATCTCAGGATGTCGACGCTGTAGTCTTCGCCCTTTATGAAGTCCTCAATCAGATAGGGCTCGCCGGGGCTCTGGTGGGCGATAAGATTTTCAAGCGACTTGCGGTTCCATGGCAGGTGGACACCCTGTCCGCCGAAGGATACGTCGCGCTTGAAGATGACCTGCCTGTCGCCGGCCTCATCCGGTGAGGAATATATCCGGGGCTGTCTGATTCCCAGGCTTGCGGCAAGTCTGCTGCATGAGACTTTGCCGTCGAGCAGGCGTATTTTGTCAAGGCTTTCGACCGCGAAGATGATGCCGTCCCAGATTCCGGGGAAAGCCCGGGGGCTTTCGCCCGCAGCGGCTTCGCCGGCTATCTTCGCGAGGGTTACAGGATTGCCGACGGGCATGATCATCCGTGGCCGGCAGGCGGCGACGGTCTTCATGAGAAGACGCCTGTAGCCGAACTCGTCCCTTTGGACGTTCTGGGGGAAATCCATGATGCGGACGTCAAGGCCGTGGGCGCTGAGGGCATCGCGGACATCCTGCCCGATATTGCCCATCGTGCCGGCCAGCAATATGTCGCAACAATCTGACAAGATTACTTGAGGCTGAATTTGACAGTGTTGTCGTAGTCGTTCCAACTGCGGAGCCACAGCGTGAGTGCGGACTGGTCGTACACGTTGCTGAACTGGGTGTCTTCGACCATGCCGTTGTCCCATACAAGGTCTTTCCAATGCACGAGGGAGAGGCATTCCTGGGCCTGCTCCGGAGTCAGGACTCCGTCGCGCTCTGCAAGATAGTTGCCGGCTGTTTCGTAACGCCACCAGCTTCTGCTGTGCGGATTGCCGACGACTTTGTTGGGTTCCTCGGTGTAGTATTTTGGACTGAGAAGGTGGTTCGTTACATGCATGAAGTTCTGATTCTCAGGCTTTTCGACTATCATGGTCTTCCAGCCGTCAAAGAGGTCGAACTCGACTACGGCGCATGCTCCGGAAGCGTCGGCTATCATGTAATGGTAGCCGCTTCCTGCCTTGACATCGTGCCTGATGTCGAATGACTTGACAAGCTCTAGTGCCTCGTCAAGTGTGGCGCAGCGGTCAAGAATGAGCCTCATGATTATGGTTGTGCCCACGACAGGCTTGCCTGAACTCTGCTGTGAGGGCTGTTTGGGGAGTGCCATGATCGACACACATAGACCCTTCTCGTTCATTCCGTCCACGGGGGCGTAGACCGATGCGAGTGCGGAAAGTTTTGCCACGAACGAATCGGGTAACTTGTCAAGCCCATAACCCAGGTGAGACAGATCTGTGAGGGCTATGGATGCATACGCGCCCTTTGGCCTTGATATGGTGACGAGCGAGGGGTTCTTGAAGAAGTCATAGTTCCTTCCGAACAGATAGCCTTCTCCCTCGGCGTTCCTGGCCTGGAAGCTCGTGCAGGCGAATCCGGTGGTATCCTCGTCCGCCGCTTTCGAGAGTGAGATGGGAAGCCCCTTGACTATCTTTGAGACAACGTAGTCGAGCAGCTTGGTGTTCTCGTCGATTCCCTGTGCTATCAGTTCATCAAGGTTATAAGCGGCCTTGTACTCCATCTTGTAAAGGTATTTGTTGTCCCCAACCTGCTCGAGGCTGCCGAGTGTCCTGATTTCGGGGGCCCAGATGATAAGTATCGCCGCAATGGCCAGTACTATGATGCCTGCAATCGTTGCAGCCGTGATTTTCAAGAATTTTTTCATGTTCCTGTGTGTGAATCCTAAAAAAGATTATTGGGGGTCGACGTCTATGGTGATGTGACCTGTGTATTTGCAGGTGGTTTCGATATTCGATACGGCTGCTGCGATGGCGGCCTTGCCGCCCTGCAGCCTCGCTCCTCTGGGCAGGTCCCACCTGACTCTGTCAGGCATGACAATGGGAGAGGGGCAGGCCCCGGAAAGGATGCGGAGCATGCGCTGCTTCCTTGCCTCGTCATTGTCCTGCAGTATCAGCTCGACTGATCTGGAGTAGGGCGGAAGATTGAAATCCTTCCTTTCCTTCAGCAGCTCCTGCATGCCTCTTGTTCCTCTGAAACGGTCGGCTACAGCAGTTTGGATAATTACGTTGGGGCTGAAGTTCTGCAGCATTGCCACAAGCTGGATGGCCTTCTCGTCCGAGCGGAAGTCATCTTTGCTGAGGAATGCGTCCGCCTGCAGAACCGCCAGCAGTCCGATCTCTGAAGGAGCGTTCCGTTTAAGTTCCGGCAGGCTCATCACCATGACCTTGCCATTGCCGAACAGACCGTCGCATTGTGCCTGGACTTCCTCTGCGTTTTCCCAGCCTCTGATGAATACAGCCTGGCCTTCGCAGCGGTTAACCCTGCCGATAAGCTTTCGGGACAGGGACTCGACCATTCCGCGCTTCCTGCGCTCTGCGGGGATGTCGATTATTTCCAGCGGAAGCGCCTCGTCCAGGTCAGAGAAGGCTTCGGGTGCCACTGCTATTGTATTCAGAGTGCGGCGGACGAACTTGCCGCCTATAACGTTGAGTTCGGTTTCAAGAGAAGGCGAGGCGCTTCCGAGCACGACCCTGGCGGAATGGATGCTGCCGAGAGCAAGCGCGCAGTCGCGTCCGTTGTAGCGCGGTGCGGGCTCCGTTTGTTTGAAGGAAGAATCCTGCTCCTCGTCGACGATTATCAGTTGCAGGTTGGTGAATGGCAGGAAGATGCAGTTCCTGTTCCCCAGCACTGCGGTGGGGGAGCCGGCTCTGAGTGAGTCCGCCACCCTTCTTCTTTGTACTGCGGTGCAGTCGGAATTGCAGAGCATTACAGGGACGTCGGCTGTAAGTTTGCCGAGCAGATTGCTGCAGAGAGCCTTTTCCGGAGAGAGGATCAGGACCTGGGCTCCACGTCCTATGGCCTCGGCTATGAGCGCCGAGTACTCTTCGGCGCGTGAGCGCATGTCGCCTTGCAGCACGACAGGCTTGCCTGGTGCAGGCTTGTCCTGGTGCACATCCGTTATTATGACATCAGCGCTGTTCTCTGCGGTGAATTTCTCGACTGCATTGCGGGCTGCGGCAAGTTCGAGGAGTATCTTCTCCCTGCCTTCCTCGAGCTCAGCCCTTGCCTTGGTGCCTTCCTTCTTGTTGAGGATGGCGGCTTCCTTGGCGATAAGCCTTATCTCGAGCCTGCTGACCCTCGCCTGCAGGTTTTCCAGCTGCTTCTGGCGGCTGGAAAACCTGCGCTCTTCGGTGGCGGCCAGGACTTCCTCCGAGCGCAGCTTCATCATCGGATATGCCGCTTTGTATACTTCACCTATGCTGCACAGGTAATATCCTGCGATGAATTCCCATAGTTTGAGTTCTTCCCCGGTTATTGCCGGCAGCCTGTCTTCAACTGAGAGGATGCCGAGTATCTTCGAGGGGTCTATGTCAGGCTGCACATCCGTGCAGCTGACGACGCCCACATATTCCTTGCGGGCGAATCTTACGCGGACCCGCTGTCCACGTAAGATATGGGCGTCGGCCTTGTAGGTCGGCGCCCAATCTAACTTAAGAGGCAGTATTACCTGGATGAACACTATTTGAGGGTTCCTTCTTCAGCAGCCTTTACCATGTCTGAGTTGGCGCTGATGTAAACCTCTACGCGGCGGTTCTGTGCACGGCCTTCAGCGGTGTCGTTGGAAGCGACGGGCTCGTTGAATGACTTGCCTTCTGAAACGATGCGTGCCTTGTCGATACCGTTGGCTGTGAGCTGTGCGGTAACTGCGTCTGCGCGCTGCTTTGAGATTCTCTCGTTAACCTCTGCGGTACCGGTGTTGACGGTGTGTCCGTAGACGGTGAACTGTGTGTCGGGGAGCTCCTGCATCTGCTCGGCGAAAGTCTTGAGCTGTGCCTTTGCCTCAGAGCTGAGGGTTGACTTGTTGGTTGCGAAGAGGATACCGTTGTCGAAGGTGACCTTTACTGCTGTGAGGCCGTTGACGTCGGTTACGGTTTCTACATTTGCGTCGAGAGCATCCTCGAGTTCCTTAGCCTTGCGGTCCATGACATCACCGATGATTGCGCCTGTGCCGGCACCTACTGCTGTACCGATGGCTGCGCCGATGGCAGCACCCTTCTGGCCGCCGATGAGTGCGCCCACGCCGGCACCCACTGCTGCGCCTGCGCCGGTTCCGATGAGGGAGCCTTTGCCGAGGTTGGACATATTACCGCAGCTGGTGAATACCATAAGGCTGCAAAGAGCAAGTGTTAAAAATCTTTTCATACTTTTTTGAAATTAATTGATACGCAAATGTAAAAAAAATTAGATAAAGATGTTTAATTTTGAAAAAAGGTTTTCAACATGGTATCAACACCGGAGGACCGCGTGCAGAAGGCGGTCGACTTTTTCATGCAGGGCTATGGCTGCGCTCAGAGCGTAGCAGCGGCATTCGCCGACCTGTACGGCTTTACTGAAGATCAGGCAAAGCTTGTGGGCGCCGGCTTCGGCGGTGGCGTGGGCAGGCTCAGGATGATGTGCGGCGCAGTCAGCGGCATGGTCATCCTTGCCGGCATGGATTCCGGCCAGACCGACGGCTCCAACCGTCAGGGCAAGGCCGAGTGCTACAGGTTGACCCAGGACCTGGTCGCGGCCTTCAAGGAGGAGAACGGTTCCGTCATCTGCGCTGAACTGCTGGGCCTCGAAGGCCCTGTTCCTGCCGGACATTTCATGCCCGCGGAACGCAATGCGGAATATTACAGGAAACGTCCCTGCGTGGCCAAAGTTGAAAGCGCTGCCAGGATCTTTGCAAAATATCTCGAGAAGAAATATGAATAGATTAACTATTGCCATAGTGGCCCTTATGGCCGCTGCGTGCACCTCACAGGTGCCTCCCATGCATTACGGTTCAGAGAATACGGCAGCTGAGTTCGCCGCCCCGGAAATGCCCGCCTTCGAGCAGTTGCCTGAAATTCCGACCCTTCCTGACCCGTTCACCTTTGCCGACGGCAGCAAGCTCAGGAATTTCAGCCAGTGGGAGCGCCGCCGTGCCGAGATAATGGCCCAGATACAGCACTATGAGATCGGCGTCAAGCCCGCCACTCCCAAGGAGTGTGTCACGGCGGAACTCCGCCATGGCAATCCCGAGCCTCCCGTATGGAACATGCCTCCAGGCATGACCATGCCCGATATCCCTCTTGCCAAGGATACCATGATAGTAAAGGTCAGTGTCGGTGGTGAGGACCTTCTCATTCATTGTCCCATCGTGTATCCCGAGGGTGACGGCCCGTTCCCTGCAATCATCGGCATAGGATTCTGGGCCGGCGCAGGAAGCCTCCCCACGAAGATATTCACCGACAGGAACATAGCCATGATCGGCTTCCCGTTCTCTGAGGTCATGGCACATCATCAGACCAGGGGAGAGGAGCCGATAAACAAACTCTATCCCGAACTGCAGGAGATGGGCGCATACGCAGCCTGGCCCTGGGGCGTGAGCCGCGTCATCGACGCACTCGAGATACTTGGCGACGAGTCCCGCATCGACCTCTCGCATCTTGCAATCTCAGGCTGCTCCTTCGCCGGCAAGATGGCCCTGTTCTCAGGTGCATTCGACGAGAGAATCTGCCTGACCATAGCCCAGGAACCCGGTGGCGGCGGCGCTGCCGCATGGCGTGTTTCAGAAACGCTCGGTGAGGTCGAGACCGTGGCCCGCACCGACTACACCTGGTTCAAGGAGAGCATGCGCCAGTTCTCGGAGGAGAACGTCGCCAGGATGCCCGTCGACCACCACGAACTCTGCGCGCTCGTTGCACCGCGCGCCCTTCTTGTCTTCGGAAACCCCGATTACCCCTGGCTCGCCGATGAATCCGGCTACGTTTCATGTGTGGCCGCTTCCAGGGTCTGGGAAGCGTTCGGCGTTGCCGACCGCATGGGCTGGTCCTTCCAGGACGGCCACGGCCATTGCCAGCTTCCTGAAAGCCAGTGGCCCGAGCTGGAAGCTTTCGTCGACCGCTTCCTTCTCGACCTCCCTGTAAACACAGAGGTCCGCAAAGCTCCGATGTTTGAAGCCGCGGACCCCGGAAAGTGGATAAACTGGTAGTTTAGATTATCTCGTTCAGCAGTTCGATCTTGCCGTCATCGATGAGCTTGAGAATAAGCTCACCGAAGAGTGTGTTCTGCCATGCGAACCACTCCCTTGTGAAGTGGGCGGGATTGTCGACATGGAAAGACTCGTGCATGAATCCGCAGCCTGCGTCGGTCGTCATCAGGGCGATGATGCAGTCCTGGATCTCCTTGTCGTCCTGTGAGGTGAAAGCCCTCATCATGTAGCTCATTGGCCATACATAGTCGTTGCCGATGTGCGGGCCGCCTATGCCGTTGCCTGCAGCACCCTTGAAGTGGTAGGGATTGCTGTCGGAGAGGACGAACTTGCGGGTGTTCTGGTAGATGGGATTGTTTATGTCAACGTCGCCAAGGTAAGCCATTGCGAGAAGTGAGGGAACGTTTGCGTCGTCCATGAGGAGGCGGTTGCCGAAACCGTCGACCTCGTATGCGTAGATCTTTCCGAACTCGGGAGTGTCGACTATTGCATACTTCTGGAGAGCGGCTTCAACCTCGTCGGCGAGAGCGCGGCAGTCTGCAGCCATCCCGGCCTCGGAATTCACAGTCTCAAGAATCTCGGCAGCCTTGCGCAAGCTGGTGACTGCAAAGAAGTTGGAAGGAACGAGGAAGTCGAATACGGTGGCGTCGTCGGAAGGACGGAATGATGAGACGATGAGGCCTACAGGGTTGACGGGGTTGCCGTAACCATAGTTGCTCTTCATGTCATACTGGGCGTCGCACACGCGGGTGAACCAGTAAGGTCCGCGGTTCTCCTTGCGCTGCTGCTCGTGGAGAGTCTGGAGCACCTTGCCCATGGCCTCTATCCAGGTCTGGTCGAACACTGAGGTGTCGCCGGTCTTCTTCCAATATGCGTATGCGAGGCGGATAGGGTAGCACTCCGAGTCGATCTCCCACTTGCGCTCGTGCAGCTCGGGCTTCATGATGGTGTTGTCGTCCATCCAGCCGGTTCCGGTGGGGCCGATGTTGAATGCATTGGCATAAGGGTCGATGCAGAGGCACTTGAACTGGCGGCGGATTGTGCCGGCCAGCATTGCACGTACCTGGGGATCGTCTGACAGGCGGAGGTAGGGCCATACCTGTGCGCCGCTGTCGCGCAGCCACATTGCGTGGATGTCGCCGGTGTAGACAAAGGTGTCGGGGTTGCCGGTGCCGTCGTCCTCGGTGAAGTGCACGGTGGTGTCGAGTGTGTTGGGGAAGCAGTTGCCGAACATCCAGGCGAGCCTGGGGTTGGTCAGCTGTGCCTGCACGTCAGCTATTGTCTGCTCGATGGCGGGGCTTGTGAAAAGGCGGTCCTGCTCTGCGGGGCGCTGGCAGACATATTCTGCAGGCTCCTCCGCGCAGTACCAGGTCTTCTTCTCGCCACCCATCACGATGGTGAGCTCGCCGCCGGCCATGATGTCCTCATAGTTGATGTAACCCTTGGTGTAGGGCCTTCCGTTGAGGTATATGCGCTGGATGTAGATGTTTTCGTCGGAGTTGTTCTCTGTCTTGACTGTGAAGGACTTGCCCTCGGGAAGCGCGATGGTGGCGCTGTCGAAGATGGGGGATCCGAACCAGTAGCGGCCGCCTGCGGGCTCGATCTGGTAGAAGCCGAGGCTTGAGAGGATGTACCATGCGCTCATCTGTCCGGCATCCTCGTTTCCGCTGAGGCCGTCAGGTGCTGCGAAGTACATCTCCTTGAGTACGCGGCGCACGAGTTCGGCTGTCTTCCAGGGCTGGCCAGCGTAGTCATACATATAGAGGATGTGGTGGCTGGGCTCGTTGCCGTGAGCGTACTGGCCGATGAGTCCGCTGATATCGGGAGAAGCGTTCTCGCCTTCCACCTCGGAACTTACGAGGAAGAGGGAATCCAACTTCTGCACGAGAGCCTCGCGGCCGCTGAAGTGGCGGTCTATGTTGTTGTGGGTGTGATGCTTGTAAGCCTTGAAGCACTCTGCGAGACCGTCGAAGTCGTGGGGTACGAGCCAGGTGTACTGCCATGCATTACCCTCGGTGTAGTCGTCGGCGCGGTGGTTGGAGTGGAAGGGGCTGAAGGGCTCGTTGAACTTGCCCTTGCTGGTCACGCCGCGCATGAATCCGGTTTCAGGGTCGAAGTGCTTCTTATATGACTTGCTGCGCTCGAGGAAGTACTCGTAGTCCTCCTGGTGGCCGAGCTTGAGGGCTGCCTGTGCAAGTGCCCAGTCGGCAACGGCGTACTCCATCTCATATGCGACTGACTCATTGAAGAGGTCGCAGGGGATGTATCCGTACTTCATGCGGAGGTCCTGGCCGCGGTCGGGCCTGAGTGCGGAAACCTTCATCGCCTCATATGCGCGCTCGATGTCGAAGCCGTCGAAACCCTTGAGGATGGCGTCTGCCACAACGGGGATTCCGGGGTTGCCGACCATGCAGTTGGTCTCACATCCGTGGAGATGCCATACAGGCAGTTTGCCCTGCTTGTCGTAGATGTCGATGAATGTGCCCATGATGTCGTTCTCCTTCTCGGGATGGAGAATTGAGAACAGAGGCATTGCAGCCCTGTAAGTATCCCACAATGAGAAGGTTGTGTATCTGTTGGGCTGGCCGCAGTCGCTGAACAGCGCGGGTGCGATCATGGTATGGTAGAGAGCTGTGTAGAAGATGGCCCTGGCATCCTTGTCGGCTGTTTCAACATGGACTTTTGCAAGCTCCTTCTCCCATGCTTCGTCGGCTGCCTTGCAGGTGGCATCGAAGTCCCAGCCGGGCATCTCCTCAGCAAGGTTTGCAATAGCTGCCTCGGTGCTGGTGGGGGAGAGTGCGACTTTCACGAGGACCTGGCCGCCTTCGGGGAAGCTGAACTTCCAGAATCCGTCTGCAGCTGCCTCTGAAGCGCTGAATTCCTTGGAGAACTCGGCTGCAAAGTAAAGCTTCTGGTCGTCAGCCCAGCCCTCTGAGAAGCGGTGTCCGGTAAGGTGGGTGTTGTCAGTTATGGTGATGTCGCCGTCGGTGAGTTCATCCCAGCAGCCTCCGTTAAGGAGATTGAGCACGATGGCGGGGGAGTCCGCACCATCGGGGAAGGTGAACCTTGACAGTCCGACCCTTGCGGTGGCGGTCATCTCACAGAGGATTCCGCTGCCCTCGAGAGGAACGCTGTAGAAGCCGGGAACGCTCTTTTCCTGTGAGCGGTCGGCACTGCCGGCGATGCCCTCGCGGCTGTAGCTGTAGCCGCTTCCCACCACGGGCATCAGGGTGACGTCGAAGAGGTCACCTATGCCTGTTCCGCTGAGGTGTGTGTGGGAGAATCCGACCACGCTGTTGTCGCTTTCATGGTACCCGGAGCACCAGTCCCAGCTGGTGGGGATGCTGGTGGGCCCGAGCTGAACCATTCCGAAAGGCACGCTGGCGCCCACGAAAACGTGTCCGTGGCCTCCTGTGCCTATTGATGTGTCAACGTAATCCGTTAATTTTTCGGGAGTTGCATTTGTGCAGGCAGCGGCGCATGCGAATGCGGCGGTCAGCACGAAGGTTGTCAGTCTGCGTAGCATGTTCTATGGTGTAAAATATTTCTGCAAAATTAATCAAATATTCTATTTGGATATGGGGAAATGTGCTATATTTGTACGATATTTTTTGATAAGGTATCGCATTGCGTGAAATATGTTTTTTTACATACTAACTCATTTTTAATTTTTTAACTTTAATCAACTAACTTATGAGATTTTCAAAAGCTCTTCGCTGTCTCTTTGTTGCTGCTGCAGTGCTTGCATCCGCAAGTGCATTCGCACAGAATCTGACAGTGAAAGGTTGCGTCAAGGACTCAGAAGGTGCACCCCTGCCGGGAGCTACAGTTTATGTACCTGGCACCTCCACCGGAACAGTCACCGATGCATCCGGTAATTTCTCCATCCAGGTTAAGGCCAACACAGATCTCGAGGTCGCATTCCTTGGCTTCGAATCACAGATCATCAAGGTTGGCGCAACCGCTCCCGCATTCCAGGATGTGGTCCTTTCAGATTCTGAGCAGCTGAAGGAGGTCGTTGTGACCGCCCTCGGTGTTGCCCGCGAGAAGAAGACCCTCGGTTATGCTATCCAGGACGTCAAGGGTGACGCCATCCTTGAGGCTCACGAGACCAACATCGCAAACGCCCTCACAGGTAAGATTGCCGGTGTTAACATCGTACGTTCTTCAAACGGTCCCGGTGCATCTTCTAAGATCATCCTCCGTGGTAACAACTCACTTACCGGTCTGAACCAGCCCCTCATCGTTGTCGACGGTGTTCCTATGGACAACTTCATCGGTGCATCCAACAACGACTTCTGGAACCCTTCAGCAGATATGGGTAACGGTCTCCAGGATATCAACCCTGAGGACGTTGAGTCCATGACAGTCCTCAAGGGCCCCTCAGCAGCCGCTCTTTACGGTTCACGTGCAGGTAACGGTGTCATCCTCATCACCACCAAGAAGGGTCGTGAGAATCCCGGCCTCGGTATCACCATCAACGGTACCGTTGCTTTGACAACCGAATTCACCCGTCCCATGATGCAGAGCAAGTATGGCCAGGGCGACCTTGGTAACTATGATGCAAACTCTTACCTCAGCTGGGGTCCCGAGATCACCGGCCAGCAGGTTGAGAAGTGGAACGGCGAAATGGCTCCTCTCGCAGCATACGACAACGTCAACGGTTTCTTCGGAACAGGCGTTACCGATACTGAGAACGTAACCTTCCAGCAGCAGTACGGCAAGACCGGCATCTATGCTTCATACACCCATATGAAGGATGTCAGCCAGGTTCCCGGCGCTACCCTCGGACGTAACAACTTCATGCTCCGTGGTACCTCTGCATTCGGTAAGAATGACAAGTGGCACTTCGACGGCAAGATCCAGTTCATCCGCACCCAGGCCAACAACCGTCCTATCTCAGGTGCTAACGTGAACGCCAACTACATGCTCAAGATGTACACCACCCCTGTATCAGTCGACATCCGCGACTTCAAGGATGCTGTTGATACCAACGGTGAGATGTTCTACTTCGGCCCTACCGGCAAGACCGGTTCAAACCCTTGGTGGTATGCCAAGTACAGCACCAACCAGGATGTCCGTAACCGTTTCCTCATGAACGCATCACTCAAGTATGACTTCACAGAGTGGTTGGACGCAGAGATTCGCGCAGGTTCCGATATGTACTTCACAGAGACCGAGAGCAAGTTCTACGCAGGTAACAAGATCGCAGGTAGCTACACCGGTTCATTCGGCCTTGGTGAGAGCCGCTTCTACGAGAACAACTTCTCATTCCTCGTAAAGGCACACCAGGATCACCTCTTCGGTGAGTTCGGTGGTATGGTCAGCCTCGGTGGTAACCTCATGGACCGCGAGAGCCGTGGAATGTCAGGCTCACAGAGCCAGCTCCTCGTTCCCGACGTATTCGACCTCAACAACGCAAAGAGCGACAAGCCTTCAGTATCAGAGAGCTACTCACATCGCAAGATGAACTCTCTCTACGGACAGCTCCAGGTCAACTACGGTGGTTGGATCTTCCTCGACGCTACTCTCCGTAACGACTGGACTTCAACCCTTAGCGTAGCAAACCGCTCATACCTCTACCCTTCAGTATCACTCTCATGGGTAATCAGCGACATGGTTGAGAAGTATGGCTCAATGCCTTCATGGTTCTCATACGCAAAGGTACGTGCTTCTTATGCAGAGGTAGGTAACGATATGGATCCTTATCAGCTGTACAACGTTTACACAATGGGTACCGATCCTACCGGCAAGCCGACTCTTAACTCAGGCAGCGTCCTCTTCAACGAAGACGTGAAGAATGAGCTCATCCGCAACTACGAGGTCGGTGCCGATATCCGCTTCTTCGACAACAGACTCGGTCTTGACTTCGCTTGGTACAAGATGAACGCTACCAACCAGCTCATCAACCTCCCCATCTCTTCAGTTGCTTACTCAAGCAAGAAGATCAACGCCGGTAACATCCAGAACCAGGGCTTCGAGGTTGTCCTCAATGCTGTTCCTGTAAAGCAGACCAACTTCCAGTGGAACACCAACCTCAACTTCTCTACCAACACCAACAAGATCCTTGCTCTCGCTGACGGCGTATCTGAGTACAGCCTCGGTGGATATGACAAGCTTAAGATCGTTGCAAAGGTCGGTGGCGAGTATGGTGATATCTATGGTACAAAGTACACCCGCGTAGAGGATGAGAGCAGCCCTTACTACGGCAAGCTCGTTCTCAACGGTGACGGTCTTCCTACATCAGACGGTCAGAGCAAGTATCTCGGCAACCAGAACGCCAAGTGTATGCTCGGTTGGAACAACAACTTCAGCTACAAGAACTTCTCTGCAGGCTTCCAGATCGATGCACGCATCGGTGGTAAGATGTTCTCAGGTACCCTCATGGCAATGGAGGCTGCCGGTACAGGCGCCTGGACAGTAGAAGGCCGCGACAAGATGGTTGTTGACGGTGTTCAGAAGGATGGCGACAGCTACAAGGTTAACACCACTGAGACAACAGCACAGAAGTACTGGCGTCAGGTCAGCGGCGAGGCCGGTTCTAACCTCGGTATCTGCGAGGAGAACCTCTACGACGCAACCAACGTCCGTCTGCGTAACGTCTCTATCTCTTACAGCATTCCCAAGAAGTATCTTGCACAGAGCAACATTCTCCAGTCAGTCAAGTTCGGTTTCTCTTGCACCAACGTCTTCATGATCTACAGCGCAATGAGAGGTCTTGACCCTGAGTCAATCTTCGCAACTTCTACCAATGCTACCGGCTTCGAGTATGGTGCTGCACCTACATCACGTTGCTATGTATTCAATGTATCACTCGGATTCTAAAATAGCACGAACATGAAACTCAATAAAATATTTGCACTTGTTCTCGGAGTAGTCGCTCTCGCATCATGCGCAGACTTTGAAGAGATCAACCACAACCCCAAGGCTGTCAACGCAGCAGACGCAAAGCCCTACTGGGCACTGAACAAGTCTATTGTTGCTGACCAGCAGAACCCTAACGACGCTGAGCGTGTATTCGTCCTCTACTGGGCCGACATCGCACGCCAGGACGGTGAGAACGGTGGCCGCTCATGCGGTCGTTCAAACGACGAGTGGGCAGGCTGTCTCTACAACCTTACCAAGAACTGTATCACCTCTGCAAACAATGCAATCAACCTCGTTGACGAGCAGATCGCATCCCTCACAGGCCATGAGGCTGAGCTCTTCCCTAACGTGAAGGCAGCAGCCCGTATCTGGAGAGTATACCTTATGACCGAGTTCGTTGACTCATTCGGTTCATTCACAACAGACTTCACAGGCACAACACCTGTTTACGAGAGCGTTGAGGACTGCTACAAGTTCATGTTCAACGAGCTTGCAGAGGCTGTTGCAGCTATCAACACCAGCGATTCAGCAGCTGCTTCTTCAGACGCTGAGAAGAACGGTGACCCTGCATACCAGCTCGATCCCCTCAAGTGGAAGAACTTCGGTATCTCCATGTGGATGCGTATCGCCATGCGTCTCTCAGAGGTTGACGAGGCTACCGCAAAGGCTGAGTTTGGCAAGGCTATCGCAGCCGGCACCGGTATCATCACAACCGACGGTACCTTCCGCGTAAAGGAAGACGGTGGTTGGAACGACCTTTCAGGTGTCATGAGCCGTACTTGGGACTGGCAGCAGCTTTCTGCTACCATGGCTAACCTTACCACCAACCTCGGTGGCGCAAAGGCAGAGGATGTCTTCGCTGACAAGGGTGGCCGCTTCTACAAGAGCGTAGATGCTTCAAGGTACACTTCTCAGATCAAGGACGCTACCAAGTATCTCGGTGTCGAGATGGCAAGCGCAGCCGGCAAGGACTATGAGGTTTACACCGATAACCCTACCCAGGGCTTCTTCTTCGACGGTATTCCTTCATACATCGATCCTCGCGGTCTTGCATACTACTGTATCCCCGGTGACTACAACAACCGTAAGGAAACCGGTTACTGCAACTTCATGGCAGGTGCTTCAAACGAGGAGCTCGCTGAAATGCCCGTTTCAAAGAACGGTGAGTTCACCGTCAATGCAAACTATGCATGGAACGGCCTCGTTTGCGGTTGGAGCAGCGACGACAAGGTTATTGCAAGCAATGCCCTCATCGATCCTAACGCAGGTTACTATGGCGTAACATATCCTTCACTCCAGGAGAGATATCGTAACAATAGCGAGTACCGTGTATTCTTCGGCCCTTGGGAGACCTACTTCCTTATGGCTGAGGCTGCCGTTCGCGGTTGGATCTCTACCAGCGCTGAGGCTTCTTACAACAACGGTATCAAGGCCAGCTTCGAGTACCTCGGACTCGGTGCATACGCTGATGACTATATCAACAGCGAGAACTACAACCGCGTTGGTACCTCTGTTAAGTTCTCTCACACTGCAGAGCCTGCAAACTTCGAAATCGAGTATGTTGATCCTACCGACGGCTCAACCAAGACCAAGACCTATGAGTATCCTGTTGCAAGCAAGACTCTCTACGGCAAGGCTCTTAACGACCAGCTCTGTAAGATCATCACTCAGAAGTACATTGCAAACTGCCCTTGGCTTCCTCTCGAGAGCTGGTCAGACCATCGTCGTCTCGGCCTTCCTTTCTGGGAGATCCCTGTAAGCTCAACCGAGTATCCTTTCCTCGACAACTGGACAAAGGAGTCTTACAAGAACGGCCAGAAGCCCGGTTACTACGCACAGCGTATGAACTACCCTGCAAAGTTCAACAATGCTTCTCCTGAGGAGTACAAGCACGCTATTGAGCTCATGGGTATGACCGCTGGTGAGAACACCATCACTCCTCTCTGGTGGGCAAAGCATTAATAGCTTCCATCTAATATTTATAAGGGTGAATCTCCGGATTCGCCCTTTTTTTATATATTTGTATTATAATTATAAGTATCATGGCCAAAAAATATATTCTTCTGATTGCTTGCCTCTTATGCTCCGTTGCTTCTTTCGCGCAGGACCAGGTTTTCCTGTTCGACGACTTCACCCGCGGAGTGTTCTATATGAAGGGCAACGTCAAGACGAGTGCCGATTTCAACATCGATGCAAAAGGTCAGAGAATATATTACATGCTCAACGGCCAGACCATGGAAATGACCAATCTTGACCAGGTAGCGAGGATTTCTGTAGGCAACAGGGAGTTCGTTGTCAGAGACGGCGCAATCTGCGAGAAGGTGACCACAGACTACGGTGTGGTTCTCATCAACTGGCGTCTCCGCGATTCCTATGTGGGCCGCGTAGGGGCCATGGGCCTCACTACGCAGGGCAAGGTGGATGTGGTGGAGGTCCCCGGCCTCAATTCGGAGTATTCCCTCAACAATATGGGCAAGTATGAGGATGTGACCCAGGTGTGGGACCGTAAGAACGAGAACATATACTACGTCCAGGTTCCCGGCAAGGAATATCATTTCCGCAATCCCAAGGATGTATGCAGGGCCTTCCCCAAGAAGAAGGCTGCGATCATGTCCTTCATCCACTCCAACAATATTACAATGGAGACTTCGAACGGCGCTCTTGCCATATTGAACTTTGCATTCTCAGGAAATGAACAGTAGATTCTCCGCAATACTCGCCGCATCCATCGTAAGCGCCTTCACAGCCTGCTGCCCGTCAAAGGTGGAGGACAGTACCGAGTATCCCGCCATATACCCTGATTATGTGGGCGTTACAGTCCCCGATGGTATTGCTGACCTTAATTTCAGCATGGCCGACGGACGCAGCTGCAAAGTGCAGAAGTCAAGGGAGGGCCAAACCGAATACTACACAGTAACTGCATGGGAGAAGGGCTCTGGCAAGGCAGTGCGCTATGCTCCTTTCCCTGTCTACATCTCCTCCGACAGCATAGACCCTTATATTGCATACCGTCTGATAGAACCCGGCTACGAGAACTGGCACGACATGGGACTCTATCAGCGTGAGCTCGCTTCATTCAAGGAGACCCCGATCGCCACAAACCAGGTGAACAACCGCGGTTGCGTCAACTGCCATACCTTCGATGCGGGCAATCCTGACCGCTTCCTCTTCCATGCCCGTGGCGCCGGCGGCGGAACGGTCTTCGTGAACGGTGGCGACGTCAAACTCATCAATCTTGCCAAGGTTGCAGCGATGAGGCAGGGCGTCTATCCCACCTGGCATCCTGACGGCCGCTATATAGTCTTCTCATCAAACAAGACTTTCCAGCGCTTCTCGATCAACGATTCCCAGCCGATCGAGGTGTTCGACGAGAGCTCCGACCTTATCATCTTCGATACCGAAAGCGACAGCACCTCCCTCATCCCCGGCATGGCCGAGCCCGACAGGCTGGAGACCTTCCCCAGCTGGTCCCGCGATGGCAGGACTCTCTATTATTGCTGCGCAGACGGCGATTCCGTTGAATGCGAGGACCGCAGCCATATCTTCTACCGTCTCATGGCGGACGATTTCGACGGCAGCGCCTTCACCGGCAGCCCCCGCACCGTTCTGCAGTACGATTCTGCATCCGTTTCGCTGCCCAGGATAAACGGCGACTGGCTGCTTTATACAAAGAGCGACTACGGCACCTTCCCCATATGGCACAAAGAGGCCGACCTTTATCTGCTTAACCTTGCCACAGGAGACTGCAGGCCCGCTGATGAACTTAACAGCCCTGATACTGAAAGCTTCCACTCATGGTCGTCGAACGGCAGGTGGGTGGTGTTCAGCAGTCGCAGGGACGACGGACGCTACACACGCCTCTACATCGCCCATTTCGATGGTGAAGGCCACTTCGACAAGCCTTTCATGCTGCCGCAGAAGAAGGCTGAATACAACCAGTACAGGATGCAGTCATACAACGTGCCCGATTTCATAAAGGGCAGGGTGGAGGACCATCAGAAAGACATTAAAAAGCTGTTCTAGAGATGAAGAAGTACATTATGCCCTTGCTGATCGCAGCCGCAGTGTTCTGCGTGACTCTCTTCTGCCAGCGTTTCACCATCCTCCGCCAGGAGGGCCTCGGACTCTTCCTTAACACTCCCGACTTCTACCGCGACCTTCTGTTCGATCCGTTCCCGCTCTCGAACCTGATCGGCAGCTTCCTCGTGCAGTTCTACAGCAACATGTACGTCGGCTGCGCAATTGTCGCACTCATGACGGTGCTGGTATTCTTTCTTGCAAGAGGCATCATGCACCGTATCGGCTTTGACTCCGATGCCATTGCCGCATTGTGTGCCTGTGTGGCGTGGTACTTCATAGCCAGAGCGGCCAACCCTTCCATGGGAATCGCTATAATCCTTTGTACATCAGTGGTATATGCTATTATTAGCATAGTGCTGAAGAAGCGTCCCGCCAAGGCTTTCAACAAAGCTTGGCTCGATCTTTCCCTTGCTGCGGCGGTCATTGTGGCGGCATCGCTCGCAATAAGCCTCAGCCCTTATAACAAGGAGGGGGAGAAGTGGAGCAAGATAGAGTTCGCAGCAGTTCAGGGAGAATGGGACTATCTGCTCAAGGTTGCTACACCCGAGGCTGCTCAGAAGGACCTCAGCGTGGTTCCTTATGCACTTATGGCCCTCAATGCCCAGGGACGCCTTGCCGACGAACTCCAGGACTATCCCATCATGGAGCATTACGGCCTCGACTATGGCGACGAGGTCTCTTACAAGAGGGCTCTCTTCGATGCCGTTCTTTACAGTAACATGGGCTGCCACAACGAGGCCATCCACCGTACGCACCAGTGCGGCGACTTCCTGCCTCACTGCACCAGCTTCAGGACACTGAGGATGCTTGTGAAGGAGAATTACGCAGTGGGTGACTCCCTGATGGTCGTCAAGTACTGCGATGTGCTCGACCGCAGCACATCCCACAAGGGATTCACTTCATACTACAGGAACAATCCCTGCCCCCAGCGTGTGCCCAACACATCCCGTGAGAGTGCCGTTACACCGCTGATCACGAGCAAGTATCCCATGAACACCATGCTTCAGCTGGGCCGTGCCGGCATCAATTCGGGCATGGCGATGGAACGCTACTACGCCTATTACAAAATCAAGGAATATTTCGACAAACAACAGGACTGATATGCGCAAGTTTTATTTCATGGCAATAGCCGCAGCGGCTCTGCTGGCAGGTGCGTGTGCACCCAAGGATACCGCCCCCGTAACGGAAACGCAGGAGCAGAAGGCTCCCAGGATGGAATGGTTCAGCCAGGCCAAGCTCGGCATCTTCATCCACTGGGGAATCTACTCCCGTGGCGACTGGTCAGAGAGCTGGCCTCTGTATAACAGCAGGGTTAGCCCTGAGGACTACTATGCACAGCAGGCCGATTTCACCGCCGCAAACTACAATCCTGAAGAATGGGTGTCTCTCATCAAGGAGAGCGGTGCCAAATATACCGTCATCACCACTAAGCATCACGATGGTGTGGCGCTCTGGGACACCAAGGCGGGCGAACTCAGCTCCGTGAAGACCTGCGCGGCAGGAAGGGACGTCCTCACTCCGTTTGTGGACGAAGTGCGCAGACAGGGCGGCCTCAAGCTCGGTCTCTACTATTCTCTTATCGACTGGTCACGCGACGACTATCCCTTCATGCATAGGGATCAGCCCGCAGTTTACGATATCGACAGCAATCCTGAGAAATGGCAGCAGTTCTGCGATTTCAACTTCGCCCAGATGCGCGAGCTCAACGATACGTACAAGCCCGACCTCTACTGGTTCGACGGCGACTGGGACTGCACCTCTGAGCAGTGGCGCGCACCCGAACTTATCGCCATGGTACGCGAGACCAATCCCGACGTGGTCATCAACTCCCGCATTCGTGGCAATGGCGACTATGCAACACCTGAACTCGGCGTTCCTGTTACCAAACCCGCCGACCCTTGGTGGGAAACCTGCATGACTATCAATGATTCATGGGGATTCCGCAAGATCGATACAGAATACAAGTCGGAGATGACCATCCTGCGCATGCTCGTGAACTGCATGTCGCTGGGCGGCAACCTTCTGCTTGACATCGGCCCCCGCGCCGACGGAACCATCCCCGAGGAGGAGGTGTCCATGCTCAAGACCGTGGGCCGCTGGGTGAACAAGCATGCAGAGGCCGTCTATCCTACCCGTGCCGGCATTCCCGACGGTCACGTCCAGGGTTACACCACGCTCAACCAGGCAGGCGACATACTCTACGTCTATCTTCCTTACACCCCCAATGAATCCATCGAGGTCAAGGGTCTCAAGACCCATATCAAGAACGTGCGCGTGGTGGGTACCGACAGGACCCTCGACTGGCAGCTTTACAACGACATCGACTGGAGCGAGGTTCCCGGAGTATACTATATCAACGTTCCCGAAGATGTTCTGGATGAGCATATTACAGTGCTCGCCCTCGAACTTGAAGGCCCCCTTACGCTTTATCGCGGATCAGGCCAGGTAATCAGCTATAACTTATAATTCACCACATATGAAAAGATTCCTAAGTGTTCTTGCAGTGCTCCTGCCACTGATTTCAGTGGCGCAGAATCCACTGCCTCGCGTGTATGACGCACAGCGCACAAACGAGAAGATCAAGATCGACGGCAAGTTCAACGAGAAGGCATGGCAGCAGGCCAGGCCCAGCGAGGATTTCGTCGATATCCGCGGCCTTGATTATCCCACACCTGCAAAGAAGACCAACGTCAGGATGCTGTGGGACGAAAACTACCTCTACATCGCCGCAACCATCGAGGAGGACAATATCACAGGCACAATCACCAAGCGTGACGACATAATCTGGCACGACAACGACTTCGAGGTCTTCCTCGATCCTTTCTGCGACGGCCAGCTTTACTACGAGCTCGAGAACAATGCACTCGGCACCGTAATGGACCTCATGATGACCAAGCCCTACAGCAAGGGCGGCAAGTTCATCATGGGCTGGGACTACAAGGACCTCAAACTTGCAGTGAAGTGCAACGGCACACTCAACAAGCCTACGGACACCGACAAGTCATGGTGCGTCGAGATCGCCATACCCTTCGACTGCCTGAACCGCGAGTTCAAGAACTGCAGGGAGAACAAGGTATGGAGAATCAACTTCTCACGCGTGGAGTGGGTGAAGAAGGGCGGCCCCGAGGAGAACTGGGTATGGTCTCCCACCGGCAAGGTCGACATGCATATGCCCGAACTGTGGGGCTACCTTCGTTTCTGCGACGGTGACGTGGTTCCCGCCATGCCCGCCGACAAGATCGTGAAGAACTGGATGTGGGAGCGTCTCAAACCCCAGTGGACCGACGAGCAGTACACGAAGCACTTCACAAAGTGCCACGAGTGCGGTATCAGCGGCATCCTCTTCGAGGGATACGACGAGCGCATCTACCGCCTCTGCAAGGAGGCAGGTCTGGAGGCACACTACTGGCTCTGGACAATGAACCGCCGCGAGGCCCTTCAGGAGCATCCCGAATGGGCTGCAGTCAACAGGAAAGGGGAGTCCACCTATGACAAGCCCGCATATGTCGACTATTACAGATTCATGTGTCCCACCCATCCTGAGGTTGCTGAGTACCTGGCCGAGGACTATGTACGCTGCGCTAACCTCAAGTATGTCGACGGCATGCACCTCGACTATGTACGCTTCCCGGATGTCGTGCTTCCCACAACGCTTTGGAAGAACTACGGCATCGACCAGACTTCCGAGCTTCCCGAATACGACTACTGCTACTGTGAACTCTGCCAGCAGGAATTCAAGAAGCTTACCGGCCGCGACATCATGGAGGTCCAGTATCCCATGGAGGACCAGAGCTGGATCAATTTCCGTCTCGACGCCATCACGAGGGTGGTTAAGACCATCTCCGATGCAATGGCACCTACCGGCAAACTCCTCTCCGCAGCCGTATTCCCCGGCCCCTCGATGGCCAAGAAGATGGTCCGTCAGGACTGGGGCAACTGGCCTCTCAAGGCATACTTCCCCATGATATACAACGGATTCTATGGTGAGGGTCCCGAGTGGATCGGCCGCAGCGTGGCCGAGGCCGTCAAGGCCGTAGGCGATGGCGCAGCCATCTACGCCGGCCTGATGTTCCCCGACCTCAAGGGTGACGATTTCGAGAAGGCCCTCGACGCCGCATACGCCAACGGCGCTGCCGGCGTATCGTTCTTCGACGGCCCCAATGACGAAGGCCTCGAGCGCTTCAAGAAGTATCTCGACGAACATAACTATGCACCTGCAAAATAGGCTGCTCTGTGCAATTCTTGCTCTGATGGGGCTGGTTTCGTGCAGCCCTGAGGAGCAGCTCATGCTCATACCGCGACCCGCCAGCGTCCAGATGCTTGGCGGGCGCTGTGATTTGAACAGCGCGCCTTGCTACGAGAGCAAGGATGCCTCCATACCTCCCGAGGGATACGTTCTGGTACTGGACAGGAAGCATATCCAGATAAGTTCAAGCGATGACGCGGGGGCATTCTATGCCCGCGTCACGCTCTATCAGATATGCCGCCAGTACGGTGCTGAATCTCCTGCCATGAGAATAGTGGATTATCCACGTTTCCCATATAGAGGCGCGCATATCGATGTCTCCCGCCACTTCTTCGACAAGGATGTCATCTGCAAGCAGCTCAGGATGTTCGCATCCTTGAAGCTGAACCGCTTCCACTGGCATCTTACCGACGGCACAGGCTGGCGTCTCCAGATTGACGCATATCCCGAACTGACTGCCGGAATCCCGCATTATACGAAGGATGATGTACGCGAAGTGCTCGCTCTTGCTGATTCGCTGCATATTACCGTAATCCCCGAGATCGAGATGTTCGGTCACAGCGAGGAAGTCCTTGCCGTGTACCCCGGACTGAAATGCTCCGGAGCCGATCATGCAAGCGAGTATTGCATAGGCTCCGAGAAGACATTTGAATTCCTGGAGACCGTGCTCGGTGAGGTCATCGACCTCTTCCCGTCGGAGTACATCCATATCGGAGGCGACGAGGCTAACATGGCCGTCTGGGAGGCCTGCCCGAAGTGCCGGGCAAGAATGAAGGCCGAAGGCTTGACGGAAGTGCGTCAGCTGCAGAGCTACGGCATCCAACGTATCGAGAAGTTCGTTAACAGCCGTGGCCGCAAGATAATAGGCTGGGACGAGATTCTTGAAGGCGGCCTTGCCGACAATGCTGTGGTGATGTCATGGCGTGGCGAGGAAGGCGGCCGCAAGGCAGCCGGAATGGGCCACGACGTTGTGATGACCCCGGGATCGCATTGCTACATAGACTCTTACCAGGATGCTCCCGACAAGGAGCCTATAGCATTCGGCGGATATCTGCCGCTCTCGAAGGTTTACAGCTACGATCCCGCTCCGGAGGACATGCCGGGCAGGGAACACGTCCTCGGTGTGCAGACCAATCTCTGGACCGAGCAGGTGCCTGTGCCCGAGCATCTTGAATATATGCTTTATCCCCGTGTCTTCGCTCTCTCAGAAGTTGCATGGAGTCCTGCTGACGGCAGGGACTATGACGGCTTCCGCCAGCGTGCCATCTTCAAGTTGAAGCAGGCGAGGGAGGACGGATACAATACTTTCGACCTCGAGAACGAGGTGGGCGAGCGCAAGGCGTATCTGGAGCCTGTGCAGCATATGGCCGTGGGCTGCCCTGTGACCTATGAGACCACCTATGCCGACAATTATACCGGAGGTGGCGACTCCGCCCTTACCGACGGTCTTTTCGGCCCCTGGACCTTCCAGGAGAGGTGGCAGGGCTTCCTTAACAAGGATGTCATTGTGACTCTGGACCTTGGAGAGACTAAGGATATACATGAGGTGCGGGCGGACTTCACCCAGTGGCGCACTGCCTGGATATGCATGCCCGTCGAAGTCAGCTTCGAGATTTCCGACGACGGGGAGACCTTCCGGCCTCTCGGCACGGAGGCGGGCGGCTTCGACCTCGAGGACCTGCGTCCGATGTATCACGAATTCTCATGGAACGGCGATGCCAGCGGCCGTTACGTGAAGGTGCTCGGCAGGATAAACGAGCGCAAATGGGGCTGGCTTTTCATTGATGAGATTATTGTAAATTAATTAGATATGGCTGTCAACATTCCTTGGGAGGACCGCCCGGCCGGTTCCAAAGAGGTTCTCTGGAGATATTCGAAGAACCCCATCATTCCCCGCAATCTTCTTTCAACATCGAATTCCATCTTCAATTCGGCAGTGGTTCCCTTCGAGAAGGGCAAGTACCATTATGCCGGAGTCTTCCGCTGCGACGACACCAACCGCCGTATGCGTATCCACGTTGGTTTCTCAGTGGATGGCATCAACTGGGAGATCAAGGAGGAGGACTTCAAGCTTGAAGGCGCCGACCCTGAAATCGCAGAGTGGGTATATGGCTATGACCCCAGGGTCGCAAAGATAGAGGACAAGTACTACGTTACCTGGTGCAACGGCTACCATGGCCCCACCATCGGAGTTGCCTGGACCACCGATTTCGAGACCTTCCACCAGCTTGAGAACGCGTTCCTGCCTTATAACAGGAACGGCGTGATGTTCCCTCGCAGGATAGGCGGCAAGTTCGCTATGCTTTCCCGCCCTAGCGACACCGGTCACACCGCATTCGGCGACATCTTCTATTCCGAGTCTCCCGACCTCGAGTACTGGGGACATCACCGTCATGTGATGTCGCCCGCACCCTTCGAGGTCAGCGCATGGCAGTGCATGAAGATCGGTGCAGGCCCCGTTCCCATCGAGACACCCGATGGCTGGCTCCTGCTCTACCATGGAGTTCTCCGTTCATGCAACGGATATGTGTATGCATTCGGCTCCGCCCTGCTCGACCTCGAGCAGCCCTGGAAGGTGCTGGCCCGCAGCGGCCCGTACCTGATCTCTCCCCGCGAGATATACGAATGCACCGGCGACGTTCCCAACGTAACCTTCCCTTGCGCCGCCCTCTATGAGGAGGAGACAGGCAAGATCGCCGTTTACTACGGCTGCGCCGATTCCGTAACTGGCCTTGCATTCGGCTATGTTCCCGAGATTGCCAAGTTCACAAAAGAGAACAGCATAATATGAAACGTGCACTTGTAGTGCTTGCGCTGGCTGCCCTGGCTTATGGCTGCGGGCAGCCTTCTGCAATGCTGGAGCCTGTCGATTACGTCAGCACCCTGGTTGGAACCCAGTCAAAGTTCTCTCTTTCCACAGGAAACACCTATCCTGCTGTTGCAATGCCCTGGGGAACCCATTTCTGGACTCCTCAGACCGGCCGTAACGGCGACGGATGGGCATACACCTACACGGCCGACAAGATACGCGGCATCAAGATGACCCATCAGCCCAGCCCTTGGATCAACGACTACGGCCAGTTCAGCATCATGCCCGTGACGGCTGCCGCCACCTGCGACGAGAACGCACGCGCCAGCTGGTTCTCCCATAAGGCCGAGACGGCTTCTCCTTATTATTATGCCGTCTATCTTGCCGAGCATGACACTTATGTGGAGCTGGCGCCGACGGAAAGGGCTGCCAAGTTCCGCATCACCTATCCGGAGTGCGGGCAGGCGTGCATAGTGCTGGATGCCATCGACCCTGAGAATGCCACCTTCAAGGTGGACGGACGGCGCATCGTGGGCTCCACCACAAACAACCACGGTGGCGTTACGGAAAACTTCCGTCTCTGGTTCGTCATCGACTCCGATACCGACTTCAGCGTTGTGCAGCAGGAAGGCGACAAGCTTCTGCTCGGATTCCCCACACAGCGCGGACAGCAGGTGGGCCTCAGCGTTGCGGCATCTTTCATAAGCAGCGAGCAGGCGGAGGTCAATCTGGGCGAACTTGGCGACGGCGACTTCGACCGCATCAAGGAGGCAGGCCGCGACCGCTGGAACTCCGTACTCGGCCGCGTCAAGGTTACCGACACTAATATCGACGACCTCCGCACATTCTACTCATGCCTCTACCGTTCCGTGCTCTTCCCGCGCGACCTCAGCGAGGTGACCTCAGACGGCAGGCGGGTGCACTACAGCCCCTTCGACGGGGAGGTGCACGAGGGCTATCTCTTCGGCGACACCGGCTTCTGGGATACCTTCCGTTCGCTTTTTGCGCTGGTTGACCTTATCTACCCCGACCAGGCTGCGCACATGCAGGAAGGCCTGGTGAACACCTGGAAGGAGAGCGGTTTCCTGCCGGAGTGGGCGAGTCCCGGACATCGCGGATGCATGGTGGGCAACAACTCGGCATCGGTAGTGGCCGAAGCATACTTGAAGGGCATACGCGGCTATGACATAGAGGCGCTGTGGGAGGCGGTAGTGCACGGTGCGCACAGCGTGCATCCTGAAATCAGCTCTACCGGCAGGCTCGGATGGGAGCTTTACGATTCTCTCGGCTACGTGCCTTGCGACGTGGGCATCAGGGAGAGCGCCGCGCGTACTCTTGAATATGCCTATGACGACTGGTGCATCGCGCAGCTCGGCAAGGCTCTCGGCAAGACGGCGGAGGAGGTGGCTCCTTATGAGAAGGCCGCGCAGAACTACCGCAACCTTTACCGTGAGGTGGACGGTCTGATGGGTGGCAGGAACGCTGACGGCAGCTTCCCCGGGGAGTTCAGCCCGCTCAAGTGGGGCGGAGACTTCACCGAGGGCAATTCACTGCACTACAGCTGGAGCGTGTTCCACGACATACCCGGCCTCATCGGACTTATGGGCGGGGAGGACGCCTTCGCGGCAGGTCTCGACCGTGTGTTCGAGATGCCGCCGCTGTTTGACGACAGCTATTACGGAGGCGTGATCCACGAGATACGCGAGATGCAGATAATGAACATGGGCAACTATGCGCACGGCAACCAGCCCATACAGCACATGCTCTACCTCTACGACTGGTGCGGACAGCCTGAGAAGACTCAGGAGAAGGTCCGCGAGGTGATGCGCAAGTTCTACACCGCCGCGCCTGACGGGTATTGTGGAGACGAGGACAACGGACAGACCTCTGCCTGGTATGTGTTCTCGGCGCTGGGCTTCTACCCGGTATGCCCTGCAAGCTGCGAGTATGCGATAGGGTCGCCTCTGTTCGATGAGGTCGTGCTCGACAACGGGCTCGGCAGGCTTGTCATAACCACTGAGGGCGACGGCCCGCATATCATCTCCAAGAAGCTTGACGGACGTGTGATAGAGGGCAACTTCCTGAAGCACTCCGACATTGCTGATGGTGGAAGGCTTACGTTCAGGATGGATTGATGAACAGGCACCCAGACATATCGCATGCGTGGGTGCCTGTTAACCATCGGCCATGGATCATAACTTGCAGTCTTATGAATATTCCGGCCTGATGGAATATTTGGGTTTTGTTATTGCACTGCAAAGTTGAGGTATGTTTTAGGATTTTGACGAGACATTATTCGTCAATTTGGTGAAAAAAACCTTAACTTTGAGGATTCGATAAAGTTTAATTTTAAAAATAAAATTTATGGCAAACAAGTACGCAGGAACACAGACAGAGAAGAATCTGGAAGCAGCATTCGCAGGTGAGTCACAGGCTCGCAACAAGTACACCTATTTCGCAAGCAAGGCAAAGAAGGAAGGCTTCGAGCAGATCGCAGCCATCTTCGAGCAGACTGCCAACAACGAGAAGGAGCACGCAAAGCTCTGGTTCAAGGAGCTTGAGGGCATAGGCAGCACAGCAGAGAACCTCGCAGCAGCCGCTGACGGCGAGAACTACGAGTGGACCGACATGTACGAGGGCTTCGCCAAGACAGCTGAGGAGGAAGGCTTCACCGCACTTGCAGCACGTTTCCGCCTCGTAGCAGCCATCGAGAAGCGTCACGAGGAGCGTTACCGCGCACTTCTGAAGAACATCGAGACAGCAGAGGTGTTCAAGAAGTCATCAGTCAAGGTTTGGGAATGCCGCAACTGTGGTCATATCGTAGTAGGTGAGAGCGCTCCCGAGGTATGCCCTACATGCGCACATCCTCAGAGCTACTTCGAGATCCACGCCGACAATTACTAGCAGATCTTGATAAAGGCGATACTGTTCGATGCTGGCGGAGTCATCCTCGACCTCGATCTTGACAGCTGCAGGAATGCTTTCAAGACGGTTCTGGGTTATGACAGGATAGACCAGCTTCTCGACCCCTGTCATCAGAAGGGTATCTACGGTGACATGGAGGAGGGCAAGATAACGGCGGAAGAGTTCGTCGATGCCGTCCTGGCTGAATCAAGGGAGGGGAGTACGCCGGAAATGGTGGACTTCTGCATGGCAGCCCTGCTGAAGGGCATACAGCCCGCCAAGGCTGAGTTCATAAAGACCCTTGCAGCCCGCGGATACGAACTTTATCTGCTTACAAACAACAACGAGATATCCTGGGCTCATTTCCAGAGGATATTCAGGGATGCCGGCATACCCATAGAGGATACGTTCAAACAGTCCTTCCTGTCGTGCCGCATAGGTGCCCTGAAACCTGATCCGGCAATATTCAGGCATGTGCTTGATTCGGTCGGTCTGAGCCCCGATGAAGTGCTGTTCATCGACGATTCCGCGACCAACGCCGCAGCAGCGGCCGGGCTCGGTTTCAACAGCCTTCATTATATAGTAGGTACAGACCTCGCCCAGCTCGTTGAATCTGCCTTGTAAAATCGGGCGTAAATGCTTGATTGATAGAAAGAATCGGCCACAGATGCAGTTCTGTGGCCGATTTTATTCTTAAAAAACTTTAAAAAAAGTTTGGAAAGTCGGAGAAAAGGGCTACCTTTGCGCTCCCAATCCGAGAGGAGGGGACGCGAAGTTCTTCAGGAAGCATGAGATTACAAGTTTTTGAAAAAAAATTTGCAGAATCAAAAATTTGGAGTACCTTTGCAATCCCGTTCAACGGGAAGGCGCTCGGCCGAACAGGCCGGTTTTTTTAGCGCCAAAATTGAAAGAGATCTTTGAAAAGACTGCAACAGAAAGTACAAGCA
>JAZUFA010000069.1:0-12257 GCA_045640445.1 Candidatus Cryptobacteroides sp. | reverse complement strand
ACGGCTCAGACCGAATGCTCTCATGTATCCCTTCGGACGACCGGTAAGAGAGCAGCGGTTGTGAAGGCGTACAGCTGAGGAGTTCTTGGGAAGCTTGTCGAGCGCAGCCCAGTCGCCGGCCTCCTTGAGGGCCTGACGCTTTTCTGCGTACTTAGCAACCATCTTCGCGCGCTTTACTTCGCGGGCTTTCATTGATTCTTTTGCCATGGTATCTCTTAATTGTTATGTTTCTTGAAAGGCAGACCGAATGCAGCGAGAAGTGCGTGGCACTCTTCGTCTGTGTTGGCGGTTGTCACGAAAGTGATCTCAAGACCGTGGATACGGGGGTTCTTGTCGATGTCGATTTCGGGGAAGATGATCTGCTCCTTGAGACCGAGGGTATAGTTACCCTGACCGTCCATGTTCTCTGCGATACCGTTGAAGTCACGGATACGGGGGAGAGCCACACGGATGAGCTTCTCGAGGAATTCGTACATCTTGACGTCACGAAGGGTAACCTTTGTTCCGATGGGCATGCCCTTACGGAGCTTGAAGTTGGAAACGTCCTTCTTTGATGATGTGATGAGGGCCTTCTGACCGGTGATGAGTGAGAGCTCGGCAGCTGCTTCCTCAACGATCTTCTTGTCCTGGGTTCCTGAACCTACACCCTCGTTGAGAGTGATCTTGACAAGGCGGGGAACCTGCATGACGGTAGTATAGCCAAACTGCTTCATGAGCTTGTCTACAATCTCTTCCTTATAAACCTTCTTGAGTGAAGGAACGTAGCCTGCAGGCAGAGCCTGAACAGCTACAGGTGCGCTTTTCTTTGCCATAATTACTTGATCTCCTCTCCGGATTTTTTAGCGATGCGGATCTTCTTGTCACCGTCCATCTTGATACCTACGCGAGTGGGCTTGCCGCTCTTGGGGTCGATAAGATTGAGGTTTGATACGTGGATAGGAGCCTCCTGCTTGATGATTCCACCCTGAGGCTGCTTGGGGTTGGGCTTGGTGCTCTTGCTGACCATGTTGATGCCCTCTACGATAGCGCGGTCCTTTGAAGGATCGACTGAGAGGACCTTACCGGTCTTACCCTTATCGTTACCGGCATTTACATACACGGTGTCACCTTTCTTGATATGCAACTTTTTCATAATGCTGGTATTGATTAAAGCACTTCGGGTGCAAGTGACACAATCTTCATGAAGTTCTCACGGAGCTCTCTGGCAACGGGGCCGAAGATACGTGTTCCGCGGAGCTCTCCTGCGTTATTGAGGAGGACACATGCATTCTCGTCGAAGCGGATGTATGAACCGTCAGCACGACGGATTTCCTTCTTGGTGCGAACGACTACAGCCCTGGATACCGTACCCTTCTTTGCGTCGGAGCCGGGGATGGCGCTCTTGATTGCGACAACGATCTGATCGCCTACAGTCGCATAACGGTGATTGGTACCGCCAAGTACGCGGATGCAAAGGACCTCCTTTGCGCCGCTGTTGTCGGCAACCTGTAAACGTGATTCCTGCTGTATCATAACTACTTGGCTTTTTCTACGATTTCAACTACTCTCCAGTTCTTGGTCTTGCTCAGAGGACGGGTTTCCATGATGAGGACGGTATCACCGACACCGCACTCGTTCTTCTCGTCGTGTGCAACGAACTTGGTGGTCTTCTTGACGAACTTGCCGTACAAAGGATGCTTCTCTTTTCTTTCTACTGCAACTACGATGGTCTTGTCCATCTTGCTGCTGACCACTACACCCACTCTTTCCTTACGAAGATTTCTTTCCATAAGTCTACTGTGATTTAGTTCTGTTTTTCTTTCTCAGCAAGGATAGTGATCATGAGAGCTATATCCCTTCTGGTCTTACTGATCTTTGAAGTGTCCTCCAACGGAGAAATCGCGTGATTGATCTTCATTGTGTCGAGGTTCATCTTCTCGGCCTCGATACGGTCGCGGAGGTCAGCTATTGACATTTCGCGTGCTTCTGCTGCTTTCATTGTTCTTTCTCCATTAAATTATTCTACATAATCCCTGCGAACCACAAACTTGGTTGCGATAGGGAGCTTGTTGGCTGCGAGGCGCATAGCCTCCTTTGCAGTCTGAAGTGAAACGCCCTCGGCCTCGAAAAGGATGCGGCCGGGAGTGATAGGTGCGACGTATCCGTAAGGATCGCCCTTACCTTTACCCATACGGGTGTCGAGAGGCTTCTTTGTAACAGGCTTGACAGGGAATACCCTGATCCAAATCTGACCTTCACGGTTCATGCGACGTGAGATAGCCTGACGAGCAGCTTCGATTTGCTGTGCAGTGAGCCAGCAATTCTCAAGGGTCTTGATACCGAATGAACCGAATGCGAGCTGATTTCCACGCTGGGCGTTGCCCTTCATGCGATTCTTCTGTTCCCTTCTGAACTTTGTTCTCTTAGGTTGTAACATTGTAATATTACTTTTAAAATATTAATTTCTATTAACTCCCTGATAATCAACCTTTTGCGCGGTACAAGGCCGATTTTTGGGATTGCAAAGATAGTAAAAAAATCTGAAATACCACTTATTTTTCAAGAAATTTTGCACTATTTTAGACACGGAATCTTATATGTGAACTTGCGGGTTTTCAGCATTTTACGCAGATGGCTAAAAAATAATTTCCTGCATTTTCGACACGCGCTGGAACGCCGTTTTCCGGCATGTCCGCGGCACGATTTTTATTACTATATTTGCACGTCATGAAACGCGCCGCGCTCATACTTCTCGCCGCACTGCTCTGCCTCTCCGCAGGTGCGCAGGTGCGCAAGGTCACGGGGACCCCGATGTATTTCGAGGTCACCCCGCAGGGCGACACCATCTTCCTCGACTCCCTCGATCCGGTCTGGTGCCTGGCCAGAGGCAAGGGCATGAGGGATGGCGACTGGCGCAAGTTCTACAAGACGGTCTACAACTTCAACAAGGTCTACCCTTACGCGCTCGTGGGCAGGAAGATGATGGCGCAGGTCGACAGCACCATGGCGGCCGACGTGACCAAGCGCAGCCAGCGCAACAAATACGTCAACGACGTTGAAAGGGAGCTGTTCCGCCTTTTCGAGAAGGACATCAGGAACATGACCATAAGCCAGGGCCTCGTGCTCATGCGGCTGGTCGACAGGGAGTGCGGCATGAGCGCCTTCAGCATCATCAAGACCTACGAGAACGGATTCGCCGCAAATTTCTGGCAGCTGGTGGCAAAGGTCTTCTCACAGGACCTCAAGACAAGGTACGACCCCAAAGGCAAGGACCAGAAGCTGGAGGAACTCTGCCAGATATGGGACGAGGGCCACTGGGACGACTTCTACTTCTCCATCTTCATGGAGCCGCCTAAGAAAACCGTAATAAAGTCCGAGACCCTGAAATCAGAGGTCAAAAAGAAGTGATGAGCTCCTCGCCGTTCCATACGGCATGGGGAGTTCCTCCGGACATCCAGTCCTTCAATATCACAAAGCGGGAACCGGAAGGCATCCGCTCGTCGACCGCGTCATGGAAGTGGCCGAACACGAAGAAGTCCACCTTGCGCTCCCCCGCCGTCCGCTGCGCCCATGAGAACAGAGGCTCGGATGCGCAGTCGAAATGATACGGCTTGTGTGTGCGGCGGTTCGAGTCGGACCAGCCGAGGCCGAAGCGGTACGCCAGCCATGGATGCAGGGTGCTGAAGAGAACCTGGAGCGGACGGCAATGGAAGATGCCCAGCATGAACCTGTACGACCACTTTGCGCCGCCGAGACGGTCGCCGTGGCCGAGGCAGAAACACCTGCCGTCGAAATCGATGAAATGCGGCTGCTCTATCTTCCTGACCCCGAGGCTCTCGAAGAAGCTGTAAGTCCAGATATCATGGTTACCGGCGCAATAGTAGACCTCTATGCCGGCGTCGAGGAGCTGTATGATCTCCGCAACGACCCTTGCGCCCTCACGGGGCACGACATCCCGGTATTCATACCAGAAATCCCATATGTCGCCAAGAAGGCAGACGGCACGCGTCCCCTCCCTGGGGATCTGTTTCAGAAATTGCACGAAACGGGCTTCACGCTCTGCAGGATCGCCCACCTTGAGACCAAGATGGACATCCGAGACAAAATATACCGCCCTGCGCTCCTCCATAGGCTAGAAGATGCACCAGCAGATAACTGCGAGGCCGACGATGGCGCAATAGAGGGCGAACCACTTGAGCTTTGCCTTCTTGACGAGAGCGATCATCACCTTGCATGCGAAGAGTCCGCTCACGAACGCGGACAGGAATCCGAGTATCAGCGGCAGCGCCGTGATGGATGATGCCGCCATGTCGCCGCCAACTATGTCGAGGAAGGCCTCGCCGAGAATGGGCACGAGCACCATCAGGAACGAGAACTGTGCAACGTCCTCCCTTTTCATGCCGCAGAGAAGCCCGGTGCTGATCGTGGTTCCGGAACGGGAGAGGCCGGGGACCACGGCGAACGCCTGGCCGAGGCCGACGGTGAGGGCCTGGCCGTAGGAGATGCCGTTCCTCGCACCGTTTTCCTTGCCCTCCTTGCGGAGTGCGGAAGCCTTGTCAGAGAAGAAGAGCAGAAGGGCTGTGACCACGAGGGCGATGCCCACGACGAGCAGCGAGCTGAAGAGACCCTCCACATAGTCCTTGAAGAACATGCCGACTATGAATACGGGGATCATGGAGACACATATCTTGAGGATGTAGTCCGTCTCGTCGTTATACTTGAACTTGAAGAGCCCGCAGAGGAGCTTCCATATCTGCTTGCGGAAGACGATTATGGTAGCCAGCACGGTGGCGGCGTGGACGACGACCTCGAAGACAAGGTCGTCGGAAGCCTCGACACCGAGGATCTCACGTCCTATTGTAAGATGGCCGCTGCTGCTGACGGGAAGGAATTCGGTAAGGCCCTGGATGAGGCCGAGAACGATAGATTGCCACCAGTTCATGCTACTTCTCCTCCTTCTTCTTTCCGAACTTGCCCATTATGCCTATGACGATCACGACTATTCCCGCCAGAATCACCAGGGGAGCTGCCACGAGGCGGCGGAAGTCGAACATGTCGTAATTAAACACTGCAGGGTCGCTGCTGGAGCCGCCCGTCATGAGTATGTACCCGGCCACCATCACAAGCAATCCTGCCAGCACGAACCTGAGGCCTTTGGGGGTTATCGCCATTTTATCCATATCAATAGTACAAATCGTCCTTTTTAAGAGTAATCAGTTTGTTGACAACAAAGAATGTGCTGAGCAGGCAGATGACCACCCCGCACACCAGAACCACGGCGCCGACAATTACCATGCCCTCGACCGTGAAGATCGAGAACAGACGCTCGAACGAGCGGCGCAGCAGGGCAAGTATGCCCGCGAGGCCGAGAAGTGCAAGGAAGGATGCCGCCAGACCCTGCCACAGCGCTGCCACCATGAACGGCTTGCGGATGAAACGCCGCGTCGCCCCCACGAGCTGCATGGTATGGACGGTGAAGCGGCGAGCCGACACGCTCAGACGCACCGTGTTGTTGATGAGCACGAACGAGATGAAGAGCATCAGCAGCACGAAGACGCCCATGACGAGCGCAATGCGTGTGAGGTTTGTGTTGAGTGCGTCGATCACGTTCTGCTGGCAGTTCACCTCGTCCACCATACCGTTGTCCTCCAGCATGGGGATAATCACGGCAAGGCTGTCGGAGGAGACATAGTCGGAGTTGAGATTGATGTCTATGCTCACCGGAACGGGAGACGTCTGGAATACGCCGAGGAAATCCTCGCCAAGCATCTCGCCAAGTTCCCTTGCACCCTGCTCCCTTGTCACGAGAGTGGTCGCCTTGATGAACGGGAGGCCCTCGAGGCTGCCCCGGTATTCCTCCGCCTGCTGGTCAGAAACTTCCGGACGCATCAGGACGGAAACCTGGACACTCTCCTTGAAATAGTCGGAAGCCTGCTTGGCATTGACGATCACAAGGCATGCGACGCCGATGACAAGCAGCACAAGGGCAATGCTGATGATGCTTGACAAATAAGCATTTGCCAGCCTGCCTCTCAATTTCTTCTTCTCGATGTTGCCCATAAGCGCGCAGTTTGGAAGTTCAAAGATAGTGAAATATCGTATTATCAAAAAATATTATTATCTTTGTACATATATGGCTAATTCTGTACAAAAGGTTTTGTTCGTCAATTCGGAGATATTTCCTTACCTCCCCGATACCGATATCGCCCACATCGGCCGATACCTGCCCCAGGGCATTCAGGAACTCAAGAAGGAAATCCGTTCGTTCATGCCCCGCTTCGGCTGCATCAACGAGCGCAAGAACCAGCTCCATGAGGTGATACGCCTGTCCGGCATGAACGTCATCATCGGCGACGTGGACCGTCCGCTGATCATCAAGGTGGCATCCATCTCGGCCGCCCGCATCCAGGTGTACTTCATCGACAACGAAGATTACTTCCGCCGCAAGCAGATCAGCTGCGCCGAGGACGGAACATTCTTCGCCGACAACTCCGAACGTGCCATATTCTTCGCTCGCGGCGTGCTCGAAACCGTCAAGAAACTCCGCTGGGCACCCGACGTCATCCATTGCCAGGGCTGGTTCTCACACCTGCTGCCGGCATACCTCAAGAAAGCATACAAGGACGACCCCATATTCTCGAACAGCAAGATAGTGGTAAGTCTCTATTCCGACACACCCCAGTCCCCGTTCGGTCCCGACTTCGCCGAGAAGGCGGTTTTCGGCGGCCTCGGCAAGGAGGACCTCGCCCTTCTCGAGGACCCCACTGGCATCAATCTTGCTAAAACAGCTGCACAGTATGCAGACGGAATCATCGTCGGCTCACCTGACGCCGACGAAGAAGTGATTGACTTCTGCAAGGAAAAAGGCCTGCCCATCCTGCCCTACGACGCAAAGTCGATGGAGGATGGAAGCTACGTCCAGGCCTACAGCAATTTTTACGACCAGCTTTAAGATGAAGATCAAAACTGTTGCCTTAGCGGCATTACTACTCGGATGCGCCTCCTGCGTTGAGGTCGACAACCGTCTGGGCGAGAACCTGATTCCCATTGACCAGCTATACGACATCTATTCCGAGTCAACTCCTCTGACATCCATAAAGATGCAGATGGCCGACAGCCTTTCCGGCTTCTCCAACACGAGAATCACGATCGGAGCGGTCAGGGACGATGTATACGGACTCACAACACGCGCAAGCGCAGTCTCACTGGTCCCCCTGCTCGACACAATGGACTTCGGCGAGAATCCCGTAGTGCAGAATTTCCACTTCTGCGCAGAGATCGACACCGTTTCCGCATGCTTCACCAATCAGGCGCACATTCTCCAGAACGTCAACGTCTATGAGCTTTCAAAGCCGGTGGACGCAAAGAAGGACTTCAACTGCAATGCAAAGCTCGAGCACGGCACAAAGATAATCTCAAGAGGAACACCCGTTATCGACGGCAAGGATTCACTCTCCTTCAACTTCACCAGGGAGTATGCTGAAAGGTTCCTCACCATCACGCAGGACGACCTCAGCAGCATAACAAAATACCTCAAGAAGTTCCCCGGAATCTATATCGACACCGACGAGCCCATCGGCAAGGGCGGCCGCATCAACATGTTCAAGCTGCAGCTCGGTTTCGACACCCAGTACCATACTCTCAAGGGCAGCATGGCAAAGCTTACCATACGCACCAAGTACAAACACTGGAAAGAGCGCAAGGACACGACCTTCTACTTCTACTACAGTCCCCTTGAGATTTTCGACATCGACTCCCTCCTCTCCAACTCCAACGGCGAACTGCCGCAGTACGCCCTCAACCTGACGGGCCACGAGTCCCGCGGAATGCAGGGGGAAGCCACCGACAAGGTGCTCATCGAGGGTGGCGGCGGCCTCAAGCCCGTGATTACGGCAAAGAGCCTGAAGGATGCCGCATATAACCTCATCGCAGCCCATGGGGCCGATCCCACGACCGTGGTCATCAACAAGGCCTCCATCCTGCTGCCCTTCGAGTTCCCCGAGGACTACAGGGAGATGGACCGCTATCCCTTCATGCTGTCGCCCACCTGCAGGATCAAGAACGACACCACCGCAACATTCATGGGTCTGACCGACGCATCCAGCAGCGACGAGAACCAGGGCGAGATCGACAGGTCGAACCTCCGTTTCGCTCCCGACATCACCTACCATATGCAGGAAATCCTCAAGATGGATGATGAAAAGATCGCCAGCGGCAACTACGACATCTGGTTCCTCATCATGGCAAAGGAAATCGTCCAGACACAGGAGAGCTCGTCAAGCGACGACATGAGCGAATACTACCAGTACCTCGCATATCAGAACTACTACAACAGCATGTATGGCGGATACGGCGGATACGGCGGATATGGATATGGCGGATATGGTGGTTACGGCGGCTACGGCTACAACAACTACTATTCGAATTACTACAGCTACATGATGATGGCACAGTACGCAGCCGGCAGCAGCTCAAGCGTACAGACCACCACCATGCTCGACAAGGACAGGTATTACTACGGATACCTGAACGGCCCCGCAGCCGACAGGGCTCCCGTACTCGAACTCACATTCTCGATACCCAAGACTGCCCTTTAGCGTAAGGCAGCAATGAATACGAAAATCGGGGTCGCCTGCTATAGGCGACCCCGATATTGTTTAAAAGAGGATTAGGCGTTGAGTCTTTCTGCGACTTTGTCAACAGCGTCCTTTACTGTTACGATCTCATTGGCTTCCTCATCGGGAATCTTGATGTCGAATACTTTTTCAAATTCCATAAGAAGCTCGACGGTATCAAGTGAATCTGCGCCTATGTCGTTTGCGAAATTGGCGTTCTCTGTTACCACTGAGGGCTCGACAGCAAGTTTGTCAACTATGATGGCCTTAACCTTGCTTACGATTTCTTCGTATTCCATAACTTTAATAGTGAGTTTATTATTAGTACTTTCGTTCTTGTAGGACGCAAATTTAGACATTTAATTTTACTTATCCAAACACTCCGGCTGGCGCGAGAGACGCAGCCATATTCTGAGGCCGTTGATGGAATTGACCAGATAGAAACTGTATTTGATGATATAGATTGCGGCATAGTCGTTACCGCCTGACTTCAGGGACAGCGACCACATGAGGATCGAGAATATGTTGACCCCTATCCAGAATATCCACTGCTCGGCATAGGCCCAGCTCATGAGCAGCTGGCCGAGTATGTTGCAGACCAGAGGGAGCACGTCGCATACGACTGCAATCTTGATGAAGGATGTGGCTGCGGACTTGTCGAACTGTGCAAGTATGATGTAGGCCACTATGCTTCCCACAACGAAGATCGAGGTATAGAGCACCCACTGAGCGGGTGTGAAGCGCCTTGCCTGCACCTGCCTGGATGAGTCGGCGCCGCGCTTGCGCCACTGGCTGAACCCGACAAACTGCATGGGCACGAAATAGACCGCATGGAGGATGGCGTTGCCAAGCCCGGCTCCTCCGTTCTTCCAGTTGATGAAGCACATGATGCCGTAGATGGTCACATCGAGGAAGCCGAAGAGGAAGGTCCAGATCTTGCCGTTGGCGGAACATACCGTGCTGAGGACTCCCATAAGGGATCCGAAAGCCGAGATGATCAGCAGGAAGCGGCCGGCATCGGAGCCGCCCAGCTTAAGGATTGTGGTGAGGATAAGTGCAACGGTCATTCCCGCAAGAATGAAGACGTTGAACCATTTGTTGAAGGTTTCTTCTTTCATGACTGTGGTTGAGCTGCAGCGCTCAGTTTTTCTTTTATCCTATGCGCCAGGGACGGGCCCACAAGCGCGGCTATGTCTGTCTCGGAAGCGGCGGCGATGCGGGCCACCGAGCCGAAGTGCATGAGCAGCCTCTCCTCGGTCTGCTCCCCCACTCCCTTGATCTCCCGGAGTATGCTGGAAACGGCGGCCTTGCTCCTCAGGTCGCGGTGGAATGTGATTCCGAAACGGTGAGCTTCGTCCCTTATGCGCTGCAGCACCTTCAGCGCCTGGGAATTGCGGTCGATGAAAAGAGGATACGGGTCGCCTACGCGGATAACCTCCTCCATGCGCTCGGCCAGGCCGACCACCGTCAGCTTGTCCTGTATGCCCAGCTCGCACAGCGCCTGCCAGGCAAAATTGAGCTGGCCCTTGCCACCGTCAATCACCACAAGCTGGGGCAGATCGTCGGGGTTTTCCTCCAGCATGCGGGAATAACGGCGGTTGACTATCTCCTTCATGGAGGCATAGTCGTTGGCGCCCACGACGGTCTTCACCTTGAATTTGCGGTAATCCGACTTGCAAGGCTCCGCGTTGCGGAAAACAACGCATGCGGCCACCGGGTTCGTACCTTGTATGTTGGAGTTGTCGAAGCACTCCATATGCACGGGGAGCTCCTTCATGCCCAGGGCCTTGCGGAGCTCCTCCATCACGGACTGACGGAATTCGTCGGGATTGGTGTGCTCCTTCATCTTCAATGAGTTGAAGCGGAACTCCTTTGCATTCTTCGAACTGAGTTCCAGCAGAGCCAGTTTGTCCCCCTTTACGGGTATGCGGAATTCCACGCCGTCTATGGTAACATCCGGCAGGAAGGGCACGATGACCTCGTGGCTCAGCTCGCCGAACTTGCTCTCTATTTCGGCGATGAAGGTACTGAGGACAGATGCCTGTTCCTCCTCGATCTGCATCCTGAAGCCGAGGTTCAGGCTCTGGATGATTGCGCCGCCGCGTATGCGGAGGAAGTTGCCGAACGCATCCAGTCCGTCTGAAACGAGCGAGAACACGTCCACATCCCTGTCGCCGGCGGAGATGATGATCGACTTGGCATAATGCTTCTGCAGGGCTTCAATCCTGAGCTTGAAGCTCTGCGCCAGCTCGAAGTCCAGGTTGTCGGAAGCCTGCTGCATTGCAGCCTTGTACTGCTTGATAATGTCGTTCACGCCTCCGCTGAGAAGACGTACGATCTCGTCGATATAGGCGGCATATTCGGAGCGCGAAACGCCGCCGACGCAGCAGCCGAGGCAGCGGCCCAGATGCATGTCGAGACACGGGCGGTACTTGTGGCGCAGAAGGCCTTCGGACGTGATCTTGAGCTTGCATGACCTAATGGGATAATTCTCCGCAAAGAACTCCAGGAGGGCCCTTGCGTGCAGCACGGAGCTGTATGGTCCGAAGTAGCGCGAACCGTTCTGCACCACACGGCGCGTGAGGAACACCTTGGGGAATTCGTCAGAGGTCACGCATATCCAGGGATAGGTCTTGGAATCCTTGAGGAGGATGTTGTACTTGGGCTTGTACTGCTTTATGAGATTGTTCTCGAGAAGCAGGGCGTCGGCCTCGGAGTTCACCACGGAATACTGCACGTCCGCAATCTTCGATACCAGTATCCTGGTCTTGGTGTTCAGCCGCTCGGGCGGAACGAAGTACTGATGGACACGGTTGAAGAGGTCCTTCGCCTTGCCCACATAAATGACGGTGCCCGCCGTATCGTAATAACGGTAGACTCCCGGCTGATGGGGCAGCAAATCTATTTTCTCGCGTACGTCCATACAATACAAAACCGGTTTCGGACTGCTCCGAAACCGGTACTAATATAGCAATTTTTAGTTAAAATTACTTGTTGTTGTCACGACGGGGACGACGGTCACCATCACGGCGGGGACGACGGTCACCACCGCGGCGGTCGTTTCCACGACCCTGGCCTGCTGCCTGAGCATTAGCTGCTGCAAGAGCGGCGGGAGTGAGGTCCTGACGGCCGTACTTCTCACCGTTGCAGATCCAAACCTTGATGCCGAGGCAACCAACCTTGGTGTTTGCTACTGCGAGAGCGTAGTCGATGTCTGCACGGAAGGTGTGGAGAGGGGTACGACCCTCTTTGAACATCTCTGAACGTGCCATTTCAGCGCCACCTACGCGGCCGCTGATCTGAACCTTGATACCCTCTGCACCTACACGCATGGTGTTGGCAACAGCCATCTTGATAGCGCGACGATAGCTTACACGGCCCTCGATCTGGCGTGCGATGCTGTCTGCTACGATGTTGGCATCAACCTCAGGGCGCTTAACCTCGTAGATATTGATCTGAACGTCCTTGTTTGTGACCTTCTTAAGCTCTTCCTTAAGCTTGTCAACTTCCTGACCACCCTTTCCGATGATGAAACCGGGACGGGCTGCATAGATGGTGACGGTGATGAGCTTGAGAGTGCGCTCGATGACGATCCTGCTGAGGCTGGCCTTTGCAAGACGACCACCGAGGTATTTGCGGATCTCGTAGTCTTCTGCGATCTTC
>JAZUFA010000068.1:0-41807 GCA_045640445.1 Candidatus Cryptobacteroides sp. | reverse complement strand
CATCAGCCACGAGGACATCGTCAGCGGCGGCGTGCTCGAGCTTGAGATGGGTCCCCTCCCCAACAAGGAGTGGGGCGTGAAGTCAAGCATCAGCTACGACTCCTACAAGGGTCTCGCAATGGCTGGATACCAAGGCTGGTTCTATGCTCCTGCCGAGGGTCAGAAATACGCTGACGGATACGCTTATGCCGACGGTTCATATCACGTCGACATGCTGCCTGAGATGCTGGAGTACATCGATACCTATCCGATTCCCGGCAGGATGGCTGACGGAAGCGAGCCGAGGGTCTTCTCTGCCCATGACTATAGCACCGTTGATGTGCACTTCCGCTGGATGAAGGAATACGGTCTGGATGGTGTGTTCATGCAGAGGTTCATAGACCATATCGATGAAGTCTACCCCGACCATTATCTCAAGCTGATGGATGACGTGATGGATTGCGCGGAACGCTACGACCGTGCAATCTGTATCATGTACGACCTAACTTCCGGAAAGGAGGGAAAGATGGCCGACATGCTTCTGGAAGACATCGATGTCATGAATGCCAAATACGACCTCTTTGACCATGAGAACCGTCCGTCATATCTCTGGCACAACGGCAAGCCGCTGGTTGTGGTATGGGGTATAGGATTCATGGACAGGCCTGCATATTATATGGACGAGGCGGCCAAGATCATCGACGGCCTCAAGGAACGCGGCTATAGCATCATGCTGGGCGTTCCCACCTACTGGCGTGAGGGCGGTCCCGACACCAGGGAACTGGAAAGACTGCACGGATACATTGCGAAGGCCGACATCATCATGCCCTGGTACGTGGGAAGATACGAGAATGAAGACTTTGACGAGTTCAAGAAAATCATACCTGGAGACGTGAAATGGTGCAAGGAGCATGGAATCGACTTCGCCGGAGACGTATGGCCCGGATTCAGTTGGGAGAACGGCTGCCCCGGTGCAGATGACGCAGTGCCCCGCCGTGGCGGCGAATTCCTGCAGAGGCAGATCGACGCCTGCATCGAGGCAGGCTGCGAGAGCCTGTATATCTCGATGTTCGACGAGGTGAACGAAGGTACGGCCATCTTCAAGATTGCACGTGAGGTGCCGGAGCCTGCCTATAGGCAGGTAATAGTACCGCTTGAGGACGGAGTCCCTTCAGACCGGTACCTGACCATTTGTGGTGAAGCAGCCAGAAGACTCAAGAAATAAGCAATGAAAAGAACCATCGTGCTTGCGGCTCTGGCCGCAGTGCTCTCGCTTACGTGCGCGCACGCGCAAGAAATCACCGACAAGGACGTCGCAAGGGCCCGGGACCTGGTTGCCCGCATGACCCTTGACGAGAAGCTGGAGTACATAACCGGATACAACGAATTCAGCATACGCGCCATCCCCCGCCTCGGCATCCCTGAAATAAGGATGTCGGACGGCCCGCAGGGCGTGAGGACCGAGGCGGGCAGCACCTGCTACCCCACGAACCTCCTTACCGCCGCAACGTGGAACAGGGCGCTGGCATATTCTGAAGGCCAGGGAATCGCCACCGACTGCAAGGCACGCGGAATCCAGATCATACTCGGCCCCGGCGTGAACATCTACCGCAGTCCCCTCTCCGGCCGCAGCTTCGAGTACATGGGCGAAGACCCGTTCCTCACTTCCGAGATTGCAGTGCAGTACATCAAGGGCGTACAGGAGAACGGCGTCATGGCCTGCGTGAAGCACTTCGCAGGCAACAACCAGGAATGGGACCGCAACTACGTAAGTTCCGACATCGACGAGCGCACCCTGAACGAAATCTACTTCCCCGCATTCCGCAAGGCCGTGACCGAGGCCAAGGTCGGATCCGTAATGGACTCCTACAACCTCATCAACGGCGTCTGGGCCACGGAGAACAGATACATGAATATCGACAGGCTCCGTAACGCCTGGGGCTTCAAGGGCATACTCATGAGCGACTGGTGGGCTGTTCACAACCCCATCGCACCGGTACTCGGCGGCATGGACCTCGAGATGCCTTCTGGCGCAAGCCTCACCAAGGAGAACCTGATGCCCGCGCTCGAAAGCGGTGTGATCACTATGATCGACATCGACAGGATGGTCACGCATATTGTCTCCACTATCAGTGCATTCGGCTGGCTCGACAAATCCACAGCTGCCGACAAAAGTATTGCTGAAGACAACGCCGAAAGCAGTGCCAGAGCCCTCGACATCGCAAGGGAAGGCATAGTCCTGCTCAAGAACGCCGGTAACGTCCTTCCTCTGAAGGGACGCACCGTAGTCATGGGTCCTAACGCCGACGTCAGGACCATGGGCGGCGGCAGCGGAGTGCTCTACCCCTTCCACTATGTGACCGAATGGGAAGGCATCAAGGCCGCCCTCGGCAAAAAAGCGACGCTCGCAACCGTAGAGCCCCGCAGCAAGGCATTCCCTTCAAGCTGTTTCAGCTGCGCTGACGGTACCGAAGGATTCGATGTGGAATGGTACGGCAACCGCAACTTCGAAGGCACCCCCGTACGCATCAAGTCCAAGGAAATAGCATACACATGGGCTGCAGAGCCCTGCGAGGGCATAGGAGCCGACAACTTCACCACACGTGTGAGCAGCACATTCACCGCTCCCGTATCAGGCGAAGTCATGTTCAAGGTCAAGGGTGATGACGGCTACCGCCTCTTTATCGACGGCAAACTCATCTTCTCAGAATGGACCGACCATGAGGCTCACTCGCAGGTTGCATGGATCAATGTTGTCGAAGGGCAGAAGTATGACATCGTGGTGGAAGAATACGAAGGCGGCGAGGAAGGCGGCCTGAGCTTCAGTGTCGAGACTCTCGACGAGGCCAGCGTCACCTGTCCCGAATTCCTCGGCCAGTTCAGCAAGGCCGACAACATCGTGGTCTGCCTCGGCTGGAACTCCAATACCGACTGCGAAGGTTCCGACCATCCCTTCGGTCTCCCTGCAGAGCAGCAGATCCTCCTCAGGGAGGCATCCAAGCTCGGCAATAAGGTTATTCTCGTTATCAACAGCGGATGCAACGTTGACATAGCAGGGCTTGAGCCTTATGCAGACGCAGTCCTCATGGCCTGGTATCCCGGTCAGGAAGGCGGCACCGCCCTGGCAGATATCCTCACAGGAAAGGTCAACCCCAGCGGCAAGCTTCCCATCTCACTCGAGAAGTTCTGGGAGGACAACCCCTGCCACAACTCCTACCACTGTGAAAAGGACGACAACGGAATCAGGAGGGTGCGCTACACCGAGGGCATCTTCACAGGATACCGCGGTTACGACAAGTCCGGCACCGAGGTGGCTTTCCCCTTCGGATACGGTCTCTCATACACGACCTTTGCATATTCTGACATAAAGGCAGATGTGACCGCGCAGAGCGAGGTCACAGTCAGCTTCACCGTAACCAACACCGGCAAGATGGACGGAAAGGAAGTCTGCCAGGTATACGTGAGCGACCCCGAATGCAGCGTGGCTCGCCCCGTCAAGGAGCTCAAGGGCTTCGAGAAGGTAGACCTGAAGAAGGGAGAGAGCAAGCGTGTGAGCATCGTGCTCGGCAGCGAGGCCTTCCATTACTTCGACGTGAAGAGCCACGAGTTCGTGGTTGAACCCGGCGAGTTCGTGATAAGCGTGGGCGGATCTTCCGACAATCTGCCGCTTAAGGCAAGCATAAAACTGTAATGAAGAAACTTGCAGTCATACTGACACTGATGCTTCTGAGCGCCTTCGCCGGCGCTCAGAACCACGGAATCAGTTTCGACTGCACCCAGTGGGACTTCGGCACCGTCAGCAACGACGACGGCACCGTGTTCCATACATTCGAGATAACCAACAACTCATCGGAAGACTTCCGCATAGGCGGTCTGGCCACCAGCTGCAGCTGCGTGAACGCATATATCGGCCGAATATACATCAAGGCCGGAGAGACAGTCAAGCTGGAGGTCAGCATCAAGGCCGGCGGCTACGGAGACAAGGAGTATTACGTGATACTCTACGACTCCGACGAGAAGAAAGTTGAAAGGATTACTCTGAAAATCAACCGTATATGAAACGACTGCTCATACTTTTGACAGCTGCTGCAATGTTTGCGGCATGCACGGCAGGAAACGACAGGAGCGCAGCCGACTATCCCGAATGGGAATACAAGCTCCTTAAAAAGGAACTGATGAAGGGCTGGAACAGCTGGGACACCAGAAACGTGTTCAACCAGGTCTTTCTCCCCGACCTCACCGGTATACAGATAGCCCTCATAGACTCCAAGGGCAACATGAACGACCAGATGCGCGTTGGCAACCGCGACGAGGACGCCGTGACCGTTCATCCCTACGATCACAGCTATGACGGCACCTACCGCGAAGCGGACGCTTCATGGCACGGAATGGAGCTGAAGATACGCGCTACGTCGGAAGGCAAGCGCCTCGTGATGCTCATCACCCCCACGAAGGAAGGCAACAAGGGCGGCATACGCATCGAGCCAGGCTATATCTGGGACGTACTGCGTCACGAGAGCAAGTATGACGTCCAGGCCGACGGGTTCGACCTCATATCGATGCATGACACATACGTGCTGAGAGGCCATGTCGCAGGCAGCAACTGCAGATATACCCGCACGGCCGAAAACATCTCCATGGGCCCTGTTGACGGCCACCGGAACGACGACGGATACTACACATGTTCAGCTGATGCACCCGTTCTCATCTACACGGGAGAGGACATCACCGTAGAGGAGGCGGAGGCACTGCTCCAGAGCAGGAAGGATGCCTTCCAGCAGCAGGAACGCAAGAAGTGGGGCGACAAGTACGACATCCACCACGCAATGCAGTCAGTGCTCGCATGGGACACCGTCTACGACCCCGCGGACGCCGTGGTGGTCACTCCCGTGAGCCGTAACTGGAACGTTGGCTGGAGCAAGACGTCCGACAAACTCGGCGGCTACGTCCTCTTCGACTGGGACACCTACTTCGCCAGCGAGATGCTCTCGGTCGACAACCGCGAACTCGCAATCTGCAACGCAATAGAGATTACCAAAGCAGTGGACATCTGCGGCTTCGTGCCCAACTTCATCTGCTCGAACAACGCAGTATCCTACGACCGCTCCCAGCCTCCTGTAGGATCGCGCGCCATATGGACCATATACGAGCGCTACGGCGACAAGTGGTTGCTCGAGTACCTCTACCCGCGCCTTCTGCGCTGGAACCAGTGGTGGATGCAGGAGCGCGAGTACGAAGGGCTGCTGTGCTGGGGATCCACCCCGCCTAACGGAGAGGACTACCCCGAAGAGACATGGGCCCGCGAGGTATCCGTGCTTGAATGCGGACTCGACAACACATGGGTCTACGACAACGCCGGATACTTCCTCGACAAGCATGTCGTGAGCTACAACGACGTAGGCCTGAGCGCCATGTACGCCATGGACTGCATATATCTCGAGAAAATAGCCCTCGAGCTCGGCCGCAAGGCTGAAGCAAGGCAGATCCGCGCACGCGGCGAGGCTATGAAGGCCGGCATCCAGAGCCTCTGGTGCGAGGAGGACGGCATGTTCTACTGCAAGGACCTCAAGACCGGAGAACTCGTAAGACGCATAGATCCCACCAACTTCTATCCTATGATGTGCGGGGCCGCAACACCTGAGCAGGCAAGGCGCATGATAGACGAACATCTCCTGAACGAGGATGAGTTCTGGGGCGAATGGGTAATCCCCTGCACCCCCAGGAACGTGCCGGAGTTCAATGACAACACCTACTGGCGGGGACGCATATGGGGTCCTACCAACTTCCTCGTGTACCTCGGCCTCATGAACTACGACTGCGCACCGGTGCGTGAACAGCTGGCAGAAAAGTCGCTGAAGCTCCTCATGAAGGACTGGACAGTGCGCGGATACATCTTCGAGAACTGGAACTCTGTGACCGGAGTGGGCGACGATGTCGAGAACTCCGACAAATTCTATCACTGGGGAGCACTTCTCGGATACATCAGCCTGCTTGAAGACTAATTAATTACAACACACATATTTATGAAAAAACTGACAATCATTGCAGCTGCAGTCATAGCACTTGCATCCTGCGCTCCGAAGCAGCCCGCAACAGTGGCCGAGTACGAGTATCCATTCCAGAATCCCGCCCTCTCCATCGACGAGAGAGTGGAGAACGTCATCTCTCTTCTCACACTCGAGGAGAAGGCCGGCCTTCTTCAGGACGGCACCATCTCCATCGACAGACTCGGAATCCCCGCATATTTCTGGTGGTCAGAGGCATGCCACGGTATCACCGGTGACGGCGTGACCGTATTCCCCCAGTCAATCGGACTTGCTGCCAGCTTCGACGAGGCACAGCAGATCGAGATCTACACTGCCGTTTCAGACGAGGCACGTGCAAAGTGGAACAGCATGGAGCCCGTATTCGGCAAGACCCATGCAAACTGCAACGCATGGTCACACGGCCTTTCATTCTGGTGCCCCAACGTCAACATCTTCCGTGACCCCCGCTGGGGACGCGGCCAGGAGACCTGCGGCGAGGATCCCTTCCTTGCAGGTGTGATGGGTACCGCTACCGTAAAGGGTATGCAGGGTAACGATCCCAAGTACTTCAAGACCATCGCCTGCGGCAAGCACTATGCAGTGCACAGCGGCCCTGAGTCAAAGCGCCACCAGTTTGACGTCACAGTATCGCAGCGCGACCTCTGGGAGACCTACCTCCCTGCATTCCGCATGCTCGTCAAGGACGGACACGTCCAGCAGATTATGGGTGCATACCAGCGCTACGAGGGCGTTCCCTGCAACGCCAGCGACAGGCTTCTCGGCGACATCCTCCGCGGCAAGTGGAACTATGACGGTGTAGTCGTTTCAGACTGCGGCGCCATCGACAACTTCTATGTAAAGGGCCGTCACGAGACACATCCCGACGCTGCATCAGCATCTGCAGCAGCCATCCTGGCCGGCTGCGACATCGAGTGCGGCGACAACTTCCAGGATTATCTTCCCGAAGCAGTGGAGCGTGGCCTTCTTTCAGAGGAAGACGTCAATAACACCCTCCGCAGAACCTTCAGGGAACTCTTCAAACTCGGCATCTTCGACCCTGAGGAGATGAATCCCTGGAAGGATTTCGGTCCGGAGGTCATCAGCAGCGAGAAGAACGCTGAACTTGCCCGCAAGGCAGCATGCGAGACCATGGTTCTCCTCAAGAACGAAGGCGCAGTGCTTCCTCTCAAGGGCGGTATGAAGAAGATCGCTGTCGTAGGCCCCAACGCTGACGACACCTACATGCAGCTCGGCAACTACAGCGGCAACCCCACCGAAGAGCACACGCTCTCGATCGTTGACGCAATCCGCCAGCAGGCCGGCGATGCCGAGGTATTCTACTGCAAGGCATGCAACCACGTTACCGAGGAGACCGAGGGCAACGTTGACCTCGCACAACTCAGCGCCGACGTGGCTGACTCAGACGTCATCATCGTAGTCACCGGCCTTACCGCAAGGCTCGAGGGCGAGGAGATGGACGTTCCCTACGAGGGCTTCTTCGGCGGCGACCGCACCAAAATCGAACTCCCTACAATACAGCAGGACCTCGTTAAGGCAATGCACGCTACCGGCAAGCCGGTTGTTGTTGTAAACTGCTCAGGTTCAGCAATCGCCTTCGGCGGAATCGAGGATCAGTATGACGCTCTCGTACAGGCGTGGTACGGCGGCCAGGCAGCAGGTCTCGCAGTTGCAGACGTGCTCTTCGGCAAGTACAACCCTGCCGGCAGACTGCCTCTCACATTCTACGCATCCACCGACCAGCTCGGCGACTTCCTCAACTACGACATGAAAGGCAAGACCTACCGTTACTTCGAGGGCGAGCCTCTCTACGCATTCGGCTACGGTCTGAGCTACACCACCTTCGAGTACGGCCAGGCAAAGGTCAAGGGCGTAAAGCACATCCTCACCGTTCCCGTCACCAACACCGGTTCAGTTGACGGTGACGAGGTTGTCGAGGTTTACATCAAGGCTCTCGACGATCCCGATGCTCCAATCAAGACCCTCAAGGGATTCAAGCGCGTGAACATTCCCGCAGGCCAGACCGTCAAGGTTCAGATCGAACTTGGCGACCGCGCATTCGAGTACTACAGCGAAGAGGCTGACGAACTTGCAGTCAAGAAAGGCCACTACCAGATACTCTACGGTCCTTCTTCAAAGGATGAGGACCTCAAGGCAATCGACATCAGGATCTAATGAAGAAAGCATTTATCATCGGGGCGGCTCTTGCCGCCCTTGTTTCCTGCGCGCCCAAGGCCCAGCAGGTAGTGGAGGAGATAAGCTTCGACACCGCAAAGTTCAGCACTGGATTCGAAAGCGCATGGCTCGCCCCCACATTCGACGACTCGCAGTGGGCTGTAATCAACGTCAAGGACGTCTATGAGGCCCAGGGATATGAAGGCTACGACGGATACTCCGTATATCGCTTCACATTTGACCTGCCTGAACTCACCGGTTCCAACAAGGACATCAAGCTCATGCTCAATCTCGCAAAGATCGACGACATGGACTGGACCTTCGTGAACGGCAAGTACATAGGCGGAATGAACACAGGCTTCCACCCGAACAGCACCGACGTGCTCACCTACTACGACATTGACAGGCGCTACTACATCGATGGTGACGATCCTGTCCTGAACTGGGGCGGAAAGAACGTGATTGCCATCAGGGTGATTGACAACGGCGAGGAAGGCGGCATGTGGGACGGCCCCGTGAGCATCCTTTCCTATCCTGCCGACAAGATGCCAGAGACCTGCAACCACTTCAACGAGAGCGCCATCTACGGCGAAATCAAGAGCATTGAAATCGAGGACGGCATGCTCCGCAACACCGTCACAATCACCAACATGAACGTCACGCCCTGCAAGGGCCGGCTCGTGCTCACCGACCTTGACACCGACAGCGGCAAATCCGAGGTCCTGCTGACCGTTGACGACGCCAGCATAGGGTTCGCAGAGTCCTTCAACGCTGATGTCATCACCAGGGAAAATGGCCGCCACGTGATTACCGCTGCCCTCGACGGCAAGGCGCTCACCAATGTATCTCCCAAGTACATACTCACACCCGCAGCACCCGCAGAGCCCAGAATCAACGGACCTAAGGTATACGGCGTGCGCCCCGGAAGTCCTGTCATCTTCAAGATCCCCGCAAGCGGCGACAAGCCCATCAGATATGAGGTCGAAGGTCTTCCCGAAGGGTTGGTTCTCGATGCAGAGAAAGGTGTCATCAGCGGTTCGATTGCAGAGGCAGGCCAGTACGACGTTAAGTTCGTGGCCACCAACGACAAGGGCAGCGACAGCAAGGACTTCAGCTTCTTCGTAGGCAACAGGATAGCCCTCACCCCTCCCCTCGGCTGGAACAGCTGGAACTGCTGGGGACTTCAGGTTTCCCAGGACAAGGTGCGCGAATCCGCCCAGGGTATGATCGACAGCGGCCTCATCGACTACGGCTGGTCCTACATCAACATCGACGATGCATGGGAGGCGCCCGCCCGCGCAAAGGACGGCCGCATACTCACTAACGAAAAGTTCCCCGACATCAAGGCTCTCGGCGACTGGCTGCACTCCAACGGTCTCAAGATGGGTATCTACTCATCGCCCGGCGACCTTACCTGCGGCAAATATCTCGGCTCCCTCGGCCATGAGGCCCAGGACGCCGCGACCTATGCCGAATGGGGCGTGGACTACCTCAAGTACGACTGGTGCGGTTACGGCAAGGAATTCGACAAGATTGGCAACCCCGTACGTGAAGAATACATGCGCCCGTACGTGCTCATGGGCAAGATCCTGCGCGAGCAGAACCGCGACATCATCTACAGCCTCTGCCAGTACGGCATGGACAATGTCTGGGAATGGGGCGCCGAGGTGGACGCCAACTGCTGGCGCACCACAGGCGACATTACCGACACCTGGAACTCGCTTGTCCAGATCGGATTCAACCAGACGGTGCAGTACCCTTACGCCGGTCCCGGCCATTGGAACGATCCCGACATGATGATCGTCGGCAAGGTCGGCTGGGGCAGCCTGCATGAGACACGCCTCTCGCCTGACGAGCAGTACACGCACGTCACCCTGTGGTGCCTGCTCTCATCGCCCCTGCTCATAGGCTGCGACATGGCCCAGATGGACAAGTTCACCATCGGCCTGCTCAGCAACCCCGAAGTCATCGGTGTAAACCAGGATGTACTCGGCAAGCAGGCGTCCAAGGTCTGGGAGAAGGGCGGAATCCAGATATGGATGAAGGACGTGGAGGACGGCAAGGCATTGGGAATCTTCAACATAGGTTCGGATGAAAAAACCGTCAAGCTCCCTGCGGCCGAACTCGGCATCGCAAAGGGTGCCGAACTCAGGGACCTCTGGAGACAGAAGGACCTGACCGGCAAGGACTCCGACGTATTCACCGTGCCTTCACATGGCTGCTACCTGATCAAGGTTAAATAACCGATTGCATACTATTTTAATAATTACTGCTGATTTTGAATAAAAGTCAGCAGTTTTTTTGTTAAATTCGTACGATTATGCAAAATCACATCTAAAACTATATTTTATGGAATCAAAAGACATTTCAAGGAGGTCATTCCTCAAGACAGGCTCTGCAGCAGCACTCGGTCTGGCTGTAGCTCCTACAGCCCTCATGGGTAAGAATCCCAAGAAAAAGAAGGATGTTCCCCCTGCACCTCTCAACCGCAAGCTCAAACTCCTCGCAGTAGGTATCGGTGGCCGTGGCGCCGCTGACCTTGCAGAAATGGAGACTGAGGAATTCATCGGCCTCTGCGACGTCGACTGGAACTATGCAATGCATGTGTTCGAGAAGTATCCCAACGCAAAGAGATACAAGGACTACCGCGTGATGTTCGACGAGCTTCTCGACGAGGCTGACGGTGTTGTCATCGCAACCGCAGACCACACCCATGCAGTCATCGCAGCAACAGCACTTGCAGCAGGCAAGCACGTATACTGCGAGAAGCCCCTCACCCTTACCGTATATGAGTCACGTCTCCTCACCAAGCTCGCAAAGAAGGCAAACGTTGCCACCCAGATGGGTAACCAGGGAGCTTCAGGCGAAGGCGTAAGAAAGATCTGCGAGTGGATCTGGAACGGCGAAATCGGCGAGGTCACCAAGGTGGAGGCATTCACCGACCGTCCTATCTGGCCCCAGGGCCTCAACCGTCCCGAGGTGGCTGACCCCATCCCTTCAACCCTCGACTGGGAGAACTTCGTAGGACCCGCTCCCATGCGTCCCTACAACAAGATATACACACCTTGGAACTTCCGCGGCTGGTGGGACTTCGGTACCGGCGCTCTCGGCGACATGGCCTGCCATATCCTCCACCCTGTATTCAAGGGCCTCAAGCTCGGTTATCCTACCAAGGTTCAGGGAAGTTCAACCCTCCTCCTCACCGACTGCTGTCCTTCTGCACAGACCGTCAAGTTCACCTTCCCCGCACGTGACAACATGCCCAAGGTTGCAATGCCCGAGGTTGACGTATACTGGTACGACGGCGGCATCAAGCCCGAGCGCTTCGAAGGTCTGCCCGAGGGTATCGACCTCAACGACGCCGGCGGATGCGTTATCTTCCACGGTACAAAGGACACCCTCATCTGCGGTTGCTACGGTGTCAATCCCTGGCTCCTTTCAGGCCGCAACCCTGAGGTTCCCCACGTTCTCCGCGAGATCAAGACTTCTCACCAGCAGGACTGGATCCGTGCCTGCAAGGAAGATCCTTCAGTACGCGTAAAGAGCGCTTCAGACTTCAGCGAGGCAGGTCCTTTCAACGAGATGGTTGCAATGGGTGTGCTCGCAGTACGTCTGCAGGGCCTCAACCAGGTGCTCGAGTGGGACGGCGAGAAGATGGAGTTCACCAACATCCCCGCCGACGCAACAATCCAGACATGCATCAAGGACGGCTTCGAGATCCACGACGGTCACCCTACCTTCAACAAAGACTGGACAGAGCCCGTCAACGCAAACGAATATGCAAAGAGCCTCATCAAGAAGACCTACCGCAAGGGCTGGTCACTTCCTGAGATGCCCCAGGACTAGTCACTAACATCTAAATCTTATATCAAAAATGAAAAAGGCACTTGTAATCGCCGCTTCCATCGCACTCGTATTCGCAGTTGCATCTTGCGGCGGCAACAATGGCAAGAAGGCTGCTGAAGAAGGCGGCGTTCCTGCTTACACCGTAGTCGAGGCTCCTCAGGTTGACCTCGCAGGCTTCACCACCGACGAGAACGGTTTCATCCAGATCTTCGACGGCGAGACATTCAATGGCTGGAGAGGCTATGGAAAGGACCGCGTTCCTTCAAAGTGGGCTATCGTTGACGGCTGCATCACATTCAACGGCACCGGCGGCGGCGAGGCACAGGAAGGCGACGGCGGCGACCTCATCTTCGCTCACAAGTTCAAGAACTTCGAGTTCGAGTTCGAGTGGAAGGTCGAGAAGGGCGCCAACTCAGGCGTATTCTACCTTGCTCAGGAGGTTACCACAAAGAACGACAAGGGCGAGGAGCAGTATGAGCCTATCTACATCTCATGCCCCGAGTATCAGATCCTTGACAATGCCAACCATCCCGACGCACAGCTCGGCGTTGACGGCAACCGTCAGTCATCATCACTCTATGACATGATCCCTGCAAAGCCCCAGAACCAGAACCCCTACGGTGAGTGGAACACGGGTAAGATCCTCGTTTACGAAGGCACCGTTGTTCACTTCCAGAACGGCGAGAAGGTTCTCGAGTATCACTTGTGGACACCGCGCTGGACAGAGCTTCTCCAGAACAGCAAGTTCAGCGAGGAGGCATGGCCTCTCGCATACGAACTCCTCAACAACTGCGGTGGCGAGAACCACGAGGGCTACCTCGGATTCCAGGATCACGGCGACGTTGTTTGGTATCGTAACATCCGCGTAAAGGAACTCTAGTATGCGCAAAATAGCATTGTTCGCACTGGCAGCAGTTGCACTTGCATCATGCGCCGCTCCCAAGGAGCAGGAAACAGCCAAGAAGGAAATCGGCATCGAGCTCTATTCTGTAAGGGATCTTATCGGCAACCCCGAGAAGTTCGCGCAGAACAGTGAGGCAACACTCAAGGCCATCGCAAGCTACGGCTACACCTCAGTGGAGGCTGCATGCTATGGCGAGGGCAAGCTCTATGGCCTTTCAGGTGAGGAGTTCAAGACAGCCATCGAGGCTGCAGGTCTCAAGCCCCTCTCTTCACATGTAGTACGCTACCTCGAGGACGAGGAGATCGCAAGCGGTGACTTTTCTGCCGCAATGCCCTGGTGGGAAGAGGCAATCGCCACCCACAAGGCAGCAGGCATGAAGTACATGGTTGCTCCCGGTATCAACATTCCCGACAACCTGAAGGACCTCAAGGTCGTTTGCGACTATATGAACGCAATCGGCAAGCTCGTGAAGGAGAACGGAATGCAGTTCGGCTACCACAACCACTCACATGAGTTCGCAGAGGTCGAGGGCGTTCCCGCTTACGACTTCATGGTCGAGAACACCGACCCCGAGTTCGTATTCTTCCAGATGGACGTTTACTGGGCAGACAACGCACGCGTAAGCCCCGTGGAGTACTTCAAGAGGTATCCCGGCCGCTTCACCTGTCTGCACATCAAGGACGTGGCTGAGGTTGGTCAGAGCGGCAAGGTCGGCTTCGACGCCATCTTCAATAACTTCGAGACTTCTGGAACCCAGGACATCGTAGTCGAGATGGAAGGCTCAAGCTACTCAGAGGAAGACGGCGGCATCCTCCGCACCTGCAAGGAGTCAGCCGAATACCTCATCGCAGCACCCTTCGTAAAGTAATCACTTACATTCTCACAGATAAGAGGACCGACCTTTTCAGGCCGGTCCTCTTTATTGTATTCTATTCAACATGGCGCTCCGGAGGAGCACATCCCCTCCTTGAACCTTCGCTACGCTCATCCCTCCCACCGACTTACGTCGGCGGGCCCCTCCCGCTATCAAGCGCGGGTGCTTAGGGTTTCAGGAGGGGATATGCTCCTCCGGAATTCAGTACGTGGAAAAAATGTTCATATAATGATATAAACAGATGTTCTTTGGCTGTTTATCACTGAACTATGTGAAAGCAATGTTTACTTCAGTGACTAATGCTAACGACGTGAAGGACATGCTGCAGGATGTCAGCGCAACCGGCACGTTCATAAAGAACAAGGCAGCCACATGGAACGACAGCGACATCATTCCGGCAGGTTGGAAAGTAGAATACGCGAAATAGAATGGCTATTCCTCTTCGACAGGACGCTTCCTGACTACGGCTATGGAAACCTCATAGAGGATGTAGAGAGGCAGGAAGACCAGCGAGAGGGTGAACGGGTCACCAGAGGGAGTTATTAGGGCGGCCAGAACGAGCAGGACAACAACGGCGTACCTGCGGACGCTCTTCAGCGTATCCTTATATAACAATCCCATTCTCGAGAGCACCCATGCGAGCATGGGGATCTCGAACACCACGCCCATGACAAATACGAGCGTGAGGAAGTTCGACATGTAGGAATTCAGCGAAATCTGGTTGGTGATGCTGTTGCCGACCGTATAGCCTGTAAGGAACCTGAAGGTCACCGGGAAGATCACGCAATAGCCGATGGCACAGCCTATGAAGAAGAGGATGGTGCCGAAGCCGAATGCGGCCTTCACGCTCTTCTCCTCGTTCTCGTAGAGAGCAGGCTTGAGGAACTTCCAGATTTCATATATAAGATAGGGGAAGACTATCACCAGCGACATCCAGAAAGACGTTGTGATGTGCGTCAGGAACTGGCTTGCCACATTGATGTTGATGATGTCGACATGGAAGTCGGAAGAGAAATCAGGCATGAGCGCACCCTTGCCTCCCCCGCCGCCGAAAGACAACCACCTGTAAAGGAAGAAGTCACCGTCGGTGGGGCCAAGGATGAAGCTGTCGAAAATATGCGGCATTGCTATGAAGCAACCCACAATAGCTATGAACAGCGCGATAGCGACGCGGAATATGGACCATCTGAGAACTTCCAGATGGTCCCAAAACGTCATGGCTGCGCCAGTTTCAAGCTCCTGATCCTCTTCTTCAGCCATTATTTGTCTTAGTCTTTCTTGGGCTCAGAGGGCTTCTTGACCTCCTCGTCGAGGTTGCCTATTTCCTTCTCCACGTCGGCCATGCCGTCCTTGAAGCTCTTGACACCTTTTCCGAGGCCCTTCATCAACTCGGGAATCTTCTTACCACCGAAAAGAAGGAGGATAACAAGGGCGATGATGATGATCTCACCGGCTCCGAGGTTCTGGAAAATCAAAATGTTATGCATATTAGTCCGTATTAGTTTTTACAAATATAATCAATTCAGGCTTTTTCCCACTGCTCGCGAAGAAGGGCAACTGCTGCGGGGACGGCAACGGCACGGTCGCCGTTGCAGCCGCACTCGAAGCTGACGTACTTGTCATAACCCATCTCCTTGAGTGCGCGGAATCCGTCAACATAGTTGTCAAGCTCGCCGTCCTCACCGGGCATGCGCCTGTGACCGCGGCTTGCCATATGCACGTGCTGCAGATACTTGCCGGCTGCGATGAAGGCAGCGTAGTCAGATGTCTCCTCCTTCATGTGCCAGAAGTCGCCCATGCACTTCACGCCCTCGCAGTTTACGTCGCGGCAGATGGCTGCAGCGTCGGAAACGAGGCGGAGATAGAATGCTTCCTCGCGGTTAAGGGGTTCGAGGATGACGGTGGTACCCTTTGAAAGGGCGTACTCACCGAGCTTACGGAGTTCCTCGCAAAGATAGTCGCGGGTCTCCTGGGTGTGAGGCATTGCGGTGTCGCTCTGCCCGTTGAATGCGGGAACCATGATGACACCGGTGGAACCGAACTGTCCGCCCGCGTCGATGATCTCGCGCATGGTGCTGTCGAATGAAGCCTTGATGGCGGCATCCTTCGAGAGGATGAAGCCATCGAAGCCTGCGCAGAGAGCGCTGACCTTGATGTTACGGCCCTTGAGAGCCTGAGCTATCTCATTCGCATTCTCCACGAGCTCCATTCCGCCGGGCTCGAAGCCCTCAATGCCGAGTTCCTCCATCATGTCGAACTTTTCGGCATAGGTCTCCTTGCCGGTTGTTCCACTCTGGAATGAAAGGTGGAGCTTGGTGTCGTTCACCTTGACCTCAGGCTTGGGTGAGCATCCTGTAAGTATCGAAGGGACTGAAAGCGCCGATACTGCAGCTGCTGCAGTGAGCGATGTCTTGAAGAAATCTCTGCGTTCCATACTACTCGTCTCCTCCGGGTACGTGAACCTTGTACTTGCTCATGTCCATGGGACCGATCTCAAGCTTCTCGGGCATGAGGTCGAGGTCAGATGCGCTGATCTGCTCCCACTCGACGGTCTGTCCGGTGTATGCAGCCTCGCGGCCCATTACGCCTGCCAGTGATGACTGTGCGGTGCCTGAAGCCTCCTCGTGTGCGGTGCCCTTGCGGATATGGTTGACCCAGTCGACGTGCTCGAGGGTGTAAGGATCGTTCTGTGTGAATGCGGGGTCTTCCTTGTACTCCCAGAGGATATTGCCCTGGAGGTCGCGGATGGTCTCGTCAGCGCTGTTCCAGAAGCCCTTTGTTCCGTGGATCTGCTCTGAAACGTTGGTGCTGGTACCGTTGATCTGGCGGCACATACTGTGAAGGTGAACGCCATTGCCGAAGTCGAAGTCGACGCTGAACTGGTCGTACTGGTCGCCGGTAACGCGGCGGTGTCTTGCACCGAATGCTGTTGCTGAAACGGGAATGAGGCCGGTCATCCACATGAATACGTCGATGTTATGTACGTGCTGCTCGACGATATGGTCGCCTGAAAGCCATGACCAGTTGACCCAGTCGCGGATCATCCACTCCATGTCGCTCCAACCCTTCTCACGCTCGCGATACCAGAGCTGGCCCTGGTTCCAGTATACGTTACCTCCGGTGATCTCACCGATCATACCCTGCTGGATGAGCTTGAAAGCCTCGACATAGGGGCGCTGGTGGTGACGCTGTGTACCGGTGATGACTGCAAGGCCCTTTGCCTGTGCCATCTTGGCGGCTGCCATACAGGTGCGGTATCCCTTTGCATCAACAGCGATAGGTTTCTCGAGGAATGCGTGAACGCCCTTTTCAACTGCGTACTTGAACTGGTCGGGACGGAATGCGGGAGGTGTTGCGAGGATTACCATGTCGACACCTGAATCGATGACCTTCTGGTATGCATCGAATCCGATGAAGCAGTTCTCCTCGGGAACAGTCTGGCCATAATCGTTGGTGAGCATGTCGCGTGCTCCGTTAAGCCTGTCGGCAAAAACGTCGCCGAGAGCGGCAACGGTGATGCCGTCTGCAGCGTGAAGGAGGTTCTGGATAGCGCCGGAACCGCGTCCGCCACAGCCGATGAGGCCGACCTTCAGCTCGCGGCCGTCGATTGCCTTGTCGGGGAGTTCGGGTACATAATAGGTTCCCTCTGCACGGAGAGGAGTGTTCTTCTTGCTTCCTCCGCAAGAGGTGAGAATAGCGGGTGCAACCATTCCGACAGCACCGATCTTTGCTGTGCTGGTGAGGAATTCTCTACGGTTGATGTTCTTTGTCTTCATAATATTGTGGTTATTTGATTGTCTCAGGCACTTCGCACACGACTCTGAATCCTATGCCCTTGATATCAGAGTACCACCAGATGCTCTTGGGGTTCTGAGGGTCGGTGCTGAGCCATTCGTCATGGTGCGTGCAGCCGCGGGCAGCACTGCGGAGCAGGGATGCATCGTCGGCATAAAGGCCGCCGCGCACTACGTGCTCGGTGCCGGTCTCGGGACCCTTGGGGTCGGTGACTTCAGCCTCGGTATAGTAGTCGGGTGCATACCAGTCTGAGCAGTACTCAAGCACATTGCCGGCCATGTTCTTGAGGCCGAAGGCGTTGGCCTTGACCGCATTGGGCGACTGCGTGCGGCCCTTGGCGGTCTCCTTGTAAACTGCGTAGCGCTTTATGACTGTTGTGTCGGTGCCGAATATCTTCTTTCCGAGACCCTCGGAAGTGTACTGCCTGGGCTTGCCCTCGAAGGGATATGCGTCCTGGCTGCCTGCGCGGGCGGCGTACTCCCATTCGGCCTCCGTCGGGAGACGGTACTTCTTGCCGGTCTTGAGCGAAAGCCAGAGGCAGAATGTTTCGGCGGCGTAATGTGTCATGGTGAGTGCCGGACGGTCATCGTCCATTCCCCAGCCCTGGTCAGGGTTGCCGAAGGGCGCCGTGGGGCCGGAAACTGCATCGAGGTCGGGACGAGAGTTGTTTGCGTAGACCTTCTCGGGAGGGGTGTGACCCTCCGACATGGTCTCGCCGTAGAATGCCCAGTACTGGTCCCAGGTGACCTCGACCTCGCTCATGAAGAAGCGGGAGATGTTGACCTTGTGCTGGGGGCCCTCGTCGTCGGCACGGAACTGCTCGTTCTTGGGTGAGCCCATGATGAAGGAACCTGCGGGGATGGCGACCATTCTGATGGTGGCGTCGGTGCCGGGGATGGTTTCCGTAAAGTTCTCGAAGGTCTCAATGGTTGCGGGCTCCTGGAAGAGATGGGCCTTTGCATCCTTGTGGCGGCTGCCCTTCTTATACGGCATGCCCGTCATCTTGGAATGCGAGTAGTTGGGGTTGTAATGGCCTGCGTCGAGATGGCAGTTTATGCAGTGGAGGTCCTTGTTGGTTGCCTCGTTGGCTTCATAGTAGAGATGGGCGGAGATTCCGTCGTCTGTAATGCCCTCGGGATACAGGTTGATGTGGCAGGCCTTGCAGGATTCGTTGTAGACGATTCCCCTGGCGTACTCCAGCTCGCCGCGGTACTCCCACTCGAGATTCTCCTTCTTCTTGAAGATGTACGAGAAGAGGTCCTTGCTGCCAATTCTGGCCTTCACCATGGCGTGGCGGAGCTGATGCTCCTCGGGAGGAAGATGGCAGGCGGCGCAGTCGGTCTTGGTACCGCTGCCGTTCAGGAAGTGATGGCCTTTGGTGTAGCTGTTGTCGGAGTCCTCATGAACATGGCAGGACATGCAGCTATCGTTTGTGGAAGTGCTTATGAACAAACTGTTTACGGCGGCCATTATGACAAGGCCGGCGCAAAGGCCCGCAAGAACTGCGGTAATCACTTTCTTCTTCGTGGACATTAAGTACAAAAATAGTAAAAAAACCTGAATCCAGGAATTATAATTCCATATTCAGGCCGATTCCCAGAATGTGCTGAGGGCATCTTCCGGCGTAGGTGTAATAGAGATAATAGGCCTCCAGTTCGAAATGGTCGTTCAAGGTGTAGTTGGTGGCCACATAATGACGTGTCTTCTTCCAGGTGTCTCCCCATGTGAAGACCTCCATTGCAAGGTAAGGCCTGAAGCGGCTGTCGGGAATGGAATACTGGACCTTGAGACGCGAGCGGAGAACGTCGCTCTGCTGGCCAACCTCTGGAGACCAGGTGTGAATGTAACGCTCCCTGATCGAGACCTTGAGGTCACCCTGTTTCAGGGTTCCCGTAAGGTCGAACACGGCACGGTGTGTAATGTAATCGGGCTCCTGCATGAAATCATAGGCCACATCGGCCTTGAGCCATTTGGTGAACTTATAACCTAACGTGGTCCTGACGTACCAGCAGTCGAACTTTCTGTATTCGATGTTGTCGTGCTCGAAATACACGTTCGCGAACCAGTTCGAATTACTGAAATCATGATTGATCTCGAAGAACTCCCAGCCTGCCAGTTCTCCGTTCCAGTTACTTGATTCCGCGCCGGCCGCGTCCGCCGCGACAACCGGCCCGGAAAGCTCCGGCGCCATGCCGCCCGCCTCCTGCCCCCTGGCAGTCAGGCAATTGAACAGAATAACCGGGAAAAGTATAGTGGATGCAAAAAGAATCGTGGTTCGTTTCATGCCACAAATTTACCAATTTGCCCCCGATTCCCCAAATCACAGCCCCCCGCCGGCCACATTCCTCCGCTTTCCTGCAAAGTTCCTGCTATGTGTTGCCATTGTACTTCGCGTGGTATCCACCTTCCTGCAGAGCCACAGCCTGCCGGCAAACGCCGACTGGCTGAGAGCGTCCCTACCTGGGCAAAAGGCAAGTGCCGGCCGGACTCAGCTTACGCTTCGCAAGAGCTATTACGTTACCCTTCCCCCAGCCCCTTCCTAACCAAGCCCCAGCCTGGCGGCGGATGCCGACTGGCTGAGGGCGTCCCTGACTGGGCTAAAGGCAAGCGTTGGCCGGGCTCTCCAAAAGGTCCGGCCAACGCTTGCCTTTAGCTGCCGGACGCAAGTTCGGCTGCAGTGCCGCACTTCACCCTCACACTCCCGCGCTTCACGAACCCTGTCTGTTGGCACCGCTAAGTGCCAACCACCCACCCTCGCGTAAGCAGACGGAACTTCACCTCATTACTGTCTACCAGCGACCGTCGTTATCTCTGCCACGATTCCGCCGATTTTATTCCCGCAAACGGCAATCTCGCCATGATTTCGTCGATTTCGTGCCCGCAGGCCGTCGAAACAGGCGTTCCGGGCATGATATCAGATAAAACGTGGCAGAAATAGGATTTGCGGACATAAATCCGTCATTTTTATGGCGGGACAGATGCTTCGTATCTCTAAATCTTATTGCCTCAAGCCTGTAGCTGTGCCACTTTGATATGAACCCTAAAGTTTGGACGTGTCTCCGCACTAAAATCTGCAACCTGCTGTGGCAAACGGCCAATTTCAAGGTCAAATCCTGGCCGGAATATGTGATTTGTCCAACTAATCGGGTACTTTTAGGCGCCGGGCTTGTTATTTCGCTGTTTCGCCAACAATTCGTGATTATTTTGGCCAATCACCTCATCTCCGCCAATATCAAGCCTCATTTTAGGCCGCTCACCATACACCTTCCAGGAAAACGCCGCAAATCAAGGAAGGTCCCAACGAACAGGACGACACCTTCCAGGAAAACGCCGCAAATCAAGGAAGGTCCCAACGAACAGGACAACACCTTCCAGGAAAACGCCGCGAATCAAGGAAGGCCCCGGGGTGGGGAAATGTTCTTAGTGAGGGAGACTGTAGGGTGATGCTTTCATCAACGAATTGTGATGGCGCCGGCCGGAGGTTTGCGAATTGATCCGACGTCGTTATTATGGGCAGCGCCCCCCATCAAAAGGGTTGCCTCGCAAAGCTGGGTTTTGGGGATGAGGGTGGGAGATGAGCAAAGAGGCAGAAACAAGTGAGGCACAGGGTTTGATGGGAAGAATGGTTATATTTGCAGGAAATCACTTCGGAAATGAGATTCAGAGTCATATTGACCATCGTGCTGGGGGCGATTCTGGCGTCGGAGGAGGCGTTTGCGCAGCAGACGGCTGCCGCGAACGGCAGCGCGGGCGCTGCGGCCGGGCCGCAAGCAGCCCCGGCCAGCCAGCAACGGGGTGCCATTGAACTCAGCCAGGCACAGGGCACCGCCAAACTCAGCCAGGCACAGGGCGCAGCCGAGCTCAGCCAGGAGCAGTTGGATGACAATGCTGCGGCTGCGGCCAAAAGTATGGCAAAATCAAGACATGGGAAGATAACCGAAGGCATCTCGCCAGATGCGATGATGTACTTCAAGCATAAGTGTAACTCCAAGTATGACACACAGATGACCCTCAACAGACTCGGCAATCTTTATAAATTGATGCCGAAGAAACTCAAGAGGGAAATCGGGCAGATTTACTACCCTGCCCTGCGGAACGGCCTGCAGGAGAACAATGAAATGCAGTTCCTGGAAGCCGAGGCGGGTAAGGAAGTTCTCGAGGACGGAACACTGAGGATCAGCCTCTCCTTCCCCAAGTTCTTCCTGACACTGGACCACGTCAGCTGGGCGGACCTCGACAGGATGTTCCTCACCTACTTCAAGAAAAAGTAAACTCAGCGGGAGCCGATGAAGGTAGCGCGGCTCCAAACCTCCTCGAGCGGACCGCGGCGGTGGTGTGAAGTCCACCACTTGCAGAAGAAATACAGGAGCGTCAGGAACGCCATTGCCAGGCAGAAACTGAGCGAATGTCCGCTCCACTTGTAGAACGCGAATCCCCAGCCATAGAACAGCATTCCTCCGATTATCGACTGGACCAGATAGCAGGTAAGGCTCATCTTTCCTATGCACGCCAGCCTGCCGAGAGCGACGGCTGCGCGGGTCCTGTAGTAAAGAAGGACTATCCCGGAAACATAGAAGCTCATCATTGCAAAATTGCGCCACGCCTTCAGGAGTATGCCGAGGGAGTTGGACGCAGTTGCATTGGAAACCGCCTGGGGAACAAACATATAAGCCACCTGGAATACACCGAACGAGCACACTGAGACAGCAAGCACCTTCTTCCAGAAATCAAGATGGCCGTCCTCGTCAAGGAAGAGCCTGCGGCGGCCGAGCAGCATACCGAGCACGAACAGGAAAAGCGTCTGTGTAAGACGGCCGTTCTCCAGCGCCCAGCCGAAGTTGAGCTGGAGGCCGAGGCGGTGGTTTGCCGAGGCCACATCAAGCAGCGATCCGTTTGCACAGGCCTCATAAAGCTCACCCCAGAAAGGCCCTATGCCAAGGTCCATGGGAGAGACGGCCGGGTTCACCCAGCCGAGCACCATGTACACCAGTTCGACAGGCTGCAGGAACAGGAAGATGGCGACCCACATCAGAACCTTGTCGGGAGCCTTTACCAAAGGAATCAGGAAAAGTCCCAGTACAGCATAGGTGCAGAGTATGTCGCCATTGAAGAACAGGAGGTCCACCATGCCCCAGAGGAAGAGCAGCAGCATACGCCACGCAAAGCGCGGACGGAAATCCAGCCCCTGCTTCTCCCTGTTATGGTGCTGGATGTAGCAGCTGAACCCGAAAAGGAGCGCAAAGATCGCATACATCTTGTTGGAACCAAGGAAAAACACCGTATCCCACACTGCCTTGTCGAGCGGACCCGGCTCAGGAAACATATAGAAGTTAAGATGCTCCAGAAAATGGATTATTATTATTCCGCATACCGCGAACCCTCGCAGCACATCCACAACATTGATTCTTTGGTTTCCCTGTTCGATTGCCATAACGGACAAATTTAAGCAGAATTGCTTATATTTACGCGATTTTAAAAAATCGGAAATGAAAAAGTTAGCTTTAATGGGTATTATCTTATCCCTCGTGGCATACGGAGCAGCCACTTCCTGCAAGTCTGAGCAGGAGAAAGTCCCCGCCATCGACCTTACCAACCTCGACACCAGCATAAACCCGGGCGATGACTTCTACGCATACGCCACCGCAGGCTGGCAGCGCAACAACCCCCTGAAGCCCGAGTTCTCAAGGTACGGAGCATTCGACGTACTCGCAGAGAACAACCAGATCCGCCTCAACGAGCTCTTCCAGGACCTCGCAAAGTCCAAGGCCAAGACAGGCAGCGTCGAGCAGAAGATCGCCGACCTCTACAAGATGGGTCTCGACTCACTCAAGCTCAACGAGCAGGGCATCGCACCCGTAATGCCCTACTTCCAGGCACTTGAGAGTGTGACCGACCTCGAGAGCTTCGCAACCGCCAGCGCGGAGTGCGAACTGAACGGCATCGGCAGCATCTTCGGCGGCGGCGTCAGCACCGACCTCATGGACAGCAACATGCAGATATTCTACATATCCGAGAGCGGCCTCGCCATGGGCAACCGCGACTACTACCTTCTCCCCGAGCATCAGGCTCTCCGCGATGGCTACAAGGCATTCCTCGAGAAGATCGCCACCCTCGCGGGCCTCGGGAACGCAGCCGAGATCGCCCAGGACGCATTCGACGTGGAGATGGCAATAGCAGTACCCTACTGGTCAATGGTCCAGCAGCGCGACATCATGGCTTTATACAACCCCATGACCAGCGCACAGCTCTTCGCAGCATATCCCAACCTTCACCTCGACAGCTACTGCCAGGTACTCGGCATCCCCGAGCAGGAGAAGCTCGTGGTCGAGCAGCCTTCATACTTCCAGGCAATCAACGACTACGTTGCAACTGTAGACATCAAAGTGCTCAGGCACTACCTTCAGGCAAGAGTCCTCAGGGACGCAAGCAACGTCGTAAGCGATGACTTCTACGCAGCCAACTTCGACTTCTTCTCACGCCAGATGGCAGGTGTACAGGAGCAGAAGCCCCGCTGGAAGAGGGCAATGGCAACTCCCAACAGCCTCCTCGGCGAGGCAGTCGGCCAGATGTATGTTGCTAAATACTTCCCCCAGGAGGACAAGGACAGGATGCTGCAGATCGTGAAGAACATCCAGGCATCCCTCTCGGAGCACATCGCAGCGCTCGACTGGATGAGCGACGCAACAAAGGAGAAGGCTCAGGAGAAGCTCGCAAACTTCACAATCAAGATCGGCTTCCCCGACAAGTGGAAGGACTACTCCTCACTCGAAATCGACCCTTCAAAGAGCTATTACGAGAACCTCGTAGCTGCAGCACGCTGGTACTCACAGGACAACCTCTCAAAGCTCGGCCAGCCCGTTGACCGCGAGGAATGGCTCATGAGCCCCCAGACAGTTAACGCTTACTACAACCCCACCACCAACGAGATATGCTTCCCTGCAGGTATCCTTCAGCCGCCCTTCTTCAACACCAATGCCGACGATGCAGTCAACTACGGTGCAATCGGCGTGGTGATCAGCCATGAGATGACTCACGGATTCGACGACCAGGGCCGCCTCTTCGACAAGGACGGAAACATGAACAACTGGTGGACAGAGGAAGATGCAAAGGCATTCGAGGAGAAGACCGCAAAGCTCGTGGAGCAGTTCAACCAGGTCGAGGTTCTTCCCGGCGTATTTGCCAACGGCAGCGCAACCCTCGGCGAGAACATCGCAGACCAGGGCGGTCTCCGCATTGCATTCACCGCGATGCAGAACTCTTTCGGCGAGAACCATCCCGAACCTATCGACGGCTTCACCGCAGAGCAGCGCTTCTACCTCGGCTACGCAACCGTATGGGCACAGAACATCACCAAGGAGGAGATGCAGCGCCGTGTGCTCATCGACGTTCACTCACAGGGCGAGCACCGCGTCAATGTATCGCTCAGGAACATCGACGACTTCTTCAAGGCATTCGACATCAAGGAAGGTGACGCAATGTTCAGACCTGAAAAGGACCGCGTAATCATCTGGTAACGATATGAATTTCTTTCGCAAGTTCACTACCGCGTTCTACTTCATTCCGCTGCTGATCAGCTGCCGGAACATGCCGGAAACACTCAGCACCATCGAGGTGAACGGGCAGACGCTGCTGTACTCGGTGCGTGGCCCTGAGGGCGGCAAGCCCGTGGTGCTCATGCACGGCAACGGAGGATCGCACGAAAGCATCAGGACACAGTCCCTGCAGCTCGCCAAGGCGGGCTACAGGGTATACTGTCCCGACTCGAGAGGTCAGGGAGCTAACGCACCGCTTGAAGAATACCACTACGCCGACATGGCTGAGGACTGCTACCAGTTCATCGAAGCGCTCGGCCTTGACAAGCCGGCAGTGGGAGGATGGAGCGACGGCGGAATCAACGCCCTCCTCCTGGAGATGGCGCACCCCGGCACCTGCGGCCTCATAATGGCCGCCGGCGCGAACCTCTACCCCGACTGCGGCGACGGATTCGAGGAATTCAAGAAATGGATACTTGAAAACGGCACTCCCCTGGCCATGATGATGCTCGAGGAGCCTCAGATCGACCCTGCGGACCTCAGCGCCATCAAATGCCCCTCACTCATCACCGCCGGCAGCAAGGACCTCATCAGCGTGGAGCATACCAAACTGATTGCAGATTCGATACCTGATTCCGAACTGGTGATATTCCAAAAAGCAACACACAGCAGCTACATCAAGAGAAATCCTCGATGGGGCCGCTGTATGTTAAACTTCTTCGCCAAGCACAGCTACTAGCCTTCCCGATCTGCACAGCAGCCGAAAGGCTGCCGGGGGTCGTGATGGGGGCAGAGCCCCCATCAAAAAGACTTTTTCAAGCCCGGGAAATTACTTCCTGGGCTTTATGTCTAATTTAACAGGCTTGATCATATTCTCGGGACGGAGAATCTCATCGAGTTCCTCCTTTGAGAGTATGCCTTCCTCAAGGACGAGGTCGTATACGCCCTTTCCTGTTTCCTTTGCCTTCTTGGCGATCTTTGTGGAGTGCTTGTAACCGATGATGGGGTTGAGCGCTGTAACGATTCCGATGCTGTTCTTGATGTATGACTCGCAACGGTCGGCATTGGCAGTGATGCCGTCGATGCAGTTCACGCGGAGGGTGTCGAAACCGTTCATGAGGATCTCGGCGCTCTCGAAGCAGCACTGTATCATGACGGGCTCCATTGCGTTGAGCTCCATCTGGGCGGCCTCACCGCTCATGGTGACGCAGACGTCGTTGCCCATAACCTTGTAGCATATCTGGGTCATGACCTCGGGGATGACGGGGTTGACCTTGCCGGGCATGATAGAGGAGCCGGGCTGCTTCTCGGGGAGATTGATCTCGCCGAGGCCGCAGCGGGGACCTGAAGCCAGGAGGCGGAGGTCGTTGCTCATCTTGGAAGCCTTTACTGCAAGACGCTTGAGCGCTGCGCTGTATCCGACGAGTGAAGATGTGTCGGATGTGGCACCTACAAGATCCTTTGCGAGGGAGATGGGCCATCCGGTGATCTCTGCGAGGGCGGCGGTGCACTTTTCAGCATAGCCGGGCTCGGAGCAGATGCCTGTTCCGATTGCGGTGGCGCCCATATTAACTACGAGAAAATCGGCGGCAGCCTCGTCGAGGTGCTTGATTTCATCCTCAAGTATGCTTGCGAAACCGCCGAATGTCTGGCCAAGTGACATGGGCACTGCATCCTCCAACTGGGTGCGTCCCATCTTGAGTATACCCTTGAACTCCTCGCTCTTTGCTCTGAGTGAAGCGATGAGAGCCTCGAGGTGCTTCTTGAGTTCGATATGTGTGAAATATAGTCCGAGATGTGCTGCAGTGGGATATGCGTCATTGGTTGACTGGCTGCAGTTGACGTCGTCGTTGGGCCAGCAGTGCTTGAAGTCGCCGAGCTCATAGCCCATTATCTGGAGGGCACGGTTTGCGATTACCTCGTTTGCGTTCATGTTGGTGGAGGTTCCCGCACCGCCCTGGATCATGTCGATCGGGAAGGCCTCTGCATGCTCGCCGGCCAGGATCTCCTTGCAGGCCTGCATGATGCCGGCATAGACCTCATCGGTCAGAAGACCGAGCTGGTGGTTTGCCTCAGCTGCACCCATCTTGGTGATGGCCAAACCTTTAAGGTAATTGGGATACTCATTGAGATGGAAATGGCTGATGTTGAAATTCTCAAGGCACCTGAGTGTCTGCACATCGTACAATGCGTCCGCGGGGATCTGCTTTTCTCCGATAAGGTCGCTTCCAATTCTGAACTTGTTCATTGCAAAAAGGCTAATATATTTTTCGGAGTGCAAATATAGCCAAAATTTCACTAACTTTGTTAGTTGAACAAATAGTACGAGATATGTATAGAAAGTTTGATCCGGTTGCAGGCAGGAATGCAGATATCATCGAAGCAGTGATGAATTGCGACGAAGTGCAGGCCATAGCACCCAGCCTGCAGTTCAAAGTCCGACTCTGCGTAGAAGAAGTGGAAGAGAACATCCTCAGCTACTCGGGAACCACATGGGTTTCGATCGAGGCGGAAGAGGACGACAACTCCCTGGTCATATGCTTCAAGGACGGCGGCACTCCCTTCGACCCCCTTGCCAAGGACGACCCCGACATAGCCGCATCCATCGAGGAGCGTGAGATCGGAGGCCTCGGCATCTTCATCTGCAAGCAGATGATGGACAGCATCGAGTACCGTCACGAGAACGGCAGCAATATTCTCACAATGAAGCTCAAGCTCTCATGACGTTCGGGAAGTCATTTTCCACCAGGCTCAGCCTCAATATCCTGGCTGTAACTTCGGTAGTGTTCATCCTCACTATCGGAGCGGCGGCCATATCGTCCCATATCCTCATCTCCGACGAGGCCACCAAGTCGCTTGAAAACTTGCGCGATGCAACCATCAAGGATGTGGAGAAGACCCTCCAGAACGTCGAGTTCGCAGTGGAAGCCTCCTCATGGCTTGCAGGTGAGAACAAGGACAGGCCCGACTATCTCTACCACATCACGGAAAAGATAGTCTCCGAGAACGACAACATCGTCGGCAGCGCCATAGCGTTCAGGTCGGACTATCTCAGAGGGCAGCACTGGTTCTCACCGTACTCCTACATCGACAAGGAATCCGGCGAAGTCCTCAGCAAGCAGCTGGGCAACGAGGATTACGACTACTTCGGCATGGAGTGGTTCGACGTTCCCTTCAAGTCCGGCGAACCGCACTGGAGCGAGCCCTATTACGACGAGGGTGGCGGCGAGTACCTCATGTGTACTTACAGCTTCCCTATCACCGACAAGAAAGGCGAGGTCTTCGCCGTAATGACAGCCGATATCACCCTCGAGTTCATCGAGGACGTACTGGAGGCCATAAAGCCGTACGAGCATTCCGTAGTGGCGCTAATGAGCCCGCTGGGACATTATCTGCAGGCAAGTTCCGATGTTGAGAAATACGGCACCTCCATCTTCACGACCCTCGATGTCACAGAGGAGAACGGACATAACATCGGCAACGTTGTCAACGCCGTCATGAGCGGACAGAAGGGACACATGCAGTACGCCATCGACGGCCATCTCTGCATCGCAGTCTACGGCCCTGTCGCAAACGGATGGATCGCATCCATCGCCACCGACTACAAGGACGTGCTCGAGCGCAGTTCCATCATGCGCAACCTCCTCAGCATAATAGGTCTTCTCGGCCTGCTGATCCTCTTCATCATCAGCTTCGTGCTGATCCGCCAGCTCACCAGGCCTCTCGAGAAATTCAGCGAGGCGGCCGAGGGTATTGCCAAGGGTGATTTCAACATGGCCCTCCCCGACATCGACACCGAGGATGAGGTCCGCCAGCTGCGCGACTCTTTCGAGCAGATGCAGAACTCCCTCAGCGTATACATCGAGGACCTCAAGACCACGACGGCCGCAAACGAGCGCTTCGAGAGCGAGCTGAACATCGCCAGCAAGATACAGATGTCCATGCTGCCCAAGCAGTTCCCCGACCAGGACGGTCTCGACCTGCACGCATCCCTCAAGCCCGCAAAGGAGGTAGGTGGCGACATCTACGACTTCTTCATCAAGGACGAGGTGCTTTACTTCGTGGTCGGCGACGTTTCAGGCAAGGGCGTGCCCGCAGCCATGATCATGTCGGCGGTACGTTCATCGTTCCGCCTCGTCGCAGGCATCGGGCTCGAGCCCGGCGAAATCGTAAGCCGGATGAACAACCTGGCATGTGCCGGCAACGACTCCCAGATGTTCATCACGCTCTTCCTCGGCAGGCTCGACCTCACCACCGGAGAACTGACATACTGCAATGCGGGTCATAACCCCGTATTGGCTGGCGACAGCTTCCTGCCTGTCAAGCCCAATCTGGCCATAGGCCTCTTCGAGGACTTCCCCTACCAGCAGCAGAACTACCATCTCGACAAGGGTACCGCACTCGTGCTCTACACCGACGGAATCACCGAGGCGGAGCGCGCCGACAAGCAGCAGTTCGGCGAAAAGGCGCTTCTCAGATGTGTCAGCGAAGCAAAGGACAGCACATCGGAAGAGATGTGCGCACATGTTTTGCATGAGCTCCAGGCATTCACTGCAGGCAATGTGCAGAATGACGATATTACAATAATGACAATCAAGATAAACAGATAACCATGGAAGTTACAATCAACAAAACTGACGAAAAGACCCTCGTAAAGGTAGCAGGCAGAATCGACACCACAACCGCCGAGCAGTTCGGCGAGGCCGTTGCACCCCTCATGGCTCCCGATGCAGGCGCAATCGAGATCGACTGCTCAGAACTCGACTACACCTCAAGCCAGGGTCTCAGAATCTTCCTCATGCTCCAGAAGACCGTGACCATGAACAAGGGCAGCCTCGTTCTCACGAACATGCAGGCTCCCGTCAAGGAAGTCTTCGACATCACCGGATTCTCCTCTTTCATCAAGATCATCTGATCGCTGATGGAACCCGTCCTGATTAATCTTCAGGAATACGAATACGCTGGCGAAGGCGCGAACGGCGAAAGCTACAATCACAGGACTGACCAGTCTGTGATGCTGAAGCTGTACAATCAATCAGCACCTTACAGCATCATCGTTTCTGAACTTGAAGCGGCCCACAAGGTCTGGGCTGCAGGTATTGCGACGCCGGAGCCGGGCGAACTGGTGACCGACGGCGCAGGCCGCTTCGGCATAAGGTTCAAACGTATAACAAACAAGAAATCCTTCGCACGTGCCGTGGGCGACGACCCGGGGCGCGTGGAGGAATATGCCAGAAGATTCGCCCGGATGTGTCTGAAGCTGCACTCGACGCACCTGCCAGAGGGTGAGTTCAAGAGCATCAAGGAGGCCGACCTCGGGATGCTGCACGACAACCCATTCTTCACGGCAGAAGAAAAAGCCAGGATAGCCGCCTTCATCCAGGCCGCCCCCGATGCCGACACCGCCATTCACGGCGACCTCTCCTTCGGCAACGCCATCTTCGGCGACGGAGGCGAATTCTTCATCGACCTGGGCGACTTTGCCTGCGGCTCCCCCCTCTTCGACCTCGGCATGGTCCTGCTGACCTGCCGGTACGACGACGAGGATTTCCTGCGCGAGGCGTTCCACATGGGACCCGACACGGCAGGAAAGTTCTGGTATTATTTTACCAAGGAATATTGGGGCGGGGATGCCGACCCCGATGAGATGGACAGGCGGTTAAGACCTTACGCCGGGCTCATGTCGCTCATTATAGAGCGCAACTCGGGAATCGCCTTCCCCCAGTACCACAAACTGCTTTCTGAAATCCTTTAACGGAAGATAAGTCTCGTCTCCGGGACCTTCAGCGATGCTGATGGTCATGGCGCTGTTGCCTGTCATGGCTCTCAGCACCTCTGTAACCTGCTCTGTAACCACGGGCGACAGCCACTCGAACTCCTTTATGCTCCGGCCGTCGATCTCAGCCTCGAGCTCATCTCTCAGGCTCTCGCACATCTGCTGGGTGAACTTTGTGGTTTCACCATCTGACACGTCGGGAAGGACATACCCGAGCACTTCACGTGACTTGTAAGCCTTGGCGAACTCCCACTTGAGCTGCTTGCGCGAATAGGAGATGATGCCGGGATGGAAATTGGCCAGCATGAGTGTGCCGGTCTCGTTATCGTAGCGGAATTTGACCTCCTCGAGCTTGATGCCATACTCGACGGCCACGTCGGCACGCAGGGCGCCGTTGAATGTCATATTGTCCTTCTCACGCACGTAGGGGCGCACGAAGGAGGTGTCTACGTTCATGGTGGCTATATGGAGGATGGGATTGATGCCGGTGACATTTATCCTGGTGGCGTTCTTCTCGGCAAGCTGCCTGTCGAGGTCCTTCACAGTCTGCTTGAGCTCGCGTATCTCTCTGCCGTCGGTGCGGGAGAATGCCTTCCATGCCAGGAGTCCGATTATCACTCCGGGGATGAGATAACCTCCCAGGCGCGGATAGGCGGAATAAAGGAATATGCGTGATATCACTACCGCCAGTGCGATCACAAGCACCGACACGGCTATCCATATAATTGTTCTTTTCTTTATCATACTTTGCCAGTTACTGCAAATATAGTATATTTGTAACAACCACAAAACTTAAGAACCTACTAAACAATGTCCATTCAAAGCATTTTGATAGAGGGCGGAATTGTTCCCATGGCGGTCATAACCATCGGCCTCATCGCGCTCGTCATAGCACGTTTCAAGTCACATTCTCTGGTGAAATACATCGGCATAGGCACCCTTGTCGTTAGCATTTTCCTTGCCATGTGCGCATTCATAAGCGCAAGCGATGCCATATCCGGCCTCGACTCCGGCACCGTTCCCACCATTGCATGGGACAGCGTCCATACTGCGTGCCTCAACGTGGCCTATGGCCTGGTTGTCTATTTAATCTCCCTGATTTTCAGGGCGCACTTCAAAACACGCAAATAATTGGTATCTTTGCGTCATATACATAATATATAGACGCGATGAAAAAAATCACTATTGCACTCCTCTCCCTGGCAGCACTTGCAGGCTGCTCAGGCTCTGGCAGCAGGTGCGCTCAAAGCAGCGCCGGCACATCCCTTGCCGGAAAGGCTGACCAGCTCATCCTCGGCAACATCATCACGATGAGCGAATACAAACCCACAGCGGAGGCCATGACAGTAAAGAACGGCCTCATCCAGTATGTGGGATCGAAAGATGTCGCACTTGCCCTTTGCGACGACAATACGGAAGTTCTGGACTACGGCACAAACTCCGTCTATCCCGGATTCCTCGAAGCACATGCGCACGGTCATGCAGCAGGACTCAGAATGGCTGGCCAGGCCAAGCTTGGTGGCAGCATGGAAGACTGCGTGGAAACGATGAAGCAGTGGATGCAGGATCACCCCGGCAGCGATGTCTACAACGGTGGCGGCTGGGAGCCCTGGACCATCCTGAACCCCACGAAGGAGCCGCTCGACGCCATCTGCCCCGACAAGCCCATGGCACTCAGTTCCGTTGACGGACACTCGATGTGGGTCAACAGCGCAATGCTCAGGATGCGCGGCATCGACGCCGCATATGCCAAGGAGAAGGGCCCCTCTCTCGTCCATGTAGACGAAAACGGCGAGCCCACCGGACTTCTCACAGAAAGTGAGGCCATAGCCATCGCCAGCATGGGACAGCACACGCTTGATGAGTGGAAGGAGTATCTGCTCGCTTGGCAGGACTTTGCATTCCAGCATGGCTACACCGCTGCGGCTGAAGCGGGCGTTGAGCTCGCCAGCCCCATGAGCAAGGAGGCATACGTCGCACTCGCAAACGAAGGCAAGCTCAAGCTCCGCACATTCGCCTACAGACTGGTTGCCGACAACAGCACAACACCCGAAGAGGATGTCGCAAAGGCTGTGGAGGAGGCAAACGCCATGAACAGCGAGTACTACAAGGTCATAGGAATGAAGATATTCATCGACGGCGTAGTGGAGGCCCACACCGGATGGATCAAGGAGGGATACAAGGACCAGCCCGGATTCTACGGGCTCCAGCGCTATGCCGACCATGACATAGCTGTCCGCCTCATCAAGGCGGCATCGGACGCAGGCCTGAACGTGCACGCCCATACCATTGGCGACGGCGCAGTGGGGTTCATGCTTGGCGCCATTGCGGAGGCAGAGACTGAGACCGGCAACTTCGACATGCGCAACATTCTCGTGCACCTGCAGATAGTTGATCCTGAGCAGATCAGCAAGTTCGCTGAATACAACGTTGTTGCAGGCACCGCTCCCCTCTGGACACCCAAGTCCCCCAGCGTCTTGAAGCAGGAGATAGAATATGTCGGCGAGGAGATGGCCGAGGCAGCCTACCCCATCGCCTCCTTCATCAATGAGGGCGTTGTCAATGTCTCACATACCGACTACCCCGTAAGCACCGTTGTCAGCATACCCAGATGCATCTACATGGGTGTCATGAGGGCGACTCCCGGAACAGGCCTCACAACCCAGAGGAACGCTGCGGAGTGCATCTCAAGGATGGACGTGCTCAAGTCACTCACCACCAATGTGGCATACCAGTGGCATCAGGAAGACCGCCTCGGCTCGCTCGAGGTCGGCAAGATCGCCAATGCCAGCGTATACACCAAGGACTTCCTCAAGGATCCCATCGAGGAAGTGGCTGCAGCCGAGCTTGTTGCCACCATCGTGGACGGAAAAGTTGTTTACAAATCAGAATAATCAAGAATATCATGCCTACTTACAGAGATTTATACGACAAACTGGCCGCTCTCAGCCCCGAGCAGCTCGACTCCGAGATCAAGATCATCCCCGTCGGTTTCACCGATTCTGACGCAGCGGCAATCCTGCGTTACGACATCATACCCGAAGTTCTCGAGCTTGCAAAGGCCCCCCGCAACCTCTACCACTGCAAGCCAAGCGGCGAGGATGCCGAATGGATGGAGTCCAGCGTATGCGACTTCGCTGAAGACGAGATCAAGGATATGGGTATCGACGAAGATCCCGACTATACCCTCATCTGCCGTAAGGGCGAGATGATATTCAAGATCAGGGAGGGCGTGGAACTTGCCCCCGCAGAGGAGACCCACCTGGGCAACCTCGACACCAGCATAATGAAGTTCTAAGCAATGAGAACAAGGAGACCGGCCATCGCACTGGCCGCGGCGCTTGCTTGCGCCGCGGCCCTGGCGTCCTGCTCGCACAGCGAGCTGGACGGCAAGATGGCCGAGCTCAAACAGACCATAAACCAGAGCAGCATCTATGTGGATGCATTCCACGACAGGGTGAGCGCTCTGAAGAAAGTGATCCGGACCGCTCCTGCAGACAGCATAAAGGCCGATGCGGCCTTCGAGCTCTTCAAGGAGTATGAAAGGTACAACACCGACTCGGCAAAGGCCTGCGTCTCCATACTTCTTGAATTGCCTGACGACGTATTCCCGAAGGAAGTCGTCCAGGCATGGCAGTACGCCATAGACGGCGACAGGGCGAAGTTCATGAAGATCTTCGGGCCTTTCGACCCGGGAAAGATCGCCGACAAGTACAGGAGCGACTGCTACGCCTACCTTGCCAGCTCCTTCCTCTTCCTCACCCGCCCCGACGACGACCTGTGCATGTTCATGTCCAAAGCGACGCAAGACCCGGCCATAAAGACGGATGTAAAGGAGATGTTCCTCGGTACGATGTACCAGTTCGAGCAGGAGTATCTATATGCCATGGAACACTACATGAACGCCTACCAGGCCAGCAGTTCCACGCATATGCAGTCAAAGACGGCCTTCCTCGTTGCACACATATACAATGATCTGGGCAACAAGGAAAGGTACGAATACTGGCTGGCCCAATCCGCGATACATGACCTCAACGTCCCGGTAAAATCCTATTCGGCACTTCAGGACCTCGCAATGGCTGAACTCAACCGTGGCCGTTTCAAGAGCGCGTCGGACATGGTGGACGTGTTCATAAAGGACGCCATGGAGAGCAAGCACTGGGTACGTGTAAAAACGGCGGTGAATTACGAGCAGGCAATAATCGCAGCGGTAGGAAAGGCCGAAAAGGCAAGTATCAAAGGCCTGGCGATATCCAGTATATTCCTGTTTCTGATCGTCATACTCGCTCTTTCCCTGCTGCACAGGAACGCCCGCCAGAGGCGGATGCTGGCAGAAGCCAACAGTTCGATCGAGGAGATGAACAAGGCCCTTACACTGTCGGACAAGGAGAAGGAGGAGTACATCCACAAATACATGAAACTGTCGCTTAACTACCTGGGCTCGGTGGAGCAGTACAGGCACAAACTGAGGATACTGCTCAAGGCAGAAGGCAAGGATGCAGTCATCGCCCAGCTGAGGGGCCCGTCGGAATCAGAATCGCAGTATAGCGATTTCTACAAAGAATTTGACGACACTTTCCTGAAGATTTATCCGGGCTTCGTGAGCGGCGTAAACAGGCTGCTGAAGCCCGAGGCACGCTTCGAGGACGAGCACTCGCTGACCCTTCCCCTGAGGGTTCTTGCAGCGATAAAACTCGGGATCACCGAGAGCAAGGACATCGCAACCTTCCTCAACTGCGCCCCCGCATCCGTATACACATACAGGTCGAAACTGAAGGCAAATGCCATATCAGACAAGGACAATTTCGAGTCAGAAGTACGCATGATATCTTGATAAGAGATTTGTAATCCCATTCTTATATAATTGAACAGCAAGCATTTAACCTGCTTGCTGTTTTGATTTTGTCTTGATAAGGCGTCCTGACGCCCCCTCAGCCTCCGCGCTCACGTATACACGGTCATATTTATGCGTACCTTTGTATCACCATATATAATAGCGCGAAGCTTAATTTTTTATTAACCCAATACTAACTTTTATAATCATCTAACCCCTTTCAAAATGAAGAGACTGACATTCGCAGTTATCTTGTCACTGCTTCTGTTCGGACAGTCGCTGTTCGCACAGGACAATGGCGGAGTGCTTCATGGTATCGTAAAGGACAACCAGGGATATGGAATCCCCGGTGCCGTTGTGATACCTCAGGGCACGCAGAATGGAGCTGTTGCCGACATTGACGGTAACTTCTCTATCTCCATTCCGGCCGGAACCAAGAACATCGAGGTTTCCTGCCTTGGTTATCTTTCTCAGACAGTCGCCCTCACAGGCGCCGACAACATCACCATCACCCTTGAGGATGATTCTGAGCTCCTCGATGCAACTGTTGTCGTAGGTTACGGTTCTCAGAAGAAGAGCAACCTTACCGGCGCCCTCACAGTCGTGGATTCAGAAGAGCTTTCAAACCGCTCAGCCATCGACGTAGGCCACATGCTCCAGGGTGTTGTTCCCGGACTTACCATCACCTCATCATCAGGTCGTCCCGGTGAATCAGCAAGCATCAACATCCGTGGTGTGAACTCAATCAACGGAGGTGATCCCCTCGTCCTCGTCGACGGTGTGGAGGGTGACCTCAGCAGAGTCAACCCCAACGACGTAGAGTCCATCTCAGTCATCAAGGATGCATCCGCAGCAGCAATCTATGGTGCACGTGCATCCGCCGGTGTCATCCTCGTGACCACCAAGGCCGGCAGCAGCGAAGGCAAACCCGTCCTCAGCTACAGCGGCCGCTTCGGTTTCGCCACCCCTACCACCAGCACGGACTATGAGACTTCAGGTTACTGGAACGTCTACATCAACAACCTTTTCTGGAACGCTTATGACGGTACCGCATATGCAAAGTACACCGATGCCGACATGGAGGAACTCTGGGCACGCCGTCACGACAAGGTCGAGAATCCCGACCGTCCCTGGGTTGTCGTTACCAACGAAGGTGGCGAGGACGTTTACAACTACTATGCAAACTCAGACTGGTATCACTGGATGTATGACGATGTCAACCCCATGCAGAACCACTCTCTGTCTCTCAGCGGCGGTAGCAACAACGTGAAGTACTTCCTTTCAGGAAACTACAACGAGACTGAAGGTATGCTCGCCGGAGATGCCGACAAGTACAGAAAGTACAATCTCCGCAGCAAGATCTCCGTTGACGTCACCAAGTGGTTGAACGTCAGCAACAACACCTCATTCTTCTCAAGCAACTACTCTTATCCCGGTATCAGCGGCGTCAACAACTCATTCTACAACATCCGTCTGCACGCGCTTGCAAGTTATCCTACCGAGAACCCCGACGGCACCCCCGTTTACCTCACCAAGTACAACAACTACACCGTTGCCGACGGTGCTTCGCTGTACATGAACAACCCCAACTTCAGGAACAAGGACCAGGGCAGCCAGATTTCAAACACCTTCGAGATCTCCATCCATCCCATCAAGCAGTTGGAGATCAAGGCTAACTACACTTACAGCGAGTACAACAAGCACAACAGGAACCGCACAGTCGAGGTCGAGTATTCAGGCAAGCCCGGAATCATGACTCCCCTTGACAAGTACGAGAACAAGCTCACTGAATCACTTTCAAAGCAGAGGTACCACGCAGCCAACATCTACGCTACATACCAGGACACCTTCGCTGATGCACACAACCTCAAGATCATGGCCGGTTTCAACTATGAGACCAAGCACATCCAGGATATAAAGGCTTACGGATGGAACCTCATGTCTGAGGAACTCGACGACCTCAACCTCATCGGTGAGGATCCCGAGCTCGTTGCAAAGGGCGCTGAAAACACAAGACGTACCGACGTTGCCGGCGGCCAGAACGAATATGCTCTCGCCGGTTACTTCGGACGTATCAACTACGACTACAAGGGCAAGTACCTTCTCGAGCTCAGCGGCCGTTACGACGGTACCTCACGCTTCCCCGCAGCAAACCGCTGGGGCTTCTTCCCTTCAGGTTCAATTGGTTGGAAGATCTCTGAGGAGAACTTCTTCGCACCTCTCAAGAAGACCGTCAACCTCGCAAAGATCCGCTACTCTTACGGTCAGCTCGGAAACCAGCAGGTTGGTTACTATGACTACATCCGTTCAGTCAGCATGGGCAAGCAGAGCTACCTCTTCGGTGGCGACAAGCCCGCAAGCGCTTCTCTTGGTGACCCCGTTGCCGGCAACCTCACATGGGAAACCTCAGTTCAGCACAACCTCGGTATCGACCTCGGTATGTTCAACAACCGTTTGAACTTCACCGCAGAAGGCTACATCCGTGACACCAGGGACATGCTCACCCAGAGCGCTACCCTTCCCGCAGTTTACGGTGCATCAGAGCCTGAGACCAACGCTGCCGCCATGAGGACCAAGGGTATCGAGCTCTCTCTCTCATGGAGAGACCAGTTCAACCTCGGAAATCATCCTTTCCACTACAATGTAACATTGGTTTACAACGACTTCCTCAGCAAGATCACCAAGTACGCCAACCCTGACCGTAACCTCAATGACTACTATGAGGGCATGACCCTCGGTGAGATCTGGGGATACACCGTTGACGGGTTCTTCGCAACCGACGAAGAGGCAAGGGCATATCAGGATGCAGTTGACCTCACAGTTGTTGGTGACCGTATCTTCTCAGCTCCTTCACAGGGCTGGCTCGCAGGTGATATGAAGTACATCGACCTCGACGGAAACGGCAAGATCGACGACGGTGCAGGTACCGCAGACAATGACGGTGACCGCCGCATCATCGGTAACTCACAGCCCCGCCACCAGTATGGTATCACCCTTGGATTCGACTATTGCGGATTCGACTTCTCAATGTTCCTCCAGGGCGTAGGTCACCGTGACTGGTATCCCGGCAGCGAAGCCGAGCTCTTCTGGGGACCTTTCTGCCGTCCTTATTCAACTCTGCTTGTTCCCGGCTTCCTCGACGAATGCTGGAGCGAGGAGAATCCTAACGCTTACCTCCCCCGTCCCCGTGGATACATCGCACTCGGTACACGCGCACTCTCAATCGTCAACACCCAGTATCTCCAGGACATCGGCTACTGCCGTCTGAAGAACCTCACCATAGGTTACACCCTTCCCAAGAACATTCTTGAAAAGGCAAAGATCAGCAACCTCAGAGTATACTTCACCGGAGAGAACCTCGGATTCATCGCCAACAACCTGCACTTCAGCAAGTACATCGATCCCGAACTCTGTGCAGCACAGAGCAACCTTGCGAACTATCGCTTCCAGAAGACATTCATGTTCGGTATTGACTTGACATTCTAAAAGATCGCACCATGAAAAAGATATTTTTATTCATCGCGCTCACTGCTATGTTCGCCGTTTCCTGCACTGAAAGTCTGGAGAAGTATCCTCTTGACAAGCTTTCCGAGGCGACACTCTTCACATCAACAAGCGGTCTCAGCGCATTCAGCAATACTTTCTATACTCTCCTTCCCAGCGCCAGCAGCTATGAGAACGCAGCCCTTTGCTGCCTCGACTGCGCTGACAACTATTTCAAGAACAAGAGGCTTGACGCCATCACCGGCAACCGCATCCCTGCTACGAATGGAACAGGCGACTGGAGCGGCTGGGGCACTCTTCGTGACATCAACACCCTGCTTGAGAACCTCGATCTTTGCGAGGACAAAGCAGTTGCCGCCCAGTATGAAGGCCTTGCACGCTTCTTCAGGGCATACTTCTACTTCGAGAAGGTAAGACGCTTCGGCAACGTTCCCTGGTATGACGCCCCTCTCGGTTCAGACGACGAGGCTCTCTACAAGACTCAGGACGACAGAAAGGTCGTCATCGACAATGTGATCGCCGACCTCGACTGCGCCATCGAGCAGCTTTCAAAGACCAAGGCAGTCTATACCATCACTTCATGGACCGCAATGGCTCTCAAGTCACGCGTATGTCTGTTCGAAGGAACCTTCGAGAAGTACCATGGCATCGATCAGGCCAATGCAACAAGGCTTCTTAACCTCTGCGCAGAGACATCTGCACTCTTCATGAAGGAGAGCGGATACTCACTCTACACCACCGGTGCTCCCGATCATGACTACTTCGACCTCTTCACCGCAAACAACTATGGTGGAAGCCCCACTACCACTGAGGTCATCCTTGCACGCAACTACAACTCCACCTACGGTACACTCCACAGACTCCACGCTTGTCTGCTCACCTCAGGTGAGGGCGCTACCGGTATGAACCGCAAGACCGTTGCTTCTTACCTCATGAAGGACGGCACACGCTTCACCGACAAGGCTGATTGGGAGAAGATGCAGTTCGCAGATGAGATGAAGGACCGCGATCCCCGTCTTGCCCAGAGCATCCGTTACCCCGGCTACCATCGTATCGGCAACGAGAAGACCATCGCTCCCGACCTCAACAACTGCGTATCAGGCTACCAGCCCATCAAGTTCCTCATGACTGAGGACAAGGACGTTCACGGTCAGTCAGATGTCGACCTCATCCTCTTCCGCACAGGTGAGATCTATCTCAACTATGCTGAGGCAAAGGCCGAGCTCGGTACCATCAACCAGGAAGACCTCGACATGACAATCAACGCCCTCCGCAAGAGAGCAGGTATTGCCGATGCAGGCAAGCTTACCCTTGATGTAACCGCCGATCCTTTCCTTACCGATCCCAAGTGGGGTGGCTACTCCAATGTAAGCGATCCCGTAATCCTTGAGATCCGTCGCGAGCGTATGTGCGAGCTCAACCAGGAAGGTTTCAGATATTTCGACCTCATGCGTTGGAAAGAGGGTCAGGCACTCTGCGCTCCCCTCTACGGCATGTACTTCCCCGGCCCCGGCGAGTATGACCTCGACCAGAACGGCTCAAAGGACGTATGCATCTACTCTGGCGACAAGCCTTCTACCACCGCACCCGTCGTCCTCAAGATCGACGAGGAGATCTTCCTCAGCGAGGGCGAGTCAGGTATGATTGAGAAGTTCAAGAACAGCGATCCTGCAACTTGGGACGAGAACAGGGACTACCTCTATCCTCTCCCTCTCCAGGAGCTCCGTCTTGCTGGCAGCAACCTCGTCCAGAACCCCGGCTGGGATAATGGCAAGGGTACCAATTAATGATTTTGCATGATAATATCAATAAGGTTATGAAGAAACTCACAATAGTTCTCGCTGCAGCTCTCGCCATGATGGCGGTTGGTTGCGTGAAAAACGAAGAACTCCCCGAAGGAGGCCCCGCTTCCTATAGGATCGCAGCAAGAACCGAGATTGATCTCGGCGAAATGATGCCGGGTAGGAGCGCAAACATCAGCCTCTATGCTACGACAGATGACCTTGGCGTACGCGAGCAGCTTACAGCCACTTTTGCAGCTGATCCTGACGCAGCCAATCAGTTCATCAGCGAAGACACCGATGTCCTTCCTTCCGACTGCTACTCATTCACTGTAAATGACGTCGTCATTGACAGATACAACAAGGATTCACGCACAGGCAAGATCAAGGTTACCTACAGCCCTGCACTCGAAGGCGGAAAGACCTACATCCTTCCCCTCGTAGTAGGTGAAGTCACAGGTTCAAACAACGCTTCTGCAGACCGCACTCCTATCTTCGTCAAATTCTTCGCAGTTTCAGGTGCTCCTGACCAGCCTATCGGTTCAGGTACCAAGGCTGATCCTTACTATATCTATGATGCTGAAGGCCTCATCGGTATGGAGGAGATGATTGGCAAGATCGGCGAGGATGCGACCAAGAACGCTGACGCATATGCAGCTGCCACTCCGACCTACTTCAGGCTGATGAACGACATCGACATGTCCGGCAAGGATTGGACTCCTATCAACCTTGCAAAGCCTTACGACGAGAAGATCGACTTCGA
>JAZUFA010000067.1:0-23213 GCA_045640445.1 Candidatus Cryptobacteroides sp. | reverse complement strand
GGGTTGCCTGTCTTCTCGATCATTCCGGGAAGGGTTGCAGAGCAAAGACCGATGTTGAGGATGGTATCCATCATACCGGGCATTGAGCTGCGTGCACCTGAACGGCAGCTTACAAGAAGGGGATCCTTTTCGTCACCGAACTTCTTACCCATGATTTCTTCTGTTGCGGCAAGTGCCTCTGCTACCTGGGCCTTGAGCTCTTCGGTGTAACCACCGCCGAGTTCATAGTACTCTGCACAGCACTCTGTTGTGATAGTGAAGCCTGCAGGAACAGGCATTCCGAGACGGCTCATCTCAGCCAGATTGGCTCCCTTTCCACCAAGGAGCTCACGCATTGCGCCATCGCCCTCGGCGGTCTTTCCACCGAAACGATAGACTCTTTTCTTTGTTTCGAACATTGCTTTATTTTTATCTATAATTTTCGCGCCGCGAATTTACAATAAATTTCTGTTTATAACAACTTTGCAGCGAGTTCCGACAGTGCACTTCTCTCACCTTTCCGCAAAAATACGTGCTGGAACAGTTTCTGACCCGCCATCTTGTCGCCAAGATGCGTGAGGCCGTTGCTCCACTGGTCAAGGTAAGGCTGGTCGATCTGGAAGATATCGCCGGTGAAAACCATCTTGGTTCCCTCGCCCGCACGGGTGATGATGGTCTTCATTTCATGAGGGGTAAGGTTCTGCGCCTCGTCGATTATGAAATAGCACTTGCCAAGCGAGCGGCCGCGGATATATGCCAGCGGCTCTATGAGCAGGCGCTCGTCCTTGAGCATGGTCTCTATCTTGAGAGCCTCGCGGGAATTGGGCTTGAACTGCTCCTTGATCACATTGAGGTTGTCCATCAGAGGCTGGAGGAAAGGACTCATCTTGGTCTTCTGGTCACCTGGCAGGAAGCCTATGTCCTGATTCCCAAGGACAACGGTCGGACGGGAGATGACGATCTGGTCATATTCCCTCTCCTGCTCGAGCGCAGCCGCGAGTGCGAGGAGGGTCTTGCCCGTACCGGCACCGCCTGTGAGTGAAACGAGCTCGACCTTATGGTTCAGGCAGGCGTCGAGCGCCATCTTCTGCTCATCGTTTCGGGGACGTATTCCGTAAGCCTCATGTGACTTGACGAGGACGATCCTGTCGCGGTCCGCATCGTAACGGGCGATGATGGTGTCGCCGTTGCCGCCCTGCCAGTTGAACTTGTACAACTGGTTAGGGAGAGGCTGTTTCGGCTGCACCGCCTTCCATGCTATACTGGTCTCCGGACCATATGCAAGCTGCTGGAGAACCTCAGAAGGCAGAGTCTGGGTAACGACCTCCTTCTGGAAGTTGTCCAGTTTGTCGTCCTCCATCTTGTCGGTCAGATAGTCCTGTACTTCCATACCGGCGGCCTTGGCCTTCATCCTGAGGTTCACGTCCTTGGTCACAAGCGCCACGAACTTTCCGGGATTGTTGTCGCGCACCCACATGGCTGTGGAAAGGATGCGATGGTCCTGGATGTCGTCGTGGAACAGGTCCCTGTATTCAGGGCTGAAAGGATGGTTGGGCTCGATCTTGATGAATCCGAGGTCCTTGCCGATGCGCACGCCGTCCTTTCCGAAGGTCTTGCCTTCGGTGATCCTGTCGATGTCACGCATGAATCCGCGGGCATTGAACGAGAGGGCGTCGTTGCCTTTCTTGAACTTGTCTATCTCCTCGATTACGGCGATGGGTATGACGAGGTTATTATCCTGGAAATGTCGGATAGCTTTGTGGTCGTGCAGAAGGACGTTGGTGTCCAGCACAAATATCTTTGGCATATCAGTTTGTGTTAATCCTCCCCTTCCGCATTCTGCATCAGGGATTCAAGTATGTTCTGGATACTGCTCTTGGCAGATGACTTCACACGGACGGCCGAGCTCCTCGTATCGGGGTGCCCTAAAGGGAAATAGGCCACATCCTGCAGCAGGAATTCGGCGTCGATGTAATCGAAATCGGTGTCCTGTATCTGGAAGAGGGCGCCGGGCACTTCTGCAAACAGCACCCTGACCGCATTGTTCTCCTCGAAGGCGCGCATCGCATCGGATATGTCGATGGTGACTCCCGGGCCGCTGCCGCAAAACTTCTTTACGGCCTTCAGCAGGCCTCCGTCCTCCACCGTAACTCCGGATACAATGATGCCGTCCTCAACCAGTTCGCGGACCACCTCATAGCAGTCGATGAAGTAATCGGCATCGGTGATCTGAGGCCCGACGCCGCCGCCAAGGTTCATCGCCTGTGCAAGGCATGAACCGCCGAGGCGGAAATCGGAGGTGTCGAACGGAACCCAGACGACCCAGCTGTGAGGGTCCGGTTGCAGGGTTGAAGGGCACGCCATGGCGGAACCGAGCTTAACCGTCCTGTCGGAGTCCTCCCACTCGTCATCACATGATGCAGAACCGAGTACCGTCTTGATTTTCAGCTTAGTGGCACCTTCAGTCCTTTCATGGGAATACTTGCCGATCCTGACGCCCAGGGCGTCACAGTAATCGGCCATTTCTCGGACGCTTTCGTAGAAGGATGCGTTCGAGCCCACGGCCGAATGGTTCCACTTCCAGTCGGGGCATATCGCAAGGTCCTCCAGTTTGAAACGGCCCTTGCGCCATATGGTGTCGATAAGGGCGGTTGCAACTTTCTGGCGGGTGTATGTTCCTGCAAATGTAAGGGGAAGCTGACGCTGGAACGATTCCACAAGCGACGAGTATCCGTCAATTCCGGACACCTGCCAGTCATGGGATTCGAATGGAAGGTCAAGGCTCTCGTCAATGATGGTTCCCGTGCCGTCTTCAAGTTCCGGCTCGGGACTTACAGCCACGGCTGCGAGCAGCCGCGCTGGCGTAAGTTCCTGAGGGACGCCGTCAATGATGTATCTGGAGACAAGTTCTTCCGTCATAGACGACAAATATAACGATTTTTTGAATATCGTATCATTCTGCAGTCATGGGAGCCTCCCCTGCGGAATTCGCCCGGTAGTGGGGTGCGTAAAGGGACTCGATCACCGGAACACCCGTCTGGAAGGTACCTTCCTGTGTTACGAAGAAGGTTTCTGACACCACTGTGTTCTCTTCGGGATACGCATCGAAGAAATACTCAGTCCTGTCCGCCTTCACGCATCTGTAACCCTGTGGGCTGAACACGTACCAGCCGTCGGCACGCAGGGGATTTGCCCACCAGCCATAATAGCCGGAAAGCTGGTTCTCCGGCCGCAGGCACGCAGGACGGGGAACGTTGAGACGCACGAAACTGCGGTTCTCCTCATTCCATATGCGGTATTCGCCGCGGACCTTGTCGCCCACGCTCAGGACATCACCTTCACCCAGTTCCTTCCATTCGCCATTCTCATGGCTGACGAAGTATCTGCGCCCAATCGTGAATCCGTTGCCGGAGGCCTTGATGTCGCTGAAAGGCAGCTCCTTTGTCGCGCTCAGGGCGAGGACCTTGATACCAAGGACCTTCTCGCCTCCCCTGAATACGGAATTCAGAGCCTGTATGTATGCAGGGTCGGACTGCCACTGCTGGGTCTCCTTCTGGATCATGATCCACATGCGGATGCCGTCGGAGATGTCGCTGCGCTCAGTTGTCGCGAACAGGTCGCAGAGCAGGGCGTGTGCATAAAGTTCGCTTTCGAGCAGACCGCGGAAAGGCATTACGGCATTAGGGTAATAGCAGCCGCCGCATTTGTGATCCACTGCATATTCATAAAGGGACTCGGTGTCCGCCTTGACCGATGCGGCAAGTTTCGATGCGGAAGCGACGCCCCAGCTCTTTGCCAGGGACTCTCCGTCTGACGTAGAGGCAAGGGTGCGCAGGGTAAGGAGCCTACGGGCCTTGTCGAGGATACGGCCCTCGAGTCCGCGCGACTCTGCAGGAACAAGGTATTCCTTTGCATATTTGCGGAACTCCTTGAGCCTTTCGGAATCCATGCCCTTCGTATTGAAAGGAACGCCCGCGTACATGGCGCGCACGTACATGTATTTGTCGTTGCTGATACCGCCGCACCAGTAAGGGAGTTTGGAACCTCCAAGCTGGGCGAGGTCAAGATATCTCACAACGTTCTCGACACCGTCGATCTTCTTGCCCATCAGGGCATAACGCTCGAGTACGACTGCAGTCACCATGGAGGAAGAACTCATGCCCTCGAACCAGCCGAAGCCTCCGTCGGAATTGCGGCAGGCCTTGATCTTCGACTCAATCTCGCCGTTGTCGAACTTCTTACCCGTAAGGGCTGAAAGCAGATGCCTTGCATAGATGGCGTCGGTAAGTGCAAGCACGTTGTCAGACTCGGGCTCAATACTTTCAGGAAGGGCCTCACCGAGCATCTGACGGATGGAAATCTCGCGCACGTCCGCAGCCATTCCGTCTGCGTTGACGAACTCGGCACGGAGCATGTCCTCAAGCTCCACACGGTCGGCGTCAGGATGCATTATTGCAGAATGAGCCTCGGTTATTGTCTGTACAGGCCTTGCCACGGGCACCGCAACGAACACTGCGTCGGAGCCGAGCTGCTTGTCGTCGGCGTCGAAACTGATGAGCATTCCAAGCTTGCTTATGTCGCCCACCGACTTCAGTTCGACAGATGAGGAAGCATTGCCGCGGGCCGGCACGCTAAGACGTGTGCCCTTGGACAGGATGACCTTGCCGTTCTTGTAGTCGTCGCCTTCGATGAACTTGACGTTCAGCTTGCCGCCGACCTTCTTGTCAAAACTGTTCGCAACGCTTACGCGGACTACATATCGGTCGCCGTTATACAGCACCTGGGGCTCCACAACCGCCACCTTGACAGGTATCGTGATTGTCATCTCCTCACGCAGGACGTTCGTGCGCATGTTCTTGTCATGAGCAAAGATCTGGACGTAGTAACGCGACAGTTTGTCGGTGGTCCTGAACGTGAAGGTTATATTGCCGTCCTTGTCGGAGCGCAGGAAGGGCTCGAATGCAACGGTGGACGCAAAATCCTGACGGACATCCACTTCGCCGCCATTCCCCTGCCCGGCAGTCGCAAGCTGGAAAGGTATTGCCTCTTCCTCGGCCACAGAAAGATAGGCAACCTCTTCACAATCCATGAGAGCGAGGTCATCTGCGGCGATAGCCTTGCGGGAGTTCATCGCACTACCCTTGACCATGATCCTGTAATCTATGCCGTTTGTTCCACAGAGATAATCATATGCGACACTCGGGACAGGCTTGCCGGGAGCGACCACGCGGTACCAGCCGTTCGGCATTATGGTTTCCGTACTGATATCATATATCGTTGCTGCAGCCTCCACACCGGCATCCGTCTTGATGCTGAACGAGTATTCGTGCCCGGGCGCCGTAGTGTCGAGGAAGCGGGTGAAGCCAAGAGGAAGAACACTTCTCTTCTCCTGATTGTTCACAGACATCGAATAAGAGAAGCTCCGGGCCTTCTTGAACCAGAATACTCTGAGGGTAACCGTGCTGGGATAGCTGTCCTTGAAGGGATAGCGGACGGTCACGAGAGAGCCCTCCTGCCCCTTGCCGCCAGTAAGTTTTACAATCTGATGTTCAAGGAGGGTATCGCCGGACCCATAGAGTTCCACGACGGCCCAGGTGGGTCCGTTGGTGGAACCGAACTGCAGGGCTATGCCGTCCGTCCCGTTCATCTCCTTGAAGAAGCTCACAGCCTCGAACGGCAATGCAGTGTCAGAGTCGGAAAGCTTCATGATGTTCAGATTCTCTGAGGTGGAGTATTCCTTGCCACCAGCCTTTGCCGTTGCCTCGGCACAAAGCTCGTACTTGCCCGAAGGCATTCCGGACATGTCAACTCTGACGGTTTCGCCCGGCGCAGCCTTACCGCTCGCCACGACCTTGTTTTCCTGACGCAGCTTATATTCGATCTTCAGCGACGGATGGCTCAACTGGGCGCCATCTTCACCCGGGATATCGAACTTGATTTCCGCCACATCATCTCCAAGAAGGCAGGTTTCATAGTACTCCGTAGTGCCAAGGTCGCATCTGCCCTTGGACTTGTTGGAAAGACTCACCTGGAAAGGTATCTCCGTGCCACAGCACACTGTTGTCTCGAACTCCTTGGTCTCACCTGTGCTGTCGGTCACCTTGACGATTACGGTGTATATGCACCATTGCAGATCTTGTCCGTCGCTGAAGGAAATCTCGAAGCGGCCGTTCTCGCCTACCGTCATACTGCCGCTTGTCAGGTCCTGCCAATAACGCTTGACGGTATATTCAATCTTTGCACCTGACAGATTATGGCCCGAATACGCCTTGACGGTTCCTGAAACCGTGACAGTTTCACCGGGCAGATAGAATCGTTCGGACTTGTCCCATACAAGTTCGTATGTGGGCAGGACAAACTCATCAACCCTGATATCCTTCCTGCCTATGTCATCATTCGAGCCATTCACAGCCTTTATTGTGAAGATGCCGCCCCTCTCTATGCCGGAAAGGTCGAACTCCCCGGCTGCAGATCCGAACTCATTCACAGAAAGGAACTTCCTGGCCACCTCATTGCCTTCATTGTCGGCGAGCACCACAGTAACGGTCTTTCCTGCCGGGCTCACCTTATATTCGTATCTGCCCTCGTAGAGGATGACCTTGAACTTGACGGTCTCGCCGGGCTTGAATGCCGCGCGGTCCGTAATCACTGCAGCCCTCTCCTGAACCGCTTCCGTCTTCTGTTCAGCAGATACACCATACCACCGGTTAAGACCGATGGGCCGGCTGCGGCGTATGCACTGGCCGTCGTTGTAGACGGCACGGATACGGAAGTTGGCCTTCTTGTTTGATACAAGGCCCTTGAATGCATCCGGCAGACAGGTGTACCCGTCCAGCTCGGCATTGGCGGTTGCCGATGTCTTGTCAGATGTGTCCACGAGCTCGAGAGTGCAGGATTTGACGGGTTCACCTGTCATATAATCCGCAACATACACTGCATGGCCCTGCGAATCGCGCCTGGTTGCTATGGAAAGGGTATACTTCTCGTAAGGAGCGGTCTCGACTATCTTGCCGCTGGTGCACTTGATCTCATAATCACCGTCCTCAAGAGTCGCGGGTATCGTGGTCTTGACGTCATCCATCAGATAGTAGCTGTTCTCCTTGTTGAAGAGCATGATACTCCAGACGGACTTCTTGTCCTTGATGACCTGAACCTGGACCTTGCCAAGGTTCCTCAGCGATACTGTAAGTTCCCCCTGTTCCACGCGCATGGAAATTTCCTTGGAATCAAGGGTCTCAATGATATTGTCCACATTCTTGCAGCAGGCGGCGATGGCAGCCTCCGCGCCCTTGAACTTTGACCTGTCGTCCACAAACGTCTGACACTCGGCCCTGAAGTCCACATATTGCTTGGAAGTATGCTTGGCGGGGGAATTAAGATCGCCAAACTTCAATGAAAGGAGCACTTCACGGGGCAGCATCGAAACAGCCTTTCCCTGATAATCCTTTACTATTGCCTTCAGGGCTGCCTCCCTGTCGTCGAGAGGAAGACGGCAGGCGCGTGTATGACGGACAAACGCCTCTTCAGGATACCGTCCGTCGACCATGGCGTCAACCATTGCATCGAAGCCGCCGTCTGAAGGATGGTAGGCATTTGAGAACAGCGTCCAGACAGCATACTCGTAGTCATTCTTCAGATAGCCGGGAAGGACGGCGGAATATGGCAGATTGCTATAGAGGTCCATCTGCTTGTAGAACACCTCATGCCTGCCAGCTTCAAGTGCCTTCCTGTTTTCCTTGATGAAAGCGTATGCATCTGAATTGCTCCTGTTTGAAAGATAGTAGGTGACTGCCACCACCGGCTCGCCGTATTCGAGGATCTCTTTCTTGAAGTCCTCGGAGGCCGGCTTGCTGTCCTTCCAGTTGATGCGCTGGCGGACGTCCACGGTCTTACGGGCAGCATCGAAGAAGTCCCATGGCTGCTTCTGCTTCCTGGCCTCGGCCTTGATTCTGCCAAGGACCTCCAACTGGGTCTTGGGCTTGTCGGCACGCTGGGCCTGGTCATACTCCTTCCACAATGAAAGGAGCGCATGCCCTTCCGTATCGTTAGTATTGGCTATAGAATTCATGGTTCCTGCAAGCAATAACGTAAATGATGCAATCAGAAAAGTCAAACGTTTCATAATGCACAACTGTTTGTTTGTAAATATTGTAAAGCCTCCGATACTACAAAAGTACTGCCACCGATGAAAATTATTGCATCAGGCTGGGTTTCAGCAGCTTGCATAGCACTGACAACGCCATTGGCAACACTGCCGGACACCGTGGCGTCAAGGTCCGGCCGGAGTATGGAGAGCCGTTCGGCAAGTTTGTCGGAAGGCAGGGCCCTGACGGTATCAGGAGCTACAAGAATGTAGCGCGCATCTGATGGCATCAGGGGTGCTATGCCATCGAGGTCCTTGTCTGCCATTACGCCGTAGACGATTATGACATGGCGGCCGGTTGATGCCAGTTTGGCAAAAGTCAGTTCAAGTGCGGGAGGATTGTGCCCGATGTCGCAGATGATGTCGGGATGGGTATGCACCAGTTCCCATCTGCCATGAAAGCCCGTAATAGCACCTGCACGGCATATGGAATCCATATCAGCCGGAATGCCGAGGATGTCGAGGGCTGCACGTACGAGCCGCAGGTTGTAGTATTTGCACGGGCCGTCTATATCCGGTTCGAAAGATGTGTCGAGAGGCCTGCCATCCGCATAATGAAGAGTTGCACCGACCTCGGCTGATATTGCTTCGAACACAGGATCGGTCTCTGTATCGTGCCCCCAGACCAGCGCAGGAACGCCGGCCTTGAAGATGCCGGCCTTCTGCCCGGCTATCTCGGCCCTCGTATTTCCAAGGATGGCGCAATGGTCAAGCCCTATGCTTGTCACGACCGACAACTCTGGAGTAATGATGTTCGTACTGTCGAGCAGGCCTCCCAGGCCCACCTCGATCACCGCATAGTCAACGCCCTGGCGGGCGAACCACCAGAAGGCCATTGCAGTTGTAATCTCGAAGAATGAGCGTCCTTCAAGGTCTGCGGCTTCGAGGAAATCCCAGACAGAAAGCTCGTCGATCATTGTAAATCCTCCAGCAGAGACCAGCTTGATACGCTCCCTGAAATCGAGGAGATGGGGTGAAGTGTACAGCCCGACCTTATGGCCCTGAGAGCTCAATGCGGCTGCAATCATGGAGCATACCGAGCCCTTGCCGTTAGTACCGGCAACGTGAATGCTCCTGAATTTATCCTGCGGGTTCCCTAAGGCTCCTGCAAGCAACGACATACCTTCCAGACCGGGCTTATAGGCGTCTGATACGAAACCTGCGCTCTGGACACTCTGATGACGTTTGAACAACCCGTCTATCCTTGTGAGATACTCTTCGTGACTGTACATATCACAAATATAAACAAAAAAAAGAGCCCCGGAATCCGGAGCTCTTATTTATGTAGCAAATCAAATTACTTGCTGATGACGCCTGCGCGGTCGTAAGCTGACTTAGAACCAGCAACTACCTCGTTGGTAACTGTGAAGTTGTCTGCATCGAGACCGTACTTGTCAGTAAGGAGGTTGAAGATGTAATCAGCGCGCTTCTTAGAGAGCTTCTCGTTGAGTGACTTAGAACCAGTCTTGCCGTCAGCCTTACCGGTAACGATGAGCTTCTGGCCAGCGTTCTGTGCGAGAGCGGTCTTAACCTGATAGTCGAAGTGTGCGAGCTCCTTGTCTGAGAGAGTAGCCTTGCCAATCTCGAAGTAAGCTACGATAGGATTCTCTGCGAGATCAACACCAGCGGTCTTGGGAGCGTTGCGGAGAGCCTCGAGTTCCTTGCGGAGAGCCTCGTTCTCATTTGCGAGAGCGTTCTTTGCTGCGTTAGCTGCTGCTGCGTCTGCTGCGAGCTTCTCGTTCTGTGCGCGGAGTGCGTTAGCTGCTGCCTCTGCTGCTGCGAGAGCTGCACCTGCTGCTGCGAGAGTTGTAGACTTGCGGGTCCAGTTGTTCTTGCCGAGGTTGAAGTTGAGTCCGAGGGTAGCTGAAGGGATGCCACCGAAGTACTGGCCACCGAAGAGCTTGCCATGGCAGCCGAGCCACTCGAATGCGGGAACGATGCTTACAACACCACCAAGACGGATGGGCATCTCAAGACCGAAGCCAGCTGCGAATGAGCGCTCGTCAACCTTGAAGAGCTTGTCCTGGAATGCGAAACCAGCGGTGAGGTAACCTACGAAGCTGATGCAACGGGTCTCCTTGTAGCCACCGAAGAGGTTGCTGAAGTTAACGAGACCGTCAGCGTGGATGTAGTTGTACTTGTAACCCTTGCCAGGAGTAGCGAACTCTGCGCCGGTACCCTCAACGAGCTTGCCGTTTGCGAGGCCTGTCCAACCTGCACGTGCACCGAAGCAAGGATCGAACCACTTACCGAGGTTAGCCTTTACATTGAGGCCGAGACCCTGCTGGAAACCATCCTCACCCTTAAAGAGTGCGGTGTAGTTGTCCTGGTCGTGGTTAACGCCACCTGCTACCTGGAGGAACCAGTTGTCGAAGAATTTGTTTGTTTCATAGGGGCCGAACTGCTTGTTGCCGTTAGCGTCCCTGTTAGTCTCCTGTGCGAAGCAAGCTGCGCTGATGAGGAGAGCTGCGATAACGAAAATCTTTTTCATAAATAAATACTAATATTAGTTGTAACTTTTGTCAATTAACTACGGCACACATTTGCCGATTAACCACGCAAAGATACATCTTTTTCTTAAAACGCACAAATTTTATATAAAATTGTCAAATCGCCTCCATGTCCCCGGATTTCATCCATCCCTGACGGCCGTCGGAGAGTTCGATGTTAACCCATTCACCCACAGTGTCCAGCAGTTTTATCTTGGTTCCTTCATGCAGCACAAACAGGTCTGCAGCGGATTCTCTGGCAGGGGAACTCTTCACTGAAGTAACCGGGCTCACGACTATGGCATGGTCCTGATCCGTCACGGCCCTGTGTCCGGAAATCGAGTTCACAAGGCAGAATATGAAGCATAGGAAAGCGGCCAGAGAGGCAAAGAAACCGCCTTTGCGGATACCGAGGCTTCCTCCAAGGAGGAAGACCAGAAGCATGGCGAGGGTCAGCGCAAGCAGCACGAGGGCCAGTACGGCCCACGCTTCAGCCGGCATCCAGGATCCGACCTTGCGCATCCATGTCTTGAGGAAGAATTCGGGGACGGTCTCTATCTTGTCGATTATCCTGCTGCCAGCGAAGTCCAGGTTGAAGCGTGCATCCTTGTTCGAAGGATCGGCCTTCAGTGCGCGTTCGTAGCTCAGGATGGCCCTGGCAAGCTCGCCTGACCTGAAATATGCGTTGCCTATGTTGTACTGCAGTTCGGAAGCGTCAAGACCGGAATCCTCTATTGCGTTCCACGCCGAGAGGGCATCCGTCCAGCGGCCGTCCGAATAGGCCTCGACGCCGGCAGTCCAGAGCGAATCGGCGCTCTCTGCCGCAGAGGCATTGAAAGGTGCGGCCGATGCGGTCAGGACAAGGAGAAGGGCGGTGGCCACGGAGGCGGACTTACGGGTTCTTTTCATGCATTCATCCATATTGGATATTACGGCTACTGCGCCCTCGTAATGGCTGTTCATGGCATCGTGGCCGGCATCGGGTGAATACCTGGCGAATTCGCAGGCATCGAGCAGCCCGATGAAGTCTGAGACCAGACCGTCCTGGACACCCTTTTCGAGCAGAGTTGCGGAGATGTTGTCCTTGCTCATTTCGGAAGCGTCCATTCCCAGCTTGTCGGACACGTATCCGAGCAGGGCCTTGTGCAACTCTTCGTAGAAGGCGGAATAAAGGTTCTTGCCGAGATACTCCCCTGCAAGTGAAAGACGGCGGCGTGCCATCTTGTTGGCTGCGCGCTTGCGCGACAGCACGACGTCGGCACGGCGTGCGGTGATTTTCCTGAGAATGAAATATGCGGCTGCAGCCATGAGGCAGAGCAGTGCGGCAAGCAGCCAGAAGAACAGCGATCCGGCAAAGCCGGCACCCTTGCGGTGGAGCTTCGGGGCGGCTGTGGCAATATGCCGGATGTCCGAACCGAGCGACAGCACATCCTTGCGTCCGGGGCCCTGGACGAGCTGTCCGGCGCCAGTGGAGCTCTCAGGCTCCGCGCCGCGGCTGACCTTGATGGGCATGGGATCGCTCTGCAGTGTGACATACTTACCCGATGAGATGTCGTAATAACTGTATTCCACGGGGCCGAGCACGAAGTCGCCGTGGCTGCGGGGAATGAACGGATATTCGAAAGTCTTCGAGGTGGCGGTTTCGGTGACCTTGACGTCGTAGACTTCAAAATCCACGGGGAACTCCACCTCAGGAGCCTCGAGCAGCGCCACATTTCCCTTTCCGCTCACTGTTATCATCAGGGAGGCGGCATCATGGGTCCTGAGGGAATCACGTGTCAGGGAGGCAGTCATCTTGAACGTGCCGACGCCACCGCCGAACGATGCGGGCGCACCGCCGGGAACAGCCGAAACGTGGACAGTATGTCCCTGCGAGGTGACTCTCTTGCGCACCGTCTGATATTCGTCCTGGAAGAAGCTGTCGAATATGCTTCCTCCCGTACTGGGAGCCCTTACATTGACCAGGCAGACAAGTTCGGCGGGCTCTATGGTCATGTCGCCGGCCTGCTGGGGGATAAGGTTCCATGTGCGGAGAACGGCGGAATTGTATATCATGTCGCCGACGTTCTCGCGTTTGAACTCGATATTCTGGGGAGCGAATGTCTCCTGCTTCCAGAAGCCGTTGAATTCGGGGAACCTTGCGTCCTCGAATCCTGCGATGTTCACACGCTGATATAGTTTCAGGGTGGCGGTGATAGTCTCGCCCACCACGGCCTTTGTCTTGCTGAGCGACAATCTAAGGAAGATGTCATCGCTGCTGACCGAGCCGGTGCTCCGGATCTGGTCCCCGCTGCGGTTGTCGGACGACTGGGACTGCTGCTGCGAATTCCTTGCCTGCGACCCGTTGGAGACGACCTCTATACTGTGCCTGCCGGAATAAACCTGCTCACCTTTGACTGTGGCGGATGCCGACGGAAGCTGGAAGCGGCCGGTCTTCCTGGGCAGAAGCACATAGGTGAAGGTCGTCTGCGAAGTCTTCGTACGCTGGCCGTTCACCACGCTGATGGAAGTCGACGTACCCTTCTGAGGGCCCCATACGAGCTGGAAGTCATCGCCGGCGCTCCATTCGAAGGAACTCGGCGCATTCTCTCCATTGATCACGAACGTAACGTTGAACTGCTCGTCAACGGCCACGAGATTCGGCGCCTGGACCTTCACGGTGGTCTGCGCAGATACGGCAAAGGCACATGCCAGTGCAACGAGCAATGCTGCTATTCTTTTCATTACCAATCCTTTTCCTTTTGTCTTGACTGAAGCTGGGCGGCCTTTTCCTTATTGACCTTGTCCTGAGTCTTCTTCTCCTGGGCCTGAACGGCATTCAACATCTGCTGGGCCTGCTGCCTGGATATTCCGGACTGCGGCTGCTCCCCATCGCCCTCCTGCTGATCGGGCTTGTTCTGATTATTCTGGTCCTGGTTCTGATCTTGATTCTGATCCTGATTCTGATCCTGATTCTGATTCTGATCCTGGTTCTGGTCCTGATTCTGGTCCTGATTCTGATCCTGGTTCTGATCCTGGTTCTGATCCTGGTTGTTCTGTCCGCCACCGCCATTCTGCTGGTTCTCGAGCATCTTCTTGGCGTAGATGTAATTCTCCTTGGCATCCAGGTCACCCGGATTTGCCAGCAGGGACTGCTTGAACTCCTCGACGGCAGCCGCATAATCCTTGCGCTGCAGGGCGACGTCCCCGGCATTGTAATGATAGTCGGAGGCATGTGCCCCCGCAGAGGCTTGTTCCTTCACCTTCTCCAGCGACTTCTGTGCGCCGTCGTAATCCTCCTGCCTGTAAAGGGCGGAAGCCAGGTTATAGTTACCTGCAACGGAGGTGGAGTCTTTCATTATGGCCTTGCGATAATCTATCTCAGCGGACTGCACATCATTCCGGCGGAACTTCCTGTTGCCGGAACGGACCTCCTTCCTGTCGGACTGGGCCAGGGCGGGAAGGCAGAACAATATGGCTGCAATTATGATGACCAGACGTTTCATTGGAAAAGTTTCCTCCTGATTTTACGTTCACCTATAAGCATCTCGAGCACAAGCAGGATGAAAGCGGCGCCGAAGAAGTACATGAACTGCTCGTCATACTCCTCGAAGACTACGCTGTTGAACCTCTCATCCTCCATTCTCCGGATATCGTCGATGATGGGATTGAGGCCGAACTCCTCGTTGCCTGCATGGACGTAGGCTCCGCCACCGGCCTCCGCCACGTCCTTCAGGGTCTCCTCGTCAAGACGGGTGACAACTATGTTGCCATCGCGGTCCTTCATCAGCTCCCCATCCTTAGGAATGGGCTGGCCCTGCAGGGTGCCCACACCGATGGTGTATATCTTGACACCAGTCTCAGCCACTTCCCTGGCGGCGTCGACGGGGTCATCCTCGTGGTTCTCGCCATCCGTTATCACGATGATCGCGCGGCTCTTCTCGCTCTGGGCGCTGAAGCCGCGTGCAGCCGTGAGAATCGCCTCGCCGATGGCGGTTCCCTGGATGGGAACGGAGGACGGGTCGATGGACGAGAGGAACATCTTGGCCGAAACATAGTCGGTCGTGATGGGCAGCTGCACGAAGGAGCTGCCGGCAAAGACAATAAGTCCTATGCGGTCGCCGTCAAGTTTGTCGACGAGCCGTGATATGGCCTGCTTCGCACGCTCCAGCCTGTCGGGAGAGTAGTCCTGGGCAAGCATTGAATTGGACACGTCGAGACATATCATTATCTCCGCGCCCTTGGTCTCGCGCTCGCTCAGCTTCGCGCCCACCTGCGGGCGGCACAGTCCTATGACGAAGCAGAAGAATGCAAGGGAGAACAGGATGATGCGGAGCCATCCCTTGGAGCCGGACCATGACGGCATCAGCGCCTTCACCAGATCTTCATCGCCGAACTTGCGTATACGCGCCCTGCGACGGCTGCGCACAATGGCATATACCACCGGGATCAGCGGCACGAGAAGCAGCAGCAGGAAATATTGTGGATTGGCAAAATTCAGCATTACGGCATCCTCCTGATCAAAAGCCTGAGCAGCAGCTCCGCAAGCAGCAGGACAAGCGCCCAGACGGCAAATTTCTCGAACAGCTCCTTGTAGATCGGGAAGCTGTCTATAGTTGTACGGGCCTTCTCCATACGGTTGATCTCGGTATAGATCTCGGCCAGTTTGGTATTGTCGGTGGCACGGAAATACCGTCCCCCCGTAGTGTCGGCTATTCCCTTCAACAGTTCCTCGTCAATCTCGACATCAATCTGCTGAAGCTCTATGCCCCAGGGTGTCATGACCGGGTAAGGTGCCTGACCATTGGCACCCACGCCAATGGTATAAACCCTTATCCCATAAGTCTTTGCAATTTCAGCAGCCATCTGCGGCGCTATGGATCCGCTGTTGTTCACACCGTCGGTAAGCAGGATCACGACGCGGCTCTTGGCATCGGAGTCCTTCATCCTGGCCACGGCGGTGGCAAGGCCGTTGCCGATGGCCGTACCGTCCTCGATGAGGTCGGTCTGAACCTCCTTCATCAGGTTGATGAGGGTTGCCCTGTCGGTAGTCAGCGGACACTGGGTGTAGCTCTCTCCGGCAAAGACCGCAATACCCATCCTGTCGGTGGGGCGCTGGGAGATGAACTCTATGGCGATGTCCTTCGCCGCACTGATGCGGTCAGGCTTGAAGTCGCGGGCCAGCATGGATGTGGATACGTCCATCGCAAGCATGATGTCGATACCCTCGGTATCTATCTTTTCAAGCTGGGTGGACGACCTGGGACGTGCGATGGCCACCACCAGCAGGCAGAGTGCCGCAGTCCTCAACACGAACGGCAGATGCCTGATTGCTCCCAGCACGGTCTTTCCGCCGGCCTGCCAGGGCGCTGACGATGACACTCTCAGATGAGGGACGCGGCCCGTCATCTCCTTGAACACGTAGAGAACCGCAAGGAGCACAGGCACGGCAAGCAGCCAGAGGAGATGGGGATATTCGAAGAACATCAGTGCCCGGCCGCCTCCTCTCCGGCAGCAGCATCCTGCTCTATTTCAGTTTGATATGTTTCGGTAACGAAGCGTACGGCAAGCGGAAGGGCCTTCGCGTTCTCCTGGTCGGAGGCGACGAACTTCGCGAACTTCACAAAGTCGGCGGTCTCGAACAGATCCTTGAGGCCGGCATAAAGTTCGGGAGTGAGGGCGGATTCCGTCTTGAGTGCATCGAACAGTTCCGCAGTGGTCATCTCGGGTGCATCCACACCGAAACGCGCATCCATATAAGTCTTCAGGGCGTCCGTGATGCCGGAATAGAACTGTTTCTGCTTGTCAGGAGCCCAGTACTTGTCGGAACGGTACTTGTCGAGTTCCCTGAGGGCGACGATGTGCGCAGGGTCCAGGCTTCTGTCGGACGAACCGCCGTTCCTGCGTCTGCGCTGCGCCCAGACAAGGATGGCGAGCGCGCCTGCCAGGGCTATGAATATCTTGAGGGCCAGCACCCATGGTACTATCTCCTGAGGAGTCACAGGGTAACGTATCTGGTCCTTTATGTCGTGTATCTCGAAGGTGGCGGTATCGACCGGCATGGTGCAGACATCGATCTGTGCGGCATCGAACAGCAGGGTGTCCGTCCGGCCTGCGGCCGTACGCTGGACGTAGATGGGCGGCAGCTGGTATGTACCCTCCTCGAAAGGAGCGAGGACCATGCTGACGCTTATGTCCATCTTTCCGCTCTTCCTGATCGCCCTTTTGGACGAGAGGGTGTCCACCTGCCAGTCCCTGACGAGGACGAGGGTGTCGTTCGACGCCTCCCTGAAGTCGGGCATGGCGATGCCTGTGCCCGGCTCGACCCCGTCAAGCCTGATTCCATATTCGAGCTGGTCTGCCACCAGGATGCTGTCGCGCGGCTGGAGCTGCCTTATGAAAGCAGACCCTGAGGGGACCACATCGAGGACCATGGTCAAAAGTACAGCTAGTATCTTCATCGTCCTTCAAACAGTGCCAGAAGTGACTTGACATAGTCAGAGTCAGTGGCAACATCTACATTGTCAACCTTATATGCAGCCAGCAGTTTCTTCTCCAACTGGGAGGCGTTCCTGTACCACTCAGCATATGCGCTGCGCACCTTGCGCGAGCCCGTGTTGATCCACGACTCGCGGCCGGTCTCGGCATCCTTGACATGCACGAGACCCACCGAAGGTATCTCCGCCTCGCGGGGATCATGCACCTTGATGACGCTCAGGTCATGACGGCCGACGGCCACCTTGAGGGCATCCTCGTACCTGGGACGGCCGGAGTCGTCGACATCGAGCATGTCGCTGAGCAGGAAAGCGGTGCACTTCTTCTTTATTGCGTTAGTCAGGAACCTGAGCGCCGCGCTGATGTCGGTGCCATCGGATTCCGGCTCGAGTTCGAGCAGTTCGCGGATGATATGGAGCAGGTGGGAGCGGCCCTTCTTGGGAGGGATGAACTTCTCCACATGGTCGGAGAAGAACAGGGCGCCCACCTTGTCGTTGTTAAGTATTGCGCTGAAACTCAGCACTGCAGCTATCTCCGCAAGCATCTCGCGCTTGGTCTGGACGGCGGTTCCGAAATGGCCGGAACGGCTGACGTCGACAAGGAGCACGACAGTAAGTTCACGCTCTTCCTCGAACACCTTGACGTACGGGCTGCGGAGACGTGCGGTGACATTCCAGTCCATGTTGCGGACATCGTCGCCCCACTGGTATTCGCGCACCTCGCTGAAGGCCATTCCCCTGCCCTTGAAAGCAGAGTGGTACTCTCCCGCAAAAACCTGATGCGAGAGGGCCTTGGTCTTTATCTCTATCTTGCGGACCTTCTTGAGGAGTTCAGTAGCGTCTGTGCTCACGGCATTAAGGTACTATGACCGCATTGATGACCTTTTCAATTATCTGCTCGGTGGTCACGTTCTCGGCTTCAGCCTCGTATGTAAGGCCTATACGGTGACGGAGCACCTCGGGACATACGGCGCGGACATCCTCGGGAATGACGTATCCCCTTCTCTTGATGAAGGCGTATGCCTTTGCCGCCATGCTGAGGCTGATGCTGGCTCGGGGTGAGGCGCCATAGCTGATGAGGCCCTCGAGGTCCTTGAGCCCGTACTCGGCAGGGGTGCGTGTGGCATATACGATGTCGACGATATAGCGCTCGATCTTCTCGTCCATATAGACGTCGCGGACGACCTCACGGGCGCGGACGATGTCCTCGGGATTGACCACGGGCTGGGGCTGGGGAAACTCGCCGGAATTGTTCATCCTTATGATGAGCTTCTCCTCCTCCTTGCGGGGATAGCCCACGATGACCTTGAGCATGAAACGGTCCACCTGTGCCTCGGGGAGAGGATATGTACCTTCCTGCTCGACGGGGTTCTGCGTCGCCATCACGAGGAAGGGCTCGGGAAGCTTGTATGTTGAATCGCCGAGTGTCACCTGGCGCTCCTGCATGGCCTCGAGAAGGGCCGACTGAACTTTTGCAGGTGCGCGGTTGATCTCATCCGCGAGCACGAAATTGGCGAAGACAGGGCCCTTGCGAACCTCGAACTCCTCCTTCTTCTGGGAGTAGATGAGGGTTCCCGTGACATCAGCAGGGAGAAGGTCGGGAGTGAACTGGATTCTGCTGAATTTGGCGTTTACAGCCTTGCTCAAAGTACTGATGGCCAATGTTTTTGCAAGACCGGGCATACCTTCGAGGAGGATGTGTCCGTTGGCCAGCAGGGCAATCATCAGGTTCTCTACAAGATGCTTCTGGCCAACTATGACCTTGCCCATCTCAAGCTGAAGGATATCGACGAATGCGCTTTCTTTCTGGATGCGCTCGTTGAGTTCCTTGATGTTTACACTTTCCATATATTTCTTTATTTTTGCATTCGTTATGCGCTACAAAATCATAATGTCCTACAATGGAGCGGAGTTCTGCGGATGGCAGATCCAGCCGGATGCCCCGAGCGTCCAGGGTGCGCTGGAGGATGCGCTCAAGACCCTTCTTCACTCTGAAACCAAAGTGACCGGAGCCGGCAGGACCGACACCGGGGTCAACGCCTCCTACTATGTCGCACACTTCGACAGCGACGTCTCCATCGATTGCGCGCAAATTTGCTACAAATTAAATGCCATCCTCCCGGCAGGCATTGCCATAAAAAGCATATCCGGGACCACTGACGACTTCCACGCAAGGTTCGGCGCAACAGAGCGCGAATATACATATTTTTTGCATAGGTGTAAGGACCCGTTCGTTGAAAAGTTCTCCTGGCAGTACATGTTCCCCGATCTTGACTTCGACGCTATGAACCTGGCTGCCAAGGAGTTGCTCGGAACGCATGATTTCAAATGCTTCGAGAAGACCGGGGCCGACAACAAGACCTCCATATGCACCGTCACCGAGGCCGGATGGCACAGGACGGACGACGACCACTGGTACTTCCGGATAACCGCCGACAGGTTCCTCAGGAACATGGTCAGGGCCATCGTGGGCACCCTTCTGGAGGTCGGCAGAGGCAAGCGCACGGCCGGCAGCATCGCATCCCTGATCGAAAGCGGCACGCGCTGCGATGCGGGACAATCCGTCCCCGGGCACGCCCTCTTCCTGAGCAACGTGAAATACTGAGCCCGGAGGCCATTTTTATTTCATAAAAAGCAAGTTTTTGATTATATTTGCAAGTTCCCGCAAAACGGGCCTTGCAGAATTTTCAAAAACTAACAAATATGCTTTTCAATTTACTCCAGGCAGACATCACTGAAGAAATCATCGAGGCAGTTCCTCAGCAGGAAGTGATGTCCTATTCTCTCATCGAGATGGCCACCAAGGGCGGCTGGCTCATGATCGTTCTCCTCATCCTCTCAATCATCGCAATCTACATCTTCGGAAAGAAGTGGTGGATGATACGCCAGGCAGGCAAGGTCGACAAGGATTTCATGATGGATATCCGCGACTACATCTACGACGGCAAGCTCAAGTCAGCCCAGACTCTCTGCCAGAAGATCGACACCCCCGTATCAAGGATGATCGAGGCAGGCGTCGAGCGTTACGGCAAACCCCTTTCAGATATCCAGACCGCAGTTGAGAACGTGGGCAACGTCGAAGTTGCACGTCTCGAGAAGGGTCTCCCCTATCTTGCAACCATCGCCGGCGGCGCACCCATGATCGGTTTCCTCGGAACCGTAACCGGTATGATCCGCGCATTCTTCAACATGGCGAACGCAGGTAACAACATCGACATCACCCTGCTGTCAAGCGGTATCTATGAGGCCATGGTCACCACGGTCGGCGGTCTTATCGTAGGTATCCTCGCATACTTCGGATACAACTTCCTCACCGCAAAGGTTTCCGAGGTCGTGTACAAGATGGAGACAAGCACAATCAAGTTCATGGACATCCTCGGCGACCCCGAGGCCAAAAAAGCTGAATAACGATGGCACTAAAGCGAATCACGAAAGCGGATCCGAACATGGCGATGTCGAGTATGACCGACATTGTCTTCCTTCTGCTGATCTTCTTCCTTGTGACATCGACGCTGGTGAACCCCAACGCCCTCAAGCTCCTGCTCCCCAAGAGCACCGGCCAGGTGGGCGCCAAGGCCACCGTCAGCGTTTCCATCAAGGACTGGGGTGCAGACCGCTACACCTACCACATCAACGGAGTCGAGACCCCCGTCACCCTTGAAGGTGTCGAGGACGGCCTGGTCGAGCTTCTCCAGGCTGAGGAAGACCCCACATTCAGCATCTACTCAGACGAGAGCGTTCCCATCCGCGAGATTGTGCAGGTGATGAACATAGCAAAACGCAATCACTACAAAGTAATTCTGGCAACACAACCCGAGTGATGAGAGAGTACGACGAGTCAAAGGCAAAGGTGACGGGCGTCATAATGACACTCGTCCTTCACGCATGTGCCATTCTGCTCGTTTCCTTCTCAGGCCTCAAATACATCTGGCCGCCCCCTCAGGAGACCTCCTTCCTCCTGGACTTCTCGGAAGACGAGGAGATCGAGATCATCCAGCACGGCAACCAGATCAGAGGCGAGGACGTCAACCCGGACGAACATGTCGAGATAGTGCAGCGCAGCCAGTCTCCCGTGGAGTCCGTAGCCCAGAACCTCACCCCTGAAACCAAGCAGGACAATTTCGGCGACGTGGAGACCCCGGCTCCCGAACCCAAGGAGGAGCCCAAGCTTGACCCCCGCGCATCATTCCCCGGAATGGCAAAGAAGGACACGACGCTCACGGCGCCGCACTCCGCCGAGACGGCGAGCGACTCTTTCAAGGCCGGCCAGGCCAAGGGTAACACCGAGAACGGCGCCACCGCGGGCAAGCCCAACGCCAAGCTCAAGGGACGCACGGTACAGGGCGGACTGGCAAAGCCCAAATATACTTGCCAGGAAGGCGGCACAGTGGTGGTTTCCATCTGGGTCGACCAATACGGAAACGTGACAAAGGCCATCGCAGGTGCAGACGGCACGACAGTAACAGACAAGGCCCTCTGGGCGGCTGCGAGAACAGCAGCAATGGAGACGCGCTTCAACATGGACGGCGACGCTCCGGTACTCCAGGAAGGCACAATAACTTATATTTTCAATCTACAGTAAAACAAATGGAAGAATTTACCAAAGAAGGCCGAAAACTTAGACCGAGGAAGAACGCAGCAGGCAGTTCCGTTCATTCCGAAAAAGTAGACTTCAGGGCCGGTGGCAGCTCAGAGCACAGAAGCTACGGCGAACACAAATCCTATGGCGACCGCAAGCCTTACGGTGAGCGCAAGAGCTACGGCGCATCAGGAGAACACAGGAACTCAGGCGAGCACAGGAGCTACGGTGAGCACAAGCAGTATGGCGAGCGCAGGAGTTATGGCGACTCAGGCGAGCACAGGAGTTACGGCGAGCGCAAGCAGTATGGCGAGCACAGGAGCTACAGCGACTCAGGCGAGCACAGGAGCTACGGCGAGCACAAGCAGTACGGCGAGCGCAAGAGCTACGGCGTATCAGGAGAACATAGGAACTCAGGCGAGCGCAGGAGCTACGGTGAGCACAAGCAGTATGGCGAACGCAAGCAGTACGGCGAGCGCAGGAGCTTCGACAAGAAGCCCGCGGCACGCAAGCCGGCAGCTTTCGACAAGAATTCGAACGAGGGCATCAACCGCATGATCAGCCGCCGTCCCGTCGTGAACGGTTCGGAGAGCGAGGAGAAGGCTCCCCAGATGATCCAGGACGTCGTACGCCTCAACAAGTTCATCGCAAACTCAGGCGTATGTTCACGCCGCGAGGCTGACACCCTCATCCAGGCCGGTGTTGTCACCGTCAACGGAGAGGTTGTCACCGAACTTGGAACCAAGGTCAACATCTATGAGGACGACATCCGCTTCAACGGCCAGCGCCTCAAGGGTGAGGAGAAGGTTTACATCGTGATGAACAAGCCCAAGGGATTCGTCACCACGGCATGCGACCCCCATGCTGAGAAGACCGTCCTCGACCTCGTCAAGAACTGCCCCTCAAGGGTATACCCCGTGGGCAGGCTCGACAAGAACACCACCGGTGTCCTCATGCTCACAAACGACGGAGAGATAGCAGAACGTCTCACCCACCCGTCGTATGACAAGAAGAAGATCTATCAGGTCATCCTCGACAGACCTCTCGACCAGGCTGACTACGACACAGTCCTCAGCAGCGTGACCCTCTCCGACGGTGACGTCAAGGCCGACGAGCTCGAGTACATCGACGAGAACGACCACCGCAAACTTGGAATCGAGATCCATTCAGGAAAGAACCGCGTCGTACGCCGCATATTCGAGACTCTCGGATACAACGTGCGCGCACTCGACAGGGTATACTTCGCAGGCCTCACCAAGAAGGGCCTCAAGAAGGGAGAATGGAGATACCTCACAGAGGGAGAGACCAACATCCTCAGAATGGGAGCTTACAGGTAATGGCTGAAGAAAAGAAACATCGCGCAGGTTTCGTAAACATCGTAGGTAACCCCAACGTCGGCAAGTCAACATTGATGAACGCCCTCGTCGGGGAACGCCTTTCGATAGTTACCTCCAAGGCTCAGACAACCAGGCACAGGATCATGGGCATCGTCAACGGTGACGACTACCAGATCGTGTACTCGGACACACCTGGCATCCTCAAGCCCAACT
>JAZUFA010000066.1:0-14837 GCA_045640445.1 Candidatus Cryptobacteroides sp. | reverse complement strand
TCGGATCTCTCTCAAGTAATATACTGCGGTGGTTATAGCGGTGAGGATCCACCTCTTCCCATACCGAACAGAGAAGTTAAGCTCACTAGCGCCGATGGTACTGCTACACCAAGTGGGAGAGTAGGCAGCCGCCGCTTTTCGAAAGCCTCGAAGACAAAATCTTCGAGGCTTTCTTCGTTATAGCTCCCTCCGGTCGATCTTCTCCGTAGCAGCGTCCCCGCCGAACAACCAACTTTCGGATGTTCAGGAGGGCAATATGCCCCCTTCGACCTTCGCTTCGCTCATCCCTCCCACCTCCTTTCGTCGGCGGGCCCCTCCCGCTATCAAGCGCGGGTGCTTAGGGTCTCAGGGAGCATACCGCCCTCCTGACCTGCCATGATTTCGCTGATTTTATTCCCAATCACTTGCCTTCCTCACCGAAACCGCAGTCACGCATCGCGCTTCATCTGCTGTCTCGTCTCTACAGGCTGATCCAACAAGTTGTTTGCACATAAACTGCAAATTTGCGACATTATATGTGCGCGCATTTTGGTCGATATGCCTTTCTAGGCCCCTGAAGTGGTGTTTCGCGTAAATCTACTGCACATATAATTGCTGATATTTTCAGTATATGTGCACGAGCAGACCGATTATTGGAAGAAATAGGGGCAACTGGTATTAATATGAAAGCCTGGAGTATCTTCATATACTTCAGGCTATTAGTTGCATCAGAGTCAGGTTAACTGCAAAATCCTATTTGGTAAGCACTTCCCCTTTGGGCTGCAGCACATCAGGGTGAAATATGCAACACTGGATGCGAACATAATCCCAATCTTTATCTCTTTCTGTAATACTTACTGCAGGCATGATTTTCATCCTGAACTGTTTCTCGAATTCTGATATTTGTTCCGGGGTAATGGTTAACATTTGCTTGTCGTCCTCTCCATAAAATAACTCAAATAATAACTCCCCTACTTCATATGATACTGGATCAACCAATGCATCACACCATATCTCATTACGGCTCGCGAGGCAAGCGTCAAACTGTTCTGCGGGTAAGATTGTTTGCATTATTCGGTAAGGTACCGTTTCGTCTCTCAAGATAGCTAGCGGATTTATATCTCCATTGCCAAAAGGTTCGCCAGTTGATCTGCTGTAGGATGTCCTTTTGAAGAGCATCACATTTCTCACGTCTTCAAGATACATACATCTGGTTTTGTGGATAGTGCGATCCGGGCCGCTATGTTTAACCTTATACAAAGTGCTGCTGGACTGCACATATTCATGTCCGAAATAACACTCCTGTGCAAAGGATGCCACTGAACACAACACTATTAGTATAGTCGTTATAAACTTGCTTCTCATAACTATAGACCTAAATCTTTAATGTGTTTAAACTGACTGACGACAGACTCATCCGCACCATATGTTTGCTTGTCGTATCCAAATTTAGTATATAAATCATTATTTGCCTCGCTGAATGAGCAGTTACCTAGATAGTAATTGTACATATTGTCATAATTATCCTCGTATGTTGGCGAGTAAACTCTCATTCTAGTTTTGTCGCTATTGATTAATATCGAGCAGAATATGTGTGCTTCCATTTCCATATTGCCCTTACCGTAATTAGGAGTTGTCTGGTACTGATATGCGTGAAACAGTTCTTCCAAGAGGACGAAAGGCCTTTTGACGTTATTCGGGTTGATGTAAATAGTACAAATTCCATCATAGTAGGCACAATACCCGTACTCAAACGCCCCCTTGGGGTAATTATCATCGATGACTATCTCTTTTACATTGGTTAGTTTTGACAAAAGCTGTTCGATGATTGTTTTCATGTGATCGTCGGCTTTCTCGTATAATCCCATCAAGTATTCCTCGAGAGTATTCTGACTGACATCCAGATATTCGTCAGAGTCTGCTTTGTGTTTAAATTTTGTACTGATCTTTCTAAAAAAGGCCTTGATAGAATTCCCCTGATCCGCTGATTTGTCACCATCATTGTTGCTGCCACAACTACCACCACCTCCACCAGGAGGGCCGGGCATAATATTCAAAGAGGCACTCTCATTTCCAACCAACAAATCATACAATTTAAGAAGTGTAGTCATATTTTGATTGTTTCTGACAGCGTCTGATATACAAATACTCTCCTTTAATTCTCCTCCTTGCTCTTCTTCAACGAATTGTTCGGTTTTCGTTGCAAATATGTTGTCGGCACGGTAGATGGTCATTCCTCCCATGGCATTGGCAATAAACTCTGCCGCCCTTTCCCGCTTTTCCTGGCTGTCAAGTTCCGGGATATATACGCTTCCTGATATTTCTCCCCAATCATAGTCGTCAATCCGGACAGGAAGGCCGGACATTGTCGTATAAATCACGACGCCGTCATAATTCAACTCCGGATCCAGGACAGTGTCAATACCGCATTTGATTCTTGTACCATGCTTCATGGCGAACGGCTGGGAGGGAAGGAAGTATACAAAGAATATCCCTTCCATTCCGTCATTCCTGTCCCTTTCGTAAAGAAGCTCGCACCAGACGGGAAGGACCATGCTGGAATCCCTCATTACGTAGTAACTTGTGGTAGCGGACAGTTCCGTTTTCAGGTCGTCAATATCATCAGAGAAATCGCGTCCGGCTTTACTGGAGTTCCAGAATGGGTTGATATCCCCGGGAGGTAAGGCAAGAATTGAAGTATCATACTGTGTGCCGGCTTTGGTGGAAGGCTGTTCATAGAGCAAAAACATATTCTGCGCTGCGCTCAGTATATCAGACGCTTGCCCCGTGTCGCAGAAAGTTGGAGCCTCCCGTATACAGGACCATGCCAGAATAGGGACAGAAAGAATGAGTAACAATGATCGTTTCATAGGTGTGGTAGCAATAATTTCACGTAGTGGCAAATCTACTGAATGGGGTGGGGAACCACGGGAAAGGATTTCGCGAATAATTGGGAATTCTTCGCATGTTGATATGTGCCCGGAAGTCCGGACAAGTAACTAATACCAAAATCCGTTACCTCATCGCCATATACGGCCAATATCAGGCCCTGTCTTCGTCCGTGGGTGTTCCGATTGTCTTGCACACCGGCCCCTCCACGTCGCTCCCGCCCATAAATCGCCTCCCGCCACCTCCAGTCCGCAGACCGCTGCCGCATGCCCCGCCACGATTTTGCCGATTTCTTGCCCGCGAATGGCATTCTCGCCACGTTTTCCGCGATATCGTGCCCGCGGGCCGTTCGAAACAGCGTTCTCGCCATATATTCAGCCAAAACGTGGCAGAATCACGAATCCCCGCCATGAATTCGCCGGTTTTATGGCGGCGGCCCCGGCTTTGATATGAACCCCAAAGTTTGGATTGTTTACTTATGCTGATTTTTTTACACCAGTTCCGTGGACGCCTGCGGAAATGGCAATAATCACCGTCCGAACCTGGCCGAGCGACCTCTCTTTGCACATATAGTTGCAGTAATTTTCATTATATGTGCAAAAATTAGCGATGACTGCGAAATGGCCGGCTGCAGCATGATAATATCGGGTGGCACATCAGGCACTTTAAGGGCGGAGGTGAATTGGGGTTGCTTGGTTATGGGATAATTGCTATATTTATTGACTATTTGTAATATTTGAGACCATGAAACACACCGTCAGATCGATAATATTGTTGCTGGTAGCCGCAATGGGGTTGTCTTCCTGCCAGAAGACCAACTTTACGGACCTGATTACTTATCGCCGGATTCCGGAGGCGAAGGTTCAGGATTACCAGAAGACCGTCACTCTTTCATCCACGCGTAATGCACTCGTGCTGGATTCTCTCGACCATACTTTGAACGAGATCAGCCTTGCCAAGGGAACCAAAATTACGGTTATTGCCCTCCGGGGGCAGGTGGGCTCTTTCAAGACCGTTCCTGTAATATTCAGCAAGAAATACGACAATGACGATGTGTGGCTGGCAGAACTCAAGGACGGACGCAGGGTTTATGTTCAGGTACCCGAACTGATTTCCGGGCCTGAGCCGTTGTATTCCAGCGAAGTAGCCATATATCTGCCTCACAGGCACTTTGTCTCGATCCTTGGCGACGAAAAGTATGAGGACCTCGAAAAGACATGGCAGAAGGCACTTTTCAAGGCCGGCAAGGTGGTTGACTTTGCCACTGATCACAATATCAACCGCTATCTTTACAAGGATGCCAGTTTCTACAAATACATGCCTCTGATCAAGAGCATGCCCCAATGGCTGAAGCGTGCCGTCCAGGCAATCTTAAGCTTCCTTCTACTGGGACTCATATTCTTCCTGTTAGTTCCCTGGTTGTCGCTCAATGCCATATGGCATATCCGCTTCATTCCTAACTGGCTGGTGAAGATACTCTGCGCCATCCTTTGTTATGTGCTGGCATTCTTCATCGGAGGATTCATGGGGCTTACGGCAGTTGGATTCGTCATCTGGGGCTTGATGCTGTTCTCCCGCTACGTATTGACTATCAGGGACGATGTCGACTTCGGCCGTTGCCCGTATTGCCATCATGTCGGTATCGACTATAATAGCACCGATTACGGCGAATGGCATACATCCCGCCGGGAGTGGGACAAGGAGGAGGTCAAGTCCGTATCTCAACGGGAGTACGACAATTATACCGGAGTTAGTGTGGAGCACGTTAAAGAGACCATAAATCATATGGGCGTGAAACATTATGTTGGAATTTCAAGCAGCAGGTCGGTGACTGAACATCTCTACTGCCCCCACTGCCGCAGGGAAATTACTTTGCATTCGACTGAAGGCGGTTATGATGAAAAATCAAATTGGAAGTAGCATGATAAATACAGCAGATACACGCCAGCGCGAGGTATGGGTCGACTGGCTCAGGGTCATAGCATGTTTCATGGTGATGGTAGTGCACAGTTCGGAGCCGTTCTATCTTGGCGGAGAAGGTACTCTGATCACTTCGGCCTACAATGCCCGTTGGGCTGCGTTTTTTGATGTCCTGGTGCGTTCTTGTGTGCCTCTGTTCGTCATTGCGTCAAGTTATCTGCAGTTCCCCCTGCATTACTCTACGGGAGAGTTCTTCCGGAAGAGGGCGGTGAGGGTACTCGTGCCGTTTGCAATATGGTCAATCTTCTATGCCCTGTACTGGGGCGAGCCTGTAACGAACCTGAAGTCACTCCTGCTGAACTTCAACTATGTCGCAGGGCACCTCTGGTTTGTGTATATGCTTGTGGGACTGTACCTTATAATGCCTCTCCTTTCTCCTTGGGCTGAAAAGGTCGGCAAAAAGGAACTCTCTATCTATATTGGCATATGGCTTTTTACCACCCTCATTCCGCTGATCCGCGACTGGGCGTGCGATTTTCCTCTTACAGTCATCTACGGCCCTACGGGCATCCCTCGTCAGGTGCTTTATCCGTTATATGGTGAGGCAAGTTGGAATACATACGGCACTTTCTATTATATCAGCGGATTCCTTGGATATATGCTCATCGGACTGTGGCTGCGTAAATTTGGCAGCGACATCAAGCCTGCGAGATCATGGTTCGTGGCAATAGCTTGCTTCCTTGCAGGATTCGCAATCTGTTACTTCGGCTTCATCAGGAGGGTGAACATCAGCAGCAACGGTGTATTCCCTGTAGGCGGCCGTGAGGGCCTGGCTGCATGGTGGGAGACCACATGGATCAACGACACCTTGGGCGTGGCCTTGATGACTATAGGTAACGTGCTTATGTTCAGGAAGATAAAATCGTCCGGACGCTTCTATGAAAAGATTCTTCTCCCGGTTTCAAAAGCCAGCTACGGAATGTATCTCGGCCATATGGTGGCGCTTGCTTTCTACAGCCAGATGTTCCGTTCCTGCCTCGATACAACCCCGCTCATAATTGTCCTGACCGCAGTCTGCTCATTCGTGACCACAGCCATCGTTGCCGTTCTGGTCAAAAAGATACCAGTAATCGGGCGTTTTATCATAGGCTAACACCGTCGTAAGCAAGTACAAGGGCACTGGCGCAGGCGATTACGTCAAGAGCAGGTTCTAGCTTTCTGGGACAAATGAAAATAGGGAGCAGATTGGCTGCAATTCAAGATTTGTTGCTATTTTTGTATAATTAATCACTTCAACAAATCAATAACAATGAAATCTTCATTAACCTTCATTGCAGCTCTGCTCTTTATTGTTACGGCAGCGTGCGACAAGACCCCCCAGAAGGTCTCCGTTACCGGCGTCTCCCTTGACAAGAGCAGCCTCACCATCACGGTGGGTTCTTCTGAAAAACTTACAGCTACCGTCTCTCCCGACAATGCAACATCGAAGACTGTCCGCTGGAAGAGCGACAACGAGTCCGTTGCAACTGTTGACGCCGGCGGTAATGTAAAAGGCAAATCAGCAGGCCAGGCTACTGTTACTGTAATAACATTCGATGGCGGAAAGACCGCAAATTGCGCTGTCACCGTAAAGGCGAAAGAGAACCAGGGTGGTGAAGAAGGCGGCGACGAAGGCGACGAGGGCGGCACCGAAGGCGGCGGCACCGAGGAAGGCGATGTTAACGGACTTACCAGGCAGCAGGCCGAAGCAAAGTACGCAGAAGTCATCGCGCAGTGGAAGAAGGACAACAAGTCCGCCATGCAGGCCAACCTCGACAGACTCTATGTCGCTGATGAGAAGGGCCACAAGATGAAATTCCTTGTAGATTGCTATGGCGATGAGCCCGAGGGCGGACACAGCCTCTGGATCTCCCTTCACGGCGGTGGCGCAACAACAGCAACGGAGAACGACGGCCAGTGGCAGAACCAGCAGGTAATGTACCGCAGGGCAAATCCTCCCCAGCCAACGGAAGGATACTATATCTCACCCCGCGCATTCAAGGACGAGTGGAACATGTGGTGGTTCAAGGACAACGACTATCTCTTCGAGCAGATCATCAAGACCATGGTTGTCCTCAATGATGTCAACCCCGACAAGGTATATCTCATGGGTTACTCAGCAGGTGGCGACGGCGTATGGCGCATGGCGCCCCGCATGGCGGACCATTGGGCCGCTGCGGCAATGATGGCAGGCCATCCCGGCCACGTATCCCTGCTGAACGTCAGGAACATGCCTTTCACCCTCTGGGTAGGTGAAAAGGACAAGGATTACGACCGCAATACCATTGTTCCCCAGAAGGCAAAGGAACTTGACGAACTTCAGAAGGCCGATCCCGAGGGCTATATCCACAGCGTCAATGTAGTTGCCGGCATGCCTCACTGGATGGAACTGGAAGATGCCAAGGCCTTCCCCTGGATGGCAGAATACACCCGCAATCCATATCCCAACAGAGTGGTATGGCGCCAGGAAGGAAAGGATGACGAAGCCAAGGAGGCCATCAGGGCAAGATTCTACTGGATTGCAGCTCCTGCAAACGAGGTCAGCTCCGAGTCTCTCGGCAAGATTGCCATCGCCAATATCGACGGCAACACCGTCAACATCGAAAGATGCGACTACAAGGGCCTTACAATCTATCTCAACGACAAACTTGTCGACCTCGACAAGCCCGTCAAGGTCGTATATAACGGCAAGACTCTCTTCGAAGGCATGGTTGACAGAACGGAGGAGAACATAAAAGCCAGTTTCGCCGAGCGTGAGGATCCCAGTTACATGTTCTGTTCAAGAATCGACGTCAAGATTTAAATGAGGAAACATACTTTAGCATTCATACTCGTTGTCGGAATCGTGGCTTGCAGCAAGCCCGGTTCCGACAACCTGTCTACAGCCAGTGACCTTGTATTCGACAACCTGGCTTCAAGTTGGGACGAGGCAGTGCCTCTCGGCAATGCCGAACTCGGCCAGCTGGTCTGGCAGAAAGACGGCAATCTGCGCTTCTCCCTCGACCATTATGACCTGTGGGATCTCAGACCTACGGACGAGTTCCTCGACACAGTGAAGTTCCGTTACAGATGGATACAGGAGCAGGTGGCGGCAGGCGACACCCAGGCCATCTGGGATGAGTTTGACGAGCATTACAGCAACGCCCCGGCGCCTGCCAAGATAGCATGCGCCGCCCTCGAGTTCCCCATGGAGAACCTCGGCGCCGTCAAGTCGGTACATCTTTACCTCACCAACGCACTTTGCCGTGTGGAGTGGGAGAGCGGTGCCACGCTGGAAACTTTCACCGCCGCCTCGGACCATGTGGGCTGGTTCGTCTTCAAAGGAATCGATGCCCCCGGGTTTGCACCTACCCTGAAGACTCCCATGTATCAGGAGGAGGTTTCTACGGACGGTTATGACCTTGACATGAACACACTTGCATCCCTCGGATATGAGCAGGGGAGCATAGATACTACCGCCCGCAGCATACATTACCACCAGAACGGCTGGGGCGACTTCTCATATGACGTGGCCGTGCTGTGGAAGCATGACGGCGACGCCCTTACAGGCGCATGGAGCGTGAGCACATCCCTCGGCGAGACGGATGCCGTGAATGAAGTCTGGAAGGCTATGAAGCGTGGTGTCAGGAAAGACTACCGCAACCATATGGCATACTGGGACGGCTTCTGGGCTGCATCATCGGTGCAGGTTCCGGATCCGGTCATTCAGAAGCAGTATGACAACGAGATGTACAAACTTGGCTCTGCCAGCCGCAAGGACTCCCGTCCCATCTCGCTGCAGGCCGTGTGGACCGCCGACAACGGCCTCCTTCCTCCCTGGAAGGGCGACTACCATAACGATCTTAACACCCAGCTGAGTTACTGGCCTGTATATACAGGAAACCATCTTTCCGAGGGCGAAGCCTTCCTGAAGTACCTCTGGGACTGCCGGAACGCATTCAAGCAGTACGCGCACGACTTCTTCGAGGTGGATGGCCTCATGGTGCCCGGCGTTGCAACTCTGGATGGCCTTTCAATGGGCGGCTGGCCCCAGTACTCGTTCTCTCCTACAACGGGAGCCTGGGTGGCTCAGCACTTCTATCTGCATTGGAAGTATTCCGCCGATGACGAATTCCTGAAGGAGAAGGCTTATCCCTTCATGTCGGATGTGACCACGGCACTTGAGCAGGTTTCCCATATCGATGCCGAAGGTCACCGCGTCCTGCCGCTCAGCACCAGCCCTGAAATCTACGACAATTCGCTCCGTGCGTGGTTCACCACGATGACCAATTATGACGTCGCGCTGATGCGCTTCGCCTTCGGTGCCGCTGCAGAGATGGCTCAGGCGCTCGGCCTCGACGAGGATGCCGCCCGCTGGAACCGCTGCCTTTCCGAGATGCAGCCGCTGGATATCCAGGATGACGCCCTTACCTTCGCCCACGGCTTCCCGTACAACGAGTCGCACCGCCACTTCTCGCACGCAATGTCGATCTTCCCGCTCGAGCTTATCGACTGGCACGATGGTGAGGCGTCGCAGAAGATAATAAAGGCAACGCTTGGCCAGCTCGACGAGATGGGCCCCGACTGGTGGTGCGGATACTCCTATTCGTGGCTCGCCAACATGAAGGCACACGCCATGGACGGTGACGGAGCCGCCGAGGCTCTGCGCACCTTCGCACAGTGCTTCTGCCTGCCCAACACCTTCCACGCCAACGGCGACCAGACCAAGAGCGGCAAATCCCAGTTTACCTACAGGCCGTTCACCCTCGAGGGTAACTTCGCCTTCGCTTCCGGTCTGCAGCAGATGCTCATTCAGAGCCATACAGGCACAATAAGGGTGTTCCCCGCAATACCTTCTGACTGGAAGGATGTCAGCTTCAGCCAGCTGCGTACGCGCGGCGCCTTCCTGGTGTCTGCTGTGATGGAAGATGGAGTAGTAACCGGACTGAATGTCTATTCAGAAAAGGGCGGACGCCTCTGCATAGAGATTCCCGGCAAGGATGAACCCTTTGTGGCTGATACCGAGGCAGGGGAGACTCTGACCCTATTGCCTTAGGAATTCCATCGACTTTGCGGCATCCTCCAGCATATGGTGGGAACCGTAGAATTCAACTGAGTACCATCCGTCATATCCGCTCTGCTTGAGGGTGGAGATTATCTCCTTCATGGGGATCACTCCTCCGCCTGTGGCAGGGCAGGACATGTCGTCGGCTGAAACCCTGACCTTGGTGGCGGCTTCCTTGAGGCTTTGAAGTTTGTTATTTGGTGCCTGCGATAATAGCGTCCTTGAGGTCGGGCTGGGTGAATTTGGGTACATCCCTGTCCTGACCGTCGCTTATGCCCATCCAGTAGAACGTTGCCATTCCGTGGGCCTTGGCCTGCTGGACGAAGTATGTGGCGTACTGCAGATATGTGTTGCGTGCGAAGTCGTAGCAGACCTTCTTGTTCGCTGCGTCGCCTCCGCTGCCCCATTCGCCGATGATTACCGGAGCACCCTTGCATACCAGGTTGGCCTCGAGGCCGGCGATAAGTTCGTCAACGCTCTTCTTGCCTTCCTGTATGTTCGAGAAGGTGGGGTAGTAGTGCACCTGGAACATCAGATGGTCCTTTGCGGTATCTGAAGGAAGCTTCATCTCCTTGAGGGGATCCTTGAGATGAGCGTTCCAGTTGCCGTCGCCGCAGGCGGCGGCGTAGGTGTTGACGACAAGGTTTCTGCTGGCATTGTTGCCTCCCGTTGCCCTGACTACGTCCACGAAGTCCTGTGCATATGCATTTACGGCGTTGTATGCGGATGCTGCTACCGCGGCATCGTAATGGGCCGGCGTTGCGTATGATGCGAAGCACCATGAGTCTGCAGCATCAGTCATTTCGTTGAAGGATTCGAAGAGCAGGCGGCCGTCGTAGTCCTTGAATGTCTCTGCTATCTGCTTCCACAGACCCTTGAAGCGTTCGCAGTTCTCCGCATAGCTTTCCTCGCTTGCAACAACCCAGTGGGTGTTGGCTGTGCCGGTGTCGTGGTGCACGTTGATGATGCAGTACATGTCAGCAGCAAGAACATAGTCGACCACCTCCTTGATTCTCGCCATCCACTGCGCGTCAACCGTGTATCCTATGGGATTCACAGACGGCTTCCAAAGCGGCTGTCCGTTAACTATCTCGATATTGAACCTGGTGCCCATGTGGGGATACCAGGTGATGGGGATTCGTATGGAGCGGAAGCCGGCCTCGCGCATCATCTGGAAGAGTTCCTTCTTGGCGGGAACCTGGCCCCAGGCCTTTTCATAGTCGGAGATGCCGCTGGGGCCCCAGCCCTCTATCCACATGTTGGTGGTGTCGCCGGAATGGGGGTCGAAGGTGTTGCCGAGATTCCAGCCGGCGCCCATGTGGGCGATGGTTTCCTTTGCACTCAGGAACTCCTTGCTGAGAGGCTCTTCCTTGTCTCCCGGATCATCAGGGTCGGGAGTTACCGGGCCGGGAGTAACCGGATCGGGCTTGACGGGATCGTCAGGTGTTGGCTTGTTGCAGGATGCTGCCGCTGCGATCATGACGCTTATGGCAAGGAATGTGGTTAACTTCTTTAGCATAAAGCAAATATACAAAAAAAAAGAAGGTGGCCAAGCAGCCACCTTCCTTTCTTGCATTACAGTTCTACTCGTAGTAGAATATCTTGACCGGTGTGTAGGCGTCACCTGTGAACAGGAGATGCTGTGCATCGATGTTGCCGTACAGATTGCCGTCCTCCTTGATGTTCATCTTGATGACCTTCTGTCCGTCGCCGTAGTCCTCGGCAATCTCGGCGCAGTTGTAGTCTGTGCCGCCGTAAGCGCCTGTCCACCAACCTGTGGTTATACGGACGTTGGCGCCTCCGTTGTCCTGATATACGAAGTAGATTGTACCTTCCTTGATGATCTCCCACTCTTCCAGAGAGAAGGCGTGGATCTGCTCACCGCTGACGGTGTCAACATTGCAGAAGCGGAATGTGCCGCCCCAGCTGGGAACAGGTGTTCCGTCATTCTCCCACAGTACAACCTCCTCGGGAGCGCCACTGGTACCCTCTACCCACTTGTTGAGGTAGATTTCGAGTACGGTGTAGTCGCTACCTGTGAAGAGCAGGTGCTGCTCGTCGATGAGGTCGTGGATAGAGCCTTCGCCCTTGATATCGAGTTCGATGTACTTGGTGCCGTCCTCCTCTTCCTGAACCATGTCTGCGCAGTTGTGCTCCTTTCCGCCGTAATCGGCTGACCACCAACCGGTAGTGATTCTGATGTTGGAATTGTCCTTGAGTCCGAGAGCAACGCGTACCTTGCCGTCCTTGATGATGTCCCAGATTTCCTGAGGGAAGGTTGCGCAACATTCGTTGTTGCCGTCGCGACCGTCAAGACCGAAGCGGTACTTGCCGTCCCAGCTGGGTTCGCCTATGCTGCCGTCGTTCTTCCAGAAGCTCTCATGCTCCCAATGACCTTCCTCGCCTTCGATCCATATTTCCTCTACGGTATATATGGCCTGAAGCACGTAGTCGCTACCGGTGAAGAGCAGGTGCTGCTCGTCGATGAGGTCGTGGATAGAGCCTTCGCCCTTGATGTCGAGCTCGATGTACGTGGTGCCGTCCTCCTCTTCCTGGATCATGTCGACGCAGTTGTGCTCCTTTCCGCCGTAATCGGCTGACCACCAACCGGTAGTGATTCTGATGTTGGAGCTGCCGGTAAGCTCGAATGAAACGCGTACGTTGCCGTCCTTGATGATGTCCCAGACTTCCTGAGGGAAGGTTGCGCAACATTCGTTGTTGCCGTCGCGACCGTCAAGGCCGAAGCGGTACTTGCCGTCCCAGCTGGGAGCGCCGATGCTGCCGTCGTTAGCCCAGAAGACTTTCTTCACTGTCTCCCAGTGACCGGCATTCTTTGAAGGCTTGTATGAGAGTTCGGGCATATCGAACTCCATGCCGTCATAAGTGTAGATCTTGCCGACGAAGGTGCCTTCGAAGATGTTGGTCTTGGGCACGATGATGATGACTGAGCTTGTACCCTTGCGGTAGAAGAGATCATCGGTGATGAGGTTGGGATTACCGTCTGCGTCGAGCAGCTCGACTGCGCAGATGAATTCCAGGTCGGTACCGTAGATTGTGATCTGCTGTCCGCCTTCAACCTCTTCGCCAGCCTGCTTCGAGAAGCCGGAGACGACCGTCTTGCCGAGGCTGATAATCTCTTCTGACTTGGCCTCCTCCTTGTCTGAGCGTACGATGATGTTACCACCGCCTGCGGCGATTCCTCTAGGCGCCTTCAACCTGATCATGCCGTTGCCCACGGTCTCGAAGTCGGTTACGGTGATGCCGTCGGGGAAGACGATCTCCTTGACGCTCGAGAAGCCTTTACCGCTGATGGTCATGGGCTGGTTGGCGACAACCTTGGTCGGGAAGAATGCCTTGATGCCAAGTCCTGTGTCGTCGTCCTCGATTTCCTGAATGTTGCATGATGCGAACATTCCGACAGCGAGGACTGACGCAAGTATTCCTAAATATTTAAATATTGCTTTCATATTCGAAATCTTTTTAAATCAATCAGAAGGCTACCAACCAGGATTCTGCTGAAGCTTGTCGTTCTTCTTCAACTCTGACTGGGGGATAGGATAGAAGTAGTACTTGTCATCCCACTGGCGTGCAACGGTTGTACGGTGGAGCAGGAGCGAGTAGTTGATATTGGCAACCTGGACATTCTTGAAATACTCAGGGCCCTTCTTCCAGCGGCGTACATCCCAGAAGCGGTGGTTCTCGAATGCGAGCTCGACAAGGCGTTCACGCTCGTAGCGCTTCACCCATGCGTCACCGTCCTCGGTGAACTTGGGCATGTTGATGTCCTTGCGGGTACGGAGTACGTTGATTGCATCGTTTGCAGACATGCCGTAAGTAGCGTCGTTTGCGCTGCCAGTAGCATAGAATGCTGCTTCTGCGAAGTCAAGGTAGAATTCGCCGAGACGGAATACGATCCATGTATGACGGCGTGTTGTCTGGTTGTCAGCAGTGGTTACGCATGAACCGTCCACATACTTCTTCAGATAGTAGCCTGTAGGGGTCGCACCATATTTGGGAGCAGCGTTGAATCCTCCGTTGAAGGTCTCGATGGCCTTCTTCTGAGAACCGTTGCTGGGCCACTCGTCGCCGTTCTTCACAACTGTGAGTGCGAAGCGGGGGTCGAGTCCCTCGTAAGGGTCGCCTGCAGTGAGGTCGATGTCGCCGGGATAACGCTCGCCAAAGGTCTGGCCGTTGTCCTGGAACTCATACTGGTCCACGAGGCTCTGGGTAGGGCAGGTGCCTGATGCTCCGTTCTCAACACCGATAGGGTACTGTGCCTTCTCGAATGTGTTGCTCTCGGAACGTCCGATGCCGAATATGAGCTCGGGGTTGAAGAATGCATCGTGTCCCCAGAGTGCGCTGTATGCGCTGAGCTTGAGGCCCCATGCTTCGGCATTGTCGAGGATGAACTTGCAGGCCTTTGCTGCCTCATCCCATTTTGCCTTGTCGCCTGTGGGGTTGAACAGAGGGGATGCTGCATAGAGCAGGGTGCGTGCCTTGAGGGCGAAAGCGGCTACGCGGGTTGCGCGTCCGATTTCAGCACCGACCTCCGTTGTGTAGGATACGGGGAGGAAAGGAGCCACGGCATCGACTTCCTTTACGATGAAGTCGATGACTGCATCGGCTGAACTTACCTCGATGTGGTTTGCCTGACCGTTTGTGAGGGTCGTGGTAACCAGAGGAACATTGCCGTATGACTTCAGGAGTTCGAAGTAGAAGTAAGCCCTGAGGAAACGGAGCTCATAGGGGAACAGCTCCATCTGCTGTTTCCAGTTGCTGTACTCGGAGTTGTATTGCCACTCTGAGATGTCTGCCTTGTCTAGTTTCTCGAGGAACATGCAAATCTCGGCGATGGCACTGTAAGACTTTGTCCAGGTGTTGGAATAGGGATTAGCCGGGCTCCAACCACCATTCACATAGTTGTTAATAGCTCCTGTTTCGAGTGCATACACTGCTTCGTCCGTTG
>JAZUFA010000065.1:0-9567 GCA_045640445.1 Candidatus Cryptobacteroides sp. | reverse complement strand
GTAAAACGATTTTTAAGGATACTGTGATTAAAGCTGTTGGCAACTGAGTAGCCGCTCTTGCTGACGGCTTTTTTTAATAATAGATATTGATATTAAGTCGGATCGTAGCCATGTCGTTCTGTGAGCCAAGGAGATGGTTTTCCTAATTGTCTTCCTAAGCCCGCTTGGCCTCCGACTTTGGTAAAACGATTTTTAAGGATACTGTGATTAAAGCTGTTGGCAACTGAGTAGCCGCTCTTGCTGACGGCTTTTTTTAATAATAGATATTGATATTCCTTGATGTCAGCGCCCGAGCTGAGCACAGCATCATCGGCTTCATACTCATGGAGTTCCTGAAGATCGGACCGGAGCATCCAGATAGCGGGATTGAACCATTGGAAGGCTGACAGGATATCGACCAGCAATAACTCTGTCGAGTGCCCTGACTTGACATGGGCCTTCTCGTGGACAAGTATGGATGTGTGGTTGCTTTCCCAATCCGCCTTGGACAGAACAATGTACCGCATCCAGCTGAAAGGCTCGACATCGCTGTTTGTAACAGCCACCTTGCAGCCATCGCCTTCCTGTACCAGTTCGCTTTGCCGGATTATTCTCATGATGGAAATAACAGACACGGCAACACGGACAAGGACGAAAGCCACGCCGACCCAGAACAGTATTGCCAGTGCCGTCGGCCACCATGGTTCACTGCTTTCCACTATTGCATGAGCGTCCACCGAGACGCTGATTTCCGGCTCCATCACCACTGTCTCCATTTCCACCTGCCTGTGGACAGTGATGACGCACAATGGAAGCACGAAGGACAGGACCGCTGTTCCAACCAGGGCCCACCGGTTGAAACGGTGGAAGGTCTCCTTCTTCAGAAGGAAACGATAAAACAGATAGAAGACAAGAAGCACAACGGCCACCTTCCCCTCATATATCAGGAAGTTCATCATTTCTGTTCTCCTTTTTCTATCAATTCAACGAGCTCCTTCAACTGCGCCACAGTGATCTTCTCTTCCTTCACCAGGGCGGACACGGCATTGAGATAGGAGTTGTCGAAGTATTTGTCGATAAGCCCGAACAGCGAACGCTGTGTGTACTCTTCGCGCGACACCTTTGCGAAATACTTGTATGTCGTACCATAATCATGATGGCCAAGATACCCTTCCTCGTCGAGAGTGCGTACTTGTGTGGAAAGCGTGTTGATGTGAGGTTTCGGATCCTCGTAGAGTTCGCGGAGTTCGCGGACGAACATCTCCCCTCTCTCCCAGAAGAATTCCATGATGATCTCCTCCTTGCCGGTAAGTTTCTTCATTTGCTATCGAAATTGGTTCGGATGCAAATATAACTAAACTTTTTAGTTTACCAACTATTTTATATAGTTTTATTACTCCGCATACGGAAATCACGCTATTCGCAGCATATAATAAGGCGGAGTTCAAGACGAAGGCAGCCGCATAACCACCCATTTTGATTATCTTTGCATTACATAGAAACGCCTCATAAACATGACAATTCCTAGCATTTTCCTCGTTCTCACGGCCATCGCCGGAGCAGGCCTCGGCCACACAACTCAGTCAATAATCAAAGTAGAGCCTGTGTCCCCGCTCAGATACGAACAGCAGGACGGGCATCTGAAGATACTCTCGAGCGTCGTGCTGGCTTCCGGCCAGGACTGCACGCTTACGCTTGACGGAGAACTGCTGGACTGCGAGCGCACCGGCAGGGCCGACAGTGTGACCGTCTGGCTGCCCATGGTGGGAGGCAGGAGCATCATGGAGTGCCGTGCAGGCGGGACTGTGACCTGCTCCCGCAGCATCCCGGCACCCATAGCCGGCGACTGGGGCTACTTCCAGAACGGAGAGATACACCTCATGCAGGCATCACACCAGGACATAGCCTGGATGGACACCCCGGACTACTGCAGGAACGACAGAATCAAGAACATCATCATCCCGGCACTCGAAATGATGAAGAAAGACCCCGACTTCACTTTCGAGATGGAGCAGACCCTCAACCTGATGGAGTTCCTCGAGGAATGCCCGCAGCGCAGGGACGAGGTCATCCAGCGTTACAAGGAAGGCCGCTTCCTCTGGGGCGCCACCTACAACCAGCCCTACGAGGGCCTCTCATCGGGCGAGCAGCTGGTAAGACAGGCCTATTACGGCAGGAAATGGATAAAGGAGAACCTCCCCGGCTGCGACGACTTCACAGCCTCCAACATGGACGTGCCCGGCAGAGCGCTGCAGATGCCCCAGATACTGGCAAAGAGCGGCATCAGGAACCTTTTCATCTCCCGCATGGCCGAGGGCCTGTATGACTGGACCGCCCCCGACGGCACAAGCATACTCACCTACTCCCTCGGGCACTACGGCTGGGAGAAATTCATCTGGCATTTCCTTGACCAGGGTCCCGTGAACGCATTCCAGAAGGTGCACGCAAGGCTCGCCCTCTGGCAGGACTACTATGCCGAAAACCATCTTGCACCCTGCTACGGCGTGCTCATGAGCAATGACGCAGCAAAGCCCGACTCGTACACCGAACTCGTCAATGCGTGGAACGACATAGCCGATAAATCGGAGATTCCTCTCCCCCGCATAAAGTACTCTACCACAGACGAATACCTCAGCAAGGTCGTCCTGCCCGAATCTGACGTGCCCGACATCTACGGCGAGCGCCCCGACCTCTGGCTGTATATCCACGGTCCGGCGCATTACGAGCAGACCCTCGACAAGCGCAAGGCAGCCGTGCTTCTGCCTGCAGCGGAGTTCTTCGCAACCGCCAATTACCTTAGCTGCGGCGCGTGCGCTGAATATCCGCGCACCAGACTTGACCGCGGCTGGATGGCATCCATCTACCCCGACCATGGTCTCGGCGGCAAGAACGGCGAGATCACCGACGCCATCTTCGCAGATTCCCTTGCAATGGGAAAGGCCATAGGCCATGACGTCCTCACGGAGGAGCTGGGAAAGATAACGCGCACCGTGGAAGGCCGCAAGGGCGACGTAGTCGTCTTCAACGACCTCCCGTGGGACAGGAAGTCATTGGTAGAAGTCTTCGTACAGGGCAAGGGCTCACGCATCGTCAAGGGCCCCGCGGACGCAGTGGTGCCTTCCGAGACCGTCACAAGGAGCGACTCGACCTTCGTACGCTTCATGGCAGACGTGCCTGCATTCGGATATGCAAGATTCAGGATTCTTTCCGGAAAGGCTGAGGCCACGGCGGATGATGTCCGCTTAGGCGACGACTGGTGCTCCAACGCATACTACGACATAGCATTCGGCGACGGCGGAATAGTCAGGCTGTACGACAAACAGCTGGGAAAGGACCTGGTACAGAACGAGAAATACGCCCTGGGCGACATCCTGAACGCAGAATACCACGGCAACGGAGCCGGCGAGTTCCTGCGCATCACCGACATAGAAGTGCCGTACAACGGCATCGAAAGGGCGCCGGCATCGGCATGGAAGGTGGTCCGCAGCAGCGGCTTCTCAGTGACGTACGAGAAAGTCATCGACGACCCCTTCGCAAAGATCATCCAAAGCATCACTGTTTATCACAGGCAGAAGAAGATAGACTTCGACGTCAGGATGGAGAACTTCACCGGCGAGCACGGCAGGCAGTACAGGATACTGTTCCCTCTCGACATGAAGACCGACCAGAGCGACATCTGCTACGAAGTCCCCATGGCCGTCTCCCATGTGAACAAGGACGAGCTCGACATGCGTCCCGGCGGATATACGGGCCAGGGCAGCTACCGCTTCCATCCGTCCGACACCCATCCCAGGGAGGTGCTGAACTTCATCTCCGCCAACGGGAACGGCTTCGGCTGCACCCTGTCATCATGCGTGGCAGTGTGCGACTGGGAGGATCCTGCACACGAAGTGGCCGACTACCCGGTGCTCCAGGGAATACTCCTCTCCACCCACAAGAGCTGCCACAGCGAGGGCAACTGGTATCACCAGACGGGCACGCACGACTTCCATTTCTCATTGACCACGCACGCTGAAGGCTGGCAGAACGGTTATGCCATGGCAGTGGAGGAGAACCATCCCCTGCACGTGATGCCCAAGGACGGCAAAGGTGGCTCCAACGTCGCCAGCGGAAGCTTCCTCAAGGTATCCGACCGTCTGGTATGGGTATCCGCCTTCAAGAAGGCTGACGGCTGCGGCAACGCCGTGATACTGAGGCTCGTAGAGATGGAAGGCACCGACAAGGACATAAATGTTACACTCCCCTTCACCGCGACCAGAGTCGAGAAATGCAACCTTGTGGAGGAGTACGAGAGCGACATGGACCTCAAGGGGAATGTCCTCAATCTCCACATAGGGCACAATTCCATAGAAACATATAAGATTTACTTTTAGCACCTTTTTGCAAAAGTTCCCGATAGATTATAACTTTGAACTGTTCCCTACCCGGTTTTCAGTTTGTAAAAAAAATCATCATGAAGAAACTCGAACATATCCATCCGTTCCTTTGTCTTGTTGTCTCTGCAATATTTCTTGCCGGATGCAGCCGGAGCATCAATCCTATCCTGACTGACGCCTATGCTGCGGACCCGTCAGCAATAGTTTTCGGCGATACGCTTTTCGTGTATCCCAGCCATGACCAGAACGCCGGTATCGGGTTCAATATGGAGGACTATCACTGCTACTATACCACCGACATGAAGCATTTCACCGACGGTGGTGTGATATTCAAGCCTCTCGAGCAGACTACGTGGGTGAAGAACCGCGCATGGGGCCCTCAGTGTGTCAGGAAGATGGTTCCGAAGAGCGCGACGGATTCAACCCGCGTCATGAGGTATTTCTTCTATTATTCGGGTAATGCCGGCGAGATAGGAGTTGCCGTAAGCGATTCGCCGTTCGGACCTTTCGAAGATCCTCTCGGAAAACCGTTCTTCACCACAGACACACCGGGCATCTACTGCGACCGCGATTTCATCGATCCGCACTGCTTCATCGACGATGACGGCCAGGCATACCTGTTCATGGGCCAGAATACCGTCAACGCCGTCAAGCTGAACGACGACATGATTTCATATGACCACACCGGCGGTGTCCTCGATGAGAACGGCAACGAGACCGGTGTCTACCATATCGATGCCCCGAACTTCTTCGAGGCCATCTGCTGCCACAAATATAACGGCAGATACTACCTCTCATATGCGAATCCGTACGATACTGACCATGCATACGAACTCGAATACTGCATCGGTGACAATCCGCTCGGACCATACGAACACAAAGGCAAGTTCATGGACGCCCAGGGCAACTTCACCAACGAGCACTCCATCGTCGAATACAAGGGACAGTGGTGGGTGTTCTATCACAATGCTTATGTAGGCGTCGCTACCGGCGGTGGCGATCAGGCATTCAGCCGCCGCAGCATGTGCGCCGACCGTCTCTATTACAACGAGGACGGCACCATAAGGATGGTCTCAGCCACCAGGAACAACCGAAAGTTCAAGAAGGCGGTGAAGACTCTGACTCTTCCGGAATTCTATCAGCCCGTGAGCCAGGAGGAAATGCAGCCCATTTATGAGCAGGTATGCACTCCTGTCAAGCACGGAATAGTGGTCAAGCCCGAGAATCCCGACTGCAAGTCCGACAGTCCGAGCGTATTCAGGCACAATGGCAAATGGTACATGACATGGATCATGTTCGACGGCACGGGCTACGAGACCTGGCTTTCCGAGAGCGACAACCTCCTCGACTGGACAACCCTTGGAAAGATAATGAGCTATACCAACGACACCTGGGACAAATTCCAGAAGGCCGGATACATTGCACTTCAGGACATAGAGTGGGGCGGAAGCTATGAGATGCAGAAGTACAACGGCAAATACTGGATGAGTTATCTCGGAGGATGCAATCCGGGCTACGAGACCGAGCCTCTGATGATAGGTCTCGCCTCAAGCGACACACTCGGCGAGCCTGTGGAATGGGAATGCGGCAAGGAACCGATACTCTCCCCTTTGGATGAAGACAGCCAGTGGTTCGAGGAGCGCACCCAGTACAAGAGCTGCATCATAGAGGACAAGGACCGCATAACCGGGCACCGTTTTGTGATCTATTACAATGCAAAAGGGCAGTTCCCCGCTGTATATGAAAGGAACAGCAAGACTCCGGGATTCGTTGCAGAACGAATCGGAATGGCCTTCTCCGACGACCTTGAGCATTGGGAGAGGTTCCGCTACAATCCGGTCGTGGCTTTCGAGGACCCGGGCACAATCACAGGAGATCCGCAGATTCAGAAGATCGGTGATCTCTATGTAATGTTCTATTTCCGAGCTTTCGATCCTACAAGACCATACCAGGCATACAACAGTTTTGCATGCAGCCGCGACCTCATACACTGGTACAGCTGGGAGGGAGAAGACCTCATCTACCCTTCAGAGCCATACGACAACGTATTCGCTCACAAGAGCTACGTCGTGAACTGGGAGGGCGTAACATACCACTTCTACTGCGCAGTCAACGACAAGGACGAGCGGGGCATCGCCGTAGCCACATCCAGATAGGAGGTACTGATTACCTCCTGCCCTGCTTCTTCAGAATTGTTATCATCTCCTGCGGGCAGTCAGTCTGGATCATCTGACATTCGGGGTAGAGATCGAACAGGCTGCTTAGCTGGCTGCTGTCTATCGTATATTCAGGGATGTAGCTATGGTTTACGTTAAGCAGGTTCACGGAGCAGAGCACGCCATTGCCATATGCCTCCTGGCATCTGATGACACACTCGGAATTCTTGTTCTGACCTGAATTCCAGCCTACCTGCAGGAAATAACGGTTCGGTCCGGCAAGGAGTGATTTCCAGTCCTCGCTCCTCGTATATGCATTAGCCTCGGGATTGGTCCTGAATACGTCATTTACGTATTTTGAATCCGAGCAGTACATGAACACCTCCTGCAACATTCCCAGGCTCTCGACAATTCTGAGCACATCGCCGGTGGATGCCGTTCCGTGTGCATAGTCGAGGTTCACATATGCCTTGCCTCTTGCGGCCAGAAGGAACTCCTCGAGTGTGGGTATCACTTCGGAGGTCACGTTTCCGTTCCTGTCGGTGAGATTGTAGTTCTGAAGCTCCTGCAGGGTCATGCCGGTAATCTTGCCGGTGCCGTTGGTGTGCTTGTCAATGCTTTCGTCGTGTGAGATGACGACCTTGCCGTCCTTTGTACGGTGGGTGTCGGTTTCAATGACATCAGCGCCCGCCTTGATCGCAGCCCTGACTGCCGATACGGAGTTCTCGGGAATGTCACGGTCGGTAGTATGGCTGCGGTGTGCCATAACCCACACCTTCCCGGGCGTGTTGTAAAGGTCCTCGACAGCCTCATCGAGGGCAGGGATGGAACCGATTTCAATCCCCCACTCTTCCTTGCTGCTGTTCAGATTCGCCTTGACGGTGTATTTGCCTGCTGTGGTGTACTTGTGGGTGAGCTCGGTGCCGTTGCCCGAATCCTTGATTCCGTCGCCCCAGTCAACATTGAATGTGGCCTTGCCGGGATTATCCACGCTCACAGTGACCGTTCCCTTCAGGGAAGCGTACTTCGAAACAGCGGCTGAGAAATCAAAAGATACGGCGGGCTCGACGGGATCCGTTTTGCAACATACGGATCCGAGCAATGCCGCAATCAAAACAATGGCTTGTCTGGTTTTCATGTCTGTCAGTTTAAACAGTATGTTCAGTTCTACAGTAATATGGATTTGACATACCCGACACTGCCGGCATACTGCTCGTCGGTGTCGAGATGTTCGATTATCATAGGCATGCCGGGATCGGCGGCACTTGCGAGCTGCGCATAGAGCGGGATGTCGAGATTCATCAGAAGTTTCTCCTATGAATTACGGACGGGTCCATCTTGTCCGGCGAAGCAATCCCTGTTCTCGCCATCACACCGGCAAGTTCCTGAGTCATGGCGGCAATCCGGCCGGCAACCGCATCGGGCCCATCTTTCAGCAGTGGCATCAGGTGACGTCCAACACCGACAGCCCTGGCACCGAGGGCCAGGCACTTATAAGCATCCATTCCGCTCTCTATTCCGCAATCGACGAATACCGGAATACTGTTCCCGACAGCGGCAATGATGTCCTGCAGCACTAGAAGCGGCGGCACCGAATATGGTACCATTCCGTGATGATGAGAGACCATGATTCCAGCGCAACCGGCATCAAGACATTTCCTGGCATCCAGCGGGCTGAGCACTCCCTTGACAATGAAGGGTATGCCGGCGGCATGGACGAACTGGGCGATCTCCTCCTGGCTCTTGGCCTTCATGGGCAGGCCCATGACGTTATCGTAACCACCGCTGGAATTGAAGGCATGGTCAATGTCCATACCAACGGCAAAGCATCCTGCGCCGGCTGCGTGCTCTATCTTGCGGAGCACTTCCCTGTTGTCCGCATGAGGCTTGATTATCTTGATGGACCTTGCGCCGGTGGAAACTATGGCCTCCAGCTCGCTGTCCGGCCCCATCCCGACCCAATGCACGGCACCGCTGCGGGCTGCGCCCTCGGCATAGACGGTCATCCCGTCAGGAGCGGTGTTCCCGAGGTGGGAAAGCGCCGTTGTCATTATCGGGGTACGGAAAGTCTCGCCGAAAAGCGTCATTTCCGTTGAAGGAATGACGGCATCGATGTATCTGGTTTCCAGAAGCAGGGCATCAAAGTAATCCCTGGTTATAACGTCGGGATCGGAGGAACGGTTCATATCTGTTGTCTGGTTTCTATTTCAGTGTTGGTTTCGTCCATAAGGGCATCGGACGGCACATGGCAGTTTTTCTGTTCTCTTCTCGCAGCATAAGGAAATGCTCCACAAATCTACAGAATTTTACCGACAAATATTAAGACACATTCCTATTCTCTCAAACATATCACCTCCGGTCCTCAAAGCATCCGCCCAGCTGCATACGTATTGAAAAGCACACGAGAGCCCTCCATCTTTTATGATAAATTGCTAACTTTACCCCGATAAATTGCAATTATGGACTGGACAGGAATCATACTTGGTGCATCTGCATTCTTGATAATAGGATTATTCCATCCTATAGTAATCAAAGCTGAATATTATTGGGGAAAGGGATGCTGGTGGCTGTTCGCTGTTGCCGGACTGGGTTTCTGCATTGCATCACTTCTGTCCAAGGGAGTTCTTTCCGCAATATTGGGCGTCATAGGTTTCAGCTGTTTCTGGTCGATACTTGAATTGTTTCAACAGGAAAAGCGGGTAGCCAAAGGCTGGTTCCCATCAAATCCCAAGAAAAAGTAAAGTTCCAGGATGGTGGCGTGCCCACCCCCTATGAAATCCAGGGATTGGGCATACGAAAGTGTCATAGAGAGCCCTGGATGGCATTATGGCATGCCTAAGCCCACTCAACATCCGGGATTGGGCACACGAAGCCGGTCACTACGGCAAACCTATTGTTTTCGTCGCGGATAACAGGGTTCTTCGTCACTTTTGATGCAGGCTCAAAATAGCCTTAAAAATATAGGGTAAATCATTGAATATCAATGGTTTACCCTTGCTTTTTCGACATATTTTTCGTAACTTAAAGTGTTGAATATCAGTACTTTATATGTACGA
>JAZUFA010000064.1:0-38000 GCA_045640445.1 Candidatus Cryptobacteroides sp. | reverse complement strand
GACCGTATCTTCTCAGCTCCTTCACAGGGCTGGCTCGCAGGTGATATGAAATATATCGACCTCGACGGAAACGGCAAGATCGACGACGGCGCCGGTACCGCTGACAACGACGGTGACCGCCGCATCATCGGTAACTCACAGCCCCGTCACCAGTATGGTATCACCCTCGGATTCGACTATTGCGGAATCGACTTCTCAATGTTCCTCCAGGGTGTCGGCCATCGCGATTGGTATCCCGGTAGCGAAGCAGAGCTCTTCTGGGGACCTTTCTGCCGTCCTTACTCCACTCTCCTCGTCCCCGGATTCCTCGACGAGTGCTGGAGCGAAGAGAACCCCGGCGCTTACCTCCCTCGTCCGCGCGGCTACATCGCCCTCGGTACCAGAGCACTCTCTATCGTCAACACCCAGTATCTCCAGGACATCGGCTACTGCCGTCTGAAGAACCTCACCCTTGGTTATACTATCCCCAGGAAGGTTCTTGACAAGGCCAAGATCAGCAACCTCAGAGTTTACTTCACCGGAGAGAATCTCGGATTCATCGCCAACGACCTGCACTTCAGCAAGTATATCGATCCCGAACTCTGTGCTGCACAGAGCAACCTTGCGAACTACCGCTTCCAGAAGACATTCATGTTCGGTATTGACTTGACATTCTAAAAGATCGCACCATGAAAAAGATATTTGTATTCATCGCGCTCGCTTCAATGTTTGCTGTTTCCTGCACGGAGACTCTTAACAAGTACCCTCTTGACAAGCTTTCCGATGCGAATTTCTTCTCATCAGCAAGCGGCCTCAGCGCATTCAGCAACACTTTCTATACTATCCTTCCCAGCGCCAGCAGCTATGAGAACGCAGCCCTGTGCTGCCTTGACGCCGCTGACAACTACTTCAAGAACAAGAGGCTCGACGCCATCACAGGCAACCGCATCCCCGCTACGACCGGCACAGGTGAGTGGAGCAGCTGGGGCACTCTTCGTGACATCAACACCCTGCTTGACAACCTCGGACAGTGCGAGGATGAAGCAACAGCAAAGCAATATGAAGGCCTTGCTCGCTTCTTCAGGGCTTACTTCTACTTCGAGAAAGTAAGACGCTTCGGTGACGTTCCCTGGTATGACACCCAGCTCGGATCCGACGACGAAGCTCTCTACAAGGCTCAGGACAGCAGAATCGACGTGATCGACAAAGTCATTGCCGACCTCGACTGCGCAATTACACAGCTTCCCAAGACAAAGTCAGTCTATACGATCACTTCATGGACCGCTCTGGCACTCAAGTCTCGCGTATGTCTGTTTGAAGGTACCTTCGAGAAGTACCATGGCATTGATCAGACAAATGCAACAAGGCTCCTCAACCTCTGCGCAGACGCATCTGCACTCTTCATGAAGGATAGCGGATATTCCCTCTACACCACCGGCCAGCCCGACCATGACTACTTCGACCTCTTCACCGCAAACAACTACGGTGGAAGCCCTACCACTACGGAAGTCATCCTTGCGCGCAACTACAGCTCAACCTACGGCACCCTCCACAGACTTCACGCTTGTCTGCTCACCTCAGGTGAAGGTGCTACCGGCATGAACCGCAAGGCCGTTGCCTCTTACCTCATGAAGGACGGCTCTCGCTTCACCGACAAGCAGGGCTGGGAGAAGATGCAGTTTGCAGAAGAGATGAAGGACCGCGATCCTCGTCTTGCACAGAGCATCCGCTACCCTGGCTACCACCGTATCGGCAACGAGAAGACCATCGCTCCCGACCTCAACAACTGCGTATCCGGCTATCAGCCCACCAAGTTCCTCATGACTGAGGACAAGGACGTCCACGGTCAGTCAGACGTTGACCTCATCCTCTTCCGTGCAGGTGAGATCCTCCTCAACTATGCTGAGGCTAAGGCCGAGCTCGGTACCATCAGCCAGGAAGATCTCGACAACACCATCAACGCACTCCGCAAGAGAGCCGGCATCGCTGATGCAGGCAAGCTCACCCTTGATGTGACCGCCGATCCTTTCCTTACCGCACCCGAGTGGGGTGGCTACACCCATGTGACCGATCCCGTCATCCTTGAAATCCGCCGCGAGCGTCTTTGCGAGCTCAATCAGGAAGGTTTCAGATACTTCGACCTCATGCGTTGGAAGGAGGGTCAGGCACTTTGCGCTCCCCTCTACGGTATGTACTTCCCCGGCCCCGGCGAGTATGACCTCGACGGAAACGGTTCAAAGGACGTATGTCTCTACACCACCGACAAGCCTTCTACCACTGCACCTGTAGTCCTCAAGATCGACGAGGAGATCTTCCTCACCGACGGCGAGTCAGGTATGATCGACAAGTTCAAGAACAGCGACCCCGCAGTTTGGGACGAGAACAGGGACTACCTCTATCCCCTCCCTCTCCAGGAGCTCCGTCTTGCTGGCAGCCAGCTCGTTCAGAATCCCGGTTGGGATAACGGCAAGGGCACCAATTAATGATTTATGCACGATAATATTAATAAGGTTATGAAGAAACTCTCAATAGTTCTCGCGGCAGTTCTCGCAATGATGGCAGTTGGTTGCCAGAAAAACGAAGAACCCGCTGAAGGAGGCCCCGCTGCCTATAAGATTGCAGCAAGATCCGAGATAAATCTCGGTGAGATGATGCCTGGCAGGAGCACAAACATCAGCCTCTATGCTACTACAACGGACCCTGGCGTACGCGAGCAGATCATAGCAACTTTCGCTGCCGATCCTGACGCAGTCGGCAAAATTGATGGCTCAGAGGCCGAGCTGCTTCCCTCAGACTGCTACTCATTCGTTGTTAATGATGTAACCATCGACAGATACAACAAGGATTCACGCACAGGTAAGATCAAGATTACCTATAGCCCCTCTCTCGAAGGAGGAAAGACTTACGTCCTTCCCCTCATCGTAAGTGAAGTCATCGGTTCAAAAAACGCCAGTGCCGACCGCACTCCCATTTTCGTAACGTTCTACGCTGTTTCCGGCAGCCCTGACCAGCCCACCGGTTCCGGTACTAAGGCTGATCCTTACTATATCTATGATGCTGAAGGCCTCATGGGTATGGAGGAGATGATCAACAAGATCGGCGAGGATGCAACCAAGAACGCAGACGCTTTTGCCGCTGCCGCTCCTACCTACTTCAGGCTGATGAACGACATCGACATGGCCGGCAAGGACTGGACACCTATCAACCTCAACAGCCCTTACGACGAGAAGATCGACTTCGATGGCAACTACAAGACCATCAGCAACCTCAAGTACGAAGGAAGCAAGTACGGCGGAATGTTCGGCGTTCTCTGCGGCGAGGTTTACAACCTCAACCTCATCGACGCTGAGATCACCACTGACAAGGACAAGTCAGGTCTCCTCTGCGGTTACTGCGGAACTGGTGACGTCATCACCGGTATCGTACACGGATGTAAGATCACAGGTACCCTCACCGTCAACAACAACAGTGTCGGTGGTGTAGCAGGTCTTATGTGCGGTGGCGAGATCTACGAATGCGACGTTGACGCCAAGATCACCATGCTTGGCTCCGGCAGGTACTATTGCGGTGGAATCGTCGGCTGCGGTAACAAGAAGGCCGGCTATATCCACGACTGTATCACCAGGGGTGAGATCACAAGCCCCGGCGACCTCGCAGCAAAGACCTACAACCGTAACGTTGCAGGTATCGCAGGTGCATTCGAGACACCTGGCTACAAGATTGAGAACTGTATCAGCCTTGCAAGCGTTCACTGTAACGCCGTTGCAGGAGGTATCCTCGGACACGCCAACAACAACAACTGGGGTCAGAAGGCCGCAGCCGACGTTGACAACTATGTAATCGGATGTATCGCTTGGAACGAATCCATCACAATGGACAACAGCCGTACCGTATCACTCCTCGGCAAGAGGGATGACTACGCTATGGGCGGTGGCTGTATCATGGGTTGGGGATGTCCTGAGAACACCCTCCAGAACTGCTGGAGAAAGGCCAATATCAGCTTCCTCGTAACTTGTCCTGACGATCCCGAGTCAGCAACTCACTTCAAGCCCTTCGACCAGGAAGACGCAGGCCCCGGTTCACCTCTCCAGGGAATCGACTGCAACTACAAGGACCTCTGGTCTTCAATGTATCACGGCAAGGCTGCCGGTGCAAACGAGACCGCCTCACAGGTTGCAAAGCGCATCGGCTGGAACGAGAACGTATGGGATCTCTCAGGCAATGTTCCCGCACTCAAGAACGTGAAGAGCATACCTTCAGAGGATGAGCCCGACAAGCCCGCAGGCATGGGTACCCAGTCCGATCCCTACATGATCTACAATGTTACTGACCTTATTGGTATCGCCGACAAGGCAGTGAAGGTGGAATTCTCTAACCGCGACGCATATCTTGCTGCTGAGTACACATACTTCAAGCTCGGCAACGACATCGACCTCGGCGGAATGGCATGGGATCCTATCGATCTCGGCATGGAGAAGACCAAGGGTAAGAAGATCGACCTCGACGGCGCTGGCAAGACCATCAAGAACTTCACCGTAAGCGGTGGAGAGCAGGTGGGCTTCATCAAGGGCCTCGTAGGTGACATCCACGACCTCAAGATCGAGGGCGCTACCGTCACCACAACTGCAAAGAAGGCCGGTATCCTCGTGGGCCAGGCTTCTACAGGCGACAACATCTACACTTACATCTACCGCTGCTCAGTCAAGGGTAAAGTTATCTGTGAGACCTCCAGCACCACCGAGCTCAGCCTCGGCGGCATCGTAGGCCAGCAGTGCTTCGGCGAGATCCATGAGTGCTCAGCAGACGTCACCATCGAAGCAAAACCCGCCAACTCAACCTACGTCGGCGGTATCGTAGGTTCCTTCGGAAAGAAGGGCCTCATCATCACCGACTGCATCTCAAAGGGCACCCTCACCACTACTGATCCTACCGGATTCATGGTCGGCGGTATCCTCGGATGCGCTCAGAATGAGCAGAACGTCATCCAGAACTGCATCAGCCTTGCAACAATCAACTGCTCCGACATGGCAGGCGGTATTGTAGCAGAGCTCAACCACAACTCAGACGGTGGTAACGACAGGTCCGACATCGAGGACAAGACAAGTGTTGTCACCGGATGTATCGCATGGAACGATGCAATCAACGCAAAAGGCACCAAGTACGGTTCAGGCGCAATCATCGGCCTCGGTGGCGCAGGCGCATTCACGAACTGCTACAGAAAGGCTGACCTCGGATTCACCGACAGTGCTGACACCGCCGCAGGTGTTGCAACAGCAGTTGCTTCTTACAACGGAAAGGCTGCAGCTGCAGACGCAACCGCTTCATCAGTTGCAAAGAGCCTCAAGTGGGATGAAACCATCTGGGATCTCTCAGGCTCAGTTCCTGCTCTGAAGAACATCAAGTAATCCTGATTTGAATGAACAAGATTATGAAACGTATTTCATTTATAGTAGCTGCACTTGCAGCAGTCGCCATGATTTCCTGCCAGAAGGAAGTCAAGGAAGACCTTACTTCATACTACAAGACATTTGCAGACAATTCTGAGATCCTCGGCTTCGCAGAGGAGACCACCCAGACCTTCAGCGTCTATGCAAAGACCACAGATGCCGGCTGCGACGTTCCTGTAACCGTAACATTCGGTGTCGACGAGACACTCGTTGCCCAGTACAACGCTTCCAAGGACGAGTCAGAGCAGGCTCTCCTCCTCCCTGCAAGCATCTACAGCTTCGAATGCCAGACGGCTGAGATCCGCGCAATGTACAGAACCTCCGGCAAGGCAAACATCGTCCTCACACACGATGCCAGCATCCTTCAGGAAGAGACCTGGTACGTTCTCCCCGTTGTTATCACTAATATCAGCGGTTCTGCAGACGCACACATCGCTGACGACAACGTAAAGTTCCTCACCGTCAAGACCGCAAGGGCCGGCGCAGGTGCAGGTACCAAGGAGAAGCCTTACCTCATGAGAACCGCTGAGGACCTCCAGAGCCTCGCAACTCTCGTTCTGCCCGTTACTTCAGCTGATGCAGAGCCTACTTATGTAAAGCTCTGGAACGACATCGACCTCGCTGGTGTAGACTGGAAGCCCATCAACACCGACGGTGCCAAGAAGATCGACTTCGACGGTAACGGAAAGACCATCAGCAACCTCGGAAGCGTAGGTGCAATGGCATCCTTCTTCGGTGTCGTATTCGGAAACGTATATAACGTCACATTCAAGGACGCCAATATCGTTTCTGACGACAACGGTGGTGTTCTCGGCGCAGCATGCGGATTCACAGGCGCTGCAGCTACCATCAGCAACGTACACTGCGTAAACTGCAACGTACTCGGTAAGAAGAACGGCGTTGGTGGCTTCGTAGGCCAGATGAACGTAGGTCAGATCACCCGCTGCTCTTTTGACGGTTTGGTTTCAGGAACCGGCAACTATGTCGGCGGTATCGTAGGTTACTTCAACAAGGGCGACGCTTATGATAAAGCAAAGGTTGACAACTGCATCACCACCGGCCAGGTTATCGAAGACGGCGGTATCGACGCAGGTCACCAGCGCTACGGCGGAATTGCCGGCGGTATCAACGGCCAGCACCAGTTCGTAGAGTACTGCATCAGCACAGCTGAGGTCATCTCAGGTACCGGCACCGCCGGTATCGTAGGTATGGCTCACTACGACGGTAGCGGCGCAGGCAACTGCCTCGGTCACGACAATACCGTGAAGTGCTGCATAGCATGGAACCCCAAGGTTTACGCCCGTAAGATCCAGACCAAGAACTACAGCCCCGGCGCTGTAATCGGATTCGCTTCAATCGACGGCAACTACATCGACTGCGTACGCAGGCCCGATATGGAGTTCGTCCAGAACCTCGAGCAGACCGACAACACCAAGTACCCCATCAACTGGTGGACAGTCTGCGATCAGGAGAACTCAAGCTCAACCAGCCCTCTGACCGACGGCATCAACTGCGACCACTCAAGCGTTTACTGTGAGCCTTACCACGGAAAGGCTGCAGCTGAAGGCGAGACCGCATCAGCAGTTGCCAAGAGACTTAAGTGGGACGAGAGCATCTGGGATCTCTCAGGCGTTATCCCTGCACTGAAGTAATATCACTATTCTATAGAGGCCGCCGGCCTGGCGGCCTCTATATTTTTATTTATCAATTCATCTACCAATGAGGAACAGATTTTTAGGCATATTGGCAGTCCTGGCAGGAGCCATCCTGCTCACCGTTTCATGCAAACCCGAAGAAGAGCCCGCAAAACTCTCAGTTTCAACTACTGAACTGTACTTCGGCAAGGATGGCGGTCCCCAGAAGATCGGATTCACAACCAACAGGCAGTGGACCGCAACAGCTTCTGCAGACTGGCTCACACTTTCTCCCGATTCCGGAAACAGCGATGCCATGTCGACCATGGTTACCGCCGCAAAGAACACAGGAGACAAGCGTACCGCGACTGTCACCATCAAAGCCGGAGACCAGACAAAGAGCGTCGCCATAACCCAGGGCGGTGCCGCTGTCGAGCCTGTGGACGATGGCAAGGGCAACGGTACAAAGAGCAATCCGTACCAGATTGCCACTGCTGATGATATGCTTAAAATCAAATCATTGTGCAAGGAGGTCAAATCAGACGGAGCCGAGCCCACCTATTTCATATTGCTGGCGGACATCGACATGCAGGGCAAGACCTGGGAGCCCATCAACAACAGGACTCCGTTCGGCCTGAAGATTGACTTCAACGGTAATGGGAAGACCATTTCCAACCTCAGGTGCACATTCAAGACATACGCATCCCTCTTCGGCGTTCTTTTCGGAGAGGTTTATGACCTGAAGATTGCGGACGCCCATATCGAGGGCGACAGTGCATCCGGCATCGTAGGTGGCTACGCCGGCACCAGCGACACCTTCGAGCACAGCGCAAAGGTCACCAACGTGCATGTGTCCGGCTCCGTTGCCGCCACCACAGGCAGCGTTGACGGTGTAGGCGGCATGTTCGGCCGCATATGCAATACGGAAATAACCCGCTGCTCCGCAAGGGTGAATGTCAAATCCATCGGAGGCCAGGTCGGCGGAATCGTCGGCTACACAGACAGCGGTACCAACACAATCAGAGACTGTTACACCGAAGGCAACATCGACTGCCCCGAATCTTCCCAGCGTTCTGCAGGTATAGCAGGATGTATGAGAGGAAAGAATGCGACCGTCGAGAACTGCATCAGCCTCTGCTCAGTAAGAACAAACTTTGCCGCCGCCGGAATCGTGGGCCATGCCAACGAGAACGCAAGCGGCACAAAGACTCCGGGCGACGTCATCAAGAACTGCCTCGCCTGGAACTCCAAGGTGGTTGCCATCCAGGAGCGCGCCGACCAGTACAGCAGCGGTGCCGTTGTTGGCTTCACCTCACCGAAGAATACCTTGTCGGGATGCTACAGGAAGCATGACTTCTCGTTCAGCATCAACCCCGACCAGACCGACAGGGACAAATACCCCCTGAACTTCATCACCCTCTGCGACCAGGAGGATGCCTCCGAGGCCTCTCCTCTTACCGAGGGCGTGGACTATGACGGCTCCTCCAAATACATAGCCCCCTATCATGGCAAGGTTGCGCCCACAGGCAAGACCGCTTCACAGCTGGCCAAGGACCTTGGATGGAACTCTGCAATATGGGACTTCAGCGGCAGCGTGCCCGTACTTCTTAACAGCAGCATCCAGTGGAACGAGACCGGTGGCGGCAGCAGCGACGATCCCTCCGATTACGTCATCCCTGGCGACAACATCGAGAATCACAAGCCGGTAACTCCGGAAGGGATGAAAGGCTGGGAAAAGAACACTGTCAAAGAAGGTATCACCTTCTGGAGCTTCGAAGGATACGACGAAGTGAGCACCGCATACCAGAGCATACACGTTGTGGAAGTAGACCTCAACAAGGGATACAAACTCAATTACGTTTACGACTCCAACAAGGACATCGCTTCGCATATCATGAGCAAATACGATGCACTGGTTTCCATGAACGCAGGCTTCGGCGCATCACAGATATTCATCAAGGTTGATGGAAAGGTATACAAGAACATCACACAGGACAAGAACAATGAAACGGGAGTCATGAACTGGAGGAATGACGCTGCCATCTGCACAAACCCCGAAGGCCGTGTATTCATCGCTAACGCCATCTTCAGCCAGGACGGCGACGGACAGTCGGAATACGGCGCCATGGTAACCGAGCAGCGCAGCTTCTACACCACGACACTCAAGGATATGCCCAACATCATATCCGGCTCTCCCCTGCTCATCGACGGATACACCGACCTCGGAAGCACATATGTTCCCACAGGCGTGAACCCTCAGACCTATGCCAGCGACACCGAGCATCCCTGGTATCATCAGGGAGTACGCCACCCCCGTACCGCCATCGGAATCACCGGAGACAACCGCCTTATCATGTTCACCGTAGACGGACGCCTCACAAATTGCAAGGGCTTCACTGCCAAGGAACTCACCAGATTCCTCATCAAGTACTTCGACCCCAAATACGCCATGAACCTTGACGGAGGCGGATCAACCACCCTCTGCGTTGCAGGCTATGGCGACAGCAGCACCCACGTGGTCAACTATCCTTGCGACAACGGCAAGAAGGACCACGCAGGCGAGCGTACTGTACAGACATTCTTCTACATAAAGTAACCAGCGCTAATTTTCCCGTCAATCTCGACTGCCCTGCCCGTTCTTAACGCATAGGCTATTCCGGCCTGCATCGACGGAAGGACCCTGGTTCCCAGTCTGGAGAAATTGAACACACCGGCAATCTCCCTTGTCAGCGCATCCATGGGAACGGAACCCTGATCCTCAAGTACCATGGCAACTGCAACGGCTATCTCCTCGGGAGCGATGTCGGTGGAGTCACGCGAGGATACCGGTCGGAACACGTTATATTCGGCAGGACTCTGCGAAGCGTGCCAGAAAAACAGCGAGTCGCCCTCGCCTGTCGATTTCAGGGACATCGAGGCATAAAGGTCCTGCAGATGCTTCTTCATCCTCGGACCGCACTGGCTGAAGCCGAAGGCCGCACAGATCCGCCTCGTCAGGATGGCGAAGCTGACAGGGGCCTCCTTGCTGAGCACAGCCTCCACCTTCTTCCTTATTGCCGAATCATAGTAACCGTAGCTGAACTCGTCGGCGGAGACGCTGCCGACGCAGCTGTTCTCCTCCTCATATGGCTGGATCCTCGGATCGGGAGTATCATCAACCGGCACCGGGGGCGGCGCCACGAAAGTCTTTACAGGGTTTTCTGGAAAGCTGTCGTCGTCGGAGGACGAGTCGCCGTCGGACTCTATGGCGCAGATGATATCCTGCAGAGTCCTGTCGCGGTCGTGCCACCAGTCAAGCGCCCATACCCTGTGGATGCGCCAGCCAAGCAGATGGAGCACACTCTGCTGCACAATCTCCCTGTCGCGTGCGGTCCTTGCGGAACGGCTGTTGTAGCCGTCGCATACGATGGCAAGCGAGTACGTGTCAGGATTGTTTTTGCTGACTACACCTATGTCGACCCTGTATCCCGAGCAGCCCACATTGGTCTCCACAACGTATCCCTTCGCACGCAGGGCGTCCGCGATGGAGAGGACGAGGCCATCGGTGGTCCTTGCACTTGAAGCGGTGTTGTAGTGCAGCGCGTTGCGGCCTCTCTCGGCATACTCGAGGAATGCCTTGAGGCCTGCCACTCCTTCCGCAGAGGTCCTGTTCATGTTGATCTGGTCGGATGTGAGGGTCGAGAAGACCTTCATCTCATATCTTGCGCGTGATACTGCAACATTGAGACGCCTCCAGCCGCCATCCCTGTTGAGAGGGCCGAAATTGAGGCTTACCGTACCGCCGGAGTCGGGGCCGTAGCCTACCGAGAAGAGTATGACATCCCTCTCGTCGCCCTGAACGTTCTCAAGGTTCTTGATAAAGATGGGTTCGGGCAGTTTGCCTGCCGCCTCCTCAAGGTCGGGACGGTCGCGGAAGAGGTCATTCAGACGGTCCTCGATGAATCCCTGCTGGTTGGTGTTGAAGGTAATGATACCGATGCTCCTCCGAGGTCCGGAAGTGTCTTCCAGACGCCTTTTGACCTCCTGTATCACGGCCTCGGCCTCAGCCTTGTTCTGGCGTGTGCCTCCCCTGTCGTAGATTCCATCGGCCACGTGCTGGTACTGTAGCCTGGTGGTGATGTCGTCGGGAGAAGGGAAGGTCATGAGCTTGTTCTCGTAGTACTTGCAGTTGCTGAACGCAATGAGGCTCTCATGCTTGCTGCGGTAGTGCCACAGCAGGTATTTTGACGGGAGCGACAGCGCCAGACAGTCGTCGAGAATGCTCTCGAGGTCTTCCTTGTCGGGATTGTCCTCATCGTATACATTGGTTGCAAAGAAGCTGGTGGGAGGCATCTGGTTCGGATCGCCAACAACGATGATCTGATGGCCTCTTGCAATGGCGCCCACAGCTTCGCAGGTAGGCATCTGCGAAGCCTCGTCGAAGATGACGAGGTCGAACTTGAACCCCTTGGCATCGATGTACTGTGCAACCGAAAGCGGACTCATCAGCATACAGGGGCACATTCTCGGAAGGATGTCCTGTATCTTGTCGATCAGCTGCCTCAGAGAAGTGCCACGGCAGTTGTTGCGTATGTTCCTCTGGAGGATTCCAACGGATGAAGTCTGTGAGGCCTCCTTCTGCAGTGCAGGAAGGGCCGATGCCAGACGCGCATATATCTCCTGACGCGTAAGGTTCTCGAACTCCGCGCAGAGTTCGCGGAAGCGCTGTATCTTGCCGCCGAAGAACATTCCGTGGAAGTCGTTCAGACGCATGTCGCCTGCGACTATCTGGTCTGCATGCTTAAGGCAGAAGCCCTTGATGAAGCTGTCCTTTATCTGATTGCAGGGTATGCGGCCGGACTCTATCTCATCAACCACGGCGCGGAGTCCGAGGCCTGCTACGGCTGCCTTCTGCCTGTTGTATACCGTCCAGTCCCTGAGTCTGCCCAGCGATCCGCGCCAGTTCTCAAGGGTGGCGGACACGCTTCCCATTGCCCCGGGCTGGTCGGGCTGGCAGAGGCTGGCGTCAAGCACGCACTCGATCCTCGATGCCTGGGAAACATAGTTTTCATAGCAGCCGACCAGGCGCTCGAGCACACTGGAGTTATATTCCTTGAACTCCCTTATGCCTGCAACCGCCAGTTTTCCGGCAAGATGTGTCCTGGCGTTCCTGAACGCATCCTGGCTGCCGGACATGCCGCGAAGGTTGTGAAGAAGTTCGCACACATCGTTCACGGCGGACTCGGCCATGCCGGGATCGGTATTTTCGCCATCCCACAGGCGGCCGAAGAGCTCTTCCATCAAGGCGGAGCGCCGCTTGATCTCCTTGTTCTCCCTGCAGAGGCTGACAATGTCCGCCACATCTGACTCCAGACAGTCGGCCGACGGCTTGCTGCCGTCCCTGGTATACATCGCAAGCGCCTTCCTGACCTTTCCGATTGCAAGGAACCTGGCAATGAAGCTCTTGGCCATAGCAGATTCATACATCTGCTCAATGGCCTCAGCATCACAGCCGGCTATCGATTCCTTATACCTTGCCGAAAGTTTGCCCATTGCTGCGGCCCTGCCTTTCAGGTTGAGAACTGCAGCGCCCGCTGCATCGATGTCGTCCGCGCTGGCTTTCTGCAACATCTCAGGAGGTATAACCTTTGCCGAGAGCAGCGTCTTTGCAGCATTCACCATGGCATATATCCGGCTCATCGGCAGGCTTGCAGCATCCTCCATGCCGAATATGCCTGCAGCGCTTGAGATTCCTGCGCTGAGAGACTGCACTGATGCCGTGGATATGAGAGAACCTACGTCGGTATTGGGATAGTTCTGTACCTTGATTTCCGCGAGAGGATGACCGCAGGGGTTGCCTGCGATGCTGCATGCCGTCTCGAGCTCGGTCAGAGCGTCCATGATCGCCGGCATGTCCTCCTTCCTTATGCCTGCCACCACATCTGCCGGCAGGTCCATCGCAGGCACTTCTTCGCCGAACGACGAGTACCTCGCGATGCAGTCATACAGCGACATGCCTGAAGGATATACCTTATGAAGGGCATCGATGTAGTCGTTCAGCTCGCCGCGCAGTGCACCGATCCTTGCCGCATCTTCAAGATATTCGGCAGGGCTCTGCACCTTGGCCACCTCGGTGGTGCGCTTCAGCTGCTCGATGACCGCTGTCTTCTTTGCCTTGTTGGAATGCATCTCGAGGCAGAACGGGGCAAGCCCGATCTGCTCGAGCCTCTTCTGTACAACCTCGAGCGCCGCCATCTTCTCGGCAACGAAGAGCACCGTCTTGCCGCCATAGAGAGCGTTGGCTATGATGTTGGTGATGGTCTGGGACTTGCCGGTTCCGGGAGGGCCGTGCAGGATGAAGCTCTTGCCGGATGCCGCAGCGGTGATTGCCTCGAGCTGCGACGAGTCGGCGCTGATGGGAAGCACTATGCTGCCCGGGGCATACTTGGAGTCGAGGTTGGCCGACTCGCCTATCTCGACGTTAACGTCCTTGTCGATGACGCCGTCAAGCAGGCTCTTCACTATCTTGTTCTGGCGGAGGATGTCCACATTGTTGTGGATGTCGTGCCACATGAGGAACTTGTTGAATGAGAAGAGTCCGAGTATGGCCTGTTCTTCCACATCCCAGCCCTTCTGGCCCATGATGTAACGCCTGATGGTGTTGAATATGAGGCTGACATCCACACCGCTGTCGTCGGTCGGGAGAGGGTCGAGACCGGCTATCTGGAGGCCGTAGAACTGCCTCAGCATCTCGAGGAGTGTGATGTTCAGCACAGCCTCCTCGTCGCGGCTCCTGATGACGTAGCCGCTGGTGGCGCTGTGGCGTATGATTTCTACGGGGAGCAGAAGGATAGGGGCATATCTGGGCACGGTGCTCGTCCTGGTCTCGTACCACTTGAGCATTCCCAGCGCCAGGTAGAGGGTGTTGGCACCGTTCTCCTCCATGGATGTACGGGATGTCCTGTACAGATGCGTCAGAGACTTTACGAGGGCCTCGGGTGTATGATATGTCCGCAGGCGCTTGTCGGCAAGGTCGCTCTTTACGATCTGATAAACCGGATCGGCCTCATTGATACTGCGGAACACTCCCGCCTGCAGGCCTTCCGCTGTAAAGCCCGTGGGCTTGCCGGCGAACGAGAACGACGAACCGTCGGCCAGCGCATCCTCCACCTCATTCAGAGAGACTGACATTATCTGAATGGTATCCTTTGTTATCCTGGTGTTCAGGAGGCTGTTCCTGAGTGAGAGGTCGAGCAGTTTGCGCTCCCATATCACCTGCTTTGAAACGGAGCCGTCCTGATATGTGTCAATCTTATCAGTTGCGATGAGGGATGATGGTGCCACATGGCTCGTTGGCAGGTCTTTGTCGGGGCTGAGGTCGATGGTGCCGTCCTCAAGCAGCGGCAGCGGGCGTATACGCTCCGCCCTGCCCCTGGCTATGTCGATGAACATGTTGAACTCCGAGACATCCACGAGTTCGCCCTCGGCATATGCGGCGGCTTCATCGAAGGCAGCCCGCCTGCCGTCCTGCGCCATCGTGGTCTCCACCAGGAGTATCTCGTTGATTCCGCCGGCCATACGCTTGGTGAGCAGCGAAGGGTCATCGTTGACAGTGTCGGGGAATGTGCTTTGGACGAGCCAGCCGCCTGCAAAGGCATGTCCCGCGGTGAAGATGAGCAGAGGATTGATGCCCACGGCCTCCAGGCAGCTGCAGTACAGCAGGGACATGTCGAGGCAGGTTGCAATCCTGGTGTTCATTATCTCCCCCACCAGACGGACACGCTGGCCGTCTTTCTCAAAACTTGCAGGTATGGTGCAGTAGGCAATGTCAAGTTCCCTTATTGCCTCGAACACCGCCGCCATCTGCATCTTGACGCGGTTTGGGTCCCTCGTCTGATATTCATCCATGGCCGAACTGCCCGTCCATGACCCGAGTATCTCGGAAGCCCTCTTGATTATGGGCGCAATCGCCGGATGGTTGGGCGTGACGAATGCCGAACTGATCTCAGGATATATTCCACTGGCCTGCAATTCGTTGAAGGCCAGAAGCGATATCTCGTAGGAAGTCTCGTAGTCAAGTTCGTCGCCCACGTACACAGACACTTTCATGTCGCCCTGTATCCTCTCGGTCAGCCGGGAGAGGTATGTGGCCGAGAAGTGGATGGGCACATTGTCCACCACCTCCTCGCAACCGGGCGCAACTCCGGATACATGGAGTACGCACTCCTCCGCAAACGCCGGGTCGAATCTGATGTGCACCTTGACATCCGACACTGGTGTTCCGGTCACGTTGGACACATACACCCTGCGCACCACCGGGATGTGGTTCTGCTGCATGGCAAAGTTGATCTCCCGGGAATAATCGACTTTAATGGCTATCATACGAATTGGTTGTTCTGTGTATTATTGATGCCTGCAAATATATGAAATATGTCATTCAATCTTCAGAAGTTCCAGATCGAAACAGAGGGTGCTCCACGCCGGGATGCCGTCGAGCTTCATGGAGCCGTAACCGTACCTGGCAGGGATGAATATCTCATACCTGTCGCCGGCATGCATCCTCAGCAGGGCCGCCTGCCAGCCGACTATGAGGTCCCTCACACGGAAGCATGCCGGGAGGGGCTGCCCTTCGGTAGAGTCGAACACGGTACCGTCGATCAACCGTCCGGTATAATTCACGTATACTATGCTGTTCAGCTGGGGCCTTTTGTCTCCGCCACCCTGCTGCAGCTGGCGGAGCAGAATGCCGCTGTCGAGGGCGGCCACGCCCTCCTCCTGAGCCTTCTGCTCAAGAAATTTCTCATTCTCAATCCTGTACTGGACTACCCTGTTCGGTTTCCTGCTCATAATACACCTTGTCTGTTATCCATGACACCTCCTGCCAGCCTTCAGAACCACGAAGAATTTTACACAGACAGGAACTTCGAAATTACAAGATACGCAAATTTATGGTGATATTTTAGTTAAATTTGTAAGACTAACCCGATTTTGAGCCCAAATGCAGCATTTCAAATACCTGATTCCCGTCATTCTGATGATGGGCGTATCGTGCCGGAGCACTGTCACTCCCGCAGAAGGCCCCAACACCATACTGGTCGAGGAGACCGACACTCCTGAACAGATCATTGAAAAGGCCGTGGCCACGAGGCCGTCGGCCAGGCAGCTGGCGGCAATGGACGACGAGTTCATTGCATTCGCCTGCATAGGGCCGAACACCTTCACGGGACGTGAATGGGGTACGGGCACCGAGGACCCCGGCGTGTTCGACCTCAGGACCCTCGACACCGACCAGTGGTGCCGCGTCATGAAGGATGCTGGCATGACCAAGGTCATCCTCACCGTCAAGCATCACGACGGATTTGTCATCTACCAGTCAAGATATACCGACCACGGCATAATGTCCTCTCCCTATATGGACGGGAAGGGCGACGTGGTGCGCTCCCTCAGCGAATCCTGCGCCAAGTTCGGCATCAAGCTGGCAATATATCTGTCCCCCGCCGACCTCTGGCAGATGGAGGACGGCAACCTCTACGGAAACGGCAGCCCGGTGACGATGCGCACCATACCCAAACAGGTGGAGGGCCGGCCGTTCGCCGACAAGCGCACCTTCCAGTTCGAATGCGACGACTACAACGAATACTTCATGAGCCAGTTGTTCGAGCTCCTCACGGAATACGGACCCGTGCATGAGGTGTGGTTCGACGGCGCGCATCCCAAGCACAAGAACGACCAGAGCTACGACTTCGCATCCTGGCGCAAGGTCATACGCGAACTGGCCCCCGATGCCGTGATATTCGGACTCGAGGATATACGCTGGTGCGGCAACGAGAGCGGCGACACCCGCGAGAGCGAGTGGAACGTCCTCCCCTTCCGGGGCGAGAACCCCGACAGCATGAGCGCAATACGCGACCTGATGGACCGCAACCTGGCTGGCAGGGACATTCTCCTCAACACCCCGAAGCCCTTCTGGCTGCACTACCAGCCCTCGGAGACCGATACTTCCATCCGCGGAGGATGGTTCTGGCGTAATGAGGACGAGCAGCCCGTCCGCACGGCCGACAACGTGTTCGACATGTACGAGCGCGCAGTCGGCGGCAATACCATCTTCCTTCTCAATCTGCCTCCCACAAAGGACGGCGTGATAGGGGAACGCGACGCCGCCGTAATGGAGGAGGTGGGCCGCAGGATACGGGAAACCTACGGCACAAGCCTCTGCAAGCGCAGCCTGAAGAAGCCGGTGGAGGTCGGGGAGGGCCTGGAGATGCCGCTCCGCAAGCCCGGCAGGGTCAACCGCGTCGTGCTCTGCGAACCTGTGGGCACCAGTGGCGAAAGAATCGAAAGATGCGCCATAGACGCAAGGATCGACGGCCAGTGGCAGGAAGTGGCCACCTGCACCAACGTGGGCCACAAGAGGATAGTCCGCTTCCCCACCGTCACTGCAGACCGCGTGAGAGCAAGGGTTCTGGAGACCCGCGCCGATGCAATCCTCAGCACCTTCAGCGCACACTACTATCCCGAGAGGCCCTTCAACCTGACATCTTCCTTCAGCGCAGACGGATACGTGACAATCACCCCGGATGCCCGGGCCATCGCATGGCAGCGCAACGGACAGAACAGCACGGCCAACCTCAACCCAAGCGCAAGGATACACTACACCACCGACGGCAGCGAGCCAGGAGAAGACTCCCCCGTATACACCGGACCATTCAAGTTCCAGAACGGCACGCTCAAGGCCGTATGCATGCTGGACGGGCAGAAAGGCGAGCCTTACGAGACCCATATAGGCTACGACAGGAGCAATTGGAAGATCAGCATAAATCCTCTTGACACCGTCATCGACTGCGGGGAGGAGCTGCTCATCTCCGGGTTCTACTTCGTTTCAAACACCGACAACCTCCACGGCGACTATGTGTGCCGTGCCAGCATGAGTGTCAGCACGGACGGGAAGAAGTGGACCAAGGTTGCCGACTGTGAGTTCGACAACATCATCAACGACCCTTCCAGCCGCCTGATCAGCATCGACGGCCCCGTCACCGCCCGCTACCTGCGCATGGACGTACAGCAGCTCGTCGGCGACGGCGACGGCTTCCAGAGCGTCGACAGCGACATCGAAGCATTCTAGCATTTGAGACTATAACAAAACAGATATGAGACGTTTAGCAATATTGCTGGCAATAGCATGCCTGAGTTCCTGTACGGCAGGCAAATATGTAGTGTTCGATGGAGGAGCATCGGAGTATTCGATCGTGGTCGACCCCTCGGCGGGAGAGAGCGTGCAGTATGCTGCATGCGAACTCCAGCATTGGATCGGGGAGGTCAGCGGAGCCACACTCCCCATTGTCGGGCTCGACGAAGGGCAGCCCGGCAGGAGGTTCGTCGTGGGCTACAACCCCGTAACAGTGGAGCTCAAGGCTGACGCCAAAGAGCCCGAACCTTCCGACGACACCTTCACCTGGTGCAACGCAGGCGGCGACATATTGCTGTGGGGCGGAGCCAAGCGCGGCAGCCTCTACGCGGTCTACTCGTTCCTCGAGGAGGAACTCGGCGTCCGCTGGTACTCAAGCACCGTCTCAGTAGCACCCAAGGCAAAGAAATATGCTTTCACTGAACTCAGCCACAGCGAGTCGCCCTCGATCAAGGTGCGCGACGACCTCTACTACGACGTCATCAACCACCCCGACTTCTCAGGCAAGTTGCGCAACAACCACGTGCCCCTCACCGGCCGTGACGGCAAGGTGATACCCTTCTCGTCCGAACGCTTCTGGGGTGTCCACACCTTCGATATGATGGTACCCAAGGCCGTCTACTTCGACAAGCACCCCGAGTACTACAGCCTCAGGGACGGCAAGAGGGTGAAGGAAGGGTACACCCAGCTCTGCCTCTCCAACCCCGAGGTGCTGCGCATAACCATAGAGAGCATGCGCAAGGTAATGCGGGAGAATCCCGACTACCTGATTTACTCCCTTACCCAGAATGACAATTTCGATTACTGCGAATGTCCTGAGTGCCAGGCTATCGCCGACCAGTATGGCGGCCAGTCAGGCCTCATGATATGGTTCGTGAACCAGGTGGCCGACGCCATCAGGGAAGAGTTCCCGGACAAGTACATCGGCACCTTCGCATACCAGTACACCCGCGGAGTGCCCGAGAACATCCAGCCCCGCGAGAACGTGGTCGTACGCCTCTGCAGCATCGAGTGCTGCCTCATCCACAACTACGACGAATGCGAGCAGAACCGGAAGTTCCTGAACGACCTGCAGGGATGGTCCGCAATCTCCCCCCACCTCTTCATCTGGGACTATACGACCGCCTTCACGCAGTACTCTCTGCCGGTACCCAACTTCAAGACCGCAAAGCCCCACATCCAGGACTTCGTGGCAAACAAGGCCATAGGCATGATGGAGGAAGGCGACTATCAGACGAAATGCGGAGAGTTCAACGAACTCAAAGCCTACCTTCTTGCCAAGCTGATGTGGAACTCGGAGGCCGACCCCGAAGCCATAATCAAGGACTTCACCGACGGCTATTACGGACCCGCAGGCAAATACATACGCGAATACATAGAATTTGCCGACAGGATTCTCAGGCGCGGGGGCATACACATGAACTGCTACCCGTACATGGCCGACGAAGTGTACTCGGAGGAATTCATCCTCGGTGCAAGGGAGCTGTTCGCAAAGGCGAAAAAGGCGGTTGCCGGCCAGCCGGACTACCTGTCGAGGGTGGAGTCGGCGGAGTTCCCCATACTCCTGCTCTTCAACGGAAAGATGCCCGAGCAGGCCGCCGAGTGCCGCACCGTGGAACAGATAAGGCATGTCATAGAGAAGGACGGCGTCACCAAGATGGCCGAGCACAACAACATCTACGACGAGAGGACATGCTGCAATGCCGAAGTCTATCTGAGCAGGTACAAAGTCATCGAAGACATACAGAACGGAATCGTATGGCCCGCTCTGGACGCAGAGTGCGGAGAGCCCGGTGTCGCATACAGATACTATGAGGGAAGCGTCTTCTGCACCGGAGAGATGGCGGACAGATGCGAGTTGAAGGGCGAAGGCATAATGCCGGAGATATCCATCCCCGTGGAGCCTGAAAAGGACCACTTCGGGTATGACTTCACCGGCCTGATAAAGCTGGATGAAGAAGGCATATATACATTCACCCTGACTTCCGACGACGGTTCAGTGATCCTGATCGACGGCAACCTGGTGGTCGGCAACGATTCCGCCCATGACCCGCAGACACGCACCGGCCGCGCTCCCCTGGCGGCGGGCGTGCACGAAATAAGGGTGCTTTATTTCGAAGACTGCAACGGCCAGATGCTTGAGCTGAGCGCCCAGGCCCCGTCAGGAAAGTCCCTTGACATTGCCATCTGCCAGCCCGTCAGCACAGATTGCCGGTAGCAGGCGTAACTTACTGATTTTTTTGTAAATTAGCGGAACGAAAAAAACATTACACATGAAAAAGAACCACACCGATTATTCCACTCCTGAAGTCGAATTCTACGCTATCGTCAACGAAGGCCTCGTCTGCGCCACCAAAAGCGGCACCGATTCCGGTAACGAAGAAGAGGACGACATGTAATTTATGGCAAGACTGCTGTTCATAACCGACTACACCGAACAGTTCGCCTACAGGCTCCTGAGGGGAATCATCAGTTATTCCTCCCTCTCGGGCAAATGGGTTGTATACCGGATGACACTCTCCGAGAAGCGCAAGCCCGGAATCGACGGAGTGCTCCAATGGGCGCTCAACTGGAAGGCCGACGTCGTCGGAGTACAAGGAAAAGAATATGCGTAAAATGGCAGATTAATTACGCATTATATTGTGATATTTAAAGTCTCATTGATTATTTTTGTATTTACATACAATTACTGATTAAATGAGACTTTTCTTCTTACTGTCATTCCTGATGCTTTCATGCCCCTCAGGGGCCTTCAGTCAGGAACTTACCGAATGGACAATGTCAAGAAAAGGGGCCGCAGAGTCCTACAGCGTCACCGTACCCTGCACAGTAGCAGGCGCCCTGGCTGAGAATTCCGTTCTTCCGGAAGACATACTCGAGGCCATGAACTATGCAAAGGTTGACAAGTCCATCTTCGACGACGAGTGGACATTCACCACCACCTTTGGCACCAAATGCAAGAAGGACAGGCACTTTGTCCTCGAATTCGACGGAATCGGCTTCCGTGCCGACATCAGCTTGAACGGCGTGCTGCTCGCATCTTCCGACACCACCGCCGGCCCGTACATCAAGCGCGAGTACGACGTAACAGGTATCGTGGGCAAGCATAACACCCTCAATGTTACCGTAACCAGAGCCCGCGAAGGCGACCTCAACCACGGTTACGTGGACTGGAATCCCCGTCCCCTTGGAGAGTGCATGGGAATCACCGGCAAGGTGTTCCTGAAACAGAACGGCGGCGTTGACATCAAGGACGTATACGTCAGGCCAGAACTTGACATCAAGGATTTCTCTTCAGCCGACCTCTTCGTCAACATCCCTCTCTGCAACTACACCGGGCATGAGGTCAGCGGCACGCTCACCATCTCATATGAAAACGGCACCGCCGACATTCCCGTTACTGTACCGGCAGGCGGAACCACCGTCAGACTTTCCCCCACGGAGGCAGGCATACTGCACGTGGCCAACCCCAGGGTATGGTGGACATGGGACCTCGGTACACCTGAGATGTACAGCATGACCGCATCCTTCAAGGCTGGCAGGAAGGTCTCTGACAGCAAGGACGTGGCTTTCGGTATCAGGAGCATCACGAGCGAAGTGGTCGACAACCATCTGCAGTTCTACCTCAACGGACGCAGGGTGCTCGTCAAGGGCGCCGGCTGGACCGACGACATCTTCATGCGCGACACCCACGAGTCCAACAGACTCCAGGCCGAATATGTAAAGGACATGAACCTCAACTGCATCAGGTTCGAGAACCTGTGGGGCAAGGATGACAACATCTACGACTGCTGCGACCGGCTCGGTCTGCTCGCAATGGTAGGCTTCAGCTGCCAGTGGGAATGGGAGGACTACTGCGGTCTGCCCGAATACAGCCACTTCGGCTGCATCAACGACCAGAAGTCGATGGACATGGCCGTCAAGTACTTCAAGAACCAGATAATCAGGCTTCACAACCACCCCGCAGTGATCTGCTGGCTCACCGGCAGCGACAGGATACCCAACCCCGAACTCGAGGCCCGATACATGGAGGTCTACAAGGAATATGAATACCGTCCTTACGTATGCTCCGCAAAGAATATGACCAGCAAGTTCGGCGGCCCGTCAGGCACCAAGATGGCAGGTCCTTACGAGTACGTCGGCCCCGACTACTGGTATATCGACGAAGAGCTGGGCGGCGCATTCGGATTCAACACTGAGACCGGCATAGGCCTTAACATGCCCCAGCTCTCTTCCATCAGGAAGATGATACCCGAAGATGAGCTCTGGCCCGTTGGCAGCTCCTGGGATTATCATTGCACGGCTTCATCTTCAGCAATGAACAACACCGATTTCATAGAGACGGTGATGGATGCAGAGTACGGCAAGCCCGCAACCCTCGAGGAGTACGTTTCACGCGCACATGCCATCGACTATGACGCCACAAGGGCGATGTTCGAGGCATTCCGCTGCAACATCCCGACCTCGACAGGCATCATCCAGTGGATGCTCAACTCTGCATGGCCCGCACTGTACTGGCAGCTCTATGACTGGTACATGATGCCCACCGCAGGTTATTACGGAACAAAGAAGGCTTGCGAGCCCGTCCAGCTCATCTACAACTACAAGGACAAGTCCGTCTACGTAGTGAACGAGAGCGGCAAGGATTGCAGGATGACCGCACAGATAAAGATTTACGACAGCGCGAGCAAGCTTATCTGCGACAAGAGCATCGACGTGGCTGCAGCCGACAACAGGTCTGAGAAGATATTCCAGCTTCCCGGGCATGACGGAGGCATCTTCCTGGCACTCGAACTGTCTGACGACGGCAAGGCAGTTGCCGACAACTTCTACTGCATACCGGCTGAGAACAACACCTACGACACCAAGGAGGCAACCTGGTACTATACGCCCATCTCGAAGTACGCCGACATGACATTCGTGTCATCTCTCCCCGAGGCTGAAGTGAAGATGAACACAAGGCGCACTGCCGAAGGCTATGAGGCCACCCTCACCAACAACTCAGACGTCATCTCTTACCAGAACATCCTCAGGATCGAGGACGGCAATGGCGAGGTTATCGTTCCCGCCATCTGGTCAGACAACTTCTTTACAGTTCTCCCCGGTGAGACCAAAACCATCACCTGCAAGGTAGGCGAGGCAGGCAACATCGAGGCACAAACCTGGAACACACGCATCACAAAATGAGAAGATACCTTTCAATCCTGCTGCTCTTCGTAGCAGCAACCCTTTCAGCACAAGTAGTCGACGACGGTTCACGCGACCGCTCGAAATACGCCAACGACTCCTTCAGAGACGATGACAAGTACATGGTAACCGAGCCTTACGCCATCGTTAACGTCGACCAGATAAAAGGCAGGAAGATCAAGAACATCATCTTCATGATAGGTGACGGCATGGGGCTGGAGCAGGTCAGCGCTGCATGGGTGCTCAACGGCGGCCATCTGAACCTCGACAATTTCATCTATACCGGTTTCTCACGCACATATACTACCGACAAGCTCATCACAGACTCCTGCGCCGGAGGTTCGGCACTCGCAACAGGTGTGAAGACCAAGTATGGCTACATGGGCCTCGACTCCGACGGCAACATCGTCCAGTCTGCCCTCGAGCTTGCAAGGGACAAGGGCATGAAGACCGGCGTGGCAGTCACCTGCCGCATCAACGACGCAACCCCCATCGACTTCTGCGGCCATTCCGGCGACCGTCATGACGAGTACGGCATCGCCGCCCAGTATGTCGACAGCGGCGTCGACTTCCTCGCAGGCGGCGGCATCCAGTTCTGGCAGAACCGCGAGGACGGCAGGGACCTCGTAGCAGAGATGCAGGCAAAGGGTTACACCTTCGCAGCAACCCAGGAGGAGATGGAGAACGCCACAGGCGGCAAGATACTCGCGCTGCTTGCACCCACCGAGATGGATCCCGCCCTTGAGAGAGGCGACTATCTCGAGAAGGCCGCAATGAAGGCCATCGAGACCCTTGACAACAAGAAGGGCTTCTTCCTGATGATCGAAGGCTCATGCATCGACGACTGGCTGCACAAGCAGAAAGTCGGATACGCTGCCGAGGAACTCTTCGACTTCGACAGGACCATCGGCCATGTGCTCGAATGGGCGGAGAAGGACGGCCATACACTTGTAGTCGTAACGGCCGACCACAATACCGGCGGCATGACACTCGTAGGCGGCGACCTCGAGCAGAGGTCAGTCAAGGTCCACTTCTCAACCAAGGGTCATAACGGAATAGCAGTTCCCGTATATGCATACGGCCCTCACGCCAAGGACTTCGTTGGAATACACGAGAACGGCGAGGTCGGACAGATTGTAAAAGGCCTGCTCAAGTAAGGCAGTACGCATAAAAAAAGTCCCGGAGTTCGAAGCTCCGGGACTTTTCTGTTTAGTTTCTGTGACGGTAGGCGATGCCTATGGATTCGTAGTATGGCATCTCCCTGTCGACGACTATGCTGTAGAACCTGTCGAAGTCGGAGATGAACAGAGGATCAAGCTGAATATCAGGCATATAGTTGCCAGTGAAATGTGCGTTTTCAACATGTGGTAAAATATTAGTACAATATAGCTATCTACAAAATTAACAGGTAGCGGTATTCACTTCGTGAAGAATTACGTATATAATGCACCGTTTTGCGCAAGAGTCAACAGTGAAGCATTTTCACTATATTTGCAGCTCATTATGAAAGATTTCGTCAATGCCATAAACAACGTGATCTGGAGCCCGGCCCTCGTGGTGCTCCTCGTGTGCGCCGGCCTGTACTTCTCGGTGGGCACCAGATTCGTCCAGATCCGCAAGATAGGCACCATGCTCAGATTGCTGAAGCCCTCCAGGAAGAAGAGTGAGGGCATCAGCTCGTTCGAGGCATTCTGCATGACGCTTTCCGGCCGCGTGGGCACGGGCAACATCGTAGGTGTTGCCACCGCGATTGCCGTGGGCGGCCCTGGCTCGGTGTTCTGGATGTGGATTGTGGCCCTGCTGGGTGCCGCAACCGCATTCGTGGAATCCACGCTCGCACAGATATACAAGTTCAAGTTCCAGGGCATATGGCGCGGAGGTCCTTTCTCATACATCAGACAGGGACTGAACTGCAAATGGCTGGCGGCCATTTTCGCGATAGTCACCATACTCGGCAGCGGCCTGCTCTGCGCCACCGTACAGGCGAACGGAGTTGCCGGAGCAATGAACAACTCCTTCCATATAGGACCGGCATGGGGCGGCATATTCATCGCCGTACTCTGCGGTGCGGTAGTCATAGGAGGCGCTAAAAGAATTGCAAAGGTTGCATCAATAGTAACGCCGTTCATGGCTTTGGGATACATTCTGGTAACACTGGTCGTCCTGATCTTCAACTGGAGCAGCGTCCCCTCAGCTTTCGCCAGCATTTTCTCCAATGCATTCGGAATCAACCCCATCTGCGGAGGCATAGTCGGATCAGCCATCTCCATGGGCGTAAAACGCGGCCTGTTCTCCAATGAGGCCGGCCAGGGAACGGGAGCCATCCCGTCCGCTTCCGCCGACGTCGACCACCCTGCCGAGCAGGGTATCGCCCAGGCCTTCTCGGTATACATCGACACCCTCCTCGTATGCACGGGAACCGCACTCATGATACTCACGACCGGCTGTTTCAACGTGATCGACCAGGCAAGCGGAGAGCTCCTCGTGGCGAACATGCCGGAACTGGGCAACAACTATGTAGCATACACACAAAGCGCCGCCGACACCGTATTCACCGGCTTCGGCGGCCCGTTCGTGTGCATCTCCCTCATATTCTTCGTATTCACCACGCTGATGGCCTATTACTTCTATTCGGAGTCCAGCCTTATATACCTCTTCCGCAAAAAGAAGGAATCCACTACCAAGTTGGTAATCAACATATTCAAGATACTCTTCCTGGCAGCCATCATATTCGGAGCACTGAACGAAGCCGACCTCGTATGGACCCTCGCCGACATCGGAGTAGGCACGATGGCATGGATCAACGTGATCACCATACTGATACTCTCCCCCAAAGCCTTCAAGGCCCTGAGGGACTACGAGAAGAAGCAATAATCCGATATGGAATACCTCTCAAAAGAACGATACGACGAAATACTTGCGGAGCTCAACAACCTGATATATGTCGAGTATCCCAAGCTGAAGGAGGACCTTTCCGAGGCCCGCGCGCAAGGTGACCTGAGCGAGAACGCAGGTTACCGCGCGGCAAGAAGGACCCAGGCCAAGATGATCAGCAGGATAAACTACCTGCAGAACATCCTCAACTACGCCAGGGTCATAGATACGAAGAACCTCCCCACGGACCGCATCGCCCTGCTGAGCAAGGTGGAATTCACCATCCTCAACACCGGTGCCAGAAAGACCTTCACCATCGTAAGTCCGCATGAAATGGACCTCCAGCAGGGCAAGATATCCTTCAAGTCCCCCATCGGCCAGGCCCTCATGGGCAGGAAGGCCGGCGAGATAGCGGAAGCCCGGACTCCGACGGGAGTCCTGAGGCTTCAGATCGAAAGTGTGGAAGTTTCACAATAGAGAAAGGGCTCCGGCGGGAGCCCTTTCGTCATCTTTATTCAATGGGTTTGATATTCAGGAACTGGGACCATCCGGATGCCTGCCGGTACAGCTCGATGCTCCCTGCAGGCACCATGAGGGTGTTGGTAAAAGGCAGAGCATAGTCTATGGTACCGGTAGCAGTCTGGCTGATAAAGCAATAGAATGCTCTGGGAGAAAGATGTTCGTCGGTTGTATACAAGGCCGGAGGCGTTTGCGCCTTGCAGATAATCACCGCTGCTTCCTTGAATTCATAGCACTCAGCCTGCTGGAAGTCTCCGCCAATGAAGAAGGCCGTATTCACAATGGAGCTCAGCGATGCCGGCAGGACGAGGGTGTCACATACCGGCGTGGCAACTGTGGCGTCTGACGACAGCCTGGCGTGGATGTCGGCGACGCCCTCGGCATAACCGACCCTGTCGATGACACGGCGGTTGACTTTGGCCGATGTTCCGTCATAGCTGAAGGTCAGATACTGGCACAAGGGAAGTCTGGTGCAGCACTCGCCATCCTGAAGCATCGATGAGCTGTACGTCAGCGACTTAAGATAAGGATACACGCACTCGAAGCGTGTCAGGCCTGCGGGCAGAATGATATCCTCAAGCTGCCTTTCCAGGTATGGATTACGGACATTCGAGGCGGACGGGCTGTAACTGCCCGTCTGCCCGACGAACCTGCACCCTGAAAGGTCTATGCTTGTGGCATTGGTGACGAAGTTGAAGATGAAGTCCATGTCGTCCGGGCCGATCTCTCCCCTGCAGACCAACTTGTCTATTCCGGCCGCTTCCTTCTCATCAATGTATCCGGCAATCGTTCCGGCTTCCGCAATCTCGATGGAAAGGAGCTCTGTTTCCTTGACGAAAGCCAGTTTGAGTACAGTGGACTCCTCGTCGTTGAGTATGAACTTGACGTAGCCGTCCTCGATTCTGACCGCCCTGATGAGCGTCTCGCCGTCTTCTCCGTCAATGCCGTCGGCGCCTTTGGACTCCCCCAGCATCGTCCAGGTCTGACCGCCGTCGACGGTCACATACCAGTAGCCGTCCTCTATCTTGAGTTCGGGCGTGACTCCGTCCTGCCCGTCCTTGCCTTCCGCCTTGATCCTGCGGCCGCCGGCGTCGAGAAGCCATTCACCGTCCAGGGTCCAGTAGTAGCAGCCGTCTTCGTCCATCTTCACGCTGATGACAGGTGTGTGGGCGTCCTTGCCGTCGGTGCCGTTCTTTACGACGATGGACACGCCGGAACTGAAAGTGATGGCATATCCGCTGCCGTCCGACAGAGGGGTGCAGCCGATGATGTATTCGTTTCTCTGTATGGCATCCACGATTGCCCGCAAGGTGGAGATGTCGGTGTTAAGCTGGGCGCACTGGGCTTTTAGCTGTGCTATTTCCGACGCATTGCGGTTCACTGCATTCCACAGGCTGGTGTCGTCATACTTCTTGCATGATGATGCGGCGATGCCCAGAACGAGCATCAGCATCAGGGAAAAATAGATACGCTTCATTTCAGGTCAAAGATTGTGTCATTTGAAATACCGCAAAGGTACATCAAACACAATCTTCTGACCTGTACCGTTTTTCGCCTGTTTGGTGAATATGGTCGGCCTTTAAGGTGAACCGGGGTCTTTACTAGTCCTGACGGAGTTCGTTGTAGAAGTCGACGACCGCATCGAAGTCTGTGGGCTTGATGCCGCGCTCCGCCCATACGCTCTCGATGAAGTCCTTCTTGGCGGGGAACATCTTCTCGAAGGACTTCTTTGTCATGGGAAGATACCGGCCGTCGAGCACCAGGCACGCCGTCCTGGTGTAGACGTAGTTGCGGGGATCGTCGATGATGAGGTTGGCCAGGACTCCCGTGGTGGGATCGACAGAATAGGTCTTGATCGACGACGTGCCGGACGACACGCCATATGCGCCGGTCTTCACATTGCTCACCCTCGAGGTGGAACGGATGATGCCCACTCCGGCACCGGAATGCAGGGCCACGATCTCCACGAAGGACTCCTTCCATCTGGAGAAGGACCTGCCTGCCACGCTCACGCTGACGATATTGGCATTGTCCGTCACATAGAGCGTATCCTGCTCAGGGGAGATGCAATATACCGCCTGGTCGAGCGGAGAGATGTTCAGAAGGCCGCGGCTGAGCTGCTTGTCGGCAGTCAGCACGGTGCCCTGGCTGAACTCCGGCAGTATATACTTCAGGCTGTCAAGCTGCTTCTTTCCCTGCGCCATGGCGCAAACGCCGGCAAACAGCAGCAATATTGCGATGCTTATTCTTCTCATAATTCCCGAACTTTCTCCAAATATAGAAAAAATCTGTCTGATACGCCCTTACAAAAGAAACTTGTTATCTTTGCAGAACCTGACATGCCGCAGGGACCGGCAGAAAAACTGGAATTATCATGAAATTGGAATTGTACATACCCGTGGCTCAGAATGGAGAGCCCGTTCTCAGGAGCAGGTGCGCCTTTGAAAGCGCAAGCTCCGCATACGACTATGCATGCTTCAAGGGATACACCTCGTGCAGCACGAAGGAGGTCACAATAGGAGACCACGACTCCTACCTTGTGATGGACAGGCAAGGAATGCCCACCAGAGTCATCCACACAGGCGATTCCTTCAAGATACAGGGTACCTACGACGACTGGTATGTCTGTGAGCGGAACAGGCTGTTCTTCCAGAGACAGAACGGCGAATTCTTCGAGATTCCCCAGGACATGACAGGAAAGCCGGAACTGATAACCGCAATGCTCGAGAAGGGCGACGAATTCAAATTCCGCAGCTTCATGTACGCATATCTGACCATGCTCCACAACAAGGGCATCCAGGAGATCTCCATCAAGACCGAGGCCTTCCCGGACGACAACGCATGACGGTCACGCATCATTACCTCATCATCCATTTGTGAACAACATCATTACACATGAAGATTCTACGAACCTGTTACATACTTGCCGCCATATTCTGCCTGTGCTCATGCAATAAAGACAAGCCCGATCCGTATATACCAACTGAATGGAAATATGACAGGTATTCCGATACCGGCATCATTCCGGGCAATGATTTCTACCGCTATGTCTGCGGACTGGGCATAGCAGCGCCCGGCGCGGATGCCTGGGCGCCGGTTCCATGCTGGACCGGCCAGACACAGGAGTTCTCGACTCTGGCATACAGCGAGGGTGCCGACAATCCCGTGCCGGTCATGAGAAGGCTGAACGAATTGAAATGCGCCTGCTTCTCCCATGAAAATATGGAAGAAGCATATGCTCAGTTGCGAAAAAGATTGTCCGAGATAGGCAAGTTCGATGATATCAAGGATTATCCGCAGGCTGTGGCCCGATGCACGCGTGAAGGATATAACTTCTTTTATGTCAAATCCCTGAATCTTGACGGCCACAAGTTCGGAATACAGGTCACCGCCATTTATGACGGACTGGTGGCGGACTGGAGTGAGGAGTGGCTGAAGGAAGCTGGCATATATGACGAATACACCAGCCTTCTGCCAAAGGCGCGTATGTTCGAGCAATATCTGAAGGATAATATCATACTTGAAGGTGCCGAAACCCTCAGCAGCCTCGATGCCAACAAACCGGACGAGTGCATGCAGATAAAGGAGTATGTTTCCCGCACCGATTCTCCGACAAAGGCGGCTGACGACGCATTCTCGCGCTTCGGTGCCGCCCTCGGCAACGCGAATCCCGACTTCATCCCTACGGATGATGCAACCCGCCAGTACTTCGAACTCATTGACGGGATGGGTAACGATATGCTGGAAGCCGCGAACGCCTTCTTATGGTGCGCCGCCGCGTCTCTCGACATCAGTGTAATGTTCGAACCTGAGAACATGGTCAACTTCCTCATTTCGTTCCTGTCTCCAAACCTTCTGATGAACATGTCCCATACATTCTGTGACTCGTATACCACAGCGGAGAACATCAGAAAGAACGAGAAGATCTTCGAAGACTTGCGCAGCACAATGATAGAGAGGATAGGCAAGGCGGAATGGATGACAGCCAGCACCAAGTCGCTTGCCATAGACAAGCTTGAAGCGATGGAATGCCATACCGGAATACTTGACTGGGAAAGATACGAAGCCGACATGCCTGTTTCCTCCGATTTCTGCTCGGCCTTCCATGAGGTCTGTTCTTCATACATAACCAAGCTGATGGCCAACAGCGGGGACAATGACAATATCGACCATATCATTGCAGCCGCCTATATGACACCTTTTGTCGGCTACCCGGCATATGATGCGAACTCCTTCTATCTCAGGACCTGCAACACGATGTGCATCCTGCCGAGCACAGAGATTCTGATGGGCATGAACCCTGACTTTCCGTTCCTCTACTATGTGATTGCACACGAGATGTGTCACGGATTCGATTCCGAGGGCTGCAGTTACAATGCCCGCGGAGAATTCGGCGACTGGTGGACCGCCAATGACAAGCTGGAATTCTGGAAGAAGAAAGAGCGCCTGATAGATATTTTCAACCAGTATTATGTGGGCGGGTCCGTATTCTGCGACGGTGCCAAAACGATAGACGAGGATATGGCCGACCTTGGAGGAATGGAGATAGCCTGGCATACTGCAAGAAAGGAGCTTGAAGGCAAATACCGCGGAAAACAGCTTCAGGACATGGAACGCCGTTTCTTCAAATCCTATGCAGTGTTCTATGCCCAGTATCTCAGCCTTGAAGACAAGCTCAAGTCAGTGGCAGAGCAGATTCACTCCATCAACGAGTACCGCGTCAACGGCATAGTGAACAACATCGACGACTGGTATTCCTGCTTCGACGTCACTCCCGAACAGAAGTACTACCTGTCCCCGGACAACCGCGTTCACTTCTGGTAGTCCCCTGGCGATTCTCCGGGCGTGGATACCCGCCATTGAGGGTTAATCTCTGTCATCCTTGCTTGACGCGAGGTATCCGTCACCGTCAAGCAATACCCAGCCGGCGCCGGTCGTCGTCTTTCTTGACAGCTTTGGTGACTGCTGCGGTGACTGGCAGAAGGACAGCCTCAAGCAAGATCTTTGCTGAAACCTGGGCAAAGCCGATGCTGACGAGCACTCCGGCCGGAAGCCTGCCGATGAACGCGAGCGGCAGGAACACGAGACAGTCCGACAGTTCTCCGATGCAGCTTGATATGATGGCCCGCCATGCGAAACCGGTCATGTCGGAATGCTTTCTCTTCATTCGTGCAAAGACCCTGTCGTTCATAAAGTCACCGGCCACATATGCGATCAGTGATGCGGCGGTGATTCTCGGGGTGCTGCCGAGCACAGCCCTGAATGCATCCTGATTGGTGAAGGAATCGGGATATGGCCAGGCCAGCGTGAGCTCGAATATCAGGACCATGACGATGTTCATGGCAAATGCAATATAGCACGTGACGCGGCTCCAGCGGTATCCGTATACTTCCGAAAAGACGTCGGAGAGGATGTATGTCAAGGGGAAAAGGATGACAGAACCCACGGTGGCCTGTCCGAATGGCAGGCTTATCTGCTTGTTCACGATGATGTTGCTAAGCAGCAACGTGATAGTGAAGATAACGGTGAGTGTCAGCTGCAAAAAGCTGTAACTCGAATTGGCTATGCTGTCCTTTGCCGTTTTCTGGCCGGTTCTGTTTCCGGCATACATTTCATTTTTCATGAGGCTGAAGAAAAGCCGTTCTGATACCGGGATGCTTTTCTTTACACAAAAATAGTCCTTTCCGATGGTATTTCAATAGGAAAGGACTCGACAGATGAGATTTGGAAGGAAGAAGCCGGAGATCGATTACTGTCCAACCAGCAGGAATGCCCGAAGCGAGACCTATTGAGTCCAGGCTGCCGGCAGCGGCTTGCAATCAGCCTTCTCCGTGTTCCTGCCCTCCCCGTCAGCCCTCCCACGCCGTGTGCCCAATCCCGGATATTGAGTGGGCTTGAGCATGCCATAATGCCATGCAGGGCTCTCCATGGCACTTTCGCATGCCTAATCCCTAAATTCCATAGGGGGTGGGCACGACACCATCCATAATCGGAGAGTTTTTAGGATGGAATGTATTTTCCTGATTTAGGTTGACTCGGGTTATAGATTTATTACTGGTATAAGTTGACTATTCGTCGTTATCCCTGAGATGGGTTTACCATCCGAGTCTTATCACTGTCAGGGGTTGACTGGAGGCCGTAGGCCGGAAGTAGACCCCTGACACACCGGCAAAGGTAAACAGTTTTCAGTGATATCCAAGTTATCCCTGGATTTTATTGCCTCAAGTCTATGGCTGTGCCATCTCATGTCCCTGTCTCCGCCAGACTCGACCATCTCCGCCGGCGTCTTCATACCGATGCTCATATGCGGCCTGCGGTTGTTGTAGAAGTCCACTGCCACGGCTACTGCCGCGATGACCTCCTGGATGCTCCTGAAGACCTTGCCCTTGAGGAGTTCGTTCTTCATCGTGTTGTTGATCCGCTCGGCCTGAGCGTTGTCCTTCGGGTCTCCGGATTCGGTCATGCTTATTCTGATGCCGTATTCCTTGAGCAGATTGACATACTCGCGGCTAACATACTGGCAGCCACGGTCTGAGTGATGGATAAGGTTGATCTCCTTGCCTTCTATACGTTCCAATGCCATCCTCAAAGCCTCCAGAGGATATGTCGTGTCCAATGTCGTACCAACGCTCCAGCCAACTATCTCCTCAGTATAGGCATCAAGTATGAGTGACAGGTAGCAGAAGTGGTAGTGATAGTCGTCGTCCATTATCACGATGTAGGTTATATCGCTCACCCATAGCTGATTGGGAGCTGTCGGGATGAAGTCCTTGACAAGATTGGGATATGTTGGAAGGCCGTGCGTGGAGTCCGTAGTACGTGGCTTGCGTATCTTCAACCGCACCTTGAGACCGTTCTCATCAAGTATCCTACAGAACCGGTCTCGCCCTATCGGATAGTCGCAGCCGAACTCGTCGTGGTACATATACCAGAGCTTCACACCACCGATCCCAGGATCCAACGAGCGGATGTTCCTGATGTACTGAAGGGCAAACTCTTTCCTGGCGGCCTTGGCCAGAGCAACGTCCTCGTCATACTGATAGTAAGCCTGCTTGCTTTTACCAAACAGCCCGCAGATGGCCGCCAAGTTGTATTTCTTGGCAGCCTTCGCGTGCAGGTCAGTTACTGTTTGGCGCCAGCTTTTTTTCTTATAGGGATGTTGAACTTCTTCTCCGCGATGTCGATCATCGTGTCATAAGCGTCCGCACGCATCTCCTGATACTTAAGCTGTTTCTTCAAGTCAGCAACTTCTTTCTGGAGAGCTTCCAGCTCTTCGTTGCGGTTCTCTTGATTGGATTGCATAACCGTTTGCGGCGTTACTGTGCCGTTCTCGGTTACAAAGTTAGCAATCCATTGTTTAATTGCATGCCTTCCTACTGGCACAAGATTTAGTTTTGCTATTCGATACGGCGAATAGCCTGTTTGCTTGTAGATCTCGATTACTTGATCGTAATACTTTAGCTTCTTCTCTGTTTGATAAATGAACATTGTTAACTCTTTGTTATGAGTCAACCTTTTTCAGTTAAAGACAGTCTGACCACGGTCGAGAAAAGTCTTGTCGCAACAACCAACGTTATTGATATAATCAAGCAGGACCTTATTTTCTCCAGCCTTAGGTGAAATGATGATATTAAACGCTATTTTGCCGCAAGAGATCTCCTCGAACTTTTCATACTCCAGCCATCGAGATTTGTTTTGAAGAAAACATTTGTGACAAACGGTAGAGTCAAGATAGACGAACAATTGAAGTCTGCTGCCATTATCGAAAGTAAAGACGCAAGTGGTATCTGTCGCCAGTACCAGATTATCAGTATCGACTGATTTTTTCTCGTTTAATGAGGTGGGAAGATAAAATAGAACCAAAAATGGGATTATCTGACAAATTGTATGAAACATTGATCACTTCATTGTTGGATGTTTAACCTGAATTATTCTTTTAGGAAGTATTGTATCACCATATATTTGATAATCAAAAGTTGAACATGAGGAAACCTCCTCAGATTATCGAATCCGACAAGTCTTGCTTTTGGTATGATTCTCGGAGCGACTCTCGTCAAAAGGGAGAGTCTGCTGCAGCCAACATACTGAAGACGTAACTTGATTTTTGGAGGAGTACATCCACAAGATCACCATTGACAACAGAATAACCGTTCGTTATTTTGACTTAAAGGTATACCAAATTTCCGATATCTACAAGGGCATTTTGAATTATGTAAAAATAACGAACGGTTTATTTGCAATTTCCCCATCTCCAAGCCTTTATTTTCGTTGTTTTGCTGCCAAATTTTTTTCATTATGGCAACAATTACAGCATATCTCAGGGTCAGCACGGACAAGCAGACCATGGAAAACCAGCGGAGCGAGATTGCCCGCTTCGCTTCCCATCATGGTTTAACCGTTGACAAATGGGTCGAGGAGGTAGTCAGCGGGAAGGTCAGGGACTCGGACAGGAAACGGCAATTTGTTGCCGAAATTGAAGGACGAAGGAGTAATCGGGAAACAATTCGACGTTTTGTTGTCGGGCTGAGGCAAATCCGGAAAGATTCTGCCGATATTTTTCCGAGATGGTCGTCAGAAGCTCAATCCGGAAAGAATCCGAACTTTTATTGCCGAAAAGTGACCAATCGGGAAAGGAAACGGCAATTTGTTGCCGGAAAAATATCCAAGTGGAAAAATAAAGGTTACAGACTATGTGCAGACATAATTGCCAACGCTGCACAAGAGCGGAGCATGAAATCATGTTCGCTGCCCGGCTGATGTGGAGACAAAAGTTTGCCGCGACAAGCGCTCCTCAGAGCGCCGGCGGAGAGCGGGACGGAGCAGAGCAATGTAGAGACAGTTAAGCAGCTAGATCGATGAGGCTCTGCGATGTCGGTGGTCGCAAGGGTGTTTAAAGGCATTTTGATGCCTTCGGCCCGAGCAGCAGGGCATTAGCCCGTCGGTGAGCCGCAGGGGGTAGCCGCGATAGCGGCGGGTAAGGGGGACAGCGTCCCCCTGAGATAGTGGGAAGGCCTGGTCTGGCTACGGAAAAGCTTTTGCGGAACGATATATTTGTTGGTCTCCCGGTCTTTTCTGTATGTATTCTGGATCATTGGAAATCCAGCGGGCCGAATGATTCCGTGTTGAATGTGACGACCATGTAGAGCCGGTTGCGATAAGATGCAGTCGCATAGTAGTAGCCGCAATCCTCCAATGTCGCAAGCTTCCGGACAGAAAGGGTCCGATCGTACTGGTTTCCGTCAAGTTTGACTTCCGAGATATCTATGTACTTCCTTGGTTTGTCCGGAGTGTTCATCAGGTAGAGACGTCCACTGCGGGTGAAGAACCACGGGCGGGAATTACCATCAGGAATGGCCGCCAAAGGGCCCCAGAGCCCTTTTTTGAGATCGTAATACGAAAGCAGAAGGGTGAATATGCCATAGTTCTGCCGGCAGGCCACGTAGAGTTTCCCATCTTTGATGATGGAAGAGATCTCGGCCATTCCGTCCCGGTTAAAAGGAGGCATGGCGACAAATTCCATCACCCTGAAATCCTTTGTCCGGACGATGAGCCCGTTGCTTCCCGTCTTTCCGGCACAGGCCAGGGTAGCATACCACCAGCCCTTGTACTTGCTCCACTGCGAGACGAGCTCCAGTATGTTGTCCTTGATTTGAGGAGCGACTCCTCCTTCGCTCTCTATGATCTTGCTGACGGCCTTGATGGTGAAAGGCTCCACTTCCCCCTTGTACTTGATCATGCATTCCGCATCTCCGGAGAATTTCCCGGTACGGACATTGAAATCGGTCTTGAACAGGTGTGCGATGTCGTCGGTTTCGGGCAGGAACTGGAAAGTCAAGTGGATGACATCCCCCTCCATGCACATCGAGTTGTCCTTGAAGATCGATGCCGCCTTGTAGCCGAGGAAAGAGTCCCCAAGACCGCCGATGCGGTGATATACGACATCATTTTCTGGGAAAAAATCCTCAGCGCAGACCCTTTCGACAGGGAAACAGGCCAGGGTGACCTCGCTTGTCTCGGACCTCAGCCTCTCGTTGCCGCTTCCGTGGTTCTGCAGGAAAGAAGCATAGCAGTTGCCCTTTTTGTCGATGATCAGCTGCCCCATGTGGGAGTACTGGATCGAGTCCAAGGTGATCCTGCGGAGCTGCTCTCCCGAAGTCTGTGCATCGGCAGACGGGGCGGCCAGGCAGAGTGCGGCAGCAATCAAGATGAAGGTATGTTTCAAAACAGAATGGATCATAATACGGGGTGATATAAGGCAAAAGTAGTGTTTTATAGCGGATAAATCCTTATTTTAGCAACAAATAAATGATACTATGAAAGGACTGCTCAAAACTGCTTTTCTTTTTCTGGCGGTAATGGCGCTGACGGCAGCGACTCCGGCGCAGCGCATAGGCCGCCGTTCGAAATGCGACGTCTATCTGCTTATCGGCCAGTCGAACATGGCCGGTCGCGGTGATATGATACCGCAGGATACCATTGACCGTTTCGACGGCATATTCCTGCTGGACGGCGAAGGACGGCCGGTACCGGCATCCAACCCGTTCAACCAATATTCGACCATACGCAAGGAGATGCGCAAGCAGCAGATCAATCCAGGAGTCGGCTTCTCGCTGTTCATGCGCGGGCACACAAAGCACAAGATATTGCTCGTGGTCAATGCCCGCGGCGGATCCAGCCTCGACCAATGGATGCCGGGGACAGACTTCATGAACGATGCGGTCCGCCGCACTAGACAAGCTGGGAAATACGGCCGTCTGAAAGGCATACTCTGGCACCAGGGCTGCAGCGATTCGTCCGATCCGCTGCGCGAAAGCTATATGGACCGGCTCGAAGTTTTTGTTTCTGCATTGAGGGATTCGCTTGATGCACAGACTGTTCCGTTCATCGCCGGGGAGCTGCCCGAATGGCGTACAAGCAGCCCGAAGTTCAATGAGATGATCTCCAGGATCAGCGAACGCATCCCATATTCCGCGTGCGTCTCGAGCCGGGGATGCACCCGCCGCGGCGAATTGTCGGACCCGCATTTTTCGCGTGAGGGACAGTTGCTGCTCGGCCGCAGATACGGCGAGAAGATGCTTGAAATGCAGTCGTCCGTACGCCGGAAAGCGGAATAGCCGATACCGTCCGCGCTTCGGCACAATAATTGACTATGCATATCCGGCCGGATCCAGGCGGTCCGACAATCAGCAACAACAG
>JAZUFA010000063.1:0-19199 GCA_045640445.1 Candidatus Cryptobacteroides sp. | reverse complement strand
TTGCGGATGCCGCGGTCAATGCCGACTACATTGACAATGTCGGAAGTGTCCGGCACCTCAACCTCATATGTAACAGGGATATGCAGGAAGCATTTCCCGTCATCCCTCAGGACAAGGGTGGCCGTCCCGTAACGGCAGGTGCTGCGGTTGAGGTACTTCTCCATCCCTTCCCTGACGTATGGGAGTTTGATTCTTCCGTCAATGGTATTGACGGAGGCCTTCTCTCCGACAATGGACCAGTCCCTGTTCCAGACAAGGTCGTATCTCGGAGTTTTGAAGCGCACGCTGGCTCGTTCGTGGCCATTGGAACACACCGTCCTGTACTTCGAGATGACAGTCTTCAGCGCAGACTGTGCCATCTGGGCCTTCAGGCCGAAGCGCTCACGAAGCTCGTGGTAGAGGGCTTTGTTAAGGGCATGAAAGTTCTCCGTGCAGGAGTCGAAGACATATTGGGAGATGTAGTTGCAGGCGTCACGGTACGCCTCTCCCGTGCGGAGGAGCGACTCGCGCTGCTCCGAGCTGGCAAGTACCTGCACCTTTGCAGTGACCGTTACCTTTTCAATCATGTCCAAAAACAAAAAGAGCAGGAAAAACACACGTCAAACCCAATCCAGGGCTTCGTATATTTTTTCTGCTTGCTGGTAGCAAAATTACAAAAACTCATTCACATAACCAATAAAAGGAATTGGCAATTCCTCCCAGAATCTGAAGATTTCTGGGTTTCCTTGCCGTAGTTGAAATGAAAAAGAGGATCTCAGTAATCGCCATACGCACTGCGCTTGCAGTCCTGACGGCCGCGGCCGTCTTTTCCTGCAGCCGTCCGTCATTCGACGGGCTTGAAACTGGCCGCTGGTACACCACGGAAGTGGACGGAAACAACTATTTCGTAAACTTCAGCAAATTGTCAGAAAAGGAACGCGCCGCCGAGGGAGTTTACTACGCAATGGTATCCGACACCAGCGCTGCAAGGTACTCCTTCAGCGCCGGATTCACAAAAAAGAAGATTTCGCTGACAGGCGACGACGGAACGAAGGAGCTCAAGTCGGCGCAGATTCCGCTGGAAGCATACGTCGAGCCCGGGTTCTTTCCTGCCGACACTTCCCTATTCCGCAAGAAGTTCTGCGACGTAAACGTTACTGAGGACATAACCTTCGCCACCGTCAACGGCTACTGGTCGAGCCTGCCCGGCGTGGAGGCGGATGTGAGCAAGGCCTTCACCAAAGGCTACATCAAAAGTTTCCTGCGCAAGGACATCGACCTGAAGTTAGACCTCTATCAGCCCGAAGGTCTGGAAGGCAGAAGGCCCCTTATCATGTTCATGCATGGCGGCGCATTCTATGTGGGCGACAAGCAGGAGCCCGCATACATCGATTTCTGCAGGCATTTTGCCTCGATGGGCTATGTAACCGCAAGCGTCAACTACCGCATGGGATTCCACGTAGGCAAAGGTGAGATAGAGCGTGCCGGCTACGTCGCCCTCCAGGACGCACACGCCGCGATGCGCTTCCTCGTAAGCCATGCCGAAGAATACGGAATCGACACCGAAGAACTCTTCGTTGCAGGCTCAAGCGCCGGAAGCATCACCGCACTCAACCTCGCCTTCATGACCGAAAAGGACCGTCCCGAGAGCAGCTACGGCGGCAACGGTCTGTTCAACGGCAACGACCTCGGCAAGATAGACGCCAGCGGCAACGACCTGAAGGCCAGGTTCCACATCAAGGCAGTGGCCAACATGTGGGGAGCTGTACCGTCAGCCGACATCATAAAGAACAGCAGCACCGACATAATCTCCTTCCACGGCGACGCCGACAATGTAGTTCCCTACGCAGAAGGATACCCGTTCTCCAGCGCCGGCGAGTCCATCGCCAAATTGCTATCCGACAGGATGTACGGTTCCGTCTGCATCGACAGCGTAGCACGGGCCTGCGGCCGCAGGAGCCGGATGTACAGCTTCAAGGGAGAAGGCCACGCGCTTAACACAAGCGGCAAGGAGAAGACCCCTAACGCAAACCACAGATTCATCAAGGACAAGATGGCGGCATTCTTCTTCGAAGAACTGCAGCCTGTACAGGCAGGAATCTCCTGCAAGGGCGGCGGGCGCTACGAAGTCAGCGCAAAGGTCGCCGACGCATCCTGGAAGGTCGAGGGCGGATTCGTGATCTCCGCCGACCGGAGGGGCGTGAATGTCATCTGGCAGGAGGACGCTCCCCTGCACAGGATCACCGTCTCCGGCACCTACCCGAACGGAATCGGATATTACAAATCCAGAAATCTGGAATAAGGAACGTCCGCGGCGGCGGCCTGCACAGCGTCAATCAATATTTTTTGCTAAATTTGTTAGATGTTCCATTCTGAGAAGCTAATACACAGCATCCTGGCGGCCGCCCTCCTCATGTCGGCCGCACAGCCGCGCTGCCAGGCGCAGCAGCTGCGCAGAGTCCCCATGGGCGACTTCGAGCAGTGGACGGTCAGGAACATCACCGAATCAGGCATACTCGGAGGCGAAACCAAGACCATCTACAACGTGGCCCCCAACGACACCATCAACGGCGGCAGGGCATTCTCCTACAGAAACACCAGATGGGCAAGTTCCAACGCCTACGCCGTCGTAGCGGGAATCACCAAGACAAGTTGCAACGTCACCCCCGCCGCCGGCCCCACGGGCAGATGCGCAAGGCTCGAGACATGCTATGCCTCCTGCAAGGTGGCCGGACTTATAAACGTCAACGTACTCGTCCAGGGCACCCTCATATGGGGGAAGATGAACGAGCCCATCACCGGCATCAGCGACCCGTACTCATCGATGGACTGGGGCATCCCGTTCACCGACAGGCCGAAGGCAATCGTCCTTGACTACAATGCAACCATGAAGAACTCCGGAACCCTTACAAAGGGAACGACCTTCAAGACCCAGACCTTCGCTGGCTATGATGCCGCCGAAGTCACTCTTCTTCTTCAGCACAGATGGGAGGATGCACAGGGCAACGTCCACGCAAGGCGCGTCGGTACGGCCGTATATCACATCACAAAGTCAAGTTCGGGATGGGTCAGGAGCCATCGCGTACCCGTAATTTACGGTGATGCAAGAACTGACCCGTCATACCAGCCATACATGGACCTGCTCTGCAACACCAGGGCACTGAATGCCAACAACAAAAAGGGCAGGAGCAAGGTCATACAGGAAGATGAATGGGGCGACCCTGCAGAGGAAGTGACCCATGCCATCCTCATAATCTCCTCGGGAAGCCGCGGCGCCTATGTGGGCGAGATCGGCAACGTGCTCCTGGTTGACAATGTAATGCTTGAATATTAATACTAATCACTAAACAATATGGCAAATTCACAACAAGGTTCAAAAGCCTATCTGTTCAGCATCGTGCTCGTTGCCGTTATCGGCGGCCTGCTGTTCGGATACGACACGGCTGTCATCTCCGGAGCCGAAAGAGGACTCCAGGCCTTCTTCATGCAGGCGACAGACTTCACTTACACCAGCTTCCTGCATGGCATCACCTCATCCAGCGCGCTCCTCGGATGTATCATCGGTAGCGCCATCTCCGGCCTCATGGCAGGCAGATTCGGCCGCAAGAAGAGCCTCTTCATCGCGGGTGTCTGCTTCTTCCTCTCCGCTGCAGGATCCTACTATCCTGAATTCCTCTTCTTCGAGAAGGGCCATGCTTGCGCTTCCCTCCTTGTTGCGTTCAACCTCTACCGTGTTCTCGGCGGTATCGGTGTCGGAATGGCATCGGCAATCTGCCCGATGTACATCGCCGAAGTGGCTCCTGCCAACAAACGCGGAACCCTCGTATCATGGAACCAGTTTGCAATCATATTCGGTCAGCTTGTAGTTTACTTCGTCAACTTCGTCATCCTCGGCGACCATATTGCTCCCAAGATGGAAGCCATGGCTGAAGGCATGAGCAGGATCGTCAACCTCGACGCCATTGCAGCTGACGGCAACTGGTCGATAACCACCGGATGGCGACTGATGTTCGGAAGCGAGTGCATCCCTGCAGGTCTCTTCACCCTTCTCATCCTCCTCGTTCCCGAGACTCCCCGCTATCTTGCCATGATAGGCAAGGAGGAGAAGGCACTGGGCATCCTCACCAAGATCAACGGAGAGAGCGAGGCCAAGGTCATCCTCAGCGATATCAAGAACACCGTGACAGAAAAGAAGGAGAAGCTCCTCACCTACGGCTTCCTTGTTATATTCATCGGCATAATGCTGAGCGTCTTCCAGCAGGCTGTGGGCATCAACGCAGTCCTGTACTTCTCACCCCGCATCTTCGAATCCCTCGGCATGGGCAATCCTATGGTCCAGACCGTAATCATGGGTATAGTCAACATCTCATTCACTCTCGTTGCCATCTTCACGGTTGAAAAGCTCGGCCGCAAGCCCCTTCTCATCGTCGGATCTCTCGGCATGGCAGTCGGTGCTATAGGTGTTGCACTTGCAGATGTGGTTTCCGGACTTCCCGGCATCATCGGCGTCATCAGCGTCATGGTATACAGCGCATGCTTCATGTTCTCATGGGGTCCTATCTGCTGGGTTCTCATCGCAGAGATATTCCCGAACACCATCCGTGGCGCAGCCGTTGCTATCGCTGTTGCATTCCAGTGGATCTCCAACTTCGCCGTATCTTCATCCTTCGTGTCAATGTACACCTGGAGCCCGGCATTCACTTATGGAATGTACGCATTCTTCTGCATCGTAGCAGCCGTCTTTGTATGGAAGCTTGTTCCTGAGACCAAGGGCAAGACTCTCGAGGATATGACCAAACTCTGGAAAGAGCGCAGGAAGTAATGAAGAAGACTGCCATCATACTCGCAGCGGCATTGCTGGTGGCATCCTGCACATCCAAGGCTCCGGACTTTTCGGAGCAGCTTGGATGGTGGGAGGACGCCCGATACGGAATGTTCGTGCACTTCGGCATCTCCTCCGTCAAGGGATTCGAGATCAGCTGGCCGAGAGACAGCTACGGCCCGGCAAAGTACGATTCCCTCGCGCTGCAGTTCAACCCCCACAGGTTCGACGCAAACGCATGGGTCGATGCGGCTGAAAAGGGCGGCATGAAGTACATCGTGCTCACAACCAAGCACCACGACGGATTCTGCCTCTGGGACACCAGGACCACTGCACACAACATAATGAACACGCAGTACGGCAAGGACATACTGCGTCAGCTTGCCGATGCCGCACATGCGCGTGGAATGCGCATAGGCTGGTACTATTCAGTCAGGGAATGGGACGACGGCAACTGCTCGAATCCCGACCCTGAAAAGAATCAGCTCTACATCGAAAAGATGAAGACCCAGCTGAAGGAGATCCTCACTAATTACGGCAAGATCGACCTGCTGTGGTTCGACTATGAGGGCTACCCCTGCCCCACTGGCCCTCAGGAGATCTTCGACTATGTGCGAGGGCTTGACCCCGACATAATCATCAACAACCGTCTCTACTCGCTCAGCGGGCACGAGTCGTCATGCTATGCAGGCTCCTGCGGCATGTACGCCACGCCGGAGCAGGTTGTGGGATGCTACGGCGAGATTCCCTGGGAGACCTGCTCGACATCTTCCACAAGCCGCCAGTGGTCAATCAGATATAACGACCCTCCGCGTCCGGCCGATGAACTGATATGGGAGACCCTCGGTTCTGCAGGAGGCAACGGTAACATGCTGATGAACGTCGGACCGGATTCCACCGGTGTAATCCTGCCTGCATATGTCGACAGGCTTGCGGAAGTCGGCGACTGGTTCCGTGCCCATGAGGGAATACTCTACGGTACCCACTGCGGTCCCTGGAAGCCTACAGGAAACTACATCTCCACTGCAAAGGGAACAGATGCATACCTCGTCCTGAAGGAAGGCGCCGACATCACCCTGCCCTCTGCAAAGTCATTGAAGATAGAGTCCGCCAGCATCGAGGGCGAGGCCATCGAATTCACGCAGGGCAAAGACAGCATCAGCTTCGCCATCCCCGCAAAATATGCCGGCAAGGCCAATGTCGCAGTCAAGCTTCAGCTTGAGAAGGAGGTCAAGGCTCCCCTTGCTGCCTTCAACGCCAGCGGCTCGCTTGCGTATGGCAAGCCCGCAAAGGCATCGTCTTCACTTAGCAGCGAATATATGCACTGCCCTGCCTCCGCATTCGACAACTCATGGGAATCACGCTGGTATCCCGGACGCAAGCCTACAGCCTCAGAAGCCTACGGCAAGCTTGTCAGATACACAAGCGATGAAGGCAGAAGGTTCTTCGTGGAAGACGGATGGCTTGAAGTCGACCTCGGCAGGAAGATGACGGTTTCGTCATTCTTGATAGGGTTCTCAGACGCAGAAAACTTCGGCAGAGTGCGTCTCGAATACAAGCGACATGGAGAATGGATTGTGGCCGCAACGGTCAGCAAGCCGCAGGAGGACCTGGAAGGAACGATAAAGCCCACGAAGGCACGTCACTGGCGTATCGTCGCCGAGGACTGTCTGTTCACCTGGGGCATAGAGGAATTCCAGATCTTCAACTAGAGAAGTTTTTGAAATTCAGAAGGTTTCAGTCCCCAGGAAGGTGCAACGACCATATCCCTGGGCGTTTCTGAAACAAAACGGTCAAGATAGATGCCGTCTCTGAGAGCCGCCACGAAGCGGCGGACAGAGGCGGCATATTCTTCTGCTGTGGGCAGAGAAACTATGCCGGGGTTTTCATCATACATGCGCGCGAGCGCTGTACCTTTGATGATTTGAAGCTGATGAAGTTTAAGCGTGGTTACGGGCAGTTCGGAGATGCGGCGTGCGTGTGCTGTCCAGTCCTCTTCAGTCTCACCTGGCAGGCCGAGGATAAGATGGACGCCTACGGCTATCCCCCGCTTGTCAAGTGCATTCACTGCATCCACGGCGCATGCGTAGTCGTGGCCACGGTTGATTGCTTTAAGAGTGGAATCATTGGTGGATTCCACACCAAGTTCAACGAGCAGGAAAGGGTGCCCTGCGGGTGCCGTGCGTCCGAAACGGCTTTCAAAATAGTCAAGGAGGCCGTCAGCCAGGCAGTCGGGCCTGGTTGCTATTACAAGGCCGCTTACGCCGGGATATGCCAGAGCCTCCTCGTAGAGACGTATCAGTTTGTCCGTCTCACCATAGGTATTGCTGAATGACTGGAAATAGATCAGATACGAATCCGCCCTGCCTTTGTTTGCGGTAAAGCGTATCCCCTCCTCTATCTGCGCCGTGATGCCTTGCACACCCCGGGTGTAACGGGGACAGAATGCGTCGTTGTTACAAAAGATGCAGCCTCCGCTGCCCACCGTTCCGTCACGGTTGGGGCAGCCGAGGCCTGCATTCACTGATATCTTTCTGACCTTGCCGGGTATGACCGAAGCAATGTAGTCAGAGAAAGTCCTTATGGTTTTCAATATGCGTGGATCTCGGAATCACGGCTCTGGAAGCCGTCGCCGTCGCCGACAAGCTCAAGAACGTCCATCTTGATGTAGCGTGCCTTGACAGGCTCGTCGAATCTTACTATATCCCTGGGAATGGGGTTGTTGATGATGTTGCCGAATTCATTCTCGGCAACCTTGGTCCACTTCTTTCCGTCAAGGCTGATACTTGTTACCGCCTTGCTCACATAGTCACCGTTATAATTGTTGATATTGGGCACGAACTCGAGGCGGCTGATGTCGTAGACCTTGCCGCAGTCGATCTTTGTCACGTAAGGCTGGATGTCGATCGTCCAGTCTGCGCCTGACCATCCTGCAGGGAAGGTCAGGACCTCACCAAACTTACCGTTCACATATGAAACGGCCTTTACGATGCCGTTCTCGAATGCGAAGGGCTCTGTATATTCGGCAGAAGTCTCGTTGGGCTCTGTTCCGTCGATGGTATAGAAGATTTTGCTGCTGGGATTGAGATTTGCAACGCTGTTCTCACTGTTCACCTGCCAGTTGAAGTCGCCCTTGTCGGCAGTGATGCTCACGATGCCTTTTTCAGACTGATTGCCCTTGAGGACGAACGGTCTCTCGGCATAGAAGTGGGCGCTCACGCTGCTGAGAATTGCCTGGGCGCGGCTGTCAAGGATGCGGACGCGAATTTTGTCGGTCTTCACAGTTGCAAAACGGACGATGCACTTGCGGCCTACGTTGCCATCTTCTGCAACCTGCAGCCAGTCGGTTCCGTTCCATACGTCGACTGCAAAGCGCTCGATGCGCTCTCCGGTATATGCTACAGGCTCACAGAGCATCACACGGTTGATCTCGCCGGCCTTCTTCATCTTCAGGACGAGTCCGTCCGGGCTGATCTCCACAGGCTTTCTGAAAGACTTTGCAAGAAGGTTCACATCATAGGTTGCATGGATGCGGCGGCCGACTTCCTTCATGGTCTGAACGTCACGATCTCCGAGAACGCCGTCCTTGGTGGGAGGAAGATTGAGGATGAAGATGGAGTTGCCGCCAACTGCACGCTCGTAAATGTCGAACACGTTGTCGGCACTGCGGACACCCTGGGACTCGTCGTCACGGAAGAACCAGCCCTCACGGATGGATGTGTCGGTCTCGGCAGGCTGATAGTGCAGCCAGAAAGGCCTGGGAGCATTGAGCAGGGCCTGCGTTGTTGCGAGGTCCTTGTCGGTCATGTCGTAGTAGCGGACCATTGTGTCGGGGTTGTCGCCGGTATAAGGGATGACGTTCCACTCCAGGTCGCGCACGTTGCCGGCCTCGTTGCCCACCCAGCGGATGTCCTCGCGGCCGAATACGACTGCGTCGGGTGCAAGGGTACGTATCATCTCACGCCATGCGGTATAGTTGTACTGCTGGTCACCCTTGTGCTTGGGATGTGCACCGTCGAGCCATATCTCATGGATGGGACCGTATTCGGTAAGCAGCTCGAACAGCTGGCTCATGTAATACTCGTTGTAGTCGTCGCACTCGAACTGGAAGGTTCTGGTGTCGGCGAACGGACGGCCCTCAACCTGCTTGGGGATGGTGCGCATCGTGATGGGGCTCTCGTTGCCGTAGAGGTTTCCGTCCTCCATCTGCCAGAGATCGGCGGGTGAAAGATAGACACCGAGCTTGAGGCCGTACTTTGCGCATGATTCGCTGAGGGAGCGGAGCACGTCACCCTTGCCGTCCATGAAAGGAGACGACATGATGCCGTGGTCGGTATATCTGGTCTGGTAGATCACGTATCCGTCGTGATGCTTAACGGTGAGGACGACCTTCTTCATGCCTGCTTCCTTCATTACGCGGCACCACTGGTCGGTATCAAGGTTTGTGGGATTGAACACGGTGGGATCCTCAGTTCCGGTTCCCCACTCGCGACCGGTGAAGGTGTTGGGGCCGAAGTGGACGAAGGCGATGAACTCGTCGTCCATTGCAAGCTGCTGGCGGGCTGAGGGCTTGCACTCTATTGCCTTTGCAAGCACCTGCACGTCCGTGTCTTCAGCTTCCACCATGATGGTGTTCGTGTTGTCGGGATAAACGGGGGTTGTGTTGTTCCTGCACGCAGCGCAGAGCGCAAGTACAAGAAGGATTGAACTTTTGGCTGTGGTTTTCATATTAATAAAGAATCTTCGCAAAGATAAGCAGACGAAACTTCGTTTCAAAGATTTATGCTAACTTTGCCCCCATGAAAAACACAGCTTTACTCGCGCTCATCTGCGCAGCCGCCTGCTTGACCGCATGCAACGGTGACAACTTCAAGACCGATTCATGGATGAAGAAGCTTCCCGACAGCACTCCCGCTTGGCAGCTTTCAATCCCCGGCGCACATGACGCGGCAACATCAGGCATCCCTGAAGGTACAATCGCACACCTCACCACCTGCACACAGAGCTTCACCCTTGCGGAGCAGTTCGACAAGGGCATCAGGTTCTTCGACCTGCGCCCCGGATTCGACGGCGACGACCTCAGCAGCATGACCATCATGCACAGTTACACCAACACAGGAGTAACGGCTGGCGAGGCTCTTGCAGCCATAACCGGCAAGGTCAGCCAACATCCTTCGGAGTTCGCCATCATCGTCTTCCGCATAGAGAACAACGACTTCACCCCCGAGGTGCTTTCGGCAGCCAAGGACAGCCTTTGCAATCTTGAGAGGAAATACGTGGAAAAAGGCATCATGCTCGACTCGTTCAAGGAGGGCATGACCGTCGGTGACCTCAGAGGCAAGGTGCTGGTAATCAACCGCAACGGCTACGAGGACCGCTTCTGGTGCGGCGCACGCGCAACTGGATGGGGCGGAAACGATGCAATCGTCAGCCCCGACGGCAGCCAGAGCGCCGCAATAGATGTTCAGGACGACTATGAATGGGAGGATGACGGCACCTGCGCAGCAGGCAAGACGGAGTCCTTCGCAAAGCATGCGGCACAGTTCGGCAAGGAGAGCATGGAGCGTGAATGCTGGGGCGTCAACCACGTATCCGGCTATTTCATGAGAGACGGTCTGCCCCGCCCTCATGAGTTCGCAGAGGCCGTCGCCCCCGAAGTCTGCAAGTGGCTGGCCGCCTCAGAGGACAAGACTCCTCTTGGCGGCGTCATGATAGACTACGCCGGCGATCCCGCCTACATGGGAGACGAGATCATCCGTCTTGTAATCAAGCGTAATTTCTAAAATTCGAATACACCGCTTCCGACTTCCGTCGTACTGACGGTTCCGTCGGGCTGAGGAAGATTCACCGTTGCCGTGCAACCCACGGGAACGGTGATTTTTGCATGCATTGCACCGTCAGCGAGTTCCCAGTGGATACCGGCCCTGCCATAAGGCGTACGGTTGTAGTATTCGGCCCAGGTGAGTCCGCCGCAAGGCATGGGGCTGAAGATAATGTGCCTGTATCCGGGCTGCGACTCATCCTCACGCATGCCGGCGACATTGCGGTATAGCCAGGTCAGAGCGCTGCCGAACATGGGATGGCAGTGTGAATTTTCGCCGTTCCAGGCCTCCCATGTGGTATATGCGCCCTGTTCGAGCCACCAGCCGAAGCTGGGGAAATCACGCTTGTTCATCGCCTCGTACGCCAGTTCGTTCAGGCCGTTCTCCGCAAGCATCTCGAAGAACACAGAAGTGCCCACGATGCCGGTGTTGAGATGGCCGCCATAGCGGGCGATCTCCTGCTGCAGGGTCTGCAGGACATCGGCCTTCCTGTCGTCCGGAACGCCAAGTTTGAGGGCTATCACATTGGAGCCATAGTCGCCGTAAGTCTTGTTCGCAGGGTCATAGAAAACGCGGTTGAACGCATCAGCAACTTCCTGTGCCTGAGCGCGATACTCTGCAGCCTCGGCGGTTTTGCCAAGGGCAGCCGCAGCCTTTGCCGTAATGTCGGTGCATTTCCAGAGCAGATATGTGTGAACAAGTTCGTCGGCAGGATTCTCGAAAGGTGGCAGCCAGTCGCCAAGGTTATAGAAGTACACAACCTCGCCGTCATGCGATATCTGTTGGTGCATCGTGCCGTCGGGCTTCAGCCAGCTGCGCATGTGGCGGAGCTGTTCGGTCATAGGGAACCAGCATTCCTCAAGAATGTCGCGGTCGCCGTAATGGACGTAGAATTCCCATGGCACTATGTTCATCGCAGCGCCCCAGCCTACGCCACCGCCGCAGCCGGGATGCCAGGGTGCGCCGTTGGGCACATAGCCGGTCTCTACATCCTGACAGTCTATCATATCGCGTATCCACTTGGTATAGAAGGCACGGGCATCGAAATTATGCATTACGGTAACGCAGGCCAGCTCACCGTCGCCAGTATAGGGACCCTTCTCACGCTGAGGGCAGTCGGTAGGCACACCCATGTGCATGTTGTCAGTCTGCGCACGCCACCAGATATGGTCTATCTGTTCGAATAGAGGGTTCGAACAGGCGAAGCTGCCGGTCTTCTCAACATCGGCATACACAGCCTCTGCGGTTACATTCTCCGGCAGGAGTTCGCCGGGATAGCCGCTGATGCGCACCTTGTCGAAGCAGAACCAGGTGAAGGATGCGGAATACTCCTCATCGCCTGTTCCCTTGGCTACATATATGCCCGGGCCGTTGCCGGCTGATTCACAGAGATATTCAACCTTTATACTGTCGCCTGGAGCGGCGTCGATGTGCCTGAAGTGAAGCCAGCCGGTAAGGTAGTCGCCGAAGTCGAGCTCGAGTGAGCCGTCCTCAAGGGCGGTGATGCTCTTTGGCTCAAACTCTTCCATAACGCGGTCTGAAGTATAGAAGTGCGCGCGCAGCTCACCATCGGGAGCCTTGCGCATTGCGGCGGGCTGCCATCCGTCGTCAAGAACGGCACCGGGGGCATTCCAGCCGGGCTGTTCGAGACGGGCATCGTAGAATTCGCCGTCGTACATGCTGTCATGGGTGATAGGGCCGTTGTGTGCGAGCCAGCTGCCGTCGGAGACTATGGTATCGACGGTGCCGTCGGCGTATTCGATCTCCACCTGGCCGATGAAGCGCGGCGAGCCGTAGGAAATCACCCAGTTGCTGTCGACGTCATAGAAGCCGCAGCCAAGCATGGCGCCTATGACGTTCTCACCTCTTGTCAGCAGGTCGGTGATGTCGTAGCAGAGATAGAATACCTTGAAACCGCGGAAGCGGGTATCGTCCAGGGGCAGATAGCAGTTTACGAGGTCGGGACGATGGGTGTAGGAGGTCTCGTTCGGAGTGAGTTCCTCGTTGCCCATCTTCTGCCCGTTAACATAGAAGCGGAAGAGCCCGAGGCCTGTGACATATGCCTTGGCACTCTTGACTTTCTTATTGATTTCAAAGGATTTGCGGAGGAGTGGCGCAGGTGTGTACGGGCGGTCCTCAAAGGCGTCCTTGCCCTCCTCCCCCTGCCAGGGCGAGCCTATCCACTGAGCCTGCCAGTCATCCTTATCAAGAAGGCCCATGCCCCAGCGGGCGGGTTCGCTCCAGCGGGAACGGTGTCCCTTGGAATCCCACACCCTCACCTGCCACCAGCACTGCTGGCGGGACTGCAGCGGAGTTCCGGCATACCTGACCAGAACTGACTGGTCAGAAGCGACCTTGCCGCTCTTCCAGAGATCGCCCCGCCGCATATGCCTACGGTCGGATGAGACCCGTATCTGCCAGGCCGTCTGGCATTCTCCGTTGACATCGGACTCATTTATCCAGGAAAGACGAGGCGTTGTGACATCGATGACCTCGGGATTCACGGCGTACTCGCATGTGAGTTCAGTTGGTCTCAGGTTGCCAGCTTCGCTGACTGCAGAATTGATGAGGAAGGCTGCTGACGCGGCCAGAATGAAATGGATGTGCTTCATAACGTTCAAATTTACAAATTTTACTTTTGATTTGAGGCCCATTTTAGGTATATTTGAAAGTTATGAAAAAACTGATGACCATTATAGCTGCAGCACTCGCAATCGTGTCCTGCGCTCCCAAGGATGACAGCATCCGACTTTTCAACGGCAATGACCTCGAAGGCTGGGGCTTCGTCCTCGCCGACGAGTCCGTTGCAGCCTCCGACGTATTCTCCGTATCCGACGGCGTGATCAACATCACCGGCACCCCGTTCGGCTATATGTATACGCTCGAGGAATTCGAGAATTACGAAATATCTGTGGAGTGGCGCTGGCCCGCAGAACCTGCGAACAGCGGCATATTCCTCAATATAAAGGCGCTCAGCGCACCCTTCCCCAACTGTATAGAGCATCAGCTCCAGGCCGGCAACGCCGGTCAGTTCCTCGCTCTCGGCGGTTCAAAGATCGAGGGCATTGAAGCACCTGAAGGCGGCATAGGCCGCAAGGAGCGCATGACCGACTCCGCCGAGCTTGAACCCGGCGAGTGGAACAAGGCCGAGATCACCGTAGTGGACGGCAAGATCACAACTTACGTCAACGGCGTGCTGATGAACGAATGCAAGGACGAGGTCAGCGGCGGCCACATCGCTCTCCAGAGCGAGGGCGGCCCCATCCAGTTCAGGAACGTCGTTCTCAAGAAACTCTAGCGGATGATCGAGCAGGCCAAGTTCGAGAGACAGCTGAGGATGATCCAGATCCTTTCCGGTCCGCGCGAGTACAAGGTCGCGGAGCTTTGCAAGGAGCTGGAAATGTCCCGCCGTACATTCTACAGGTACATAGAGACCTTCAAGGATGCCGGCTTTGTCGTCGAGCGCAAAAGCGGCGGCACCTTCCGCATAGCGCAGATGTCGCCCCACTGCAGCAATCTCGACAACCTCATCTACTTCTCGAAGGAGGAGGCCTACCTGGTGAACAACCTCATCGACCGTCTTGACCAGACGAACTCCCTCAAGGCAGGGCTGCACCGCAAGCTGGCATCTATTTACGATTCCACCTCTGTGCGCAACTTCGTGGACAACAAGGGCAATGCGCTCAACATCGACGCACTCTCCAAGGCAATCAAATACAAGAAGAAGGTCATACTCGTCAATTACGAGTCCGGCCACTCACGTCAGGTACGCAACAGGAATGTGGAGCCCTTCTCCTTCACATCCAACTTCATAGGCGTGTGGGCATACGACCTCGAGGACGGCAGGAACAAGGTCTTCAAGGTCAGCCGTATAGGCGAAACACAATTGCTCAACGACCCGTGGACGGAGGAGGCCGGCCACCACGAAGAACCCACCGACATATTCGGAATGTCAGGAGAGCCAGTCGAGACCATAATCCTCAGGCTGTCCGGCATGGCTAAGAATCTGCTCGTGGAGGAACACCCCCTCGCGGAGAAGGACATACGCCAGGACGGCAGTTCCTGGATACTCGAAACTGGCATGGCACAGGTACAGGGCGCAGGCCGCTTTGTCCTCAGTCTTTCCGAGGAGGTCGACATAATTCAGGGAGAAAAGCTCAAGGAATACATCAAAACAGTCATAAACACGTACATAATACCCAAATTTACAAACTGACATGATCAAGAAACTCACCTCAGCACTTGTACTGGCAACACTCGCCGTCACCGCATTCGCTGCGGGCAAAGCCCCTTCATGGGCGCCCGCAGGCGACAGGATAAAGACAAAATGGGCGGAACAGATCGACCCGTCGAACGTATGGGCCGAATATCCCCGTCCCCAGATGGTACGCACAGAATGGATGAACCTCAACGGTCTCTGGAACTACGCCATCACTCCGGCAACCGCTTCAGAGTTCACTTCAGAAGGTAGGATACTCGTTCCCTTTGCAGTCGAGTCCTCACTCTCGGGCGTGGGCAGGACACTTGCCGACAACGAGGCTCTCTGGTATGAGCGCACTTTCACGGTACCCTCAAATTGGAAGGGCAAGGACGTGCTCCTTCACTTCGAGGCGGTAGACTGGCAGGCAGAGGTCTGGGTCAACGGCCAGAAGGCAGGCATGCACCAGGGCGGCTACACCGAATTCTCATTCAACATCACCCCCTACCTCAAGAAGTCAGGCAAGCAGACCATACGCGTCAAGGTGCAGGATGCAACCGACCATGCATATCAGCCCCGCGGCAAGCAGTGGACCAGGCCTTCAGGCATCTGGTACACTTCAGTAAGCGGAATCTGGCAGACTGTATGGATGGAGCCCGTTGAGAAGACACATATCGCAGACTTCTACGCAACCAGCGACATCGAAGCTGAACTCATTAACGTTGACGTATGCGCCAATGAACTCGAGGATGGCGACAAAGTCACCGTCAAGGTATTCGACGGCGACAAGGAGATAGCATCCGCCACAGGCGAGAATGTTTCCCTTCCCATTGGCGGCATGAAGTTATGGAGCCCCGACTCCCCCTTCCTCTACGGACTCAGCGTCAGCATCGAGCGTGCGGGCAGGACCATCGACAAGGTCGACGGATACGCAGCATGCCGCAAGATATCAGTGATGGATGATGAGAACAACATCAATGGCTACAAGCGCCTTGCGCTCAATGGCGAGGTGATGTTCCAGTTCGGTCCCCTCGACCAGGGCTGGTGGCCCGACGGCCTCTACACCGCACCCTGCGACGAAGCCCTCCGCTTCGACATCGAGAAGACCAAGGAGATGGGATTCAACATGATACGCAAGCACACCAAGGTCGAGCCTTCACGCTGGTACTACTGGTGCGACGTCCTCGGCATCGTCGTATGGCAGGACATGCCCGCCATCGCCGACGGCGCCAGTGCAGAGGAAACAGGCCGCTCAGAGGAAGTCGTGAAGCACCAGCAGCACAGCTGGTCTTCCGACAGTTTCCTTTACCCTTCAGAGGCTGACATCCCCCAGCAGTGGAAGGACAACTACTACCGCGAATGGGGCGAGATCATCGCCCAGTTCAAGCACTTCCCCAGCATAGTCGTATGGGTTCCCTTCAACGAGGCATGGGGCCAGTTCGACACAAAGAAGGTCGTTGAATTCACAAGGGCACAGGACAACACCCGCCTTGTAAACGAGTCATCAGGCGGAAACTACTACTTTGCAGGAGACATTATCGACATCCACCACTATCCCCAGCCTGCAATGAACGCATTCGAGTCCAAGTTCGTGATGGTGCTCGGAGAATACGGCGGAATCGGGCGTGCCGTTCCCGGCCATACCTGGCATGCGAATGCAGGATGGGGCTACGGCGGCCTCAAGGACGCCGAGCAGGCCCAGGCTAACTACGTGAAGTATACCGAGATGCTCAAGGACTTCATCAAGACCGGCTGCTCAGCAGCGGTCTACACCCAGACCACAGACTGCGAGGGCGAGCTGAACGGCCTGCTCACCTACGACCGCAAGGTCGAGAAGTTCGACTACAGCGTCATTAACAAGGCCAACACAAGTGTAATCAACAGCATTAAATAACATTAACATGAAAAAGATCATCTTGACAATCGCACTCGTTGCCGCAGCGGCAATCAGCGCAAACGCACAGCTCCGCGTTGAGGCAGGTTTCAGCGCAGGCAACTATGTTTACGACGACGTCACCACCAATCCCAGAATGGCACCCCAGGTAAGGGCATTCTATGAGATCTGCCACTTCGGTGAGAATGCAGGACTCGAAGTCGGTGCAGCCATCACAGGACACAAGGCTCACCAGAAGGACTTCAAGTCAACAACCAGCACCACCAACCTCGACATCCCCGCACATCTCTTCTACAACCTCAACTTCGGTGGAGTTGTCATTACTCCCATGATCGGTCTCTACGGCAGTTATGCTGTAAGCGGCAAGTTCAAGGGACCGGATCTCAAAGTCGACATGTACAAGGAAGCCGACTTTGATGCAGGCATCAGAAGATTCGACCTCGGTATGGACGACGAGCTTCTCATCACCATCAGGGATCACTTCACAGTAGGTCTCGGCGGACAGATCGGTTTCCTTAACATCTCTGATGTAAAGGGTGTCAAGACCAGGTCAAACGCAATGTATGTAACAGTAGGTTGGAAATTCTAATCCCCCGAATAATGGAACCGATCAACAGAAGGACGTTCCTGAAGTCTAGCATGGTTGCCGGCGCAGGCCTGGCAGCCATGCCTGCTTTTGCAGCGCCCATGTTCATAAAGAACAAGACCCTCAAGGGTGAGAACGCACCCTCGAACCGCATCAACATCGGAGTCATCGGTTGCGGACGCATTGCCCGCGACCACGACATGCCAGGCGTGATGAAGTTCGAGTATGCGCACATCATCGCAGTGTGCGACCTCGACGCCCACCGCGTTCAGGAAGCAGTGGAATATGTGAAGGGCTTCCGGATGGAGAAGTTCGGCAAGACCGACGACATCAAGACCTACGAGCATTACGAGGAACTGCTGGCCAATCCTGAAATCGATGCAGTCATCATCTGCACACCTGACCACTGGCATGCAAAGATCGCCATCGATGCAGTACGTGCCGGAAAGGATGTATATCTCGAGAAGCCCACATCCCTCACGATTGCAGAAGGCCGTCTGATGAGCAACGCCGTCAATGCCACCGGCCGCATCTTCCAGCTCGGCACGCAGCAGCGCTCATGGGAGCAGTTCCGCATTGCCAGTGAGATCGTACGCAACGGCAGGATAGGAACTCTCCGCGAGGTCGAGATCCGTCTTCCCGGCGATCCTGCAGGCGGCGACGCAACTCCCACACATGTTCCAGCCGGCTTCAACTACGAGAAGTGGCTCGGCTCAACTCCATACGTACCTTATACAGAGGACCGCGTACACCCTCAGAAGGGTTACGGCCGCCCCGGCTGGCTCCGTTGCGAGCAGTTCGGCGCCGGCATGATCACCGGCTGGGGCAACCATCACTTCGACATAGCGCAGTGGGCAATGGGCACCGAGTACACCGGTCCCGTAGAGATCTCAGGAACCGCCGACTTCCCTACCGAAGGACTATGGGACGTTCATGGCGACTACCATACCGAGATGCTCTACGCAAACGGTGTGAAGGTGTACGGCCTGACTGAGTCTGAGCAGAAGCCCAACGGCATCCTTTTCACGGGCGACGACGGCTGGGTATTTGTCTGCCGCGGCGACTACAAGGCATCCGCAAACGACCCCACGACTTTCGCAGGCAGCCCGCTTGTGGTGTCCGACAAGAAGCTTCTCGCGCCCCTTTCTGACAGCGATATCCACCTTACAGTCAGCGACGACCATCACCTGAACTGGCTTAACGCGATACGCACACGCCAGCAGCCCATCTCCCCTGCCGAGGTCGGCCACCGTTCATGCTCCGTATGTCTGCTTCAGCACATAGCGATGAAGCTGGGACGCAAGCTGTATTGGGATCCGACTCTAGAGCGCTTCATCAACGACGACGAGGCCAACGCAATGCTGAGCCGTCCTGAACGATTCCCTTACGCGATAAAGAGAGGTTTATGAGAAAGGCACTAGTAGCACTGGCTCTGCTTGCCGTCGGATGCACTGCAGCTCCGCAGATGAACGTCATCGACGACGGTGACAACATAATCATCCGCAGCGGCGAAAAGCCCGTCCTCGCATACAAGTACACCGTTACCGAGGCGCCCGAGGGCGTGAGCGACCTGTATGACCGCAGCGGTTACATCCATCCCGCATATACTCCTTCAGGCTTCGTGTTCACCAGGATACAGCCCGAGGACCACAGGCACCACTACGGTATATGGAATCCCTGGACCAGGGTGGAGTACGACGGCAACGTGTATGACCTCTGGAACCTCGGCGACAGCCTTGGTACCGTAAGGGCCGCAGGCGTGCCCGAGACATTCTCCGACGGCAGGACCGCCGGCTTCAAGGCTGAACTCGAGCACATCGCATTCACTCCCGGCAGCGAGACCAAGATAATGGACGAGACCTGGACCGTGAAGGCCTGGGATGCCGACAGCGCGTATG
>JAZUFA010000062.1:0-28245 GCA_045640445.1 Candidatus Cryptobacteroides sp. | reverse complement strand
TTATAAAGGGCATTCAGGGATTGGCGAAGTATCTCGGTATTGGGAAGACGAAGGCCCAGCAGATTGTGAACTCGGGCCTGTTGGAGAAGGCTGGGATCCAGTACTGGGGTGGCGGCCAGGGTTTCAAAAAAAATCAACTGGACAAGTATATTGAAGAGAACCCTACGGCATTCCGAGGGTTAAAGAATTAGAGTTCAATCAGTAAGGTGTAAATGCGAAAACTGGGTGATTCTGTGGTTGAAGGGGTAAGAAAAAATCTCGCAAGCTATTGATTTACAATGACTTGCGAGATTTAGGTGGCGGTGCGGAAGGGACTCGAACCCTCGACCTCCGGCGTGACAGGCCGGCATTCTAACCAGCTGAACTACCGCACCAGGCTGGTTGCTTCCTGAAAGCGATTGCAAAGATAGATACTTTTTTTGAATCTGCAAGGGCGACGTGCAATTTTTTGCAAAAAAAGCATTCTGCTCCTTTTGTTCGCACCACGCGTGCGTATGCGTGAGAAAAATTGCTATCTTTGTACGATTAAGGAATAATAACGTTTTTTATATATGAAGAAATTTTGGATTTTGTCAGTGTCGCTTGCGCTGCTCTGCGGTCTTTCAAATGTGACCTATGCCCAGATGTCTGATGATGAAGTCGTCAACTACATCAAGAACGGTATGGCTGCTGGCAAAGGCGAGAAGCAGATTGGTACGGAGCTTCTGGCCAGGGGAGTGACCCAGGCTCAGGCTGAACGCATCCAGGCTAAATTGGAGGCTGGTGTTGGTTCCACTGCAAATGTCGCCGACCAGACAGTGCGTCAGGGTGTGAGGGAACGTTTCTCAGAATCGGCCGAAGACAACGTCGCAGGTACTGCCGACGTTCTTGTATCGGAAGCATCAGATGCCAACAGCTCGTCAAGCGTACGGATATACGGCCATAATGTGTTCAACGGCAAGGCTCTCACCTTCGAACCCAACGAGAACATGGCCACTCCCGAGAACTACAAGCTCGGCCCCGGCGACCAGTTGATCATCGAACTCTGGGGATACAACGAGGCCACTTATTCACAGACCATCTCTCCTGAGGGCCGTATCACTATCAGCCAGATCGGTCCAATCTACTTGAATGGTCTCACGATCAAGGAGGCTCAGAACAAGATACGCAAGGCTCTTCAGAGCAAGTATGCAAGTATAGGCGGCGAGCAGACGGAGGTCAGCCTTACCCTCGGTAATATACGTTCCATCCAGGTCAACATGATGGGAGAGGTAGCAACCCCCGGAACCTACCGCATATCTTCTTTCTCAACAGTGTTCCATGCCCTGTATCGCGCAGGTGGCGTTACAAAGACCGGCTCGCTCCGCAGCATCAAGGTTATTCGTGGCGGCAAGGAGTACGCTACCGTGGATGTCTATGGCTATCTCTTCACCGGCAACTCCGATTCCGATATCAGACTTGAGGAAGGCGACGTTGTCCTTGTTCCTCCCTATATCAAGATAGCAACTGTTACCGGCGGTGTACGCCGTCCCATGAGCTACGAGCTCACCGAAAAGGAAACTCTTGCCGACCTCATCAAGTATGCAGGCGACTTCACCGGCGACGCATACAGGGATGACATCCGACTTGTCCGCAATACCGGTGCAGAACAGGAGATATTCACTGTATCAAGCAAGAACATGTCGCTCACGACGATGGAGGACGGTGACGTCGTAACCATCGGCAGCAACCTCGACCGCTTTGCCAACAGGATCGAGATACGTGGTCATGTGTTCCGCCCAGGCATGTTCCAGTATGGTGCAGACATCAAGACAGTCAAGCAGCTCGTCGAGCGTGCCGGCGGCCTCACTGAAGACGCATACGTCGACAGGGCCATCATCATGCGCGAAAAGGATGACCTCTCTCTCGAGACCGTTTCCTTCGACCTCGGCGCAGTGCTTTCAGGCGTGAATGCCGACATCCAGCTCAAGAAGAATGACGTGCTCGTCATCTCCGGAAAGTACGAACTTCAGTCGCGCGGTCACTTCTCCATCAACGGTCTCGTTGCAAATCCCGGTACATTCCCTTATGCTGAGAGAACAACCATCGAGGATCTTATCTTCCAGGCCGGCGGTCTTCTTGATGGTGCTTCCACAGCAAGGGTGGAGGTCGCTCGTCGTGAGCTCGACCCTAACAGCCTTGAACCGTCCGACACCCTCGGCAGAACATACATCTTCTCGATAGCCGACGGCCTTGCAATCGGTGCTGGCGAGAACTTCTACCTTGAGCCCTACGATGTGGTGTCTGTCCGTCGCAGCCCCGGATTTGTTGCTGCGCAGCATGTCTCAGTGGAAGGTGAGGTGCCGTTCCCCGGCAGTTATGTCCTCGTCACCAAGGACGAGCGCGTTTCCGACCTCATCAAGCGTGCAGGCGGTGCCACCAGCCATGCCTATCTCAAGGGCGGTCTGGTCGTGCGTCAGACCACAGAGGAGGAAGTCACTCTCAACTCCGCAACCAGGCGTATGATCAATCAGGGTGGCGGCCGCGACTCCGTTGACGTCAACAAACTGTCGTTCTCTGATCACTATACCCTTGGAATCGACCTCGAAAAGGCCGTTGCAGACCCCGGATGCGCCGACGATATCATCCTCAAGGCAGGCGACAGGATCATCGTTCCAGAGTACCTCAGCACTGTACGTATCCAGGGTGACGTGATGTATCCCAATACCGTGCTGTATCAGCCGAACAAGAATATTGGATATTACATTTCTGCCGCCGGCGGCTATGGCTCAACTGCAAAACGCAGCAAACTTTATATCATCTACATGAACGGCAACGTCACCAAGGGCAGCAAGCTCAACGCCAAGATCGAACCCGGCTGTGAGATCGTTGTTCCTACCAGACGTGAACGCCGCCAGATGACGACTGCGGAAGTCCTGTCTATCGGCACATCAGCAGCATCATTGACGACAATGGTAGCTACAATCGTATCACTTCTCAAAAAAATGTAGTCAGTATGGCAGACGAGAATAAAGAGTACTACGAGGAAGAGTACAGCGAGATAAACGTCGCTGAACTCCTGGGTAAATTCAAGGCTCACAAGAAGAGAATATTCTTCTGGACCGGCGTTGCGGCGCTTGCGGGCATCATAGTTGCCTTCAGCATTCCCAAAGAATACTCGTCTTCATCGAAGCTTGCTCCTGAGATTGCGCAGAAGTCGAGCAGCAGCATGAATACACTTGCCGCGCTTGCAGGCATCAATACGAGTACCATGGCAGTTACAGATGCCATGTATCCCGACCTTTATCCTGAAGTAATAAAGTCCATTCCTTTCAGAATTGAACTTTTCAGCATGCCCGTCAAGTTCATGCATAAGGATGAAGTGGTTGAGACTGACCTCTACCATTACCTCCTTGACTATTATAAGGAGCCATGGTGGTCGTATATCCTCAAGGCTCCAGGTAAAGCTGCAGGCTGGTTTATCGGCCTTTTCCGTGAAAAGTCGGAGCCTGTATATGGATATGATAATATTGATCCGTTCCGCCTTACAGGTGAACAGTCCAAGGTCTTAAGGAGGGTGGGTGAATGCATTTCTGTATCTGTCGACAAGAAGACATACCTGATTTCAGTATCTGTGATGACACAGAATCCGAAGGTCTCTGCAGACCTGTGCAAGCTTGTTTGCGGCAACCTTCAGAAGTATGTGGTCAATTACCGTACAGAGAAGTCCCGTCATGACCTTCAGTATTATGAGACTCTGAATGAACAGGCCAGAAAGGAGTACTTCGAGGCCCAGCAGAAATACGCCCGTTACGTCGACGCCAACCAGGGTGTCGTGTTCCAGAGGGTGCTCATCGAGCGTGAACGCCTCCAGCAGGAGTCAAACCTCAAGTATCAGGTTTATAACACGACTTCACAGCAAGTGCAGCAGGCCAAGGCCAAGGTTCAGGTCGAGACTCCTGTTTATGCAGTGCTTCAGCCGCCCACAGTTCCTCTCATCAAGGCTGCTCCTTCCAGAATCAAGATATTGCTTGCATTTGCATTCCTGGGATTCTTTGCCAGTGCAGTTTGGTATATCTGGGGCGTTGATCTTAAATCAAGGATGAAAGCTGTAGAGCCTGCAGGAAAGAAAGAGTCAGAAGAAGAATAGTGGAGGAAACCATTCATATCAAAGGCGCCAGGGTTAACAACCTCAAGAACGTTTCCCTGGATATCCCCCGTGGAAGGCTCGTTGTCATAACGGGCCTTTCAGGTAGTGGTAAATCGTCCCTTGCCTTCGACACGCTGTTTGCAGAGGGCCAGCGCCGCTTTGCAGAGAGCCTGTCGTCCTATGCGCGCCAGTTCCTCGGCCGCATGAGCAAGCCCGACGTGGATTCCATAGAGGGAATCCCGCCGGCTATAGCCATAGAGCAGAAGGTCACCACCAAGAACCCCCGTTCGACCGTGGCCACCACAACGGAGATATACGATTATCTCCGCCTCATCTTTGCAAGAATAGGCCGTACATACAGCCCGGTATCGGGCAGGGAAGTGCGCGCCGACAGCGTGCAGGATGCCCTCCAGTACATCTCCGGTCTGAAGGACGCGCCTTACTTCTTCATCCTGGCCGACCTTGGCTGGACAGGGCGCGACGACAAGACGGAGTTGCTGCTCTCCCTCAAGGAGGACGGCTACAACCGCCTCTATGCCGGCGGTCCGGTGAAGATAGACGATATCCTCCAGATGCCCGACTATCCGGAGGCCGCCGAACTGCTGGTCGACCGTGTCAGCATCGGTGGCACAGTGGACGATCCGGAGCAGTACCGCACGCGTCTGCTGTCGTCGCTTAACGACGCATTCACCCGCGGCGACGGACGTATCGCCATACTGTGCGGCGATGTCCGCAAGGAGTTCTGCAGCAGGTTCGAGCTTGACGGCATCAGCTTCCGCAAGCCGGACGACTATCTGTTCAGCTTCAACAGCCCGCTTGGGGCATGCCCCACCTGCGGCGGCCTCGGCAAAATCATAGGCATCAGCGACGAGCTGGTGGTTCCCGACCAGACCAAGAGCATCTACGACGGCTGCATAGCCTGCTGGCGTGGCGACAAGATGGGCTGGTTCAAGGACCATCTCATCGAGGTGGCAGCCCTGTATGGCATCGACATCTTCAAGCCCTGGTGCGAACTTCCCCAGAAGACCCGCGACCTTATCTGGGATGGCATACCACCAAAGGAAGGAGAGGAATATGACGGGGATCCCCAAAGACTTATCGGAATTAGGGAATTCTTCCAGTGGGTTGAGACACAGAGGTACAAGATACAGTACCGGATAATGCTGAACCGCTTCAGCGGCAAGGCGGTATGCCACGACTGCCACGGAAGCCGTCTTCGCAAGGAGGCCCTCTGGGTGCGCGTCGGCGGAAAGAACATACATGAGCTGCTCTGCATGAACGTCGAGGAGCTTGCCGGCTTCCTGAGCAACATCGAGCTTACGGAAGATGAACGCAAGATAATAGAGGAGCCGCTTGCGGAGGTCACCAGCCGCCTGCAGTACATCATGGACGTGGGTCTGGGCTATCTCACCCTCAACCGTACCTGCAATACGCTTTCCGGCGGTGAGAGCCAGCGCATCAACCTTGTAACCGCACTGGGCAGCTCGCTCGTCGGTTCGATGTACATACTCGACGAGCCCAGCATCGGCCTGCATCCCCGCGACACCGAGCGCCTCATCAGCGTGCTCAAGCGTCTTCGCGACCTTGGCAATACGGTGATAGTCGTCGAGCATGACGAGGAGATTATACGTGCGGCCGACCAGCTCATCGACATGGGCCCCCGTGCGGGCATCTTCGGTGGCGAGGTCATTTACCAGGGCACTGCATACGGCGCCATGAAGGAGAATGTGGACAGCTCGCTTACCCTGCAGTACCTCTCGGGCGCCAAGCACCGCTATGTGCGCAGCAAGAGGCCCTGGCAGTACAGCATCACCGTCGAGGGTGCGCACGAGCACAACCTCAAGGGCATCGACGTGAAGATACCTCTGGACGTGCTTACCGTCATAACCGGCGTGAGCGGTTCCGGAAAGTCTTCGCTCGTGGGCGACATCCTGTATCCTGCACTGCACCGCCAGCTGACCGAATCCGGCGATGCACCCGGCGTCTTCAAGGGGCTCTCCGGCAACCTCGACAGGATAGGCAGGGTGGAATACGTCGACCAGAATCCCATAGGCCGCAGCACCCGCTCCAATGCGGTGACTTACCTGAAGGCCTACGACGACATACGCGCACTGCTTGCGCAGCAGCAGTACGCCAAAATTAACGGATTTGCTCCCAACTACTTCAGCTTCAATGCTGACGGCGGCCGTTGCCCCGAATGTCAGGGCGAGGGCGTTGTACGCATAGAGATGCAGTTCATGGCAGATGTGACCATGGTCTGCGAGGCCTGTGGCGGCAAGCGCTTCAAGCCGGATGTGCTTGAAGTCCGCTACCGCGGCAAGAACATCGACGACATCCTCAACATGAGCATCGACGACGCCATTGCCTTCTTCGGCGAGGGCACGGAGCCCGAGGCAAAGTCGGTTGTGCAGAAGTTGCTGCCGCTGCAGGATGTCGGCCTTGGCTACATCAAGCTCGGGCAGGGGAGCAGCACGCTTTCAGGTGGCGAAAGCCAGCGCATTAAGCTGGCCTATTTCCTCAGCATCAGCCGCTCTAGCCGCAAGGCCGAGAAGATACTCTTCATCTTCGACGAGCCCACCACGGGACTTCATTTCTATGATGTGGAGAAGTTGCTCAAGTCGTTCGACGCTCTTCTGGCAGCGGGCCACAGCCTGGTCGTAGTTGAGCACAACCCCGATGTGATACGCAGTGCGGACTGGGTGATCGACCTCGGCCCCGACGCGGGCGACCGCGGCGGCGAGGTGGTCTTCAGCGGAACCCCTGAAGACCTTGTTGAGCAGGGCAGGACATGTACGGCAAAATATCTATAGGATGGACGTTGTCATAACATATGTGGACGGACTCGACCCCCTGTGGCAGAAGGATTATGAAGAAGCCGTGGGGAAGAAGGTGCAGGCAAAGCGTTTCCGCGACTGGGGAACGCTGAAGTATCTTCTGCGTGGAATCGAATTCAACATGCCCTTCATCCGCAATGTGTATCTGGTGGTCTCCAGAGACAGTCAGGTGCCTGCATGGGTGAACCGTGAGAATCTGCACGTTGTGCTGCATGAGGACATAATCCCTGAAAGGTTCCTGCCCGTTTTCAACAGCACGGCCATCGAGATGTTCCTGCACAGGATTCCCGGGCTTGACGAGCAGTTCATCTACTTCAATGACGACATGTTCCCGGTCATGCCCTGCTCGGAATCTGACTTCTATACGCCTGATGGGAAACTGGCAATGGGATTCTCCCGCCATCTGTTTGCCCGCAACATGTACAAGATGCAGGTCAGGGGTTCTGACAGACTGGCAAGGAAATACGCGGGCAGAAAGCATTGTGCGTTCTTCATCAGGCCTCAGCATATCTGCAGCCCGATGCTGAAGAGCGACTGCGAGGAACTCAGCCGCCTGGCTGAGGCCGACATCGAGGCGAGCATCACGAGATTGCGTGATCCCGGGAATTTCAATCAATATGTCTTTCTTGTGTACAGCCTGATGCGCGGCCATGCCGTGAACAGGAGAATCAGCAAGAAACATATTTCCATGGCAGTTTACTCTCCGGCCGGGATTTCAGAGTTCCTGTGCCACCCGACGAGCAGCATGGTGTGCATTAATGACGTTGACATCAAGCCTGACATGGTGCAGGCTTACCGTGATGCCATTGTGACAGGCTTCGAGACCATCCTTGGCTCGAAGTCAAGGTTCGAGCTTGACTCAATCTAACTCCACCCTCAGATCTATAAGTTCCCGGTTGTTTATTCTTGATGCACATAGCGGGAACTGCGTGCTGTACATACTTCCGGCACATACACGATATAGCTTCTCCGCTCCTGCAAGCAGGTAGAAGTCAAGGAAAGTCTTGAGATAGGCGCTTGATCTGGCGTTTGTGTCAAACTGTATGTGGACACGCTGTCCGGGGACGGCGAAGACGCCCTCGATCTTCAGCGCTTCTTCGACGAAGGTGCCGCTGTCGGAGGCGACGAGCACCATCTTTCCGGGATTCATGGCCTTGATCTTATGTATTGCGTCGAGACAGCATTTGATGTATTTGTCGCGCTGCTCAGCATTCTTTATCTTCTTTGCAAGCTTTTCATCGAAATCCCCAAGAAGGTGCTGGAAACGGAAACTAGCCGATACGTATGGAACCTCTGGCGTGTAACGTTCGATTTCCTCCTGCAATGCCTTTCCCGGCTTGAAAAGTTCCCGGAAAAGAGTGCCCCAGTCGTAATCGGTGCCGAACGTGCCGTTTATCTGCTCCACTACGTCCATGTTGCCGAAATAGTGGATCTGGCGGCCATCCGGCCTGTATCCGGTGAGGCGGCGTCCTGTACGTTCGCCGCGGGCGTAAAGCATTCTTGCGTCGGCCGCATAGGGGCTCATTTCGTCAGGCTTCAGAGTCCAGTCGTAACTTGCACAGTCGATGAAGTCGTGCAGTTCGTAAGGGAAACTGTGACTGATTCTGAATTCGTAGCCGTTGGCCTTGGCCCAGGCGTATGCGGAAACCATTCCCTTGAACCTGTCGCACATTCCGCCTGCATAGAACCTGCGGTCGGTGCAGGCGATGATCATCTTCCGCGGAGCGGACGGGAGGCTTCCCTTGTGCTTGTAGACGAATGTGTTCTGTATGGCCTCCTTCAACTTGTGAGTGGCTTCCAGATACGGTGTTGACTTGCGTATTTTCATTTGGTAGATCTTTGCTTCGTGGTTTGACGGTGGGTCATGCTTTGTGAACCAGACGGTTGAAGAGCTCTTCCCACTGATTCATGATAGCCGCCATAGAGAACCTTTGTGAATTGAGCCTGGCCTGTGCGCCCATCTCCGCCCTCAACTCCTTGTCTTCAATCAGAAGGCAGACCTTGCGTGCCATGTCTTCGACATCTCCCGGTTTCACGAGGAAACCGTTCCTGCCGTCCTCTATGATTTCAGCCGGGCCCTTGGGACAGTCGTAGCTGACGGGAGGCACGCCCAGGGACGAGGCCTCCGCCAGAATCAGGGACAGGCCTTCATACTTCGAGGTAAGAAGGAGTCCGGAACTCTCCATAAGCACGGCCGGAACATCGTCCGTCCGCCCCATCAGCCTGACGTTTCCGTTCTTGAACCTTTGTGCGACCATCGCTTCGAGGGATGCCTTTTCAGGCCCGTCGCCATATATCTTCAATGTCCAGTCGGGGTGCTTTTCGCAGACATTTGACCATACCTCCAGCATGTCGGGGTAGTTCTTTTCGAAAGACAGCCGTCCCACGGCCGCCATGACCTTGCTGTCGAGGGCTGCACGGGCATTTCCTCTATCAATAATGGGGTTGTATATCTGTGCCACGCCAGGGACGTCAGATGCCCATGCCTGTCGGTCCTTTTCCGTGAGGACAACGAAACTGTCCATCTTTGCGGCAGCCCTGGCGACCTGCTTTGTGCGGAATTCGGCGTATTTTAGCCCGAGCATGTTCTTTCCGTATTTCAGGGTGTATTTCTCGCGCGGGAAGTGGAACTCCGCGACCTTCCTGCTGCCGTCGGTGCAGTGGGGAAATGCATACATCGCCTTGCCGTTGACGGCTACTGCGATGTCGGGCCTGATGGAGTTGAGGCAACGGTCGAGCGCCGGGAGATACCCTGAACGCCATAGCGGGGAGGAGTCGTTCCTGTTGAGGTCGATGACCCTGACTGACGGGTCCACCGGGAATGCGCTGGCACGGCCGTGCTGATGTGCGGTGATTATGCAGACTTCCCAGCCTTTTTCCACTGCAAGATAGTTCGCCTTGCGGACAAGGACGCTCTCCGTCCCGCCGCAATTGTATATGGCGTGTATGCAGTAGGCTATTCTCATTTTGCTTTTATCCTGTATGCCTTGACCCTGTGCTGGGGCTTCTGCTCCTCAATCGGCGGGAACTGCATGTAATTGCCGTAGTATGCCGTGAGATATGTGTGGTATTCCTTCAGACAACTTATGCTTCTTCCTTCAAAGGGGAGGGCTGCAAACGACTCGAAAACCGACTTGGGCAGTACAGCCTTCATATATGGGTCTGCAGTTGCTTCGCCGGCATATTCGCAGGCTTCGAAGTCGTACGACCGCAGCATCTGCTCCATCTTTGCGGCTGCCTGTCTGTTTCCCTTGTGGAAGATGTTGCGGACTATGAACTTAATTGCCACGAAAGGATTCGACGTGTATCTGTGCAGGGGACAGGACTTGTGTAGCTGGTTGAACAGGGACATGAAGGTCCTGTAGTATTCGGGCGTGGATTCGGCATCGGGGTGCCCGTCGACCGGGAAGATGTCGACGTAGATGCCGTAGCAGAAGATGCTGTTTCCTCCTGCCACTATCTGCGTGCCCATGTCCATGACCTTGGCGAACGGCTGGCAGTAGTCGGGCTCTGATATATAGTCGACAGTCTCGAGGTTCTCGTAGTTTCCGTTAAAGGACGTCAGGAACCTGTCATAATCCTTTCTGAGCATGAGAATGTCGACATCGTCATCCCAGGGGATGAATCCTTTATGACGGACGGCGCCGATGAGTGATCCGCTGCTCAACGAGTAAGGAATGCCGTTTTTGCGGCAGAACTCGTCTATGCAGTCAAGGATGTGCAGCTGTGTCTGCCTTACTTCCGCATCGGAGAGCCTGACGGCCCCCTTTGTCAATAATTTCCTGTGCACTTCTATTTAAAGCGTTTGTGAGTCCAGAGATAGTTTGACGGATCCTTGCGTATATCCTCCTCGAGGAGTTCATAGTAGCGCTTCATGATATCCTCGACACTTGAGTTTGACGCATTTTCGCAGATTGGTACGTATTCGATGATGTAGCGCCCGCGCTCCTTCCTCTCCATTCTGAGATAGCATACTGCCATGCCGAACTTTCTGGCTATGGCCGCCGCGCCTGTCATGGTCTGCGTGTCCTGGCCGAGGAACCTGACGGGAATGTTCGCACCTGAATTTACATAAGGACGCTGGTCGGTGTTGATGTTGTAGATGCGCTTCTCGTCCTTGTGCTTGAAGGCGTAGCGGATGAGGTCGTTGGTTTCAACGTAACCGTTGAAATGCTCCTTGTCCTTTACGGGAGCAAAGCGGTTCATCTGCAGGACTTCGTCGGTGGTTTTGCTGTTGGTGTGCTTGTAGACTACGGACGTGTTCTGTTCCGTTACCGGCATGGGCCGGCCGCTGTAGTTGTAGTTCTCTATGCCTCCGAAGAGTTCCCAGTTGCCGCAGTGCGAGTAGAGGACTGCAATGCTGGGAGCCTTGCTGAAGAGGTCGGATATTACTTCGGGATTTGCTATTTCTGCAATTCTTGCGTCGTGCAGGCGCTGGGGATTTCGGCATGCGCCGAACCAGACGGCCTCCACAACTATGTCGGCAAAGTGCCTGTATGACTCCTTGCGGAGGGCCTTGAGCTCCTTTGTGGTCTTTTCAGGGAAGCAGCGTGCGAGGTTGAAGGAGACTACGTCCCTTCTGTAACGGAACACGTCGCCGATAAGCCAGGCAAGGAAGTTTGCATTGGCATAGTGCGCCTTGAGCGGCATACTGCCGAACAGGCGGAGAACTCCGTTCCATATTTTGGCTTGAGCAGACATAGCTGCAAATATAGGTATTTTCCTCAGTTTCGTCAACGGTTATGCCTACGGGGCAGATGCAGCCCCGCGGCAGGGGAGGAAGAGGGACTGTGAACTGCCGTGTGGTGTCCTGTATCTCACATTCGAAGAGGAGGCCTGTACGCTCGAGGCCGAGGGTGTTCTCCGGTGTTTCGTCGGGGTAACAATGGAGGACTGTGCCAGGGTATTGTGTGTAGAAGCCCACGTCGCATGGCAGGGCGACGGCCTCGCCGTCCCGTGCCATGCCTGACGGCCTGAAACCGTCGACGCGCATGATCTCCGCCTCGGGATTGATAGAGGTGAGGCGGATTCTGGGGTTCTCGAGCAGCCGGTAATGCGTGAGGTTGTTGCTTATGTCGGTGAGCACCACACTGCACATCAATGGGGTTACAGGTATTTCAACACAGGACGTTCCGGAGCTTATGATGCAGGTTGTGCTGCCGCTCATGGCAGGGTGCTCGGGCGAGTCGTCCTTGAACTGGAAGGTCAGCTGTTCGAGGCTCTCGATCTTTGATGTCGACTGACCATTTAATATATATGGGGAGTTTACAATGGCGACTATCTGTTTTTCTCCTTGAGTGAGTGCGGCCTCGTGCGTGGCGGAACTGTCGGCGAAACAGAGGTGGCATTCCTGCTGGCCTCCTGCTGTAAAGACGAACAGATCGGTGCGCGTTATCGTACTTCCTGCGCTTTTGTTTACAACTATGCGCACCGTATCTGCCGCCTGTGCCAAAGGCTGCGCGGGCTTGTCCCCGGACTCTTGTTCAATTAAGGGAGTACCTTCGCAGCCAGGAAAGGAAACACCGACAGCAAGCAAGCTGATTATAACACACAACGATGAATGCCTAATATGGCCATACATCATTTTTTGGAGGAGATTCCTCCCGGACGAACGCCGTTCAATAGACCTGTCGGTGTGTTCCTCGATCATCATGGCGGCAAAGGTAAAAGCCCGCTTGTCAACCTGCAAGCGGGCTTGTCACTAATTAATGATCCTTGTTTTTTTTGAATAATCCGATAATAGAAGACCAGCCTTGCGGGCTGGTCTTCTATCGTTATGCTCCGAAGTTGTCGAAGAGGATGTTTTCGGGAGCGACTCCGAGAGAATCGAGGAGGTCGCATACGCACTTTGTCATCATAGGAGGACCGCACATGAAGTACTTGATGTCCTCGGGTGCATCGTGCTGCTTGAGGTAGGTCTCGTACATTACGTTGTGTACGAAGCCTGCGGTGTAGGGAACACCTGCTGCATCTGCTGCGGGATCGGGGCGGTCAAGTGCCAGATGGAACTTGAAGTTGGGGAACTCGCGCTCGATCACTGCAAAGTCCTCAAGATAGAATGCCTCGACAAGTGCACGTGCTCCGTAGAAGAAGTGTACCTTGCGGCCGGTCTTGAGGGTCTTGAAGAGCTGCATGATGTGGCTGCGGAGAGGTGCCATACCTGCACCACCACCAACGAAGATGTACTCCAGGTCGTCGGGATCGTTCTTGGGAAGAAGGAACTCGCCGAAAGGACCGCTGATCATCACCTTGTCGCCGGGCTTGCGTGTGAACACGTAAGATGAGGCGATACCGGGGTTCACGGGCAGAAGCTTGGGACCAAGCTCGCGGGGAACGCTGCGGTCGAAGGGAGGAGTTGCGATACGGACGTTGAGTTTGATGATGCCCTTCTCACCAGGATAAGAGGCCATTGAGTATGCACGGATCGTATCCTCGGGGTTGGAAGAATGGAGGTTGAAGAAACCGTACTTCTCCCAGTCGGCGCGGTACTCGGGCTCGACCTCGATGTCCTTGAAATCAAGCTCGTACTTGGGGATGTCGATCTGGATGTACTCACCGCTCTTGAACTCGAGGTTCTCGCCCTCGGGAAGCTTGACGGTGAATTCCTTGATGAATGTAGCGACGTTCTTGTTGGAGATGACCTCGCACTCGAGCTTCTTGACGCTGAGTGCGCTCTCTGCAACCTTGATCTTGAGGTTGTCCTTGACCTTGACCTGGCAGCCGAGGCGCCAGCCTTCCTTGATCTGCTTGCGGTTGAAGAAGCCGACCTCGGTGGGGAGGATCTCACCGCCGCCTTCCTCTACGATGACCTTGCACTGGCCGCAGTTAGCTTTTCCACCACATGCTGAGGGGAGGAAAATCTTCTGCTCTGCGAGGGTGCCCATGAGGTTGCCGCCGGGAGTGACGTCAAGTTCCTTCTTGCCGTCGTTGATGCTGATCTTTACAGTGCCTTTGGGGGTGATGTATGCCTTCACTGCAAGGAGAAGAGCCACGAGGATAAGCGTCACGATGGCGATTATCACTGCTGATGCTAAGATAGTTGTAAACATATTCCTGTCCTCCTATTAAAGTGAAATACCCATGAAGATCATGAATGCCATACCCATGAGACCCACGGTGATGAAGGTGATACCTATTCCCTTGAGGGGAGCGGGCACGTTGCTGTAACTTAACTTCTCGCGTATTGCTGCAAGGCAGACGAGGGCAAGGTACCAGCCGATGCCGCTGCCGAGTGCGTATACTGCAGACTCACCGAGGTTGGCGAAGTCTTTCTGCTGCATGAACAGTGAACCGCCGAGGATGGCGCAGTTTACTGCGATAAGCGGCAGGAAGATACCGAGCGAGCTGTAGAGAGAGGGGAGGAACTTCTCCACGATCATCTCGACGAGCTGAACGATGGCTGCGATGACTGCGATGAAGATGATGAAGCTGAGGAAGCTCAGGTCAACCTCTGCAAACTTGGGGCTGATCCATGCCATTGCGCCGGGCTTCAGGAAGTATGTGTTGAGAAGCCAGTTGACGGGAAGTGTGATGAGGAGCACGCCGATGACTGCGATACCGAGTCCGTTGGCGGTCTTTACATTCTTGGATACTGCCAGGTATGAACACATACCGAGGAAGTATGCAAAAATCATATTGTCAACGAAGATTGACTTTACGAATAAGCTTATATATTCCATAATCGATAAGTGTTACTGTTTATTTCTCCTGGAGGTCCTTGTCGATGCTCCTGTGTACCCAGATGATGCATCCGAGGAGGATGAGGGCGAAAGGAGGCAGGATCACGAGACCGTTGTTAACGTAGCCGGCATTGTACAATGCCTGGGGAATCACCTGGAAACCGAAGATTGTGCCGCTGCCGAGAAGCTCGCGCACGAATGCTACGATGATGAGGATCATACCGTATCCCAGACCGCTGGCGAGACCGTCGACGAGTGAGGGGATGGGCTTGTTGCCGAGAGCGTAAGCCTCGATGCGGCCCATTACGATACAGTTGGTGATGATGAGGCCGATGTATACTGAAAGGGCCTTGTCGATGGGATATGTTGCTTCGAATGCCTTGAGGAACTGGTCCACGAGGATAACCATCAGGGATACCACTACCAGCTGGATGATGATACGTACGCGGTTGGGAATGGTGTTTCTGATGAGTGAGCAGACGAGGCTTGACAGACCGGTGACGATAGTCACTGAGAGAGCCATTACGAGTGCGCCCTTGAGCTCGACTGTTACGGCGAGTGAAGAGCAGATACCGAGGATGAGGACGGTGATGGGATTGCCCTTCATCAACGGATTGAGGAATGTTTCTTTCATTTTACCCATGGCTTATTCCTCCGTATTAATGTTATCGTTTGATTCGGGCTCTGCCTCCACAACCTCTTCCTGAACTGCAGGGCTGGCTGCGGGAGCTGCTGCAAAAGCGGGCTTGAGAGCCTTCATCCAGCTTACGATGGCAGCGCTGAGGCCCTTGCTTGTCATGGTTGCTCCTGTGATGGCGTCGACTGCGTTCTCCTTGCCTGCGGGAACACCGCCCTTTATGATTGAAAGGGGTGCTTCGTCAGCAAAGTCGATCTTCTTTCCTGCGAACTGGGCGCGGAATGAAGGGTCGTCCTTGATCTTGCCACCAAGACCGGGAGTCTCTGACTCATGGTCGAAGTATGCGCCTGCAACGGTGGTGAGGTCGGATTCAACTGCGATGTATCCCCAGACGGGTCCCCAGAGGCCTGCGCCGTAAATAGGAACTACTGTGATACCGTTGTTGAACTTGTACATGGGGATTGCGTAATCCTTGGCCTCGTCCTTGATATTATAGTTCTGAGCCTTGAGGTCTGCTGTTGAGTAGATCTCGGCCTTGCTGCAGTCGAGGGTTCCCGTCTGCTCGCCGGCTGCGTTGACGAGGACAACCTCGCTGATGTTCTTCTTGTAGAAGTCGATCTTTTCAGCATTGGTGTTGCCGAAGTCCTCGAACTGGGCTGCAGAAAGAATCTGGCTGATTGTCTCTGCCTTCTGGTTGTCGGCCTGCATGGGGCCCAACTTCTGTGAAACGAAGGCCAGGATAGCTGCGACCAGTACAACCACTATCGTGGTGTAGATCACTGTATAAACGTTACTGTTTGTATTCATGGCTATGCGACCCTGATTTTCTTTGCCTTACGTGAGATAAGGGCACTTGTGACACAGTGGTCGATGAGCGGTGCGAAGGTGTTGCCGAGCAGGATTGCGAGCATCATGCCTTCTGCGTATCCGGGGTTGAAGAGACGTACTGTGATGCAGAGTGCACCTACCAGGAATCCGTAGATCCACTTGCCGCATTCGGTCTGGGCTGAGGTCACAGGGTCGGTTGCCATGAATACGGTACCGAATGCGAAGCCGCCGAGAACGAGCTGCTGCCAGCAGGGAACTACGCTGACGCCTGCTGCATCGCCGATGAGGCCGACAGCGAGGGCGCCGATGACTGAACCTGCCATGATCTTCCAGCTTGCAACGCCCGTCCAGATGAGGAGGATTGCGCCGAGGAGGATGCACAGGGTCGATGTCTCACCTACAGAACCGGGGATGGTGCCGAGGAACTCGCTCCAGAATGAGGTGCTGTACTGTGCGGCGCCGTCAAGTGCGAGGGGAGTTGCTCCGGTGAATCCGTCGATTGCAGTCTCGCCGGCCTTGAGGTGGATCCACGTCTGTGAGCCTGACATGCTGTTAGGATAAGAGAAGAAGAGGAATGCACGTGTAAGGAGTGCAGGGTTCCAGATGTTCATTCCGGTACCGCCGAAGACCTCCTTGCCGAAGATGGTTGCGAAAGCGACTGCGATTGCAAGCATCCAGAGGGGAGTGTCCACAGGGACGATGAGGGGAATGAGGAAACCGGTCATGAGGAATCCTTCGTTGACTTCTTCGCCGCGGATCTGGGCTGTGCCGAACTCGATTGCAAGACCTACGAGGTAGGATACAATGTAAAGGGGCAGGACACGGAGGAATCCGAACCAGAAGTTGCCGAGGATGTTGATGCGGGCGTCGCCGATGGCGAGGCCGTGCTGGTAGCCGACGTTCCACATGCCGAAGAGGGCAGCGGGGATGACGGCGATGAGTGCGATGATGATGATACGCTTCAGATCGACTGCGTCACGTACATGGGAACCCTTCTTGGTGACGGTTCCGGGTACGGCAAGAAATGTGTCGAAAGCATCAGCGGTGGAGTGAAGCCACCAGAGCTTGCCTCCCTTTTCGAAAATCTTGTTCATACTTTAGGCCATTTCTTTAAGCATCAGGTCAATGCCCTTTGCGATCATATCCTGGATATTGTTCTTGCTGGGGTCCACGAACTCACATAATGCGAGGTCCTCGGGGAGAATCTCGTAGATGCCGAACTTCTCCATCTTGTCGATGTCGCCTGCGAGGCAGGCCTTGGTGAGATAGAGAGGGTAGATGTCCATGGGGAGAACCTTGGCATAGTATGCGTCATTCATGAGGAATGCGCGGGGACCGCCATGGAGGTTGGTGTCCATGTCATACTTGCGCCAGGGCATGAGCCAGCTGAAGTAGCAGTGGTCTGTGCTGAACTGCTTGTAACGGATGGGGCGGATCCAGCCGAAGAGCTCGCGCTCGGTACCTTCCTTGATGAGGGTGACCTGCTCGGAATTCCAGGTGAGATAGCCGTCCTTGCCGGTGTTCACACCGCAGAGGACGTCGCCGCTAACGAAGCGGATCTCGTCTGCGAGTGAGCCGTAGAAGCCTGCGAGGTCCTTCATTGCGATGCCGGGAACGGCTGATACGTATGAAGGCTCGATTGCCATGGGTCCGCAGACTGCGACCTTGCGGGAGAAGTCTGCCGTGCCCTTGAGCATGAGCTTGCCTATTGCTGCAAGGCCTGCGAGTGATATTGTCCATACAGTCTCATCCTTGCGGATGGGGCAGATGTGGCTGATCTGTACGCCTACGTTTCCTGCGGGGTGCTTGCCCTTGAAGCTGTGCTTCTCGCAGTTCTCGAGCTTCTCGAATGTTGAGCTTACCTCGGCGTTCAGGGAAACGTGAACCTTTGCGATGGTGGCGAGAGCGTTTACACCGGCCTGGATGAATCCGATCTCTGAAGCGTGGCAGAATTCTGCGTCGGCTGCGAGGGGAGCGGTGTTGAATGCGGAAACGAAGATTGCCTTGGGGCTGATCTCAGGGTTGGCCATGATGCCGTAGGGGCGCTGGACGAGCCAGGGCCACATGCCGCTGGCAAGCATCAGCTGCTTGACCTGTGCGGCATCCTGAGGTACTGATTTGCACCCGAAGTCTACACGAGTGTACTCGTGGTCGTTCTCGATGAGGACGGCCAGGAGCTTGCGTTTGTCTCCACGGACGATTTCCTTGACCTTGCCGCTGACGGGCGAGGTGATGAGGATGTCCGTGAACTTCTTGTCCGCCATGACGGGTGAACCGCACATCACAGGGTCGCCTTCCCTTACAAGGAGTCTCGGAGTGAGGCCCTTGAAATCAGAAGGTTGGATGGCTATGACGTCCGGAGATACCGTCTTGGCGATACGGAGGGCTGCGGATCCCGTGATGGGAATGTTCAGACCCTTTTTAAGAACGATAGTTTGGGACATTTTTTATAACGTTATAGTATATTTCTAAATGCGACGCGAATTTAGTCATTTTTTTGCTAATTTCGCGACGTTATGGAGAATAAAGTGAGTGCCATCTTCGATGGATTGAACGACGAGCAGAAAAAGGCTGTCGCATGTGTGGACGGGCCGGTACTTATTGTAGCGGGTGCAGGATCAGGCAAGACCAGGGTTCTTACAAGCAGGGTGGCGAACATCCTCGCGCAGGGTGTTCCTGCGGAACGTATTCTGGCTCTTACATTTACAAAGAAAGCGGCTTCCGAGATGAAGGAGCGCATAGCCATGATGGTGGGGCAGCGTAACGCCCGCCATGTGGTGATGGGCACCTTTCATGCCGTATTCGTGCGCTTCCTGAGGGAATACGCGGCGTTCCTCGGATACAATGATCAGTTCACGATATATGACCAGGGCGATTCGACTTCCGCCATCAAGGTCTGCATAAAGGAGCTCGGACTCGACGACAAGACATACAAGCCCCGCGACGTCCTGGCAAGAATATCGATGGCGAAGAACAACCTGGTCACTGTCGGCGCATACAGGAACAACCAGGACCTCATGACGGCCGACCGCCATGCCAACAGGTCGCGCCTCATCGACCTCTATGACCTTTATCAGAAGAAGCTGAAGGCTTCGTCGGTCATGGACTTCGACGACATCCTCCTCAACATGAACATACTGCTGCGTGACAACGAGGATGCGCTGAGGAGCATCTCCTCGAGGTTCTCGCACATAATGGTGGACGAGTATCAGGACACCAACTTCGCGCAGTACCTCATACTCAAGAAGCTGTCGGCCGGCCACCGCAACATATGCGTCGTGGGCGACGACTCCCAGTCGATCTACGCATTCCGCGGCGCCAAGATTGAGAACATCCTCAATTTCAAGAAGGACTATCCCGAGAGCAGGATTTACCGCCTGGAGCGCAATTACCGCTCCACCACGACTATAGTGGATGCGGCCAATTCGGTGATTGCCCATAACGACGGGCGCATTCCCAAGAAGTGCTACGCAGTGGGCGAGGCCGGCGACAAGATACATCTTTTCAAGGCCTACACCGAGCAGGAGGAGGCCCTGATGCTCGTCTCCGACATCATAGCGAAGATCAGGCAGGAGAGCGCGAAATACCAGGACTTCGCCATACTCTACCGCACCAATTCACAGTCGCGCGCACTCGAGGAGCAGCTCCGCCGGAGGAACATACCATATATGATCTATTCGGGCAATTCCTTCTTCGAGCGTGCGGAGGTGAAGGATCTCATGGCGTATTTCAAACTGGCGGTGAACATCAATGACGACGAGTCTTTCAAGAGGGTCGTCAACCAGCCTGCCCGAGGTATAGGAAACACCTCGATAAGCGCCCTGAACGAATGCGCCAGAGCCCATGGATGCCCGCTCTTCAAGGCTGCATACATGCCGGATACCGAAGCCTTCGGCCTCAAGGCTCCAGCCGCCGCCAAGATACGTGCTTTCTGTGACATGATAAACGGCTTTGCCATGGCCGTGCCCAATACCGACGCGTTCGACCTGGCACGCCGGATAGCCGACGATTCCGGCCTCTATGCATTCTACAAGTCGGACAATTCCATAGAGGGCCTTGCCCGTCTTGCGAATGTGGACGAGCTTATCAACTCCGTTGCAGCATGGGAGGAGGAGCAGACGGGCGAGTTCGAGGATTCCGACACGCCCCGCGCCGACGTGCTCAATCTCGGAGACTTCCTTGAGAATGTGAGCCTCCTTAGCAATGTGGACGTTTCCGAGGGTGAGGACAGCGCCAACAAGGTTGCACTCATGACCGTCCATTCCTCAAAGGGCCTCGAATTCCCTTACGTCTACGTAGCCGGCATGGAGGAGAACCTCTTCCCGAGCCTCACGCTGCTGAGTTCAAAGCAGGAGATCGAGGAGGAGCGCCGCCTCTTCTATGTTGCCATAACCAGGGCCAAGCGTTCCGTGGGCCTTTCATTTGCCGACACCAGGATGCGTAACGGCAAGCACGAGAGCAATTCGCCTTCCCGTTTCGTGAAGGAAATAGATCCGCAGTATATAGACAATCCTCTCGAGGAAGAGGAAAATACTTCTTCTACCCCTTCCTGGGGCGGATTCGGCAGGGGAGCGCACAGCACTTCGTTCAGTTCCCAGAACTATGGCAAGTCGTCCGGCGTCACCTATGAGCGCCGCCGTCCCGCCAGCGGTTCCACCCGCCCTGCATCCCTGCCTCAGTCTGCACCCAAGCCGGCACCCGCACCCAAACCGGCGGAGATCGACCCCAACTTCGTCCCCGTTCCGATGAAGGACCTGTACGAAGGCGAACGCATCGAGCACAACCGTTTTGGCGCAGGTACAATCAAGACCATCACCGGTGTGTTCCCCGAACTCAAGGCCACGGTGGTCTTCGACGATTACGGCGAAAAGCTTCTCCTGCTGAAATACGCAAAGATGCGTCCCCTCAAATAACGAAAAACCCCGCGGCGAGCGGGGTTTTTGCTGTTATTGTCTGAGCCATTTGTCGAGCCAGTCGAAGAACTCCTTGTGCCAGAGCATGGCGTTCTGCGGCTGAAGCACCCAGTGGGTCTCTTCAGGGAAGATCACAAGTTTGCTGGGAACGCCCATCATCTGTGCGGCATTGAATGCTGCCATTCCCTGGGTGTAGGGGATACGGAAGTCCATCATGCCGTGCATGCAGAGCAGGGGTGTGTGCCAGTTTGTGAGTTTGCTTTCAGGGTCGTTGGCATAGTGGTGCTGCGACTTCTCGACGTTTGCGTAAGGCGCACCGGCCTGCTGCATGCCGCCGAAGGTTATACCGTCGCCTGCAGGGCCAACCTGGCCGTCCTCATATGCGTATTCCATGAGTCCGCCGTTGTCCCAGTTGCCGAACCATGCCTCCTCGGTGGTGTACCAGAGCATCTTTTCGTCGAATATGCCTGCGTGGGAGATGAAGCAGTCGAAGAGGTCGCCGTGCATGCCCATCATGTTATATACTGAGAATCCGCCGTAGGATGCGCCTACGCCTGCGACCTTGCCGCACCAGGGCTGCTCCTTTGCCCAGCGGGCGGCGAGCATGTAGTCCTGCATGTTGAGGCCCTGATAGTCGCCGCTGATCTGCTCCTTCCAGGGCTGGCCGAAGCCGCTGTCGCCGTGGCGGGCGGGAAGGACAACCACATAGCCCTGCTGGCACATCATGCGGAAGTTCCAGCGGTAGCTCCAGCTCTGGTCAAGCGAGGTCTGGGGACCGCCGTTGAACATCTCCACAACGGGGAAGTTGCCTTCGGGGGTGAAGTCCGCAGGGTAGAGAACCCAGCTGTAGAGGGTTTCACCCTCAGGTGTGGGGATTGCGATCTGCTCGCAGGAAATACCGCTGAGCTGAGAGAGAATGTCGGTGTTCTCGTTGCTTATCTGGGTATATTTCCCGGCCTCCACCTTGACTATCTCGGTGGGGAAGTTCATGCTGTTGTAAGTGGTGTAGAGCACGGGGGAACCGTTCTCCTCCGCATATGCGAAGGGACAGCCGAAACCGAACCACCAGTCATCGGGTGTCACTCTCTCTATGCCTTCGGCGTCTGTTGCAGCCTTGCAGATTGCGCCCACTCCATTAATGGTGGTGGGGAAGTAGATGGCCTTGCTGTCGGGTGTCCAGAAGAGGTCCTGCACGTCGTAGATGAAGTCGGCGGTGAGCTCCCTGATCTCTCCGACTGCAAAGTCGGCGCCCTGGCCGTCGGGGTCGTTGTCGGTCATGTCGACGTCGGCTACCATGAGGCGCTGCCTGTCGGCCTCATAACCGTCGCGCTCCATGCTGATCCATGCGAGCTTTGTGCCGTCGGGGCTGAAGGCGGGGTTGGTGTCGTATCCGCCTTCAGAGGTCACAGCAACTGTGGCTCCTGTGAGGATGTCGAATACGTATATGCTTGTGTTTGTGGAGAATGCATACTGCTTTCCTGTAAGCTTGCGGCAGCTGTAGGCTATATGACGGCCGTCGGGAGCCCATGCGAGCTGCTCGGCTCCGCCGAAAGGTTCTGTGGGAAGTTCGATGCCGGGATCCTCGCCGGCAAGTATGTCGAAGCACTTGTCGGGAGTGATGATGCCGTTACCCATGCTTGCATAGTAGCTGCGGGGAGTTTCGGTCACCCAGTGGTCCCAGTGGCGGTACATCAGGTTCTCGGTGACGTATGCCTGGGCTTTTGTGAGGGTTGTGTCGATGTCTGAAGGCTGGTCGACGCCCGGGTTCTTGATTGAGCTTACGATGATGATCTGGGCCTCGTCGGGCGACAGCTTGTAGTCGCTCACACCGGCGGGGAGGTCGGTGAGCTTGATCTTGCCGCCAAGCTTCGACTTCTTCACGGCTGCCTTGTAGAGCTGGCCGTCCTGGATGAAGAATATCCACTTGCCGTCCTTGCTCCACTTTGCTGCGTTCACGCTCTTTGCGTAGCGTGTGAGCTGTACGGGATCGCTGCCGTCGGCATTGCAGACGAACAGGTTGCGGCAGCTGCGGTTTTCAGCTATGTCGGTGTAACTTACGCCGTAGAGGATGCGGCTGCCGTCGGGGGAGAGCTGGGGGTCGCTCAGACGGCCGAACTTGAGGAGGACCTCAGGGCTGAGGACTCCGTTCTCCACAGTCACGGGCTCTTTTCCGATATAGCCGGACTGCTGTTTTGCATTGTGCTTCATACTGATGAACAGGCCTGCTGCCAGGCCGATTGCTACAAAGATCGAGTAAAAACCAAGTTTTTTCATTGTCGCCGAATTTGAAGCTCTAAAGTTAATTCTTTTCCTCGTAAATAAAAAAAGGAGGCCGCGGAATCCGCAGCCTCCAGATTGGTGCTCATATGTAAGGAATGTTTTCCGTTACTTCTTGTAGTAGGGAAGGTCGCCCTTTGCAAATTCGGATTCTGCCTTCTCCCAGCCCGGGTTCTGCTCGAGCACACCCTCTGAAAGTGTGATCTGGCTCTCGGGGATCTTGAAGAAGCCGCCGCCTGTTGCATTGTAGCGGTCCATGAACGGATGGTTGGCCTGCCACTGGTATACACCTGCGACACCCTGGTTGAGGATGGGGTTGCCTTCCTGGTTCGTTACGATAACCTGTACATCGCCCCAGCGGCGAAGGTCGTTCCAGCGCATTGCCTCGAAGCAGAGCTCGTAACGGCGCTCCTTCTTGAGTGCGTCGAGTGAGTAAGCCACGTCTGCCAGGCCTGCCCTTTCACGTACTGCGTTCATGCCGCTCTTGCCGTTGTAGATGGTCTTGCCGTCGGTAAGCTCGGAGTGCATGAGAAGAACGTCTGCGAAGCGGAGCCATACCAGTGACTGGGTAAGGCCGACCTGCTTGTCGTTCTCTGAACCGTAGAAGTAGCCGTAGCTCTGGTAGAGGGTGCCGTCGTCACCGTAAGCGCCGCATCCGAGGTATTTCTTTGCGAGGAGGTCGGTGTTCTCGACTTCCTTTGCGGTATCGCCACCGTAACCGGGAATCTCGTCAGCACGCTTGCAGATGGAGCCGAGACGGCGGTAGTCGCCTGCGTATGCAGGGTCGTTGCCCCAGTCTTCCCAGAGGGCCCAGCATACGGGACCGTTGGAGTATCCCTGAGGAGTGAAGGGGAATGCAGCTGCGGAGCTCTTGCGTACGCCGAAGTACTCTACGATACGGTTGTGACGGAGGTCAGGCTTGTTCCAGCCGGCAGCGTTGGACATCTTGACTGCGAACATGCTCTCGATGTTCTCGTCGCTTACCCACTCGAGTCCGTTCTCCTTTGCGTAAGGATAATCCTTTGCGGTGTAGGGGTTGGTGTAGGGCCAGAGGTTGCGCTGGTCGCTGATGAGCTTGTGGCCGGAATTGTTGATACAGTCCTCGAGCCAGTTTGCAACCTCCTGCTTCGTTACGCTCAGCGTGATGTTGCCGTCGGCGTCCTTGAGAGGAAGTTCAGCCTTCTTGTAGAAGCCTGTGTAGAACAGCCATACCCTTGCCATGAGTGCTTCGGCAACCCACTTTGATACATGGCCCTCGCCGAAGTCGGGATACCTTGTAGCGGGCATTGTGGTGATGGCGAACTTGAGGTCGTATGCAATCTGAGAATAGATTTCATCCACGCTTGCCTTGGGGTTGTTCACGGCCTCGGTGGTGAGCACGAGGGGAACCTGCTGGAATATCTGGGCGAAGTTGAAATAGTAGAATGCCCTGAGGATGTAAGCCTCGCCGAGGAGCTGTGCCTTGACTTCGGGCTTTGACCAGTTGGGAACGTTGTCCATGGTGGCAATGGCGTTGTTGGCGCGGAAGATGCCGGCATAGCGTGACTCCCAGAAGGGCTTGAACTTGTCGATGATGTCGTTCATGATACGGTCGCATGACTGCGCACCGATGTTGCTCTGGCTGCCGCCTCCAAGACGGTCGTCGCCAGCCATTTCGAATACATAGAAAGGATCGCACTCAGGGTCTGCAAGGTTGTCGTTCATGACGGCGTAGATACCTGCCACCATCTGCTTGGCGTCGGTCTCGTTGATGGGGAAGTTTCCGGTATTCTTCTTTGTAAGGCTCTCTGTGTCAAGGAAGTTGTCACAGGCTGCGAAGCAAAGAGCGCTCAATATAATGGCGGAAATGTATAATATCTTTTTCATACTCATCATTTTTTAGAAGTTTATGTTGAGTCCGAAGATCCAGGCGTGTGAGCTGGGGTAGTAACCGATATCGATTCCTGATGCCCAGCTGGTGCCGTTGCCGAAGCCGACCTCGGGATCCATTCCTGAGTACTTGGTGAAGGTGAACATGTTCTGAGCTGAAACGTAACCGCGGATGTTGCGGACTGCATTCCACTTGAAGAGCCTGTTGAAATCGTAGCCGAGGGTTATGTTCTGAATCTTGAAGAAGTCTGCATCCTCGATCCATACCTTGGAGATTTCTGACATGTTGACGTTCTTGCCGTCGGTGAAGCGGGGATAGCGGTTGGTTGAACCGTCACCTGTCCAGTACTTGGTGTAAACGTCGGTGCAGTAGTTGTTGTCGGGGTGGTCGGAGAACTGACGGTATGACTTTGCAACCTGCTGGCCGAATGCGCCGTAACCGTTGACTGAGAAGTCGATTCCCTTCCATGCGATGTTGAATGAGAGACCCATGTTGAAGTCGGGGTTGGGATCACCGATCATGGTCTTGTCGTCCTTGGTGATCTTGCCGTCGCCGTTGACATCGACGAACTTGACGTCGCCGGGCTGGATGGCTGAACCCTGGAGTGAGTTGCCTGCTTCGCCGCCGCAGTTCTTGTCGAGATAGTTCTTGATGTCGCCTTCATTCTGCATGATGCCGTCCATCTCGTATCCCCAGAAGTAACCGATAGGATAGCCGACCTGTACACGGTAGCACTCGTTGGTGTTCTGTGCGATTGCATTCTCGGGACCGTGGATGATGCCCTCTGAGTTGGCCAGACGGACAACCTCGTTGCGGTTGTGTGAGAATGTGAGTGATGCGCCGTAGCGGAAGTCCTTGCTGGGAGAGTCGTTCCAGTTGAGGAGGATCTCGTAACCGGTGTTCCTGATGTCACCACCGTTTACATAAGGAGCGCCGGTACCGTATGACAGAAGGGTGGGGGCTACAACGAGCCAGTCCTTTGTCATCTTGTTGTACCAGTCGAACGAGAGGCCGAGGCGGCTCTTGAAGAAGCGTGCGTCGAAGCCGAAGTCAAGCTGCTCCGATGTCTCCCACTTCACGTTCTCGTTGGGGAGGATGTCGGGATATGCGCCTGTGACGGGGGTGTCCTTGTCATTGAAGTAGTAGGGAGCGTTGAATGCAACGGTTGCAAGATACTGGAAGTTGCTGATGTTGCAGTTACCGTTCTGACCCCAGCTGCCCCTGATCTTGAAGAAGCTCAGCCAGCTCTTGCTGAAGCCCATCCAAGGCTCGTTTGAAACTACCCAACCTGCAGATACTGAAGGGAATATACCCCATCTGTGACCTCTTGCAAAGTTGGATGATCCATCAGCACGGAGAACTGCGGAGAGCATGTAGGTCTCGTTGTAGTTGTAGTTGATACGTCCGAAGAATGATGAGAGGGCGCCCTGGCTCTGAGGTGAACCGCCTATTGAGGTGTTGGCCACGTCGAGACCCTGGGTGTTGTCGATGTATGCGTGTTCGTATGATCCGGGGAAGAGTGAGTTGGAGTTCTTTGCGGAAACGCTGCTGCCGTAGCCCCACTTCTCGATTGACTGACCTGCGAGGAAGTCGAAGTTGTGGTTGCCCCAGCTCTTGATGTAGTTGAGGGTGTTCTCCCAGCTCCACCTTGAGTTGTAGCTCTGGTTCTGGCTTACGTCGTCGGTAGGGTTGGATGTCTTGGCGCTGAGGACATAGGTGGGAACGTAGCTGCGGTACTCCCTGTGGTTGTACATCCAGCCTGCGCTTGACTTGAACTTGAGACCTGCGATGGGTGAAACCTCGAGATAGAAGTTGGCCTGCAGGCGGTGGCCCTTGGTGTTCTTGTTGCCGCTCTTGTACTGCACTTCAGCGAGAGGGTTGCTGAAATCCTGGTTGAAGTCCCACTTGTCCTCGACCATGTCGGCGTACTCGTAGAAGCCGCCTTCCTTGTTGTAAGCGGGGAGCAGAGGGGTTGCGGTGAGGAGGTTGCGGATCTGGTTGTCGTAGATGCCGCCGATGTTGATACCGCCCTTGTCGGTGATTGAGAATGTAACGTTCTCGCCGATCTTGATGATGTCTCTGCCGTGCTTCTTGAGGAGGCTGTAGTCGGAGTTCATGCGGACGGTGTAACGGTCATAGCTGGGGTTGGCAGGGTAACCGATGGTACCTTCCTGCTTGAAGTAGGTGAAACCGAGTGCGAAGCGTGAAACCTCGCTGCCGCCGGTGATGTTGATAGACTGGTTGCTGATGGGAGCGTTGTGGTTGGTCATCTCCTCAAGCCAGTTGGTACCGTTCCAGGTACCGGCCTTGATCTGTGCATACTGGGTGGGGATGAGGGAAGGGAAGTCGTATCCTGCCGTGCCCTGGATTTCGTATGCCTTGTTGATGATCTCCATGTACTGCTCTGCGTTCAGGGGAGTCACACCGTTGGTGTTGGGGTTCTGGAAGCCGATGTATCCGTCGTATGAAACGTGTACCTTGCCTTCCTTGCCCTGCTTGGTGGTCACGAGGATGACGCCGTTGGATGCACGTGCACCGTAGATGGCGCTTGATGCTGCATCCTTGAGGACGTCGATGGACTCGATGTCGTTAGGGGAGAGTGCCTGGATGGATGCTCCGGGAACACCGTCGACTACATAGAGGGGTTCGGCGTCACCGATGGTACCCATACCACGGATGGTGACCTTGTAACTTTCACCGGGCTGACCTGAGTTGGAAACGATGTTCACACCGGCAGCCTGGCTCTGGAGTGAACCGAGGGCGTCGACGGCGTTGATCCTTCCGATCTCGTCGGCGTTGACGCTGACGGTGGATCCGGTGATGAGTTTCTTCCTCTGGGTACCGTAACCGATTACCACGGTTTCCTCGAGGAATTCAGCGTCGTCTTCAAGAACGACGGTGATGTTGTTCTGACCTGCAACGGCTACCTCTTTTGTCTTGTATCCGATGCAGGATACAGTGAGTTTAGCATTCTGAGGAGCGTTGATCGAGAAGTTACCGGCCGCGTCGGTGACTGTGCCGGTGGTGGTCCCTGCAACAATCACGGTGGCTCCGATGATGGTTTCACCCTGACTGTCGACTACTGTACCCTTGACGTTA
>JAZUFA010000061.1:0-113789 GCA_045640445.1 Candidatus Cryptobacteroides sp. | reverse complement strand
CTGATGCAGAAGGTGAACAACTCCGTTCTCAAGAAATACGCCATGATAGGCGAGAGCCCTGCCATGAACCACGTAAAGGAGATGATACAGCGTGTGGCGCCCACAGAGGCCCGAGTGCTAATCCTGGGCGAAAACGGTACTGGAAAAGAGGTAGTAGCACGCCATCTGCATGAAAACAGCAACCGCGCCAAGGGTCCTTTCATAGAGGTAAACTGCGCCGCCATTCCATCGGAGCTGATAGAGAGCGAGCTTTTCGGTCACGAGAAGGGCTCTTTCACATCGGCCAACAAGATGCAGAAAGGCAAGTTTGAGGCCGCCGACCACGGCACAATATTCCTCGACGAGATAGGCGACATGAGCCTCGCCGCACAGGCCAAGGTTCTCCGTGTACTGCAGGAAAAGAAGCTCTCGAGGGTCGGTTCCGACAAGGATATAGAGGTTGACGTGCGCGTAGTTGCCGCAACCAACAAGAACCTGCGCAAGGAGATAGAGGCCGGCCACTTCCGCGAGGACCTCTACCACCGTCTGAGCGTGATAGTCATCGACGTGCCCTCACTTGACGACCGCAAGGAGGACATCCCCCTTCTCATAGAGCATTTCGTAAATCAGATAAGCCAGGAAAGCGGCATGCCGAGGAAGACATTCAGCGCAAGTGCGGTGAAGGCCCTCCAGGACAAGGAGTGGCCCGGCAACATACGCGAGCTGCGCAATGTGGTCGAGCGTCTGATGATTCTGGGAGACAATGAGATCTCAGCCCAGGACGTCAAAGATTATGTGATGTAGCCTCGCTGGCCTTCTTCTTCTCGAAATCATCCTGTGCGCGCTGTACTGAAACGGAGCGCTTGAGAACAAATCCGGAACCGAGATACTTTGTACGCACGTCGTCATCAGCGGCGAGCGACTCGGGCGTACCCTCCTGGAGGATGGTGCCCTCGTAAAGGAGATATGCGCGGTCGGTGATGGCGAGGGTCTCGCCGACATTATGGTCGGTGATGATCACGCCGATGTTCCTGTACTTGAGCTTTGCAATGATGTACTGGATATCCTCGACGGCGATGGGATCGACGCCTGCAAAAGGTTCGTCAAGAAGGATGAACTTGGGGTCGATTGCGAGCGCCCTGGCTATCTCGCAGCGGCGGCGTTCTCCACCGGAAAGCTGTATGCCCAGGGACTTGCGGACCTTGGAGAGGTTGAACTCGTCGATGAGGGCCTCCATACGGCTGTGGCATTCCTCCTTCGACATGCCCTTCATCTCCATTACGCTGAGGATGTTGTCCTCGACGCTGAGCTTGCGGAAGACTGAAGCATCCTGAGGGAGATAGCCCACGCCTTTCTGTGCACGCTTGTACATAGGGAGTTCGGTGATGTCCTCGTCATCAAGGAAGACGCGGCCGTCGTTCGGCACTATCTGGCCGGTAATCATATAGAAGCTCGTGGTCTTTCCGGCTCCGTTGGGGCCGAGGAAACCTACGATCTCACCCTGGTTGACTTCCATTGACACGCCCTTCACGACAGTGCGGACGCCATACTTCTTTACAAGATTCTCACAACGCAGTTTCATATGATCTTCTATACATCAAGTCCAAGTTCAGCAACGAGCGCCTTGACCTCATCGTTCTTGCTGATGAGGTCCTGCGCCTGCTCCTGAGGCATATATATCTTCTTTTCCTGCTGCTGGGCAGGGGTGACGACAGGATTGAGACGTATCTTGCTGCAAGATGTCATGCCCTGCAGGCTGGTCTCCAATGAGTGAAGGCAGCGTTCCTCTATCCATTGCTTCTGGGCGACGTTGGTCACATAGAAATCGACCATCTTGAAGCCGTCCTCCTCGCGGAACTCAAGCTTTGAGACCGACAGCGCATTGGCAAGACGGGGCTGGGCCTGCTGCGCCGCAAGTTCCTTCCACTTTTCAGCAATCTGCTCGTCTGACGGCATGGCCTGAGAGGCTGCAGATGCATCTTCAGTGACGGGATTCACCATAACCTCCTCATCGTCCGCCATCAGCGCCTCCAGCGACAATCCAAGGCCCTTCCTGGCCGGCTTCCTTCTCGCCTGCGGCTTCTCCTGAGGAACCACCTCCGTCTCAATATCAATATCGATATCTATCGCCTTCACCGGCTCCTCCTTCACTACCGCTTCCGGCTTTTCTACTACCGGTGCCGGTTTTTCTTCCACCTTCACCGGCTCTTTCACTACCGGTTCCGGAACTTCCACCACCTTCACAGGCTCTTCCACTTTCGGTACTGGTATTTCTACCGCTTTAACAGGCTTTTCCGCGACAGGTGTAGGTGATTCTTTCACAACCTTTGCCGACGGCTGCGCCATCGGTAAAGCCTGCTCCGGCATTCCGCCAAGGAACGCCAGACGCATCAGGGCGAACTCGATATGAAGACGCTGGTTGGTGCTGGCGCGGTAGCCTGCCTCGCACTGGCTTATGATGCCAAGTGCGTCGAAGAGGAACTTGAGCGAGCACCTGGCAGCCTGTTCCTGGTACCTTGCACGCAGCGAATCGGGCAGGTCAAGAAGGCTCTCGAGCCCGCCGGTACGGCTGACGAGAAGGTCGCGCAGATGCGAGCCCAGTGCGGAGATGAAATGCAGGGCGTTGAAGCCTTTGCTGAGTATTTCGTCAAAGACAAGCAGGGCTGTGCCGTGATCCTTTGCAAGGAAGGCGTCCACCAGTTTGAAGCTGTATTCGTAGTCGAGGACATTGAGATTGCGGATGACGTCCTCGTAATGTATCTGCGTGCCGCAGAATGCGACCGTCTGGTCGAAGATCGTGAGGGCATCGCGCATTGCGCCGTCCGCCTTGTGTGCGATGACGTGCAGGCTCTCGTTGTCGATGCTTATGTTCTCCTTTGCCGCTATGGAGCTGAGGTTGCGCACGATGTCGGGTATGCTGATACGGTTGAAATCGTATGTCTGGCAGCGACTGAGGATGGTGGGGATTATCTTGTGCTTCTCGGTTGTGGCGAGAATGAAGATGGCATGTGCGGGCGGTTCCTCCAGTGTCTTGAGGAAGGCGTTGAACGCCGAGGTGGTGAGCATGTGCACCTCATCGATGATATACACGCTGTACTTACCGACCTGGGGAGGTATCTGCACCTTGTCCATGAGTGCCTTGATGTCCTCTACACCGTTGTTCGACGCCGCATCGAGCTCATGGATGCAGTACGAACGGCCCTCTGCAAACGAGCGGCAGCTCTCGCACTCGCCACAGGGCTCCATGTCGGGGCCGGGGTTCGAGCAGTTGATTGTTTTTGCAAAAATGCGCGCGGCACTCGTTTTGCCTACACCACGCGGGCCACAGAAAAGATAAGCATGCGCAAGCTGGCCCCTGAGTATGGAATTCTTCAGGGTCTGCGCTATGTTGTCCTGTCCGATAAGGGACTCGAACGAGTCCGGACGGTACTTTCTGGCTGATACGATATAGTCTGACATAGACTACAAATTTAATGAAATAAATTCAGTAACTTTGCGTTAATGAAAAAAATCGCACTGATAGTACTGCTCGCCGTCCTGCCCGTCATCGCGTGGGGCCAGGGCCGGGTTTACACCAAGAAAGCCAGGATGGAGGACTTCCCCAACCGCACCACAAAGGTCGTCGTCAGCGGAGAGTCCCTCCTCGCACTGACGCTGCGCGAAGAGATCATCAGCCGCTGGCGCATCTCACCCTTCGAGTTCTGCACACCCGAGGAGTATGCAACCCTGAAGGATAACAGCAATTTCTATTTCATCAATCTGGTTGTCGACGAGGGCGTTGCCTTCCTGTCGCTGGCCAGAGGCGGCCAGGAGAGCAGCGACATGCTGCACAGGCCGTTCGAGGTCGTGCGCATACCCTTCGCTGCCGACGGTGCCTCAACCGGCCAGGAGTTCTCGTTCCTCGGAGCCATTATCGATGTGATGCAGCACTTCACCGAGGACGCAATGTCATCCGACATAATAGGCTATGCAAGCCTTTCAAGTTACAGCGAGGGCAACCTGAAGGACAAGACGGTATACCTGAGTCCGGTGGATGCCGACAATGCAATGACGGCAGGAACCCCCGATGCAGTCTGCGGCCTTATCGTCACGCCTGTGACCATGACCAAGAAGAGCATGTCATACCGCATGCTCATCAGCGCCGACACGCACGAGCTCTATTACTTCGACCAGCAGCACTTCAAGCAGGCTGGCGACAGATACTTCTCGGAAGCGGAGGCCAAGTCTTTCGAAAAACGCAATGGAACAGTCGTCAGATAAATACATGCGCGAGCATTGCAGCCCCGTCTGCGAGGCTCTCGACTGGATAGAGAAGCAAACCGGCATCCATACCAACTACCCCCAGATGCTCAGCGGCAAGGTGCAGGGCAGTTTCCTCAAGATGCTTGTGGAGCTCACCGGCGCCAGGGCGATTCTCGAGATAGGTTCGTTCACGGGATACAGCGCCGCGTGCATGGCTCTCGGGCTCCCCGAGGACGGACACATCGATGCGCTTGAAATCAACGACGAACTCGAGGACCTGATGCGTCAGGGCTGGGAAAAGGCCGGCGTGCAGGACAGGATCACCCTCCACATCGGCGATGCCCGCGAGACCATTGCGAACAGCCTCGGCGGCAGGACCTACGACATGGTCTTCATCGATGCCAACAAACGTGAATACCCCGACTACTTCGAGTTGGTGTTCCCCCTGCTGAGGCAAGGCGGCCTCATTATCGCCGACGACGTAATGCTCGGCGGCAAGGTGTACGCAGACCCTCTCCCGCAGGACGCCCAGACAAAGGGGCTCCTGCAGTTCAACGATACAATGGCAAACGACCCCCGTGTGGAGGTCGTCATGCTGCCGTTCAAGGACGGTATTTCACTTATCAGAAAACTCTAGCCTATCTGGGCTCCGTTTGCGAGCACTTCCTGAGGGGTGATGAAGCGCATCTTGCCGTCGCCCTGTTTTGCCATGAGTATCATTCCATGACTCTCGATGCCTCGTATGGTGCGGGGCTTGAGGTTGGCAAGTATGCAGATCTGCCTGCCCAGCATCTGCTCGGGAGAATAGTACTCTGCTATTCCTGATACTATGACACGCTTGTCGATTCCGGTGTCTATGGTAAGCTTGAGGAGCTTGTCGGTCTTGGGAACACGCTCGGCCTCCAGGACGGTGGCGGTGCGGATGTCCATCTTCTCGAAATCCTCGAAGCTGCATTCCTCCTTCTGGGGCGCCACCTGCTTTGCGGCCTCGGCCTTTGCAGCGGCCTCGAGTTCCGCACGTATTGCATCCAGACGGGCAAGCTGCCTGTCGATCTCAGGGTCCTCGATCTTTGCGAAGAGGAGTTCCGCGGGCTTGAGCTCATGGCCCTCGGCAATGATGGCGGTGCCGCCGAGCTCATCCCATGAGGGATTGATGTCGAGCATGCGGCGCAGACGCTCTGCGGCGAACGGAGTGAAAGGCTCGAACGCGATTGCAAGGTCGGCGCATATCTGAAGGGATACGTTGAGTATGGTGGCGGTGCGGGCCATGTCGGTCTTGGCGACCTTCCAGGGCTCGGTGTCGGAGATGTACTTGTTGCCGAGACGTGCAAGGTTCATCGCCTCGCGCAGAGCCTCGCGGAACTTGTAGCTCTCGATGTTCTTCTCTATGGCCTCGCGGATGACGGGAACCTGTGCGAGGGTCTCGCGGTCGATGTCCTGAAGCTCGCCGGCTGCGGGAACCTTGCCTCCGAAGTACTTGTGTGTGAGGACAACAGCCCTGTTCACGAAATTACCGAAGATGGCAACCAGCTCGGAGTTGTTGCGTACCTGGAAATCCTTCCAGCTGAAGTCGTTGTCCTTGGTCTCGGGAGCATTTGCGGTGAGCACGTAACGCAGCACGTCCTCCTTTCCGGGGAAGTCCTGGAGATATTCGTGAGCCCATACAGCCCAGCCCTTGGAAGTGGATATCTTGTTGCCCTCGAGGTTGAGGAACTCGTTTGCGGGAACGTTCTCGGGAAGGATGAAGCCGTCGCCGAACGCCTTGAGCATTGACGGGAACACGATGCAGTGGAACACGATGTTGTCCTTGCCGATGAAGTGCACAAGCTTGGTGTCTTCGGATTTCCACCACTTCTCCCATGAGTCGGGAAGAAGCTGGATGGTATTGGAGATATATCCGATGGGAGCATCGAACCATACGTAGAGGACCTTGCCCTCAGCGCCCTCGACGGGTACGGGTACGCCCCAGTCAAGGTCACGGGTCACGGCGCGGGGCTGAAGCCCGCCGTCGAGCCAGCTCTTGACCTGGCCGTATACGTTGGGGCGCCACTCCTTGTGACCCTCGAGTATCCACTCGCGGAGCCAGGGCTCGTACTGGTCGAGAGGAAGGTACCAGTGTGTGGTCTTCTTCTTGACGGGCTCTGCGCCGCTGAGCTTGCTCTTGGGGTTGATGAGCTCCTCGGGGCTAAGGGTGCAGCCGCACTTCTCGCACTGGTCGCCATAGGCGCCCTCGGCACCGCACTTGGGGCAGGTGCCCACGATGTAGCGGTCGGCAAGGAATGTCTTTGCCTCGGGGTCATAGTACTGCTCGCTCTCCTGAGTTACGAACTTGCCCTCATCATATAGCTTCTTGAAGAACTCCGAAGCGTTCTTTGCATGGATGTCGGATGATGTGCGGCCATAAACATCGAAGTTTATGCCGAACCCCTTGAAGCTTTTGTCTATGATGTCGTGATACTTGTCAACGATGTCCTGGGGTGTGCAGCCCTGCTGCCTTGCCTTGATGGTGATAGGCACGCCATGCTCGTCGGAGCCGCAGACATAAAGCACTTCCTCCCCCCTGAGGCGGAGATACCTCACATAGATGTCAGCCGGAACATATACGCCTGCCAGATGTCCGATGTGTACCGGGCCGTTGGCATAAGGGAGCGCACATGTCACAAGCGTTCTTTTGAAATTCTTTTCCATATCTATTCGAATCTTTTGTCTCTTCCTACTAACTTCTTTATTTTCAGCTGAGTCTCACGCAGCTTCATCAGCTTCATCATAAGGGCCTCCTCATTGGCGGGACTGTACTTGAGCTGCTCGAGTATCTTGTCGATATGGCACTGAAGCCGGCGTTCATTGTACACCAGGATTGCCTTTGGCACCTGGTTGACGAGCCATGACGACGTGGCCGTAAGTGCATCCTCGAAGGCCTGGATGGTAAGCTGGTACTTCTGGGTGGCAAGCTGTGCAGTGACAACGGCCACGTTCCTGTCAGGGGAGTTCAGAAGCGATGCCACGATGTCTCCGTGCAGGGATCCGGCATCGTACATCTGCATGTACTGCCTGTATATTTCGTTATAAACGGTGTTCAGCATCTCCGCGCCGTCCTCTTCGAGGGAGGCACGGATGAACTCGAAGACCGTCATGTTCTGGTCGGCATCCTTGTCGTAATACTTGGAGTCCGTGGGGAAATGCAGCTCATTGCAGCCGTAGCCGATGATGAACTTGAGGAGGTCCTGCTCCTCGATGGCCACGGTCCTGTTTTCAGGCATCCATACGGAAGGCTGCTCGGGAACGACCGGCGGGAAATCGTCCATGACGGCCGGGCCGGGTTCCTGGACATCATAATGCCGGGCCCTGCGCTCCTCGCGGTAACGCGCCTGGGCGGCTTCGTCCTTGAGCTTGCGGCGGACATTGCTGATGCGGTTGAAAAGGATGTCGGCCTCGATGCCGAACTTCATGGCAGTAGCCTGCACATAGGTTGTCCGCTTCACTGCATCCGGGATCTTGGCGATGGTGTCGGCTATGTCGTTTATGAGGTTGGCCTTCTTGAGAGGGTCGTTCGAAGCCTCGCCAAGAAGAAGATCGGTCTTGAATATGACAAAGTCGCGCTCCGACTGCCTGATGAAGTCCTGGACCTGGGCCAGGGTCCTGCTCCTGGAGAAGGAGTCGGGGTCCTCGCCGTCCGGCAGAAGGACTATCTTCACGTTCATGCCCTCCTCGAGGATCATGTCGGTGCCCCTCAGGGCGGCGTGTATGCCGGCGGAATCGCCGTCGTACATGATCGTGATGTTCTCGGTGAACCGGTGAATAAGCTGTATCTGCTCCTTGGTGAGGGATGTGCCGCACGATGCAACCACGTTCCTTATGCCAAGCTGGTGCATCATCACCATATCGACATTGCCTTCCACCAGGATACAGTTGTCGAGGCGCGCTATTTCCGACTTGGCGAAGTAGATGCCCAGCAGATTGCGGCTCTTGACGTATATTCTGGTCTCCGGAGAGTTGACGTACTTTGCAGGGTTGTCGGCATGAAGGGTGCGGCCGCTGAAGGCGATCACGCGCCCGCTGACGGAATGGATGGGGAACATGACCCTCTCACGGAACTTGTCCGTGACGGTGCCGTCCTCATGACGCACGGCCAGGCCGGCGTCGACGAGATGCTCGACCTTATAGCCTGCAGCCTTTGCGAAATCCACGAAGGCTGTGCGGCCGCTGGGCGCCCAGCCGAGACCGAAGCGGGCTATGGTCTCGTCGGATATGCCACGGGAGCGGTAATAGTTCAGGCCCACGGCCTTGCCCTCGGGCGACTGGGTAAGCTGGTCGGAGAAGAACTTGCAGGCGAACTCGCTCGCAAGAAGGAGGCTCTCGCCGTACTGGCGCTGGGCTATCTCCTCCGGGGTTTCCTCGTGTTCCTGTATCTCGATGTTATACTTGCGTGCAAGATAACGGAGCGCCTCGACGTAGGTGCAGTGCTCCATCTCCATGACGAACTGGACGGCACTGCCGGCCTTGCCGCAGCCGAAGCATTTGTATATCGACTTGGAAGGGGTTACATAGAACGAGGGTGTCTTTTCATTATGGAACGGACAGCAGGCCACAAGGCTGGCTCCGCGGCGCTTCAGCGTCACGTAGTCGCTCACGACCTCTTCGATCCTGGCTGTGTCCAGAATTAAATTGACTGTCTCTTGAGGAATCATAATGGAGTACAAAAGTACTACTTAAGAGGCTATTTCGCAAAGGAATTTTATCCTCACAAGGCGAACTTCAAGCTCGTCGTAGTCTGCGCCCAGTTCCTTGATGGCCTCCTCGACCGAGTCGGATGTGGCATCCTCACGGAAATAGTCGTATATTTCGTCAACGATGTCTTCATCGAGTGTCTCGTTGATGTAATAGTCGAGGTTCAGGTTGAAGCCTGAAGCCACGATACCCTCTATTTCCGTCATCAGTTCGTCGATGTCAAGGCCGCGGGCTGCGGCGATGTCCTCGAGGTCCATCCGGCGGTCGATACTATGGATGATGAACACCTTGTTGTCGCCCTTGGTGGGAGGCGACTTGACCACGAAGTCATCGGGTCTCTCGATCTCGTTCTCCTCGACGTACTTCCTGATGAGGGCGACGAATTCGGGGCCGAACTTCTTTGCCTTGCCCTCTCCCACTCCCTGGCAGCTCTTGAGTTCATTCAGGGTTATGGGATAAAGGATTGACATATCCTCCAGTGCAGGGTCGCCGAAAAGTATCCAGGGCTGGAGTTTGAGACGCTTTGCGAGGTCCTTCCTCAGATCCTTGAGCATGCTCAGGAGCATGGGGTCTCCGCCGCCGCCCTTCATCGCAGCGGATGCGGCGGCCAGGTCGTCCTCGTCTTCGTCGGTGTCGCCGTCGGTGAACTTGCGGTCCTCGACCAGCTTCAGCTCGAACGGATGTCCAAAGAATTCGCGGCCTTCGGGGGTGACGTAGATGAGGCCGTAACTCTCTATCTCCTTGCCAAGGAGATGCAGGGTAAGGCCCTGATGTATGACTGTGCACCAGAACTTGTCGGAATGCTCGGAACCGGCTCCGAAAAGTTCCAGGGTGTCATGCTTGTATGACTTGATAAGTGCATTGGACACACCTGCAAGTATGCATGCAAGGTGGTCGGTCTTGAAGTGCTCCGGGAGGGACTCGATCAGCTCGATGACAAGCTGCATCTCGGCTCTGCCGTCGAATGACTGACGCGGATGCAGGCAATTGTCGCAGGCACCGCAGCCGCATTCGGTGTACTCCTCGCCGAAGTAATTGAGCAGCAAAGTCCTGCGGCACTGGCTGCTCTCCGCATAAGACACCACCTCGGAAAGGAGCTGACGGGATATCTCCTGCTCGGAGACAGGCTTGCCCTGCATGAACTTCTCCAGCTTCTGGATATCCTTGTAGCTGTAGTATGCTATGCAGTTGCCCTCTTTTCCGTCGCGGCCGGCACGGCCGGTCTCCTGGTAGTAGCTCTCTATGCTCTTGGGTATGTCGTAATGTATGACGAAACGCACGTCAGGCTTGTCGATTCCCATGCCGAAGGCTATGGTGGCGACTATCACCTGTATCTCCTCCATGAGGAAGGCGTCCTGGTTGTCGGTGCGTGTCCTGGCGTCAAGGCCGGCATGGTAAGGCCGCGCCTTGATGCCGTTTATGCAAAGCAGCTCGGCAAGTTCCTCCACCTTCTTGCGGCTGAGGCAGTAGATGATACCGGATTTGCCGGGATTGCTGCGGATATACTTTATTATATCCTTCTCAGGTTCCACCTTGTCCCTGATCTCATAATACAGGTTGGGGCGGTTGAAGGAGGACTTGAAGACCTTTGCATCAGGGATGCCGAGGTTCTTGAGGATGTCGGACTGAACCTTGGGAGTGGCCGTTGCCGTGAGCGCGATGATGGGCGCACGGCCTATCTGCTCCACGAGAGCACGGATGCGCCTGTACTCCGGACGGAAGTCATGTCCCCACTCGGAAATGCAGTGAGCCTCGTCGATGGCATAGAGCGATATCTTCACCTCGCGCAGCAGCTGCACGTTTTCGTCCTTGGTCAGCGACTCAGGAGCGACGTAGAGTATTTTGGTCTTTCCGGAAAGAAGGTCGGCGCGGACCTCCTCTATCTGGAACCTTGAGAGCGAGGAGTTCAGGAAATGCGCAACACTCCCCGTTCCGTTTCCGGCCTCGAATCCACGAAGAAGGTCGACCTGGTTCTTCATCAGGGCGATAAGAGGAGATATCACCACGGCTGTTCCCTCCATCACGAGCGCAGGCAGCTGGTAGCAAAGCGACTTGCCACCGCCTGTGGGCATGAGGACGAATGCATCCCCTCCTCCGATCAGGTGGTTGATGATATCCTCCTGATCGGACTTGAATGCATCATAGCCGAAGAACTCCTTGAGAGTCTTGTGTATCTGTGCCGGGTCCGGAATCATCTATATTTAGTCCAAGGTATGAATTGCCAGTCCTGAACGGAGCTTAGGTTCGAACCAGGTGGTCTTGGGAGGCATGATCTTGCCGCTGTCGGCGATGTTTATCAGCTGCCTCATCGAAACCGGATAGAGTGCGAAGGCGACCTTCATCTCGCCGCTGTCGACGCGGCGCTGAAGCTCGCCGAGACCTCTGATACCACCGACGAAATCGATGCGCTTGTCGGTGCGGAGGTCCTTGATGCCGAGGATCCTGTCAAGCACCAGGTTGCTGAGGATGGTGACGTCGAGCACACCTATGGGGTCGGCATCATCGAACCTGCCGGGCTTGGCCGTAAGGCTGTACCAGTTCTTGCCAAGGTACATCGAGAAGTTGTGCAGCGCTGCGGGGACGTAGGGCTTTGCCGGACGTCCGCAGCGGGGCTTTGTGGCAAGAGCCACGTCAAAGTCCTCCTCGAGAGCCTTGAGGAGCTGCTGCTCATCAAAACCGTTCAAGTCCTTGACTACGCGGTTGTAGTCTATGATCTTGAGCTGGCTCTCCGGGAAGCATACGGCCATGAAGTAATTGTACTCCTCATTGCCTGTATGGTTGGGGTTCTGGCCCCTCTTCTCGGCACCCACGCGGGCTGCGGCTGCAGTACGGTGGTGACCGTCAGCTACGTAGAATGCATCGATCTCCTCAGTGAAGAGGGCTGTGATGCGGGCGATGGTGGCATCGTCGTCGATGACCCAGAGCTCGTGGCCGAACTTGTTCTCGTCCTTGAACTTGTACTCGGAAGGTCCGGCGATGGTTGATGCAACTATGGCATTCAGTTCCTCATTGTCCTTGTATGAGAAGAACACGGGCTCAATGTTGGCGTTCTGGATGCGGACATGTATCATCCTGTCATCCTCCTTGTCCTTGCGGGTCAGCTCGTGCTTCTTGATTATGCCATTCTCATAATCCTCGGTATGGGCGCAGAGAACCAGACCGTACTGGGTTCGCTTGTCCATGGTCTGCGCGTATACGTAATAGCAGGGTTTGGGATCGCGGCGGAGCCAGCCTTTCTCCTGCCAGAGCTTGAAATTCTCTACAGCCTTGTCGTATGTGCGCTGCTCATGCTCACCGGCAATCGGGTCAAAGTCGATTTCGGGCTTGGTGATGTGAAGAAGCGACTTCTCGCCTGCCATGGCGGCGGCTTCCTCCGAATTGAGGACATCATAAGGAGGTGCGGCTACCTCTGTAGTAAGGCCCTTGGCCGGACGTATGGCCGCAAAAGGTTTGACTCGTACCATATGTTACTGCATTTCTGATTCGTCGTAAATCTCTTCAGTCTCGTCGTCCTCGTCCTCGTCCTCATCATCTTCATCATCGTCATCGTCCTCATCGTCACCTCCGAGGACGTCAAGAAGGCTGCGCTTCTCGCCGGGAAGGTGGCGGCGGTCGTCGGGAAGATCCTCGAATGCAACGTAGCCGTTCTCGAACTCGAGAGGGATGGGGCCCTTGCTCTCGACGAGTGTGGGGATGAGAACCTCCCTGTCGGCGTCACCCTCGAGGGTGATGACCACGCTCTTCTTGGATGCTATATCATAGAAGTATACAAAGCTCTGGACACCCAGCTTGACGGTGTCGGAAACCTTGACCTGGTCAACGGTGCCGGAGCCGAGGTCAACCAGTGCCCAGCGGCCGACGACAGCTGACTTGCTGTCGAGGCCCTTGAACAGGATGGGCTGGTCCACCGGGAATTCAAGGTCGGCGCGAAGCTGCTTGTGGAAGGTGTACAACGAATTGTTACCGTTGACATAATATACTCTGAAGAAGCCCTTGATGCCCGCCAGAGTAACTCTGTATTTGCAACTCATTACTTGTTAAGCTGGAATTTTGTACAACCGTCCTTCAGGAAGGAAACAATCTGGCGTGCTGCGGCAAGGCCGGCATTGATGTTGGCCTCTGCAGTTTGCGCGCCCATCTTCTTGGGGGTGGCAAAAACCCTTGCGCCGAACTTCTCCTTAAGCTCGGCGATATTGTCAGGAGCAACGTCGGCGGCATACTTGAGGTCGGGACGGTCCTCGAGGGCCCTGGCCAGGCCGGCCTCGTCAATGACCTCCTTGCGGGCGGTATTGATGAGTGTGGCGCCCTTGGGCATCCTTGTGATCAGGTCGTAACCTATGCTGCCGATGGTCTGAGGAGTGGCAGGGATATGGATTGAGACATAGTCGCAGTTTGCATAAAGGGCCTCAAGGCTCTGCACGGGCTCTGCGCCACCTGCCTCTATCTGCTCGGCTGAAAGGAAAGGATCGATGGCCTTGACCGTCATGCCAAGGGCAGCAGCCTTCTTGCCCACGAGCCTGCCCACATTGCCGAATGCCTGGATACCGAGCGTCTTGCCCTGGATCTCCGAACCGGTGGCGGGAGTGAACTGGGTGCGGGCCATGAAGATCATCATGGCAACTGCCAGCTCAGCCACCGCATTGGAGTTCTGGCCGGGGGTGTTCATTGCAACCACGCCATGGGCGGAACATGCGGCGAGGTCGAGGTTGTCGTAGCCTGCACCGGCGCGTACAACTATCTTGAGGTTCTTCGCAGCCTCGACGACCTCGGCGGTTACTTTGTCGGAACGGACGATGAGGGCGTCGGCGTCGGCGACGGCGTCGAGCAACTCGGATGTCTGTTCATATTTTTCGAGGAGGGCGAACTCGTATCCGGCTGCCTCCACGATCTTCTTTATGCCATTCACTGCAACTGCAGCGAATGGCTTCTGTGTTGCAACGAGTACTTTCATCTTATGAATGCATTTTCTCGAACTCCTGCATGCATGCTACGAGGGCGTCGACGTCCTCCTGGGTGCAGGCGTTGTAAAGGGATGCGCGGAAACCGCCCACGCTGCGGTGGCCCTTGATGCCGACCATGCCACGGGACTTGGCGAATGAGAGGAATTCGTCCTGAAGGTCCTCCTTGCCGGGAGCCATGACGAAGCATACGTTCATGATGGAGCGGTCTTCCTTGACAGCCGTGCCGACGAACATGGAGTTGCGGTCGATCTCATCATAGAGCGTTGCGGCCTTCTTGAGGTTGATCTTGTGCATTGCCTCAACACCGCCTATGCTCTTGACCCACTTGAGGGTCTCGTGCATGATGTAGATGGAGAACACCGGAGGGGTGTTGAACATCGAGCCCTTGTCGATATGAGTGCGGTAGTCAAGCATCGTGGGGATGTAATGGCTGACCTTTCCGAGGGCATCTTTCTTGATGATGGCGAAGATTACACCTGCAGGGCCCACATTCTTCTGGGCACCACCATATATAAGTGTATACTTGCTTACGTCAACAGGACGGCTCATGATGTCTGAAGACATGTCGGCGATAAGGGGAACGGGGCTGTCGATGTCTTCCTTGATCTCTGTGCCGTAGATGGTGTTGTTGGTTGTGATATGGAAATAGTCCGCATCCTCCGGGATGGTGTATCCCTTGGGAATATAGGTGTAGTTCTTGTCTGACGAACTTGCAATCTCGACTGCATTGCCGAGGCCCTTCGCCTCCTTGAATGCCTTGTGGGCCCAGACGCCCGTGTCAAGATAAGCAGCCTTTTTCTCCAGGAAATTCATGGGGACATAAAGGAACTCGAGGCTTGCACCGCCTCCGAGGAAAACCACCTCGTAATCATCGGGAATATTGAGAAGTTCCTTCCAGAGTGCGCGGGTCTCGTCCATGATGACATCCCACTCCTTGGTACGGTGGGAGATGGAAAGAACAGATATACCGGTGCCTGCGAAGTCCTTGATTGCTTCGACGGCCTTGTCGTATACCACCTGGGGGAGAAGGCAAGGTCCAGCGTTAAAAACATGAATGTTGCTCATATTCAAGATAAATTATACCGTTTCTTCCGTAAATATACAGATTTTGCCAATCTTTTGCAAGAAATCCGCACGAAGTGTTTCCCGTACTCGCACCTGCATTTCACACTCCATTCCGAAGTCCTGCCCGCGCTGCGGCAGGTCCATATCCTTCACCACTTTCATGACTGCAGGCATCTGGTCATAACTGAATCGTACGGTATACCAGCGGCCTGCAATCTTCCCGACCTTGGCGGCGTTCTGCAGAGCGTCCGCCGTGGCGGTCTTATAAGCCCGGATAAGCCCCGGGATGCCAAGTTTGATTCCGCCGAAATATCTCACCACAACAACGAGCACATCGGACAGGCCGGCGGAGTCTATCTGTCCGAGAATGGGACGGCCGGCGGAACCTGCGGGTTCCCCGTCGTCGGAAGCGCGCCACTGCTCTCCCGTCAGTCCCAGACGGAAGGCGCTGCAATGATGGCGTGCGTCATGATATTCCTTGCGTATGCGCGCGAGTATCTCCCTCACTTCCGCCTCGGTCTCGACCGGATAGGCAAAAGCGAGAAAGCGGCTCCCCTGATCCTTGAAAAGGCCTTCAGAGGGAGTCGCTATACTCAAATATGTGTCGGTCTTGTCCGGCAATTCAGCCTATTTGCCTTCCACGGTCTCAACGGGGGCAACATACTTGCCGACCTTGTCGACCTTGACGTTGAAGATAAGGGTGCTGTTGGGCTCGATTGCCTGGTTGCCCTGCTCGCCGTAAGCGAGTTCGGCAGGGATGAAGAGGTCGATCTCACCACCTTCGCCGATGAGCTGCATGCCCTCGGTCCAACCCTTGATAACGCGGTCGAGCTGCATGCGGACAGCGTCTGCATCCTCGGGAACCTCGTCGAATACGGTGCCGTCAAGAAGCTTTCCGCAGTACTTTACCCATACTGTATCCTTGACGCCGATCTTCTCCTCGCTGCCGGGGTTGACGATCTTGTACTGGAGACCTGATTCGGTTTCAACTACGCCTTCCTTGTTCTTGTTGGATGCAAGGAACTTCTCACCAGCCTCCTTGTTGACAACCATCTTGTAGTTGTGACGGTTCTCAAGGTACTTGTTGAGCACGTCGTTCATCTTGTCGGGATTGATCTTGAACTGCTCGCCGAACTCGGGGTCGCGGGGCATGCCCTCTGCGTTCATGAAATCCTTGATACCCTGAACCATCTTGCTGTAGTTCACGTCTCCGAAATCATAGCTCTTGAGGAATGAGCCATAATTGATACCAAGAAGGTAGCTGACTGAATCGATATCTGCCTTTGTGGGAGCAAAATCCTTTGCTGAAAGTTTCTCAGGTACGGTCTCTCCGCCTTCTCCCTCTACAGCCTTGGGGGCGCATGCTACTGTTGCCAGACCCAATACGATGGCTGCGAAAAATTTGAATGTTTTCATTTTTTTAATAGTTATACTAAAGTTCTTTTAAAGTTCCCATGCAAGGGCTGAAGCGCCGAGGATGGCTGCGTCTGACTCCTTGAGAGAAGAGAAGACGAGCTTCACCTTGTTCTTCCAGATCTTGAGCACATTGTCGTTCATGGACTTCTCGATGGGGCCGATGAGGAATTCCTTGCTGCGGGCCAGGCCGCCGAAGAGGACGATTGCCTCAGGTGCGCTGAATGCTATGAAGTCGGCGAATGTCCTGCCGAGGAGTGTGCCTGTGTAGTCGAATATCTTGAGTGCGAGTGCGTCACCTTCCTTTGCCGCATCGTATACGTCCTTTGATGTGACGTTCTCGATGTCGCGGAGGATTGAGGGTTCGCTGCTCATCTCAAGCCACTCGCGTGCAGTGCGTGCAACACCTATGGCGGAGCAATATGCCTCGAGACAGCCGGTGCGGCCGCAACCGCAGGTGCGTCCGTTGTTGCGGACAACGCTCACGTGTCCGAGCTCGCCGGCGAAACCGTCTGCGCCATAAACCACCTTGCCGTCGATGACGATGCCGCTGCCGACACCTGTTCCGAGGGTGATCATGATGAAGTTCTTCATGCCGCGTGCTGCACCGTATGTCATCTCACCCACTGCTGCCGCATTGGCGTCGTTGGTAAGGGATACGGGAATGCCGTCGGTACGTGCTGAAAGCTTTTCAGCAAACTTCACAGCCTGGTTGGCCGCCCATGCGAGATTGGGTGCAAATGCGACCTCACCTGTATAATAGTTGCCGTTGGGGGCGCCAACGCCGATACCGCGGATCTGGCCTTCCTTGCCGGAATCCTTGATGCACTTCTTCACAGCCTCTGCAAGGGCGTCGAGGAATGCGTCTGCATCGGAGCCATAGGTGTCCGAACGGATGACGGTCTGGGCGAGAACGTCGCCGCGTGCGTCAACAACACCGATCTTGGAGGTCTGACCACCTACATCGATACCTACTACGAACTGCTTCTCCATTATTCTACAGGGATGTCCTTGTTAACGTTCTTGCAACCTGCCACTGCATAGTAGAGGAGGTATGCGAGCATTGCGATTACGAGCCAGTAGCTGTTCATGTAGCCGGCGTTCTTTGCAATGACATTCTGGATGAGAGGCATGAGGCCGCCACCGACAACGAGTGTCATGAAGATACCTGAAGCCTGCTCGGTGTACTTGCCGAGGCCCTCGACTGCGAGGTTGAAGATTGCACCCCACATGACTGATGTGCAGAGACCGCAGAGGACGAGGAAGAGACAGCTGAGAGGAACCTGGAACATTGCGAAACCGTCACCTGCGCTGTAACCGGGCATGTTGACTGTAACGGTCTTGGGAACGAAGATGGCTACGAGCACGAGGATGATGGCTATAGATGAAACTGCGATCATCTGGGTACGGGTGCTGATCTTTCCTGAGATTGCTGAAGATGCTGCACGGCCGACCATCATGAGGAGCCAGTAGATTGCTGCGATGGCGCCGCCGATGGCTGCACCGTTGAGTGCGATGCCTGCGCCCTTCTCTGATGCGTCAGCAAGGAAGAAGTTCACCTGTGCGGGGATACCGATCTCGATACCTACATAGAAGAAGATTGCAAGTGCACCGAGAACGAAGTGACGGAAGTTCCATGCGCTGTGCTCGTAAACGGTGGTGTTGCGCTCCTGTGCGGGCTCGGGGAAGTTGACGAACTTGATGATGATGAAGGAGATTGCGAACACTGCCATTGCGATGAAGAGCAGAGGAGCAACGTCGCTCATCTGGGTGTTGGCTGTAACGGTACCGATGAGCACACCTACGAGAAGAGGAGTGAGGGTTCCGGTGAGTGAGTTGAGGGTACCACCGATCTGGATGTACTGGTTACCCTTGTTGCCGCCGCCGCCGAGGATGTTGAGCATGGGGTTCACAACGGTGTTGAGCATACATACGCAGAAACCGCATACGAATGCACCGAGGAGGTAGACATAGACTGCTGCATTGCCGAGGAAGCCGAAGCTTGAGAGATACTGGATGCAGATGCCGATGAAACCTACTGCAAGAGCGATGAGGGTGGTCTTCTTGTAACCGATCTTGATGAGCATCTTACCTGCGGGGATACCCATGAAGAGGTAAGCTGCAAAGTTCATCATGTTACCCATCATCTTTGACCACTCGAACTTGTTGCCCCAGATGTTGCCGAAGGGAGCGGCCATGTTGGTCACGAATGAAATCATCGCGAAGATGAAGCACATCGTGATGATAGCGACCATGTTAGTTTTTTTCTGTGTCATTTTGAATTTGTTATTTGGTTGATATTAGTTTTACAGTGAAGCCATGTTTTTGGGATTGCAGAGCTCCTTGCCCTCCGGAGTCATGGCGTACTCTATACGGGCGGCATAGTGCTTCTCCACATTGCGGCGGACCATCTTGGATGTTGTGTTGTGCATTCCGTTCTGCTCGGTGAAGGCCTCGTCGGCCACTATGATGGCCGCAGGGAGCCACTTCTCGGGGAAGAGGCCGCTGTGGCGGCCGCCGCGACGGTATGAGTCCACCTCGCCCTGGATGATGGCGAGCTGGGCCTTGCGGCCTTCCTCGGAAGCCGGGTCGAGGCCCTGCTTCTTCACGGCATCCTGAAGGATGTTCTTTGCAGGGACAATGAGGACTACTGTATAGGGGCTCTGGTTGTTGTAGAGCACGGCGGAGTCGATGTACCTGGAACCGTCGGCGAGGCTGTCCTCGAACCCTTCGGGTGAGTACTTCTCGCCGTCGGAGGATATCAGCAGGCTCTTGAAGCGGCCGGTGACATAGAGGAAGCGGGGATCGCTGACGCAGATGTAGCCGCGGTCGCCTGTATGGAGCCAGCCGTCGATGATGGTCTTGGCCGTTGCTTCGGGATTCTTCCAGTATCCGGCCATGACGTTCTCGCCGCGGATGACGATTTCGCCTGTGGCGCCGTGGGGAAGTTCATCACCGTTCTCGTCGCATATCTTGATGTCCATGGGGGTCACGGTGCGGCCTGAGGAGCCGAAACGTGCGTGCCCGCCGGCATTCGAACAGATCACGGGAGTTGCCTCCGAGAGGCCGTAGCCCTGGAAGATGGGCATTCCTATTGCGCAGAAGTAGCGCTGCAGCTCGATGTCGAGCAGGGCGCCGCCGCCGATGAAGAATTTCATGCGGCCGCCGAAGTTCTCGCGCACGCCCTTGAAGATGATCTTGTCGAACATCTTCTTGAGCAGGCCGCGCCACCACATGAAGATGCCGGGCTTGCCCATGTTCCAATACTCGCGGTTGTAGATAATGGCATTCCTGAGGGCGAAGTTGTAGAGCTTCTCCACCTTGGGGCCCTTCTTGTGTATGCCGGACTCTATGTTCTTGCGGAAGTTGCGTGAAATAGCAGGCACTGAGAGCATCACATGCGGACGGACCTCCTTTATGGCTATGGGGATGTTCTTGAGCATGGTGATGGCATTCCTGCCGCCGGGAACCGTGGCTATGCTGCCGCCGGAGCTCATCATGAAGTAGAAGCCGGCGACATGTGCGAAGCAATGGTCCAGGGGAAGGATGATGAGCATTACGTCATCCTCGTCGACGGAGACTACGGAATGGCACTGCTCGATGTTGGCGGTATAGTTGCGGTGTGTCAGGAGGATGCCCTTGGGGTCGGCGGTGGTTCCTGAGGTGTAGCTGATATTGGCGTAATCGTCAGGGCCGACTTCCTTCATCCTGGCATCGAGGACGCCGGGATTGGCGGCCATGTATTCCTGGCCGAGGGCCACAAGCTCGGCGGCGGAAATCTCACCTTCGTGCAGCTCGATGTCATCGAGGACTATGACCTTCTCGACTGCGGGGCACTGGGGAAGCACCCTGCGCACCTTTTCTATCTGACTCTCCGATGCGACCACGAAACGGGAGTCGGAGTGGTTTATGCGGAAGGTGAGGTCGTGGTCGGATTCAAGCTTGAACGACAGGGGAACATTGACGCCTCCTGCATACAGTATTCCAAGCTCTGAATAAATCCACTGGTTGCGGCCTTCGGATATGAGGGCGACCTTCTCTCCCTTCTTAAGGCCGAGCGCCATGAAACCGGCGCCGTACTCACGGCCGCTGTTGTGGGTCTTGAGGTAGCTGGTCTCCTCCCAGACACCGTTCTTCTTCTCGCGGAGGAAGGTCTTGTCGGAATAGAGGGCTACGTACTTCTCGACGAACCCGACGATGGTCAGTCTTTCACTTGACATAATTCACTTGATTAATCCTGAGGGGGGAAGAGGCCGAACATCTGGGCCTCGATCATGTCTGTGACCTTTTCGAAATCTTCAGGACGGTTGCCGAACTTGATGTGGTCGGCGTCGATGACGAGCAGGTTGCCCTTGTAGTCCTTGATCCAGTTGTCGTACTTCTCGTTGAGTCCGGTGAGGTATTCGATGCTTATGGTCTGCTCATACTCGCGGCCACGCTTCTGGATCTGGGAGATCAGGTTGGGGATGGTCGACTTGAGGTAGATGAGCAGGTCGGGCATGCCCACCAGCGACATCATGAGGTCGAAAAGGTCTGAGTAATTCTCGAAATCACGGGTGCTCATGAGACCCATGTCGTGAAGGTTGGGTGCGAAGATCCTGGCATCTTCGTAGATGGTGCGGTCCTGGATGATGATGTCGTCTGTCTTTGCGATGTCGACAACATCCTTGAAGCGCTTGTTCAGGAAATAGATCTGGAGATTGAACGACCAGCGCTCCATGTCCTTGTAAAAATCGGACAGGTATGGGTTGAAGTCGACTGATTCGAACTTGGGGATCCAGCCGTAGTGGGCTGCGAGCATCTTTGTGAGGGTGGTCTTGCCGCTTCCGATGTTTCCTGCTATCGCAATGTGCATATTCCTATCTTTTATTCTATCAAACTTACAAAAATAACAATTATTTGAATAGGCCGAACAGTTGGGCGTCTATCTTGTCGGTAATCAGCGCAAAATCTTCGGGTATATTCTCAAAATCCAGGTCATCTGCGTCTATTACGAGAAGATTTCCCTCATATCCTGCTATCCATTCCTCATAGTGACGGTTCAGGCCCTGAAGGTAATCGAGCTTGATGCCCTGCTCGTAGTCCCTGCCGCGCTTCTGGATCTGGGATACCAGATGGGGCACGCTTGCACGCAGGTAGATGAGCAGGTCGGGAGGACCGACCAGCGTCATCATGAGGTTGAAGAGCTGCATGTACGTGTCGTAGTCGCGCTGGCTGAGGTTGCCCTGCTCGTAATTGTTGGCGACGAATATGTGCACGCCCTCCAGCAGGGTGCGGTCCTGAACTATGACGTCGGTGGATTTGGATATGTCGAGCACATCCTTGAAACGCTGGGCGAGAAAGTAGGTCTCCAGGTTGTATGACCAGCGCGGGATGTCCTTGTAGTAGTCCTCGAGGTATGGGTTATAGGACACCGCCTCGTATTTAGGTGTCCAGCCGTAATGTTCTGAAAGTTTGCGGGTGAGGGTGGTCTTGCCACAGCCTATGTTGCCCGCTATGCCTATATGCATGAGCTAATCCTGTTACTAATCCTACAAAATTAACAATTGTTTTGTAATTTTGCCAACCCAAATTCCAAAAGAGATGACCCGGATAAAGCAATTCACCTTCAACATATTTCAGGAACACACGATGCTTGCATGGAACGACACCTCCGCCTGCGTGATAGTGGACCCGGGATTCCACTCACCCGACGAGCAGGATGAGTTTTTCCAGTTCGTAGGGCAGAACGGGCTCGATCCCGAAGCCGTGATCATCACGCATGCGCACTTCGACCACATCTTCGGTGTGGCCGAGGTCCTGAGGCACTGGAACATACCGGTGTACATGGATGCACGGGAGGAACTATCGTTCGAATACAACAGGCAGATGGTGTCACGGGTCGGACTCGACGTCCCGGAGAATTTCCCTTACACGGCAGTCAACGAGGGGGATATCATCGAAGCCGCGGGCTTCCGCCTGGAAGTCATCAGCACCCCGGGGCACGCCCCCGGATCGCTCTGCTTCCTCGACAGGGAGAAGAAGCTGATGTTCACCGGCGACACCCTCTTTGCGGGCACCATAGGCCGCACAGACCTGAAGAACAGCGACTACGACCAGGAGATCCTCAGCATCATGGAGAAGCTGATCATCCTTGATCCCGACATACGCTTCTACCCGGGCCACGGACCTTCCTCAACCATTGGCAGGGAGCGCACGAGCAACCCGTTCCTCGAGCCTTTCAACGAGCCCGAAGAGCCTTTTGATCCCGACGCGGAGCCGGTGATTATCAACGGATTGAATTAATCGCAGCAGCCCTCGGAAGTCTCCTGCGGAACATCTTCCCAGACAAATACCTTGTCGCCCCTCCTGAGGCGTCGGTCCGGGCATATGGACGGGTCGACCGCAACGGAGCAGCGTATGCCCTTGGGCGCCTGGACGGCAGGCTTGAGGTTCACCCTCATATCCTCCACGGTGAACTCCACGACACCCGTGGTGGCGCCGATCACCATCACATTGTCGCCCTGGTTCAAGGGCCTCGTCTCCACTGAGAATTCGGCCACGCCGATACGGTCGAACCAGTTTGTCACCTTGCCCACATAGACCTTGCGGCGGGTGCTCTGGGAGCCATAGACATCGCTCCACTGCCCCAGGTACGCTCCCTGGTAGTATCCGTCCCAGAAACCGCGGTTGAAAACCTCGGCAAGACGGTCCTTGAGGCCCGATGCCATCTCAGGGGTGTAAATGCCGTCGCACACTGCATCGGCGGCCTTGCGGTAGCACTCGGCGCAGCGCTTCACATACTCGGCGCTGCGGGCGCGGCCCTCTATCTTGAAAACCTTGACTCCGGAGTCGATTATGCGCTGCATGAACTCGATGGTACACAGGTCTTTAGGCGACATGATATACTTGTTGTCGACATGCAGCTGGTTGCCGGTTTCAAGGTCTGTAACCTCGTATCCGCGGCGGCATATCTGGTAGCATGAGCCCCTGTTTGCAGAGGCGCCGTAGGCATGCAGGCTGAGGTAGCACTTTCCGCTGATGGCCATGCAGAGGGCGCCGTGTGCGAACATCTCTATGCGTATGGGATTGCCCGAGGGTCCGCATATGTTCTCACTTACTATGGCGTCATGGATCTCCCTGACCTGGTCGAGGTTAAGCTCGCGCGCCAGGACGACCACGTCGGCGAACTGGGCATAGAAGCGCAGGGCCTCCACGTTGGAGATGCTCAGCTGTGTGGAGATGTGCACCTCGAGACCGATGCTCCGGCAATACATGATTGCGGCCATGTCGGATGCGATGATGGCATCGACTCCCGCCTCCTTTGCCGCGTCGAGAGCCTCGCGCATGGGCTCGAGGTCCTCGGGATAGAGGACGATGTTGAGCGTCATGTAGCTTTTGACCCCCGCCTCACGGCAGATGCGTACAACCTCACGCAAGTCCTCGGGCGCAAAATTGTTGGCCGAATGCGAGCGCATGTTGAGGCGTCCGACGCCGAAGTACACGGAGTCGGCACCGCCCTGTATGGCAGCCTGCAGGCACTCGAAATTGCCTGCGGGGGCCATTATCTCCAGTTCTTTCCTATTCATTCTCTTTCAGGTACGCGGCCATTGCGCGCAGGGCCTTTCCCCTGTGCGAGATGGCGTTCTTTGTTTCTTCAGGTATTTCCGCAACGGTACGGTCGGGGTACTCGTCGGCGACGAATACAGGGTCGTATCCGAAGCCGCCGCAGCCGGCCTTTGCACAGGCGATGCTGCCTTCGAGAACTCCGTCGAAGAAGTGGGGCTCGCCGTCGACGATGAGCGTTACAACGCTGTGGAAACGGGCGTCGCGGGCGGTGCCGGGGCCTTTTTCAGCCAGCTTCCCGAGCAGGGTGTCCATGTTGGCCGAGAAGTTATGGTCCTGGCCCTCGGTGCTCCTGCCTTCGCTCTCCGCCACGAGGGCGGCGTAGCGTGCCGTGTGCACGCCGGGCGCGCCGCCAAGGGCGCCGACCTCGAGGCCGGTGTCGTCCGCAAAGCAGGGCAGATGTGTGCGGTCCCAGAGGTACTGCGCCTTTATGAGGGAGTTTTCCTTGAGGGTCTCCCCCGTTTCCTCGATGTCCTCGAAGATGCCGAAGTCGGCGGGGGTTGCAATCTCGTATCCGGGTCCCAGAATCTCCTGGGCCTCACGGAGTTTGCCTTTGTTTCCTGTTGCGAATATTATCTTCATTTCTAACGGAATTTCTTGTCTTCCTCCAGCATTCCAAGATAGGAATTGTACCTGTCGGCGCTTATCTCGCCACGCTCCAGCGCAGCCTTTACCGCGCAGTCCGGCTCATGTGTATGGGTGCAGGGGACGAAGCGGCAGTCGTCGGCCACACGGAGCATCTCGGGGAAGTACTTCCCTATCTCCTCCTTCTCGAGGTCGACGAGGCCGAAGCCCCTCAGGCCGGGCGTATCCACTATGAAGCCGCCGCCGGACAAAGGATACATCTCATAGAGCGATGTCGTGTGCTTGCCCTGCAGATGGGCTTCGCTTATATTCCCGGTCTTGGGATTCAGGGTAGGGTCCAGAGCCTTGACTATCGATGACTTGCCCACTCCGGACTCGCCGCTGAGAAGGTTCACGCCACCCTTGCACAACTCGCGCAGGCGGTCGATGCCCTCGCCGGTTACCGCGGACGTCTGGATGACGTCGTAGCCGGCGCTCCTGTATATGTTGCAGAAAGCCTCGACGCTTTCCGGGTCCTCGTCCCGGTACATGTCGACCTTGTTGAGGACTATGGTCACAGGAACCTTGTAGACCTCGCAGGTAACCAGTATCCTGTCGAGGAAAGGAAGCTTTATTTCAGGGAAATACAAGCTGACTACGATTATCGCACGGTCGAGGTTGGAGGCGATCACATGGCACGTGCGGCTGAGGTTGGTGGAACGCCGTATCAGGTAGTTGGAACGGGGCAGTATCTCCTTTATGACGGCGGGATGCTTCTCGTCGGGGGCCTGGCCGTCGAACTCGTATATCACCCTGTCGCCCACGGCGACGGGATTCGTCGACTTGCCCGCCTCGAGGCGCACCTTGCCGCGCAGCACTGCAGGGAAGGGGTTCCACTGCGGCAATGCGCTGAGTTCGAAGTGGCTGCCTGCGTTTCTTACTACTACAGCTTCCATACGCTATTTCGCACGGCCGACAAGCTTCTCGGCAAAGTCCTTCAGGGCGGCCATCTTTTCAGCCTCGAGACCAAGGTCGGCCACGGCGTCGAGCGCCTTGCCGGAGTATCTTACGATCTCCGCACGTGCGTTGGCAGGGACGCCGAGTGCGTCATACATCTCCTTCACTGCGGATATCTTGGCCGCGCACTCCTCAGGCGTGGAGGCGTTCGCCGTAAAGACCTTGAGGAATCCTTCAGGATCGTCCGTGACCTCGAGGGCGCGGACGGTCAGCCAGCTCTTCTTCTTGTTAAGGATGTCGCCGCCGATAGGCTTGCCGAACACTGCCTGGTTGCCATATGCGTCAAGCAGGTCGTCGGCAACCTGGAAGGCCATTCCAAGCTCGTATCCATACCTGTAGAGAGCCTCGCACTCCCGCTCGGATGCGCCGGCGATGAGGGCGCCCATCCTTGCGGAGCAGGCTATGAGGACGGCCGTCTTGAGGCCGATCATCTTCTCATAGTCGCACATGGGAACGCGGTCGACCTGCTCGAACTCCATGTCGTACTGCTGGCCGTCGCAGACCTCGGCAGCCGTCTTGGAGAAAAGCTCCAGCGCTTTGTCGAGCACGGTCTCCGGAGCCTTGGCTATGCGCTTGTAGGCGTCGATAAGCATCACGTCGCCGCTGAGGATGGCGGTGTCCTCGCACCACTTCTTCCAGACCGTCTGCTGGCCTCTGCGGAGGGGCGAGCGGTCCATTATGTCGTCGTGGATGAGGGTGAACGTATGGAAGACCTCGAGGGAGGCGGCAGGCTCCATTATCTCAGGGCCGAGCTCATCCTTGAAGAGGGCGTAACTGAGCAGGCACAGCGACGGGCGGAGGCGCTTGCCTCCAATGGAGATCATATACCTGAGGGGATCGTAGAGCCCCGCGGGCTCAGCCTGGAACTCGATTTCGTCAAACAGCCTTGCAGTTGCGGCGGACAATGCTTCTTCTGATATCATTAGCTTGGATATTTTTACAAAGATACGCCAATTTTTGCTATCTTTGTATGTTTATGAACAGAAGAAACAAAAGACAACCAAAAGTATTCCCACAGTTCACAGGAACTGTGCAGATGACACGTGAAGGCTTCATTTTCGTCACCGTCGCCGGACAGGACGAGGATATCTTCGTAAAAGCCAGCAAAACCCGCCAGGCCCTTAACGGCGACACCGTACGCGTCGCCGTCACCAGGGAAGGTGGCAAGGGTCACCGCCGCGAGGGTGAAGTCATCGAAATCGTAGAACGTTCCACCAAGCCATTCGTAGGCATACTGCACTTCGTGGGGGCCCAGGCATGGGTTCTCATGCAGAGCAAGTCGATGCCTTACGACATAGTGATCGACCAGCAGCAGGCCATGGACATGGGCGGCAAGCCCGGCATGAAGGTCTCCGCCGTCATCGACAGCTGGAGCCGCAGGGAGCCCTGCCCCACCGGCCATCTTGTCGACGTGCTGGGCGAGCCCGGTGCCAATGAGACCGAGATGCACGCCATACTCGCGGAGTTCGGCCTCCCCTACAGGTTCGATCCCGAAGTCGAGAACGCCGCAGATGCAATATCCGAAGAGATAACCGCCGAGGACCTCAAGGGCCGCAAGGATTACCGCGACGTCCTCACCTTCACCATCGACCCCGCCGACGCCAAGGACTTCGACGACGCCCTCTCGTTCAAGCAGCTGACAAACGGCAACTACGAGGTCGGCGTCCACATCGCCGACGTATCGTGGTACGTCAAGCCCGGCAGCGCCGTCGACAAGGAGGCGCAGGAGCGCGGCACTTCAGTGTACCTGGTCGACAGGACCGTGCCCATGCTCCCCGAAAAGCTCTGCAACAAGCTCTGCTCGCTCAGGCAGGACGAGGACAAGCTCACATTCTCCGCAGTCTTCGAAATGACCCCAAAGGGCGACATCAAGAGCCGCTGGATCGGCCGCACCATAATCTGCTCAAACGCCAGGATGGCGTATGAAGAAGCCCAAATCATAATTGAATCTCAGAAATCCGAGAACGAACTTCAGGACGCAATCCTGAAGCTGGATGCGCTGGCACATATACTTAAGGCAAAACGCGAAAAGGCGGGTGCAATCAGTTTCGAGCGTCCCGAGATGAAGGTAGAATGCGACGAAACAGGCAAGCCGCTCCGCGTATACCAGAAAATCAGCAAGGAGGCCAACTTCCTCATCGAGGAGTTCATGCTCCTGGCCAACCGCACGGTGGCCGAATTCATAGCCACGGGCGGCCAGATGAACGGAGTTCCCCAGAAGAACGCCAAAACTTTCGTCTACCGTATCCACGGCGAGCCCAACGACCTCAAGCTCCAGGGCCTCAGGACCTTTGCCAAAGGCTTCGGCTACAAGATGGACGCCGCCAAGCTCAACGCAAAGGACGCCACCGGCGAAATCGCCCACCTGCTCGAGCAGGCCAAGGGCAAACCCGAATTCGCCGCCTTCGAGAACCTTGCCCTCCGCGCCATGGCAAAGGCGGTGTACAGCACCGAGAACATAGGCCACTACGGCCTCGCTTTCAAGTTCTACACACATTTCACCTCACCTATCCGCCGCTACCCCGACCTCATGGTCCACAGGCTCCTCGCAATGTATCTCGGAGGCGCCCCCACCCAGAAGCAGGACAAGTACGAGCAGGAGTGCAAGCACGCATCCGACCGCGAGTTAGTTGCAGCCGATGCCGAGCGCACCAGCGTAAAATACAAGCTCGTCGAGTTCATGCAGGACAAGATAGGCATGGAGTTCGACGGAGCCATCTCCGGCATCACCGAATGGGGCATGTATGTGGAGATAGACGAGACCCACATCGAAGGCATGGTTCCCCTCAGGGAGATCAAGTCGGACTTCTTCGACTTCGACGAAGAGCGCTACCGCCTCGTCGGCCGCAGGACCCGCAAGGTCTACCGCCTCGGCGACAGGGTGCGCATCAAGGTGAAGGAGGCCAACCTCGACCAGCGCCTCCTCGATTACGAACTTATCGAACAACAATAAACCAGACATGTACAAATTCAACCCCATACTCAAGACTATGGTCTGGGGAACGGAGAGCTGGGTGCTCTCAGGCGTTCCCGGAAACGAGTCAGTCGTTGCGGAAGGCCCCGATGCGGGCAAGAAGATCACCGACATATGGCCCGGGCAGTTCCCCCTCCTCATCAAGTTCATCGACGCCCACAAGGACCTCAGCATACAGGTGCACCCCAATGACGAACTGGCCGCCCTGCGCCACGGCTGCAAGGGCAAGACGGAGATGTGGTACGTCATCGGCGCATCCGAGGGCGCACACCTCCTGAGCGGCCTCAAGGAGCAGATCGACCCCGAAAAGTACGTCCGGCTCGTGGAGTCCGACCAGATAGTTTCCGTACTCGCAAACTACGACGTCAAGCCCGGCGACGTGTTCTTCCTGCCTGCAGGACGCATCCACGCCATCGGAGGAGGCTGCTACATAGCTGAAATCCAGCAGACGTCAGACATAACCTACCGCATCTACGACTACGGCCGCATGGGCCTCGACGGAAAGCCCCGCCAGCTGCACACCCAGGAAGCCAAGGACGCCATCGACTACACCGTATACGAGGACTACCGCACGCACTACGTAGCAAAGCCCAACACCAACGTCGAGGTTGTCAGCTGCCCCTTCTTCACCACTTCAGTGCTGGAGCTTGACAAGCCTTTCAGCCAGAAGGTCGATTCCGACTTCCTCATCGTGATGTGCCTCGAAGGCAGCTGCAGGATTGGCGGAACCACCCTCGTGGCCGGCCAGGCGGGCCTGCTGATGAAGGAGGACCTCGAAGTGGAGCCCTGCGGAAAGGTCAAGCTCATGACAACTCATTGCTAAATAGAATAAATCAGAGAGATAATAATGGAAAGAAAAGTACTGCTTATGATTCTTGACGGCTGGGGAGAAGGCCGCCAGGACAATTCAAACGTAATTTACACCCAGGGAGCTCCCTTCATCGAGAGCCTCCGCGCTAAATATCCTTTCGGACACCTCCAGGCATGCGGCGAGTACGTAGGTCTCCCCGACGGCCAGATGGGAAACTCAGAGGTGGGCCACATGAACCTCGGCGCAGGCCGCGTGGTATATCAGGACCTCGTGAAGATCAACATGGCCTGCCGCGACCACAAGCTCATGCAGAACAAGGAGATCGCTGCAGCATACGAGTATGTGAAGAACACCGGCAAGAAGCTCCATTTCTTCGGCCTCTGCTCACATGGCGGCGTTCACTCTTCACTCAACCATCTCTACGAGTTCCTCGCAGAGGCTAAGAAGATGGGTCTCGAGAACGTGTTCGTGCACTGCTTCATGGACGGCCGTGACACCGACCCCCGCAGCGGCTACGGCTTCGTAGAGGAGCTCGAGCAGAAGATGAAGGAGACCACAGGAAAGGTCGCAACAGTCTGCGGACGCTTCTACGCAATGGACCGCGACAAGCGCTGGAACCGCATCAAGGAGGCATACGACATGCTCGTGGACGGCAAGGGTGCAAAGTTCGAGTCAGCACTCGAGGCCATCAAGGCAAGCTATGCTGAGGAAGTCACCGACGAATTCATCAAGCCCGTTGTCATCACCGAGAACGGCCAGCCCGTGGCAAAGGTGGAGGAAGGCGACGCCATCATCTTCTTCAACTTCCGCAACGACCGCGCGCGTGAGCTCACCAACGTCCTCACCCAGAACGAAATGCCCGAGGAAGGTATGCATACCATGCCCCTCTACTACTGCTGCCTCACTCCCTATGACGCAAGCTTCAAGGGTCTCCACATCCTCTTCGACAAGGAGGAGGTCACCGACACCCTCGGCGAGACCGTCAGCAAGGCCGGCAAGCGCCAGCTCAGAATCGCCGAGACAGAGAAGTACGCGCATGTGACCTTCTTCTTCAACGGCGGCGGCGAGCAGCCTTTCGAGAACGAGGACCGCATCCTTGTCAACTCACCCAAGGTGCCCACATATGACCTGCAGCCCGAGATGAGCGCCCTCGAGGTTACCTCGAAGCTTCTCGACGCAATACGTTCCGAGAAGGAGGACATGATCATCCTCAACTACGCCAACGGCGACATGATCGGCCACACAGGAGTATACTCAGCCATCCGCAACGCAGTTGCCACAGTGGACGGATGCGTCGAATCCGTAGTGACAGCAGCCATCGAGCACGGATACGTAGTCCTCATCACCGCAGACCACGGCAACGCCGACTATGCAGTCAACGAGGACGGCACTCCCAACACAGCACACTCACTCAACCCTGTCCAGTTCATAGTCGTGAACGCAGGCGACGAGGTCAAGACCGTAAAGGACGGTGCGCTCTGCAACGTCGCTCCTACAATCCTCAAGCTTATGGGAATCCCCCAGCCTGAGGCAATGACAGCCGAACCTCTCATCTAATATTAATGAACGACATAGTTCTTACCAGTCTGCTCAACCTCTTCGCGCTTGTTGGCGCGAAGAACAAGGTTGACGCCGGCAAATCACTCGACCTCGTCAATGCCTACCTGAAGCGTTATTACGGAATCAGGAACGTAACCTCATACATCAACCTGTATTCCGACCTTCGAGGCTTCTATGACGACTGCCCTGAGCTCGACACCGATTCCATCATCTCGGGAATCTGCGCAGGCCTCAGGCAGCGCGTAAGCGTTGACGAACAGTTGGCCGTGCTCCTCCGCCTCATGGAGTTCACCAAGATCGGCGCAGGGACCCTGAACCCGGAGGATGACGTCTTCCGGGCGGTTGCAAGGAACTTCGACGTAAGCGACGAACTGTACGGCTCGTATGTGAACTTCGTGCTCGGAAACGAGGACAAGGACATACGTATAGTTCCTTTCGGCAACGGTCTGGTGAAGACGCTCTACAACCACGCCAACAACACCCTGGTGTTCTCGTATGACGGCGACGACATCGTCCTCATGAACGATGTGCCCGTCTTCAACGGAATCTTCCAGGTATGGCAGCAGAGCGGAGTGCTCAAGTGCAAGAACTCGTCGCCATTCTATTATTCCACCATCATGTCCCATTACGGGACTGATGATGACAACGGCAGAAAAGTGCAGCTCTGCGGCCGCGGCGTGGAGTTCAGGTTCCCGAATTCCGACAACGGAATCCACAACCTCAGCTTCACCCTCGAAAGCGGGCAGCTTGTTGCCATCATGGGCGGCAGCGGCGTGGGCAAGTCCACGCTCCCCAGCCTCCTGAACGGCAGCGTCAAGCCCCAGAGCGGCACCATAACCATAAACGGCCACTCCATCGACGAGCCGGGTGCAAAGGAACTGATAGGCTATGTGCCCCAGGACGACCTCCTCATCGAGGAACTGACCGTATACGAGAACCTCTGGTTCACGGCAAAGCTCTGCTTCGAGGGCATGCCGGACGAGGAGATCGACAGAAAGGTCATGGCGGTTCTCGGCCAGCTGGGCCTCGACGCCGCCCGCGACCTCAAGGTCGGCTCCGCCATCAACAAGTTCATATCAGGAGGCCAGCGCAAGAGGCTGAACATCGCCCTGGAGCTCATACGCGAGCCGGCCATCCTCTTCCTCGACGAGCCCACCTCCGGACTGTCATCGACCGATACTGAAAAGGTCGTGAACCTGCTGAAGGGCCAGACGGAGAAGGGACGCCTTATCGTGGTCAACATCCACCAGCCCTCATCCGACGTCTACAAGCTGTTCGACCGCCTGTGGCTGCTCGACAAGGGAGGCTACCCCATCTTCGACGGCAACCCCATCGAAGCCGTATCATACTTCAAGAAGGCGGCGAACTACGCCGACGCCGAGACTTCCACCTGCCCGTACTGCGGCAACGTGAACCCTGAGTCCATCCTCAACATCATCGACGACACCTGCCTCGACAGCAAGGGTAACCGCACCGAAACCAGAAAGGTCACCCCGCAGGGCTGGCATGAACTTTACCTAGAGGGCCGCGGCGAGATGCCCGACGTGGAGGCATCGGCAGTGCCCGAAACCGAGCAGAAGAGGCCGGGCGTGCTGAAGCAGGTCTTCATCTTCCTGCGCAGGAACATCAGGGCCAAGATATCCGACATGCAGTACATACTCGTCACGCTGCTGGAGGCCCCTGTGCTCGCATTCATATGCTCGCTGCTGACCAGATACGTCCCTGCCGGCAGGGACTACAGCATGATGGACAACAAGAACCTGCCGTCATACCTGTTCATGGCCATCATAGTGTCGATATTCCTCGGCATGTCCGGCAGCGCCGAAGAAATCATCAAGGACAGGGCCCTTCTCAAGCGCGAGAAGTTCCTGCACCTGTCGTACAAGAGCTACATATGGTCGAAGATGATCTACATGGCCGCCGTCTGCCTCGTGCAGACCTTCCTGTTCATCATCGTGGGTAACCTGCTCATCGGCATAAGCGGCATGTTCTGGACATGGTGGCTGCTGCTGTTCGTGTCGGCGTTCCTCAGCTCGCTCATAGGACTGCTGCTGTCGCAATGCCTCAACTCTGTGGTATCCATCTACATAACCATTCCCGTACTGCTGATCCCCCAGATCCTGCTCTGCGGTCTGGTCGTGCATTTCGACGACCTCAATTCCAACAGCAAGACAGGCAACGTTCCCGTGATCGGCGACGTAATACCGTCCCGCTGGGCATATGAGGCCCTGGCGGTGGCGACCTTCTCGATGAACGACTACGAAAGCATGGCCTTCGACAAGGAATGCGAGAAGTTCACCTGCCAGTTCTACGAAAAGAAGTATATCTATGAGCTCGAGTCCCGCCTCGAGACCATACAGGATGCCGAAAAATACGGGGAGGCTCCGGATCCCATGGATGCGCAGGTTCTCAAGAAAGGCATAGAGCAGTTGAGCAAGCTTGTGAACGTCGAGCCTTACGACGGCGATTGGAGCTACTTCTCCGTGGAGACATACCTGAACAAGACGGCAAAGGCGCTCTCCGTAAGGGGCAACAAGCTCGCGCTGGAGATAGACAACATCTACACGAAGTACTCACGGGAGTACGGCAAGGACAAGCTCACCGCACTCAAGCGGGGCAACTACAACCTGCAGCTTGAGAACCTCCTGGTCAACAGGACAGCCGATTCGTTCTATGATGTAATTGACGACACGATCGTGCCCAAGGTCGGCCAGATATACCTCAAGCCCATGAGCACCAACGGGCGCGCACCTTTCTACAGCGGATACAAGTATCTGGGAGACAAGAAGATACCCACATACACCTATAACCTCTGCATACTGCTGCTCATGTGCATACTGCTGGCGTCAGGTCTTTTATACAATATCCCCGGCCGATTTGTGAGGAAAGAAAATTTATAGTATTTTTGTGCGATTGTACATTATCAGATAATTGTAATTCAAAAATCAATATGAAAAAAGTTCTCTATGCCGTTTTGGCAATTGCAGTTATTCTCTCTGCAGCATCATGCAAGAATAACAAGAAGCAGCAGGCTCAGCAGGAAGCAGAACCTGTAGACTATTCAGAGGCAACTCAGGAGAAGATCCTTGCCGACGAAATCAACGTTGACCTTGCAAATCTCGTTGAGTCAGCAAAGAAGATCAAGCCCGTAGCATTCCTCAAGACCCAGAAGGACGGCAAGCTCGTTCTCACCGACAAGGAGAAGAAGGTAAAGCCCGACTATCTCATCGCTCCCGAGGCTGCTAACGACCTCGTGACCCTCAGCCAGAAATACCGCGCAGTCGGCATGCTCACATCCGACAAGATCATTGCCGAGCTCTATGAAATGCCCACCAACGTATTCAACGAGGCAATTTTCGCACTTCTCAAGGATATCAACGATCCCGCTCTCGAGTGCTTCTTCACTCTTCCTCCCATGGACATCGAGACCAACCGTGAGGCATTCGCACAGTTCGTTGACGACGAGTACAACGAGGGCCGCATCAACTTCTTCTGGGAGGGCATCGCAGCTCTCACAGTCGAGCAGGTTTACATCCTCAGCCAGAACATCGACAAGTTCCTTCCCGCTTTCACCGACGAGACAGCAGCCGACATCACCTACAACTTCGTATGTCTGCACGACGGTCTTACCAAGACAGTCAACGCTTCTCCCGAAATGGAGAGCCTGAACGAGATCCTCAAGCCCCTCTACGTTATCAACGCCATCTCAGTTGAAGAACTCAAGGGCCAGCTTCTCCAGGTTAAGGACGAGATTTCTGCAGCTCGCGCTCAGCTCCTCAAGTAATTCCTTACACTTAATAATAAAAGAAGCACCTGCGATGGCAGGTGCTTCTTTTTTGTATGCGTAGGAATCTTACTTCAACCCACGTGCACGGAGGAGTGCGCCGGAGTCGGGATCGGCACCGCGGAAGCGCTTGTAAAGAACCATGGGCTCCTCGCTGCCACCCATCTCGAGGACGTTGTGACGGAAGCTCATAGCGGTTTCCTTGTCGAAGATACCCTTCTGCTTGAAGAGTTCGAATGCGTCCTTGTCGAGAACCTCGGCCCAGAGATAGCTGTAGTAGCCTGCGCTGTAGCCGCTTGATCCGAAGATGTGGTTGAAGTAGGTGCTGCGGTAGCGGGGTATGATCTCGCCTGCAAGACCCATCTCATCACAGACCTTCTGCTCGAAGGCATTGACGTCAACGCCCTCTACGGAGTCAAGCTCGTGCCACTTCATATCAAGAATAGAGGCTGCACAAAGCTCGCCTGTTGTGAAGCCCTGGTTGAAGTTTGCAGCGGCCTGAACCTTTGCAACAAGTTCCTCGGGGATGACCTCACCGGTCTCATAGTGGAATGCATATGTTGCGAGGACCTCGGGCTCGAACGCCCAGTTCTCGTTGATCTGGCTGGGAAGCTCGACGAAGTCGCGCTTTACGCTCGTACCGCTGGTCGACTTGTATGAGCACTGGGTGAGAAGGCCGTGGAGTGCATGGCCGAACTCGTGGAACATGGTCTCGACCTGGTCGATGTTGAGAAGCGCGGGCTTGTCGGCAGTGGGCTTGTTGAAGTTGCCCACATTGACGATGACGGGACGGATGTTGTTGCCGTTCTCATCCTTGTACTGGTTAACGAAGTTGGTCATCCATGCACCTGCCCTCTTGCTGTCGCGGGGATAGTAGTCGGTGATGATGACACCGATGAGAGAACCGTCCTCGTCAGTTACCTTGAAGGCCTCGCACTCGGGGTTGTAGAGCTTGGCGTCGGCGATGGGCTCGAACTGGATGCCGTAAAGGCGTGATGCGTTGCCGAACACGCCTGCGCGCACGTTCTCCATCTTGAAGTAATTCATGACCTCGGACTCGTCAAGGGCGTAGCGTGCCTTGCGGACGCGCTCTGCATAGTACATGTAGTCCCAGGGCTGGATGGTGCTGCCTGCGGGGAGGATACCGGCTGCGATGTCCTCGTCCATAACCTTCTGCATATCGGCGATCTCCTCCTTGGCGCGTGCCATTGCTGCATCCATGATGCCTGCGAGGAATACGTCGACTGTCCCGGGATTGCCGGCCATCTTGTCATGGAGTATCCATTCCGCAGGGTTGGCATAACCGAGGAGCTTTGCCTTCTCGATACGGAGCTCCATTATGCGGAGAACGTTGGCCTTGTTGTCCTTCTCATTGTCGTTGTTACCACGCATGGAGTAGCCCTTGAAGACCTTCTCGCGGAGATCGCGGTCCTCGATGGATGCCATCTGGTCATAGTAGTTGGCAACTGAGAAGCCGAATTCGGCCTTGAATGCATTGCTCTCGTCAAGCAGGTTGTTGCCGAATACGAGCACGAGTGAGGACAACTCGCTGTTTATCTCCTTGAGACGCTTCTGCGAAGCTTCGTCAAGGCCGATACCGTTGTTGATGAACGACTCGTACATATCCTTGAGGAGCATCTGCTGCTCGCGGTTCAGTCCGCTCTGGTCTGCCTCATAAACAGCCTTCACACGCTCGAAGAACGCGGGGTTCATGAAGATGTTGTCGCTGTGCTCTGAGATGAGGGGCGTAGCCTCCTCGACGATCTTGTTGAGTTCGTCGGAGGCATCTGACTCACTGACGTTGAAGAGGACGTTGCCGACCTTCTCGAGTATGGATCCTGAACGGTCAAAGGCAACTATGGTGTTCTCGAAGGTGGGAGCCTCAGGGTTGTCGATTATGGCCTGGATCTCTGCGGTCTGCTGCTCGATACCGGCCTTGACTGCAGGAAGATAGTCGGCATTTGTAATCTGATCGAACGGCGGGATGCCGTAAGGGGTGTCCCATTCCGTCATGAACGGGTTCTGGTGGTTGGCGCAAGCGCAGCAAGCGAATGCCATAGCCATGATTGTAAGTGTCTTTTTCATTATTCAAGAGGTTTTCCGTCCACTACAAAGTCGGAGATGTTGTTGACGGTGAACTGGAGGCTTCCCTGGTAAACGGAAAGGACACCTGTTACGTCTATTGTCTTCTCACCGCTGAGAACCTCTGCGGGGATCTCCTTGTCACAGAACTTGCCGTAGCCGCTGGTGCGGATCTGGATCTCTGTGTTTCCCATTTTGAAGTACTGGCTGACGCTGTACGCAGCCTTCTCGACACCGGGATAGGTGCCGTCGCCCTTCATGTCGCCGAGAGTCTTGTCGGTCTTGTCGGGGTTCTTCACATAGTCGCTGCCGCTACCGATCTTGCAGGTGTCCCAAAGGCCGGCGAAGAGGTATTTCTTCATCTTGTCCTTGCTCATTGCCCAGGTGTTCACACCATGGGTAAGGTCGCCGTCAACAACTCCGTTGGTGTCTGAAAGGAACACACGGTTGGTGTATGACTTCTTGTCCTTGTTGGAGTCGAGATAAAGAAGGCAGAATATCTCCTTTGCATAAGTGAGCCCGCGGAGGGTCACGAGGCGGCCGACGTTCTCGTTCTGTGCCTGATGCTGGGTCTTGGGATTGGGAAGGTCCTTCTCTGCAAGCACCCTGGGCTGAACGGGATGAAGGTCGTTAGGGTCGCCGCGGAGGATGTGGCGGTCGATGAGGAACGCGATCTCCATATAAGAAGTCTCATACTCTCCGGAAGGGTCTGAGAAGCCGACCTGGACCATACCCATACCGCCGTAGTTGCCGGTCTTGTATCCGTACATTCCGAGGGTGAGGCCGTCAAGCTTCACGTAGATGGTCTGTCCGGGAAGATAGTCGTTGTAAAGGCCGTTCTTGCCGATCTTGATCTCCATTCCGCCGGTCTCGTCCTGGATATAGAAACTCTTGTAGAAGTTGCCGGGCTGGTCGGTGGTGGTCACAACACCCTTGATGACGGCACCCTTGAGAATGTCCTTGTCCTTGGGCATCTCGAAAGGCTTGCCGGGAGTGTACTGGCTTGCAAGCTCCTGTATGGTGATGATCTTGCTGAAATCAGCGTCAGTATAGTACTTGTAAGGCTCCGGATTGTCGTATCCGAAGGTCACGACGGGCTGGAATTCCTCCTTCAGAGACTGGCAGGAAACAGCTGCGAGCAGCATTGCTGCAATTACTATATACTTTTTCATACGCTTAGAATCTGAAATAAAGGTTCAACATATAGTTAGCACCCTGCATGTAGAAGTACTTGGGATCGAATGCATAGTAGCGGTCCTTGCCGGCGCTCTTGATGAGACGGGTCTGCTCGTAGCCGCCTGTGCGGACGTCCTTGTTGTTGAGAATGTTCTTGACTTCGAGAGAGAAGCCGAAGTTGTACTTGCGGTTGATGTACCAGCTCTTGCCTATGCTTGCGTTGAGCAGGAATGCAGGGTTGAACTGCTCCTGAGCTGCCATAGCCTCAACCTCCTGAGGAGTCTCGATGCCGTCGCCGCCGCTGCATGCGAAGGATGTGCGGTAGAGAGGGTTCATGTCAAGGTAAGCGTGTGCGAAGTACTGTCCGTTGAGCTCGAGGAACCAGTAGTTGTGACGGTAGTTGAGAGCGAGTTCAGCAGCAAGCTGAGGGGTTGAAGGAACATAGTGCTTGTTCTCCTTGCCCGGGATGTATCCGTTGGCATCCTGGTCATAGACCTCGACGCCGCCCACGGTAACCTTCTTGAAAGTAGGATGGCTCTTCCAGTACTTCACGTCCTCGTCGCGGATGATCTCCGCGCTGTTGTCGACGGTCTGTACCATGTGAGGAGTGCTTGTGTAGATGAATTCACCCCAGCTGAGTACTGCAGAAGTGGAGAGGCCCTCGACAAAGAGAGGAAGCTTGACACCGAGTTCGATACCCATATGGCGCTGGTCGATGCCGGTCATTGCGAAGTTGGTGAATGACTGCTGTGAGTCGTCGTAGAAGCTCATCACATCGGTCTGGTCCATCATCTTTGTGTAGTAGGCTGTGATACGGCCGCTGTATCCGTTGGTGCTGAACTGGTAGTTCACATCACCGGAGAGAGTCTTGATGGTGGTGAGTCCGTCGATGATGGAGTTGCGGGTACGTGCTGAGATGAACGCCTGGTTGAAGGTCGGAGCATCGTTGAAGTAACCCACGTTAGCGCTGAAGCGGTGACCTCCGGTAAGGTTGTATGCAAGGCCGAGCTTTCCTGAATAGGTAAGGAACTGGCTGACCTCTGACTTGCCCTTCGAGGTGATCACATTGCCGTGCTGGTCATAATTGGTAAGCTTGATGCCGTTGTAGACTATCTCGTTGCCGTTGTCGTCGAGACCGGCGAAGAGGCCCTTGCGCACAAGTCCCTCACGCCAGAAGGACTCGTAACCTACCGATCCTGCAAGTGTGGCGCTGAAGCCGTCCTTGCTGAATTCGGCGTTTGCCCAGAGCTTTGCCTTGCGGATCTGAGCAAGGTAATCGTAGCCGTACTTGCCGCCTTTCTCGATCTTCTGTGCGGTGCCGTTCTTGAGGAAGTAGTCGAGGTCGTTCTGGATGAGCGCCTCGTTGGCTGCGAAGTCACGCTCTGCGAACTGGTCGACGTTCACATAGTACATACCGCCAAGCAGGTCGTTGATCATCTTGTAGTTCTCGGTGCGGTTCCACTTGAGGCTGACACCGCCGTTGACCTTCAGGAAGTCGGTGGGGCGCCACTTGATGGAACCTGCGAAGTTGACGTCGTTCTGGTCGACATGACGCTCCTCGAGAGCATACTTGCTGCGGCCGTCCTTGTTGTTGTAGTTCACATTGTAAAGGCGGTCCCAGTTGAGATGCTGGTAATTGGCATATGTCTTTGCATATACGGGGTTCCACATCTCGGTAGCCCATGCAGCCTTCTCGTCGTTTGAACGGTTGTAGTCCTCATCCTCGAAGTATGAGTATGAAGGGAGGTTGCGGTAGTAGTCGGGACGGGGGTCCATTGCATCGTACCAGTCAAGTGCGGTGTAGCCGTTCTTACCGGTGCGGTAGAGCACTGTGGCAGAGGCTGCGAACTCATCTGAAGGAGTGAAGTCATACTTGAGCGCCACGATAGGCTCGAAGGTCCAGCGGACACGTGAGTTGCGCACCTTGCCGCTCTGGTAACCCCAGTTGCTGTTATACATGTTGTCGCCCATCAGGTTGTAGACCTCCTGGGTGCTGGCGTTCTGCGCTCCCCTCTCGCCGGGTGTGGCGAATGCTATGAGAGCCAGCCTGTGAGCGTCGCCGAACTTCTTCTCGACACCGCCGTAGAACGCGAGCGACTTGTAGTATACACCTTCCACCCAGTCGTTGCCGCCGACGCGGGCGCTGACGTTGAAGGCATAGCTCCAACCGTTATCGAGCTGACCTGAAGCGTAGTTGGCCATGAGGCGGAGGCGGTACAGGGCAGAATTGCTGAGCACGCTGAAACGCCAGCCGGGACGTACGCTCGAAGGTATTGCGTTGATGTTGGTCATTCCGTTGAATCCGCCCACACCGAACTCCGAAGTCTCAAGGCCCATCGTGGTCTCCTTCGAACGCATAGCCTCGTTGAGGCCGCTCCAGAGAGAGAAGGGTGAATAGCCGGTGATGGCGTCGTTCATCCTCACGCCCGCGAGGTAGACGTCCTCGGTCTCGGAGTTGTAGCCGCGGTTCTTGAAGCGGATAGCGCTGAAGCCGTAACCTGCAACGCTGTTATACACGTCGTTGGAACCGAAGAGGATGGTGGGAGAATCGGAATAGCCGGTGTCGGCAAGGTCGAACTCGGCGAAGTTGGAATCGTCAATGTCCTCCTTGATGGTGCTTGCAGGTGAGAGGGTGACGAATACGAGGTCACGTACGAAACCCTTCTCTACAAGCACGTAGATCTGTGTGCCGACAAAATCTTCGGCCTCCACTTCGAGTGAGTAGCTGCCGTTGTCAAGACCGGTGAAATTGAACTTGCCGTCAGCTCCGGTGGTGAAGTTCTCGATGATCTCTCCATCCTGGGAGAGGACGACCTTGGCGCCCTCGATGGGGAGACGGCCGGAACGGTTCACCACGGTGGCGGTGATGCCACCTGTGAGGCCCTGGGCCATCGCTGCCACTGCGAGCAGCAGCAATGAGAGTGTGAGTATAGCTTTTTTCATTATTTGGAAATTACGATATAGGTCGGAAAGTGGTCAGAATAGCCGCCGATGAAGGCGCCGTTGCTGAAGGTGCGGAAGGGCTGGCCCTTGTACTGGCCGGTCTGCTGGACCATGAAGGGCTTGCTGAAGATTCTGCCGTAGTACTTGTTCTTGACTACCGGCTGGATCTTGAGGCCTCCGTGGGGAGCGATGGCCATGTTGTAGTTCACCTGGATGATGTCATAGATGTTCCATTCTCCCTGATATGCCAGAGAGCCGTAACCGTCGCGGAGCATTGCGAGGAACGGGTTGAAGAAATCCTCACGGAGTTTCAGCTCGGGAAGGTCACGTCCGTGGAGATACTTGACCTGGCTCTCGTCGGTGGGGTTGTCGTTCATATCTCCCATCACAGCGATCTTGATGCCCGGATACTTGCGCTCCATCTGGCGGGCGTGGTTGTAGATAATTTCGGCGCCGCGGCTGCGGAGGTCGCCGCCCTTGCTGCCCAGACGGGAAGGAAGGTGGGTCACATAGAATGCGAAGTGCTCACCATCGATGGTGCCGTGCACCATGAGGACGTCACGGGTACGGAAGGCATCCTGACCGGCCTGGTCGAGCGAGAACTGTATCTTGCTGCCCTCGAAAGTGAAGGGAATGCTCTCTGAATCGAGATACTTGAACTTTGTGGGATCGTAGAGGAGGGCCACGTCGACGCCGCGGCGGTCGGGGCCGTCATAATGAACGATCTGATAGTTGGCATCGGCAATCTGAGGGTCGCTCACGAGATCCTCGATCACGAGGCGGTTCTCGATCTCGGAGATTCCGAGGATGGTGTGATACTGGCCGTTGTCATCGCGCATGGCGCGGATGACCTGTGCCATGTTGTGCACCTTCTTCTCGTACTTTGCCTGGGTCCACTTGTTCTTACCTTCGGGGAGGAACTCCTCGTCGTTCTTTGCGGGGTCGTTGTAGATGTCGAACAGGTTCTCGAGATTGTAGAAACCTATCACATAGCTTTTCTTCTTCTGCTGAGCCATCGAAGGGTTCGAGAAGGAGAGCATGACAGCCGCAAAGGCAATGATGTAAATAATGCGTTTCATTCAGTGATATTGTTTCGGGCTCCTAGTACCACCAGGAGTCCTTTGTGGATTCAACCTTGTCTGAGAGTTTGTCGCCTATCTTCGAGGGCAGGTTCACGAAGAAGTCGAAGCCCGTCTTCTGCTCGAGGGCGTCAATCGTCATGGCCTGGCCCATGATCTGGGCGTCGCTGTAATATTGATGCTTGAAATAGAAGCCTATTGCCGTATAACCGCCCGTGGTGCCTGTGATGCCGACGGTTCCGCTCTTCTTGTAACCGAGCAGGGCCTTGAAGTAGCCTACAGGTACGGTGATCTTCTTGCCGTCATTGTCGGTCGCATAATCCCTGCTGCCGTTGATATCGGCGCCGGTCACCACGTACAGGGTGTCGAACTGATATGACCAGTTGCGGACCATACCCTCGAGAGACGCCCAGGCATTCTCGTTGAGCTCACCCTTCTGGGGCGTCATGTTGGTGCCATAGAAGGTGGATTCATTTGCAGCGTAGCGGTCGGCTGAGGGCAGCTGATGGCCACGCTCGTATCCGCCCTTGTATGCGCTGTAGATCACTGACTGGTAGTTACGGGGAACCTTGGGGTCGAGGCCCCATTCGTTTGTGCGGGAGCCGCTGCCAATAAGGCTCTTGTTAAGAGGATATGCCACCCAGACTGATATCTTCGCCTCCGCGTCAAGGTAGAAGGAATAATTCCTGCCCTGGTAACGGCCGACCTCCATGCTATGTGTGAAGAAGTATCTGTTATCGTCCTCCACCGTTGCAGGGAGCTCGAGCCAGCCGGCCACCTTGTCGGGATTCAGGCCCGTCATCTGCTTGACTTTGCCAAGCTGCTTGAAACCGGCCCTGAGGTCAGTGCAGCCCTGGCCGCTGAGGACGAGGGTGAGAGTGCGGTCTTCGGAAGAAGTGTTCTCATCATACTTGAGAACCACGTTGGCCGCATTGCCGTTGCCGGAACTGCGTGAGATGCTGGCCCAGCCGGGGTTTCCCTCGATCTGCAGAGTCCAGTCGCCGACAGCCTCCACGGAAACGAACTGACTGCCCGCCGCTGAAGTCACCTCAGTGTTCCTTATCCCAAGGTTCACGAGCTCCACGGACGGTGTCTTCTCACCGCATGCAACAACAACAAAAAGCAATGCTATAAAATATATTATTTTATTCCTCACAATCAGGGCGCACTTTGTATAACTTACAAATATAGTCAAGAATATTGACAAATGAAAAGGGCGACCCCCGGGCCGCCCTCTATGGTGATTATATGGCAGAGAAATCAAACAGTATGGCTCTCTGACCCGAATTGGTCGTACGCACTATGAGAGTGGTCTGTCCGCCGGGACTGACCGTATAGTAGTCCGAGTCGGAAACCGTCATGGTAAAAGGAGGATTTTCCTTTGCACCTGCATTGGATGCGGGCTCGATGGTACTGATAACGTTGCCGGCACCATCTACAATTTCCACCTTACTGGGCTTGCCGTTCCAGCCTACGCAGCAGAATTTCACCGACTTTGCGCCTTCCGGAATGATAAGTTTTGCTTCTCCGGGATTCTTGCTCGTTCCAAGTTTGAGGCCCTTGTATCCGGCTCCATTTGCGATAACTTCGACGTCGGAAGCGTTCTGGCCAAGCGACCAGCTCACAGCGCCGGTCTCACCGCCGTCATCGCCACCGTCATCGCCGCCCTGGGGTGCTTCGTAATACTCTATCCAGCCCTCCAGGACCTCTACCTTGCCATTGTACTCACCACGCTTGCCGACAAAGGTCACAATGCCGCCCTCAACGAATTCAGAGGCATATTTGTCGAAATTGTCGGTGCCGTACACATACACGCTGCCGGTCTCGTCCACAATGTCGAAGTTGCCATACTTGGTATTGATGGGGCCCTTGACCTTTCCCTTGAGACGGTAGTTCTGAACAGGGTCGACGGGAGCTGCAATGAACTCGGCAACTGTGGCGTCCACGATCTCACCGGGAGTAGGAGGATTGTCACCGCCGTCGGACTTGGCGGTGGTGAAAGTAGCCACGTCGCCATAGTAATAAGCGCCATTGAAGTATGCGAAAGCCCGGTAATAATACTTGGTTTCCGCCTTAAGTCCGGAAATCAGGCATATGAACTTGCCCTCGGCGTCCTTTTCTTTCGCAATGAACTGCGAAGCGGCCGTCGTGAGGTCGGTTGCGGAATACTCGATGCCGAATACGACCGACAGGCCCTCTGTTCCATCAAGCATGCACCAGCCGGTTATCTTAGCGGACTCGTCATCAACGTCCGTACACTCTCCGGTAATCGCGGGGCTGGCTTGCTCCGAAGGATTGAAGGGCAATGTGATGGCGCTGCCGTCGGCGAGGACGAAAGTAATGCTGTCTTCGCCCACAATCACATCCCTGAAGAATGTGGAATCGCCGCCTTCGCCATCTCTGCCGTCTTTGCCATCCTGGCCGTCCTCGCCTGTTGCCTTGCCAATCTCGGTCCAGCTGGCTCCGCCGTCAAGGGAGATATGCCACATGCCGTTCTCTATCTTGAACATGGGCACGGGTGCATCCGCGCCGTCGCTGCCGTCCTGGCCGTCGGTTCCGTTTGCCCTGACCTTGTTGCCTGAACCGTCGAGCAGCCATTCGCCGTCAAGGGTCCAGTACCAGTTGCCGTCGGTGTCCTGGGCGACGCCGATCGACGGTGTACGGCCGTCTTTTCCGTCTGTACCATCCTTGCCGTTCTGACCCGCTGCGCTGCAATTGATCATGATAGTCTTGCCGGACTTGAAGACGAGAGTATAGCCGGTACCGTCGGTAAGGGCGATGCAGTCGGTGATGCAATCCCCTGCCGCGAGTGCGGACACAAGCTGCTGAAGGTCTGCGACATCGCCGTTCAGGCGGGCGCACTGTTCCTTGAGAGCTGCGATCTCAGACGAGTTCCTGTTGATTGCAGCCCAAAGTTCGGAATCGTCGAACTTGCTGCAGGAGATTATGGAAATGGCCATCGCAAACACTGCAATCAAAGGGGATAGATATTTTTTCATACTTGCTGATATTTTAATAAGGGCGGCCTTAAAGCCGCCCTTATGGTAACTACGCGACGAGTAGGAATTATTACTCTACAGAATTAACGCCTATGATGAGAACTCGTGTAGGGCAGGACACTGTAACACTGCCGCTTGTAACGGGAACCTCATAATAATCTGCGTCTGAAAGCTCAAGAGTGTAAGGTGCATTTCCTGTACATCCTGCATTCTTTTTGAATGACACGGTCTCACTGCCTACTGTGAGGTCTGCAGCCTGCCAACCGCAGGCGTAGAAGCCAATCTTCGTGCATCCTGAAGGGATGTTCAAGGTAGCACTGCCGGCCTTTGATGAAGTCGAGAGTTTTAGGAGATTGTCGACATTCTGGCCATTCACGACAGCCGTCTGAGTATTATTACCTGTACTGGTGTTATCGTATGAATTTGCGCCAAGAGTCCAATTGATGCTTGATGTGAGAGGATGAGAAAGTGTCTCGGCGCCGACCTCGGTAGAAGCATCGTAACTGATAATGTATGCATCTATCACTTCCTCCTGATTTCCAGCCTCATAGTAGCTGTACTTGCCAGCAAGAGTGACGGTACCACCCTTGTGAATCTTCGTTGACCACTGATCCTTGTTCTTCACACTATATACGTATACTGTACCTGTTGCATCTGTAAGGTCGAAGTTGCAGTATGTTGCGCCGAAATTGCTTACTGTTCCTGTGAGCTTGTAGTAAGTATTGGGATCTGCAGCTGCGAGGAACTCGGCAACGGTCTTTGCAGAAGCATTCTGCCAATCATCGCCACCGCCCTGGCCGCCGCCGTCATCGCCGCTGCCGCCCTGACCGTTGATGCTCATGATCTGGCTGCCGGTAGTCATCTCAGGAGTGTTGCCCTTAAAGTTGACGATCTTGCCAAATACAACGACCTCGTCACCAACCTTGATCTGATCATCCGCGCTAAACTTTTCACCATTCAGGTAATAGCCACGATAGATCTCAAATGCCTTGTTAGCGGTGCCGTCGTCTGAAATCCAATATGTAGCATTGCCATACTGGGTGCTGAGTTCATCAATCTTGGAGATTATGCCTTTTACGTAAGCCTCGACTTGAACGCCATCGGCAAGTGTCTGGGCATATGCGAGCGCTGCTGAAGCGCTTGCAGGCTTGTCAAGTGAAGAGGTGAACTCACCGGTGTAACCACCGTCATCGCCGCCGCCTTCACCAAGGCCACCGTCATTGGTAACAAGCTTGACGTCATCAACGAGGATGGTCTTTCCTGCTCCCTTCTTGCTGTTCATGATTGTAACACTGACTGCTGTCTGTGCGGCAAGTGTGAATTGAACAGTATGCAAAGTCCAATCAGAAGTAGCCTGAACAGGGCTTTCATCAACATAGATGTAGCTGTCAGAATTCTCAGGAGCTCCATTGACAAGAACAGTGTAACCTACACGGTACTGGCCCTCTCCCTTGATGTAAGACTGTATCTGATATGTACCGGGAAGGAGGACATACTCCTTGCTCATAAGGCGCAAGTTGGATTCTGCACTTCCGGATACCTCACAGGCATTGCTGCCTTCCTTGGCGTCGCTGCTCTTGGTAAGAGTTGCATTACCCTTTGCGAAATCCCAAGAAGCGGGCTTTTCACCTGTCCAGGTTTCAAAGCCACCGTTGACAAGAAGATTGTCTCCGGTAATAGGATCAATGTTTCCGCCCTGACCACCATCATCACCTTCGCCTTCGCTCCATTCGGTAATCTTGGCATTTATGATCTCATGCTGTGAGGTCTTTTCATAGAAGCTATACTTACCTTCAATTGTCACGTTGTCTCCATTCTTGAGTTTGGTGCTGTATACTTCCTTGGTAGCTCCATCGACGCTGTAAACATAGATTGCACCGGTGGCATCGGTAAGATCAAAGCTGCAATACGTGGAATTGAAACGGCTGACGGTACCCTTAAGGCGGTAGATGACATTCGAGTTCATCTCGGTGATGACCTGCTCGACAGTGGCGTCCACAACATCTGAAGGCTGAACGTCGTCGCCCTCTGTCTCGCCATTGAGAGAGTAGATGTAAGCTGCACCCTTTCCTACGGTTTCATATGTGCCGTTGTAGTTGGTAATCTTTCCGTATACTATCACTTCATCGCCAAGCGCGATCTGATCAAGCGACGTGAACTGCTTGCCACCAAGATAGTATACCTGATAGCAGTAGAAGTCATCGCCTTCGCCATCAGCGGTGTCGGTGATGTAGAAGAGTGCGTTACCGAAGTTGGTTATACCGTCCTCATGCTTTGAAGCGAACTTCTTCACAAAACCCTTGATGTAGTAAGGACCAGCCTCTGCGCCAGACTCGAGGGCGGATGCAACAGCATTTGCCTGAGAAGCAAGATAAGGCTTCTCCTTGGTGCCGTCGCCTTCCTCTACGCCGCCGCCGGGACCTTTCTGATTAACAGTGAGATATTCACTGTCGATACCGCAGGTGAACTTGATTGAACACGTTCTGTTCATAGCGGTGTTTTCGAGAACGGTGATGGTGACTGTCTGGTCTTCCTTTGCAGCCGGGCCTTTATCAGGATCGACAACGATCCAGTCTGCTACGTCAGTAGCTTTCCATGCCCTGGTTGAGTTCAATGTGATGGTCTGGTTGCCTGAACCCTGCTCGAAATCGAGGGTCGTAGTGCTGAGGTCGATGTTGGGTTCTCCAAGGTCCTCAATCTTCTCCTGACACGCAGCGAATGTGAAAATTGCCGCTACGGCAGCAAGAAACAGATGCTTTACTTTCATATCTTTACTTTATTGTGTTATTACCCGTATATAGGGAATTCAAAGGTACATATTTCCTTTTAATTCACAAAATGCGTACTTTTGTCATGTCATGAAGAAGTATTTACAATTATTGATAATTGCATTTTGCATCCTTCCCCTCTCCTGCAGCAAGCCGCAGGAAGAGAACTCAATAGTCATCAACGTCCCTGCAAAAGTAGAGGCATCATACAAGGCCGGCAGCGGAACCATCCCTGTAAATCTCTTGTATTCAAGCGGATGGAGTTTCGGTATCAATTTCTCCGGCTGCGTGTCCTCTGCACTTTATGACGCATCCGCAGGCGTCATAAAGTACAGTGTCACAGAGAACACCACCGATGCTGCACGCGAGGGCCAGATCAACCTGATTGCAAGCAAGACTGGCAAATCTTCCGAAACGGCAAGCATCAAGGTAGTGCAGGAAAAGAAGCCATCGGACGGTGACGGTGGCGGCGGTCAGGATGAAGAAGACCATCATGACCGCGGCGACGACGGGCAGGACGAGGACGAAGACCACCACGACCGCGGCGACGACGGGCAGGACGAGGATGAAGACCACCATGACCGCGGCGACGGCACAAAAGCCGACTACGGCTGGTTCGAACTGCCCGCCCAGACCGACCTTGACCACAACGGAATCGACGACAACAACAGCGACTACTACTATTCGCACACATTCCGTCCCGATGTCACAAGCCGCAGGGTGCGCAACTTCTCGGCATGCTACTCAAAGAGCAAGATACATCCCGTATGGGTGGCAGCGCCCATGCACCAGTGCTACAAGGGCAGTTCAGGCAGAAGCAACTCCTACGGCAACGACCCCAACATCAAGTGCACGCAAAACGGCAAATTCGACGGATATACCCGTGGACACCTGCTGGGCTCAAGCGACAGAACCATCTCCTCCGCTACCAACAAGCAGGTATTCTACTATTCCAACATCGGAGCCCAGCTGCAGGACGGATTCAACACAGGCGGCGGCGTATGGAACAACCTCGAGGACAAGGTGGACTCGTATTGGTGCGCAGACACCCTGTATCAGGTCATAGGCTGCATCTTCCAGGATTTCACCGACAAATACGGAAGCACCGTCAAGGCCAAGAAAGGCAGCGGCAACGCCGGTTCATTCCAGGTGCCTACGGCTTACTACAAGGTTCTTCTCCGCACAAAGAAGGGTAACTCCGGAAAGCGGGTAGACCAATGCTCCGCAAGCGAACTGCAGTGCGTCGCCTTCATCATCAGCCACAAGGGAAACAAGGGACGCAAGCCAAGCAAGCAGGACCTCTACACAGTGGAAGAAGTCGAGAAGCTGACGGGTCTCACGTTCTTCGTGAACGTTCCCAACGCTCCCAAGAACACATTCAACGCTTCCGACTGGGGCCTGTAGTTCCTTTTAAATAATATAAAGGAGGCGCGGAATTGACCGCGCCTCCTTTTGTTTATGACGTAAGAGTGTTACTCTTAGTTGGCAGGATTTACAGAGTAAACATAGCCCTTGTTCTGAGTGGTCTCGGCCTGTCCGTTGTAGACAGTGAGGACACCGCAGACTGTGACATTCTGGCCTTCTTCGATGAGAGGGTCACCCTCAACCCACTTCTGGTTGTCGTACCAGAGAACACGGTAAGCCTCGAAATCGAGGGTCTTGTCCTCGTGGTAAACACCGTCTGTAGACATGAAGAATGTACCGTTGCCATACTGAGCGCTGAACTGGCCGTTATTGGCAATCTTGGAAACAAGGCCGTTTACGTATACATAGGTTGAAGGAGCATTCTGAGCAGCAGCGATTGCACCTACAGCATTGAAGGGCTCTGCAAGTGTGCCGACACCGTTAGCGTCATCCTTGACACCGTTGATGCTGTGGAGCCATGCCTTCTTTGAAGAGGTCTCTGCAACGTCGTTGTAAAGAGTGAGCTTGCCGCAGATCATAACCTCAGCACCAACTGCGATCTGAGCGTTACCGTCAGCCCAAGGAGTGTTGTTGAAGTAATAAACGCTGTATGCCTCGAAATCGTGGCCGGGCTCGGTGGTTGACTTGCCATCCTCTGAACCATGGAACTCACCGTCGTCTGAAATCCAGAATGTTGCGGTGCCATACTGTGCAGAATAGGTGTAGAGAACCTTTGAAACGATACCCTTTACGAAGAAGTCTGCAGTAGAAACATTGCCATTGCCAAGCTTCTGGCAGTATTCGATAGCCTCAGCTACTGAGAAGGGAACGTCCTCGGTACCCTGCTTGCCAAGCTGTGAAAGTGTGGTCTCGGCTGTGTAGTCCTTGTTACCGTCGTTGGTCTTGAACACGATGGAAGTGCTGCGGGGACCTGCGTTGTTCTCCTTTACAGAGTAGGTAACCTTGTTGCCTGATACGGACTTGAGTGAGAGCCATTCCTGAGCGTTCTCGGGAACAACTGCCTCGAAGCCGTTGCCCTTGCTCTCGAGAGTAACGGTGAAATCACCACCTTCTGCAGGGATGACACCGTCCTCGGGATCGATGCTGGCGATCTTGATGAGGGACTTGTTGATCTCGATGACATAAGCCTCTTTCTCCTTGGTCTCGGGAGTGCCCTTGTAGCTCATGAGCACGCCTTCGATTGTGAGCTCGTCACCAAGAGAGAACTCGTCGCCCTTTGTGAATGAAGCGCCGTTCATCCAAAGGCCACGGTAAACCTGGAGCCACTTGCCATCCTCGAACTTGCCGTCCTCGGAAAGATAATATGTTGCGTTTCCGTATGAAGGGCTGATCTCCTGGATCTTGCAGACAATACCCTTTACGCGCTGTACGGGTGAACCGTCAGGATACTGCTCGATCACCTTGAGAGCCTCGGATACGGTCAGAGTCTTGGGAGTAACCTTTTCAGCCTCCTGCTTTACGATGATGGTCTGTTCCTTGCCTGCGCATACGATCTTGATGCTTGCCTGGCGGGTTTCAGGAGCCTTTGCTGCAGTGAAGGTAACGTTGGTCTCACCTGCGCTGCCTGATGCGGGCTGGATGGTAACCCACTGAGGCATCTCGTTGATTGACCATGAGTCCTTTGCATTTACTGTGATAGTCTTGGTGTTGTTTCCCTCATTGTTGGTGAGTCCGACATATGAAGAGGAAACCTTAACCTCGTCAAGGACGGTGGGAGTGTCCTTTGTACATCCGATTGCAAGAGCGCAAACGGCTACAAGCGATGCAATTATATATTTTGCTTTCATAATCGAAAATCGGATTTATTAGTTGAACATGTACTTGATACCAACTGAAGCGTACCAGCACTGGCCGATTGCATGGTTGGGAACGAATGTCTCTGTTGCACCGTTGATGGCAGCGGGAGTAGAGAATGTAGCATAGCCTTCTGCGTCGGCGCCCTCATACTTGAGGATACGTGCGTCGGTACCGATTGCGGGGTTGAGGTACTTGCTTACGCCCCAGCTTGAGTTGAAGAGGTTGAGAAGGTTCTTGATATCGCAGCTGAGCTGGAGGATGTTGGTGGTGTTGCCGATCTTTACAGAGAAGTCATGCTTGTAGCTGAGGTCGATGCGGTGTACCCAAGGTGAGTAAACGCTGTAACCCTCTGCATATTCACCCTGATGCTTGCTGAGGTACTTGTCGTGATGAACGTAGTCCATGAAGCGGTTTGCGTCGCTCTCGCTGACGAAACGGAACTCATTGTTAGCAACCTGTGCGTCGGTAGGGATGAAGATTGCGTCGTAGTTGTAACCGTCGGCGTTCATGTCGTTGGACATCATGTAAGAGTAGTTGTAACCGCCACGCCAGGTCTCATAGATGAGGCTCCAGTGGTTGCCGCTGCGGTCGTGTGCTGTTGCAGATGCAACTACACGGTCAGGAGTAACGTACTGTGAGTTGTGGAGACGGATGTTGTTGGGACCCTCTGAAGTAGGAACATAGGTGAATGCTGACTCAGCAGCTGAACCGGGCATACCGGTGATCTCCTTATTGACAGTGTGGGTGTAAGCGGCCATGAAGCTGAGGTTCTCGGTAGGACGTGCGTTGAAGGTGAAGTTGGCTGACCAGCCATAACCCTTCTTTGTGTTCTCGAGGACGAATGCCTTTGTGCCGGTGTGGAATCCGTCAGGATAGATGGGACGGTTGTCGACACCGTTGTATCTTGCGAAACCTGCAACTGAAGGGATGCTCCAGTCTGAGATGCAGACAGCGTTGATGGTCTTGTTGAAGATACCCTCAGCTGTGATGCTCATAGGGAATGAGGTAGGGAATGCATAGTCGATTGCGAGAGATGTCTTCCAAACCTGAGGCATCTTGAACTTGGGATCCACGCCATTGATTGCTGAAGGAACGGTACCGTCTTCAGGAGAGATGGTCTGAGGATAGCCGAGCTTGACAAGCTTGTCGAGGAGGGCGTTGATGGTAGCGTGGCCGTTTGCATCGGTTACGAGGCCGCCTACGAACTCATCCATTGTGAAGCCCTTGGCTGCTGCGTTCTTTGCGTTGATCTGTGCCTGATACTGAACCATACCGCCGTTGGTAGGCATGTTGGTGAAGAATACGAGAGGGAGACGGCCGCTGAAGAGACCGGTACCACCACGTACCTTGAGTGACTTGTCACCGAGAACGTCCCATGTGAAACCTACACGGGGAGAAGCTGTGATGCTTGCACCGGGCCACTTGCCGGTGTCGACCTTGCGGATGTTGCCGGCGTTGTCCTTGTACTCGAGATCGAGGATGGCCTTGTTGGTCATAAGGTCTGAATTGTCGAAGAACAGACCGTCGAGACGTACACCATAAGTGAGCTTGAACTTGTCACTTACAGTCCACTCGTCCTGTGCGTAGATACCTGACTTGTGGAAACGTACGCGTGCTGCAGGGTTGGTCTCGCCATCGTAACCGTAGGTAAGACAAACAACCTCGGGAGCTGCGCCGTTGATGAAGTCGTCAACGCTGTTGTAGCGGTAGTAACCTGTACCGTTACGCATGTAAGCGTTGTCGGCAAGCTGATACTCGTAGAAGAGACCGCCCATTACCTTGTGGTTGCCCTTGTACCAGGTGAGGTCGTCACGAACCATGATATGGGTGTTGTGAACGGCGTTGTTCCAGGTGAAGAGCTCATAACCGAGAGCCATGTAGTTGTCTCCGTCCTTTGCGATATCGATGAAGGGGAACTCGCTTGAGTTGGTTCCGCGGACGTCATCGAGCTTTGAGAATGTTGCAAGGAACTGGTTTGAGAGGTCGTTGCTCAGACGGCTGTTGAGGTCGAGTGATACTGAATGAACGAGGTTGTCCATTGAGTAGAGTGCATTTGAGAATGCCATTGACTCCTTTGACAGACGTGAGCTTGCGTAGCGGGTGCCACCATCCATTGATGTACCGTTGGTGGGGTTCCAGATCTGGTTCAGGGTGTAGTTGTAACGGAGAGCGAGCTTGTGCTTCTCGTTGATGTTCCAGTCGATGCGGGCGAGGAGCTTGAGGTTGCTCTCGTTTGCAGGGAAGTCGGTGTATGAACCTGTATCGTAGTCATACTTGCTCTTCACGAAATCCTGTACCCTCTTGAGGTCAGAGAGTGTGGTGCGTGAAATGTAGTTGTTAGGATCTGCGACACCGTTCTCTGAACCATGCCAGCGGTTAACCACTGTAGGAACCTTTGAGTATTCAGCGTTGACGAAGAAGAAGAGCTTGTTCTTCACGATGGGTCCGCCGAGGGTGAAGCCGTAGGTAGTGCTGCGGTCGATTGCACGTGCGCCTGAGATCTGCTCGCCGCAGATGGCGTCACCGCGCATGTTCTCGTTGCGGTGATAGATGTATGCAGAACCCTTGAGGGTGTTGGTACCTGACTTGGTGATGGCGTTGACACCACCGCCGATGAAGTTGGTCTGACGTACATCGAAAGGAGAGATCACAACCTGGAGTTCCTCGATGGCATCGATTGAGATAGGGCTGCCACCACCGGGAAGGTTGTCGGAAAGACCGAAGTTGTTGTTGAAGTTTGCACCGTCGACTGTGAAGTTGGCGTTACGTCCGTCGGAACCTGCGAAGCTCATTCCGTTTCCGCCGTAAGGTGAAAGACGGGTTACGTCGGTGATGTTCCTGCTGACGGTAGGAAGATTGGTGATCTGAGCATTGTTGATGTTCGTTGCAGCACCGGTCTTCTCAGTTGCGAACTTGCTTGATGCGGTTGAAATGACAACGACCTCGTTAAGCATCTCGGTGTCGTCTGCCATCTCGGCATTGAGACGGTAGGGCTCTGCGAGCTGAAGGGTGATGTCGGTGTAATTAACGGGCTGGTAGCCAAGGCAGCTTACCTGAACGGTGTAAGGGCCGCCGGCGCGCATACCGTTGATGTAGTACTGTCCTCCCTCGTTAGTAATTGCGTAGTACTGAGTACCGGAAGGATTGTGAACTGCAACCACTGCAGCTCCGGGGATAGCCTCTCCGCTCTTGTCGGTAATCTTACCGTTGAGCGAAGATGTTGTGATCTGCGCATAGGCAGATACAACCATCAGCATTGCCATCAGAGATGACAAGACAAACTTGAATGATTTTTTCATATGAGAATATAAAAACATTTTCACGGGTGCAAAGTTACTACGCGTGCGCGAGGACTTATTAACAATCCCAAAAAGTTATCAACAATTGACAACACTCCTAACGGGCCGCAAAGTTACGTTTTTAAATTTTTTTATCAATATTTTTCGCTACCTTTGCGCCAGAAAAATCACGAGGACAGATTTGCCTGCTTGCAACCTCGTCAAAAAATGCTAAAAAATATGAACTATCTCTTTACTTCGGAGTCAGTCTCCGCAGGTCATCCCGACAAGGTGGCCGACCAGATTTCAGACGCAATCCTTGATGAATTCCTCCGCCAGGACCCCGAGTCCAAGGTGGCATGTGAGACCTTCTGTACAACAGGTCTCGTAGTTGTCGGCGGCGAGGTCCGTTCCGAGAACGCCTATGTGGACATCCAGGACACTGTAAGAAACGTCATCCGCAAGATAGGATACACAAAGTCGGAGTATCACTTCGACGCAGATTCCTGCGGAATCATCAGCACGATCCACGAACAGAGCGCGCACATCAACCGCGGTGTCGTCCGCAAGGACAAGGAGGAGCAGGGCGCCGGCGACCAGGGCATGATGTTCGGCTACGCATGCCGCGACACCGAGGAATACATGCCTCTCGCACTTTCGCTCGCTCACAAGATCCTGCTTATCCTCAATGAGATACGCGAGGAGAAGAACAGCCCCATGCCGTATCTTCGCCCCGACGCAAAGTCCCAGTTCACCATCGAATTCTCAGCCAAGCATCAGCCGCTCAGAGTGCACACCATAGTGCTCAGCACCCAGCACGACGAGTTCGAGGCTCCCGAGTTCCTTCCTTTCGCCAAAGGTGAAACGGAGCAGGAGAAGGCGGACGAGGCTATGCGTCTGCGCATCGAGAACGATGTCAGGACCATCGTGATACCCCGCCTCATCGCAACACTTCCCGCTCAGACCGCAGCCCTTTTCAAGGGCGACCATACCCTCCATGTGAACCCCACAGGAAAGTTCGTCATCGGCGGCCCCGCAGGTGACACCGGTCTTACCGGACGCAAGATCATCGTCGACACCTACGGCGGGCGCGGAGCACACGGCGGCGGAGCATTCTCAGGCAAGGACCCCAGCAAGGTTGACCGCAGCGCAGCCTACGCAGCACGATGGATAGCAAAGAACCTGGTGGCTGCAGGAGTAGCCGACGAGTGCCTCGTGCAGCTCGCCTATGCAATCGGCGTCGCAGACCCCGTCAGCATCTTCATCGACACCTACGGCAGCGCTCACGTGACTCCCACCACCGGCAGCGGAATCTCAGACCTCCGCGGCGAGGCGACCGACGCCTTCATCGCAGGCAAGGTCCGCGAGATCTTCAACCTCCGTCCCGCAGCGATAGTCGAGCGTTTCGGTCTCAAGAACCCCATCTACTCCCCCACCGCCGCCTACGGCCACATGGGACGCAAGCCCTATATGGAAGAAGTCGACGTCCGTCTTTCCGACGGCACCATGGGCAAGAAGAACGTCCAGTTCTTCGGCTGGGAAAAACTTGATGCTGTAGAGGATATTAAAAAGGCGTTTGACCTTCGATAACCTTTGATGGGGCTCTGCCCCCATAACGTTCCCCGGCGGCCGCCGGCTCTTATGGAGCCGCAGTGCCGCGCGGTCAGACTTCCACCCAGTGGATTCTGACGCCGGAGCGTTCCATTCCGCGGAACCAGGTCATCTGGCGTTTTGCAAACTGATGGATGGCTGTCGCCAGTTGCAGACGCATCTGGTCGTAACTCAACTCACCTAGAATATATTGCGTAACGAACTTGTATTCAAGTCCGTACGCAATCAGCGTCTCCGCGGGTACGCCTGAGTCGAGAAGGCCCTTTATCTCCTCGACCATACCCTCATGGAGACGGGCATCGAGGCGGGCGTCTATCTTTGCGTTGCGCACCTCACGGCTGACAAGAGTGCCTATGAAGAAGGTGCTACGGGGAGCGTCCGCACTGGCGGGGACCTCGTCCCTCGACTCGCTCAGAGGATGCGGGCCACTGAAATCGTATCCGGCAGTTACCGCATTGATATACAAGCCGGTGCCTCCACAGAGAATGGGGATTCTGCGGCGTGAGCGGATGTCGTTCCAGGCTGCCGTGAAGTCGCGCTTGAACTCGTACACATTGTAATGCGCACCGGCAGGAAGGATATCGATGAGATGGTAAGGGATGCCGTCGTATTCACACAGGTCCTTGCCTGTGCCGATGTCCATGCCGCGGAAGATCTGGCGGGAGTCGGCGGAGATGATCTCAACGCCGTCAAGGCCGACAGGAAGCATGGAATTCATCTGCTGCGCAAGACGCACGGCATACTTGGTCTTGCCCGATGCGGTGGGGCCGAGAACACAGATCAGATCAATATCTCCCGCAGCATAGGAAGAAAGCAGCTGCTGCACATCAACCTGTTCGGGCTGAGGCAGTTCGGCTATTATTGGCTTTTGCTGGCGGGGCATGTTACTGGTCGCGCTCCATTTCGCGGCGGATATCGTTCTTCTTGATTGTCTCGCGCTTGTCAAATTCCTTCTTACCCTTGGCGAGAGCTATGTGGAGCTTTGCATACCCGTTCTCGGAAACATAGGCACGCACTGCAACGATTGTGAGGCCCTTGGTCTTCACGGCCTGCGCAAGATGCTTGAGCTCGCGCTTGGTAAGCAGAAGCTTGCGGTCGCGGAGCGGCTCATGGCTGCTCCATGCAGAAGCCCAGAAATACGTGGCGATGTTCATACCGCGCACATACAGTTCACCATTGCTGAAGTAGCAATAGGCGTCCTGCAACGATGCCTTGCCGGCCCGGATCGACTTTATCTCCGTACCAACCAGCACAATACCGGCATCGTATGTCTCCAGGAACTCGTAGTCGAAGGAGGCACGCTTGTTAGTAATCTGTATTCTGCTCTTATTTTTCTGCATAATTTTGAATGGACGGCAAAATTACAAAAAAAATTATATCTTTGCAGTGTAATCCGGGGTATTAGCTCAGTTGGTAGAGCGTTTGAATGGCATTCAAAAGGTCAGGGGTCCGATTCCCCTATGCTCCACAAAGTTCGAAAGGGACGCCGTCAGCGTCCCTTTCTGCTTTGTGGAGCGACTATCGAATGGAGGGGAGGTACCCCTCCAAACCACCCCCAAGTCGCTTCGCTCCGAATGCAAGTGAGCAGCATCCCTTTCCGCTTTGCGGAGCAACTACCAATCGGGGGCCTGATCCCCCGAACCCCCTGCGTCGCTGCGCTCCGAACTCAGATCAGCAGCGTCCCTTCTGGCGTTTTGCGGAGCAACTACCGATCGGGACCAGATCTCGCAACCCCACTGAGTCGCTTCGCTCCGAATTCACATATCAAATTATACTTATAGCAATCCTTGATTCAAGGGGTTCCTAGGAAGGAGTCGTCTTTTCGATTGGGACTTTCCTTAATTCGAGGGTTTTCGAAGAAGGTGATAGGTGAGCGGCCTAAAACAAAGCTTATAATTGGCGGTGATGAGGTAATTGGCCAAAATAATCACGAATTCTTGGCGAAACAGCAAAATAACAGGCCCGGCGCCTAAAAGAACCCGATTAGTTGGACAAATCACTTATTCCGGCCAGGAACAGGCCTTGAAATTGGCCGTTTGCGACAGCAGGTTGCAGATTTAAGTGCGGAGACACGCCCAAACTTTCGGGTTCATATCAAAGTGGCACAGGTGCAGGCTTAAGTCAATAAGATCCAGAGATACGGAGCGTGGGTCCCGCCATAAAAATGACGGATTTATGTCCGCAAATCATATTTCTGCCACGTTTTAGCTGATATCATGCCCGAAACACGAGTTTAGACAGCTCGCGGGCACGATATCGACGAAACCATGGCGAGATTGCCGTTTGCGGGAATAAAAACGGCAAAATCGTGGCAGAGGCTGTGAACCGCGAGAATGGGTCGACGGAATCGTGGTGGGGTTGGCGTTCATGAGAATTATTTCAATGAAATCATGGTGGCGATTGTGACCCCCGGGAATGGAAACGGTGAAATATGGCGGAGATAGCAGCGGCTGCGGGGTGGAGGTGGTGGGAGGCGATTTACCAACGTGAGGCGGCACGGAGGAACCGGTCGTGAGGAGCCGGTCCGCGTTAGCGGATTGCGAGGACGATTGGAGCCAATGCGCACGGCCCCAGAGGGGCATAGTGAAAGCTGTAAAGCGCAGCATGGCGAGTTCCGCAGCAAAGGTGAGGAAGCGGTTCCGACAGCGTCACGGCAGTCTGAGCCGACTACCACCTCCAGCCCGCAGACCGCGCAGTGTAGTATGCTGATAATATTGGGTGCGTGGTAAAATCGCCGCCATAAAAATGGCAAATTCATTCCCGGAAATCGTGTTTCTGCCACGTTTTTGCTGATATCATGCCCGGAACGTGGGTTTTGACAGCTCGCGGGCACGATATCGACGAAATCATGGCGAGATTGCCGTTTGCGGGAATATAATCGGCGAAATCATGGCGGAGATAACAATGGTCGCTGGTAGATAGTAATGAGGTGAAGTTCCGTCTGCTTACGCGAGGGTGGTCAGGGGAGGAAGGTTGGCACTCAAATGTGCCAACCAGCTGGGGTTTGTGATATTTGGGAGTGCGAGGGTGAAGTGCGGCACCGCAGCCGAACTTGCGTCCGGCAGCTAAAGGCAAGCGCCGCCCGGATCTTTTGGAGAGTCCGGGCGCCACTTGCCTTTTGCCCAGTGAGGGGCGCCCTCAGCCAGTCGGCATTCGCCGCCAGCCTGGGGCTTAGGGAATCTGGCGGGTCTGGGAACCTGGCAGGTCCGAGGAACCAACGAATCTGGGGAACTGACGGGTCTGGGGAACTGACTAATCCGGGATCTAGCGGGGGGTGGTGAGGGATTGGGTGACGGGGCCGGAGTAGATTTGGAGGAGGAGGGTGAGGAGGGCGGCGGGGTCAAGGTCGGGATAGGACTTGATTCCGTCCTCGATGTGGCGGATCAGGGATTCCTTGAGGTCATCGGAGTACTTGTCTGTGAAGGCGGTGGTGCCGTGCAGGATGTCGTATGCGGCATAATTGGTATCCCACAGACGATAGCCGGAATAGATTTCATCATCTATCATCCTGGTGATGGCGGCTATGTCGCTCCTGCCGATCTTTTCATTCAGGCAGCTGCAGTCAATGGGCTTGCCGATGGAGACGTGGACCTTGCCTTTGGGAGAAATCAGGCCTGTCACTATGCTGTTTACATCCTCGCCGGGAGCCTTGACGTACTCCTTGCCATCCTTTGACTTGAGGAGTTCGACTGCCTTGAGGATATCGCACGGTTCCCACTGATAAGAGACTGAAACAGGGATTATGCCGAGGCTCTCGACGGCCTTCCTGTCTTTCCTGCCAAGGAGAAGCATACGGATCAGGCCTGGTTCAGTCTTGTCAAAGCCGTCTTTTGTCCTGCCGTTTCTCTGAGCTATCCATACGGACTCCCCCTGCCCGGTCACATAGTTTATGTAGTCGGACAGGTGGATGGACGATTCCATGAACGACTCGAAGTCGTTCGACTTCCTGACCGTCTTGAACATCTTGTTGCACAGACCGAGGTCGACGATGAACTGCGGCTGCATGAGGTTGCTGCCGAAGGTGACATGTGAGGTGGGTATGCCGTTGTCCACGAGTGCCAGCTGCTGGAGCAGGGCATCCATGGCTATGTCCCTGTGGTTGGACACGAACAGATGGCCCTGGCTGCAGTCGACATTCTCCACGCCGTCATATGTGTACTCATCGATGGTCATGCCAATCACCTGCCTGACGATCGGGTACATTATCTGTTTCTGCAGCTGGTCGGAATCTGTGACCTTCCTCAAACGGTCCTTGAATGCTTCCAGTTCATCCCCCCTGCCAAGATACTCCAGCGTGCTGGCAAGCAAAGGGTCTGACGCGATCCTCTCCATCGCGGAGGGAATCTCGCTGTCGTAGTAGGGACGGATGTCGTCGAATCTGTCTGGAAGCAATATCATGTCCTGTTAAAGCTTTGGTCTGAGGTCGATGATCTTCAAAGGCTTGCGGCTGGTATCCTTGTATATGTCCTTAGCGAGGATGTCAGCCCTGACTATCTCTATGTTGGGTGCCACACGTATCTTCGCCCTGAAGGTGTTCTTCAGTTCGGCAATGAGGGCGGCGTTCCTGTCGGGATCGGGATCGGGCAGGCCCAGACGGACGGTCACATCGTCGTTACCGAGTTCGTTCAGGCTCAACACGAGCTGGTAGTTTACCACTTCCCTGCAGTTGTCGAGGACATCTATCACCATAGGCGGATACAGGGTGGTGCCCTTGAACTTGATCATGTTGTTCTTGCGGCCCACGAGAGGGGTGAGCCTGTAGGACCAGCGTCCGCATTTGCACTGCTCAACACGCTTGGCGGCCATGTCGCCTGTTCTGAACCTGAGCAGAGGCATGCCTTCGACACCGAGGGTGGTGACCACGATTTCACCGACCTCGCCGTCCTTTACAGGGAGGTCGTCCTCACCGATGATCTCGACTATGATAAGTTCGGGATGGACGTGTCCGCCCATCGAATACTCGCATTCGGAGAAGGTGGCGCCCATCTCGGTTGAAGAGTATGTCGCATAAAGCTCGACATCCCATTTTTCCTTGATGCGCCTGCCGAGCAGGTTGAGATTGAAGTCCTGGTCCCTGAGGCCCTCGCCTATTCCGATGATCTTCTTTATGCTGCTTGACTTATAGTCGATACCGTGGTCCTCGGCGTACTGTATCAGTCGCGGAATGAAGGAAGGAACACACATAATGGCATCGGGCTTGAGCCTCTGGATGGTATCCCACTGCAATTCGGGAATGCCGTTGCCTACGCGGATGATGCTTGCACCCATCTCCCTGATGCCAAGGAAGTATGCGAGTCCGGCCATGAACCTCTTGTCGATGGTGGTCATCAGCTGGAGGATGTTGCCGGGCCTCAGGCCGGCGCACTCGAACGACTTCTTTTCATTGAATGCCAGACGCTGGAGGTCCTTTTCAGTGCAGGCGAAGGTAACGGGCTCACCGAGAGTTCCAGAGGTGGTCACGTAGTCGACGATTTTGCTCCTGTCGCAGCAGAGGAAGTCCCAGTTGTACAACTGTAGGTCCTTCTTCTCGGTAAAGGGAACCGATGTCAGGTCCTCGATGTGACGTATCGAGGCGGGGTCGATGCCGTTCTCCTCGAACATCCTGCGATAATAGGGTGAATTGGCTGCAAGATATTCTACAGCCTCGACCAGTTTCGTCTCCTGAAATTGCTTGATGACCTCAGCGGGTTGAAATTCAATGTCCATAATATAAGCGTTAGTCAATTTAGTATGTGCTGTTCAGATAAGGAGCTATCTCCTCAAGCCAGGCGAGGAATTCATACTTCCATTTACGGCATTCCGGAGAGCCGTAAACGTCGCTGACTCCGAAGCCATGCTTGCCGGTAGCATACTGCAAATACTTGTGCGGGATGCCGCTGACGGTCAGCGCCTCGTCAAGCAGCATCGAGTTGTGATAGTCCACGACAGGGTCGTCCACACAGTTTGCAATGAAGACCGGAGGGCAGTCGGACGGTATGTTCAGCTCCAGTGAAAGTGTCCTCTTGAGGGTCTCGTTGCGGAGCTGGTCCTCACCGAGCAGGCCTCTTCTTGAACGGGCGTGGGCATATTGCCCCACAAGTGTTACCACGGGGTATATGGGCGCCACGAAATCGGGTCTCAGGTTCACCTCGCGGCCGCCTCCCGACTTGGTGTCGCGGATATAGTTCGTCGAGCTGAGGCAGGCCGTCGACATTGCAAGATGTCCGCCTGCCGAAAAGCCCATGACGCCCACCTTGTTCTCGGAGATTCCATATTCCTCAGCATGCTCGCGCACCCACTGGATAGCCCTCTGGGCGTCCATTATCATGTCGGGGTGACGGTTCCCTCTGAAGACATATCTGTAATGCCAGAAATATGCTCCGAAGCCGGCTGTCCTGTAATTCAGCACAAAGGTGGTAATTCCATAAGCGTCAAACCATTCGGCAACGTCCAGGCCCTCTCCGTCCTCGTCCAGCCAGCAGTAGCTGCCGCCAGGGCAGATGATCATAGCTATCCCGTTGGGGTTCTCAGGCTTGTAGCAGTGCAGGAGAACCTCGGTGCCGAACATAAGGTCGTCCTCCGAGGTCCATAACTGGACGACCTCGGCGGGACGTTTCTTATGGATGGCCCCGGCGTCGGGAGCAGCCAGGAAAAGTACAATCAGTAAACTAGATATTATACTTCTCAATCTCATCTTTTGCCAGAAGCCTGTAAGAAGGGGTTCCCTTCTCATCATATGTTACGGCGAAGAACTCCTCGTCGTAGAAGGAGAGCTTGGAATTGGTGTTGGGATTGCATTCGATATAGATGATATCCTCGATCGAAAAGCCCTTGGCAGCACAGATCTGGTCGGCGAGGGACTTTGCAGCGTAGGTTACCGATGTGCCGGGATTGTCCTGATACAGCTCAGTTACAACCACGACCTTCTTTCCTTCGAATTCCCTGATCTTGAGGCCGCAGGTGGACGGCATGTCCCACTGTCCCTTGAACTCGAATATTTCGTCGTAATATTTAGGAGATACTTTCATGGGAGTTACTTCTTGAATTCGTTATAATTCTTCTTGGTCCTGTCGACGTCCTTGCCGAAGGACTTGTTGGCGAGACGCCTGTCCCTGGGCCTGTAGGTGCCGTCCTCCATCTCGCGCTTCATGACCTGCATGAACAGCCTGGTCATCTTCTCCTCCTGGGTCTCATCTGCATAGAATGACTTCCATGCATACTCGTAGAGTTCCTGAAGCTTGTCCGGAGACATGTGCTTCGGCTGGAATACGACCTGACCTGCATTGTAGTGGTCCCAGTCATAGTCGAAGATCCTGCCGGCCCTGTTGTAATCGTCGAACGGCTTGGTATGGGGGAACGGAGTCATCACGGTGAACTCGGCCAGGTCGAGGTCGATTTCAAGGAGGAAATCGATCAGCCTCTTGATGTCGTCTTCCGTCTGGTTGTCGAGTCCGAGGAGGATTGTGCCCTCAACGCCGATGCCGTAATCATGATACCTCTTGATTCTTTCCTTGATATAGTCGGATGTGTCATAAACTGCCTGATATACATACCATGCACCTGCCTTTGACGCCAGGTCGAGAACCTCGGGGTCATCCTCGATAGTATGGCTTATCCACTTCTTCTTGAGGGGGGCGATGGCCCTGAACAGTTCCTTCTCCCATTCCTTGTTCTGTGCAAGGGAGTTGTCGACTATGAAGAGGCGGTTGTTGTCGATGGCTGCCATGTCCTCGACGACCTTGTCGATGGGGCGTGCCCTGAACTTGCGTCCGCCGAGATATGAAACGGCGCAAGGATAGCAGCTGAAACGGCAGCCGCGGGATGCGTGGAAGAGATCCACCATCTGGACACCCTTGTGGTTGTAAAGCTCCCTCTTGTAGAGGTCTCTTCTTGCGGGACCTACAAGGGCGATGTCGGGCTGCTGGCCCATATAGTTGTAGACCTTCTTGAGTTCACCCCTCTTCCAGTCTTCCATAACAGCCTCCATTCTGCCCTCGGACTCTCCGAGGAACACGCTGTCGGCATGCAGCATGGTCTCCTCGGCATGCAGCATGGCGGAGATGCCGCCGAACATGACCTGCTTGCCCATTTCCCTGAACTTGTCTGCAATGGCCCAGCCGCGCTTCACCTGGGTGGAGAGCATCATGGAGATTGCAACAAGGTCGCACTCTGTGGAGAAGTCCAGATCCTCGACATTCTCGTCGACAAATGTGATGTCGACATACTCAGGCAGGGTTGCGGCAAATGCAACCGGTCCGTGAGGCGGAAGGTTGAAGGTCGTCTGCCCCGGAAGCTTGTTCCACCTGGGATAAATCAATAAAAGTCTAATTCTGTCCATAATCGTTTCTTTATTTTGTTTCTTGTTTTATCTGTGTCATGAGGTAATTGAACCCCAGAATCTCCGAGCATGCAAGCACTGCACCTATGGTGACGCCAAGTATGCCGTGGGAGTTGATGTTCTGCCCAGCGAGGAACAGGTTGCCTATCTTTGTCCGCTGCGACACCGTAGTCTGGCTGAGCCTGGATGTGTCGTGCAGTATCCCGTACATCGAACCGTTGACAGTGCCTGTATAGTCCCTGTATGTAAGAGGAGAAGACGTCCAGCAGTCCTCGATGCAGCTTCTGATGCCGGGGAACTCGCCGCTGAGCGAATCCAGCAGCTTCTCCTTGCACATCTCCTTGAACTCCAGATACTCGGGACCGCGCTGGCCGACGCGCGTGTCCGCCCATTTCTCAACGTCCCGCCAGTCCATATAGCCGAACACGATTGCGTGCGAGGCGAACTTCTGGTCAACTTCGGAACATTGATGCATATACAGGAAGTTCCCGGGCCATGAGGACGGCTCATATGAAGTGCTGTTCCAAACGTCTCCGCTGTAATGGAAGAAGTTGGAATTGAAGTAAGGAACCATGTCCGGCTTGAACTTCATGAATACGGTGAAGTTGGACACGGTCTGCTTCATGGACTTTATCCGCTCCCTGTACACGGGCCTGAACACACGCCCTTCCACCAGGTCGAGCACAAGTTCGGGATGTATGTCGGAGATGACATAGGAACATTCCACCGTCCCTATTCCTTCCACCGTAACGGAAGTGGCCATATTGTCCTCCGTATTGATTGCGGTGACCGCGTGCGAAAGATATATCTCCCCGCCCATCGCCTCGATCTGCCTGCAGAGTTCGATTGCAATCTTGTCGCTGCCTCCGGCAATCCTGTACGCTCCCCTGTTGTAGAAGTCCCAGATCAGGGAGTGTATGTACAGAGGGGTTACGCCCTTTTCACCGCCGTACAGCGGAGAAATACCCGCAAGTACATTCCTGAGGACAGGGTCGGAGGTTATGGATTCTATTGTCCCGCTGGCGCTGACGTTCACATGTTCCGGATTGATCAGAGGCTTGTCGCCATGCTCACCGAAAGAATACATGGGAGAGCTGGCTGTAACCCTGGCGCACATGTCGACGTACTTCCTGATATCGCCGGTATTGTGAGGGAACTGCCCTGCCAGCCCGTCCACGAAAGCCTCGTGGCCGTTGGCATAGCAGTAACGGTTGCCACCGCAGGAAATGATCTCGTACGCCTGCCCGTCAAGTTTCTGAAGAGGAAGCCTGTCGCATATGCCCAGGTATTTGAAGTAGCGGTTGAGGACTTCGCCATCCTGCATGCTGCCTATGTAGTGCATGCCGGTCTCGAAGCTGACGCCGCCCCGCCTGAAGGTCTGCAGGCAGCCGCCGGCAACGCTGTGCTTTTCGAACACAGCCACCTTCATCCCGTTCTTTGACAGGATGCAGGCACTGACAAGGCCGCCGAGGCCGCTGCCAATTATGACGGCATCATACTTTGCTTCCATTACCTTCTATCGTATAGCCGTTGCTTCCGAAAACGACCTTGACATCATAAACCCCGGATTCCGCATCCCGGACGAACTTCATGTTCTCCGGAACTCCGGCGCAGTTGCTGGCAAGCAGCATGTTCGTATTGTCTTCCATCAGGACGTCCACTGCCAGCTCCTTCCTGACAAGGGAGCAGATCAATGCGGGCTCTCCATACAGAGGATTGACCATGAGCACACGCCCCGTATCCGGCATGGCGGCAACGAGGTCACGGTAATTGTCATTTTCCTTCAATGACTTCCTGACCGCACGGCCGATTTCCTTGCCTTTATATATATAGTTGTGGAACACCCTGTTGCTGAAGTAGTCCACATCCTCAACCTTCTTTGCAATCCTATTAAACTCGTCGATCATAAGATGACGGACGTTCCTGGTGGCTTCGCGGTAGTCGGCACCGAGGATGGGGTCACCCGCCTTTATGCGGGGCATGACCCTGACTGTCATATGGCCCTTCCTGAGCAGAAGGTCCACCTTGGGCAGCACGTCATTGAGACCATGCAGGATCACGGGAACTATATCGAGCCCATACTTCTCGGCAAGATAGAAGGAGCCTCTGTGGAAGCGTCCTATGCTGCCGTCGACAGTCCTTGTCCCTTCAGGGAAGACCAGGACGCTGTACCCCTGTGCGATCATCTTCTCAAGATGTGAGAGATCGTCGGAGAGCACGTTCTCGACCGGACAGAAGTCGGCGTATCTGATGAGGATTCCGTAAAGAGGATTGTTCCAGACCCATTTGTTGGTCACCACCACCATCTTGGGCGTGAGCATGAGCATTGCCATGAGGTCCAGATGGGACTGATGGTTGGCCACTATTATGGCCGGCTTGTCCAAAGCGTCCGCACGCTCAACCGTATGCTTCGTGAAGAACACGTTGTTGAAGACGAAGCCGGATACCTTGCAGAGGAACTTGTGATATATTTCCTTACCCTTTGCCGAACCGAAGGTGAGGGTGATCAGGAAGAAGCCCGACAGGGTTATGATCGTGGCGCCGATGAGGAACGCGACGAACGCCAGGACGGTCGCCCCGAAGTTCACCAATGTTATGGGCTCCTGTCTCTTGCGGCCCTTCTTGTATGTGAGCCAGCGGAAGATGAACGGAGGAAGGATGTCGGCCATCAGCACCACGCAGAGCATTCCTATCATGATGACGTATGCAAGGGACCGCATGGCCGGATGCTTTGCCACAATCAGCGCACCGATTCCGACAAACATTATCAGAGCCGAAAGGATGATGGTCCTTTCATAAGTGCGCAGCTTCTGCTTGCCGTATGCATACTCGGCCATCACGCCCTCGGTTATGAAGATGGTGTAGTCGTCACCCATACCGAAGATGAAGGTCGCGAGTATGATGTTGATGATATTGAAATCAATGTTGCAGAGGCCCATGATGCCCAGTATCCATATCCATCCTATCGTAAGGGGAATGAATGCTATTCCTGCCAGCTCCAGACGTCCGAAGGAGATCACCAGGAGGAGGAACACTATGAAGGCGCATACATAGAGCACGAAGTCGAATTCCCTGGAGAGCGAATTGACCATGTTCGCCGTCATGGTCGAAGAGTCGAAGACTATGGCCGGAGTATCCGCCATGGCCTCCTGTATGGCGGCCGTGGCGTTGTCGTCCGTTCCAACGACTGACACGATGCCGCAGCGGTCCTTGTCGAAGATGAGCCGGCCGGCCGCTATGTTGTCGGTGATTGTGCTGAAATACTCCACCGGCTCCACCTTGTACTCCTTTTGCAGCATGGCCTCAAAAGGAGCGAAAGCATCCTCTACGAAACCCGCCTTCCGCGCTGCGGACTTGACCATCGCAAGAAGGTCATCCGCATTCTCTTCAGTGAAGTCGTTCCATCTCCGGAGACGCTGCTCCTGCAGTGACCGGCTGGGGATGAAATCGTGTACGGAAGTCACTGCCGCTCCGGGTATGACTGAAGCCAGGCCGTCTATCCTGTCGGAGGCGTCGAGGTAGGCATCCATGGCCTCGTCGATGTCTTTGCCGGGCATCACCACATACGAAACCGACCTTGCCCCCTGCGCCAGGTTGAGCATGCGGTCCATGTTCTCCTGCTGCCTCCGGGTCATGTAGTTGATGTTGTGGAGGTTGCTGTCGAACACCACCCTGTTCTGGAAGAAGGAAAGGAAGATGGTTATGACGACCACAGCTAAGAGCACTATCCTGTTCGACCCGAGACCGAGGCTTGAGAACTTGTTCCATATTGGTGCAGGCTCCCTGGCCGCTGAATGCTCCTTGACCAGATGGGGAAGGAAGACAAGGGTGAACAGTATGGTGCCTATGAGAAGGACTGCAGCGAACAGTCCGAAGCCCTTCATCGAAGGAGATGCGATGAACATGAGGCTGAGGAAGGCACCCACCGTGGTGATGTTTCCGGTGGTAAGCGGTATGACTATGTCGGACAGGGAATCCCTCGGACTGGTCCCCTGGCTGATATGGGTCAGGAAATGCAGCGGATAATTGGCGGCGATGCCGATTATCACCGCGCCCATGCCTATCACGATGAGCGAGAGCCCGTCGGTGGCGAAGGACATCACGCCCATTGCAAGCGCAAAGCCGTATGCTATGGTCACGCCCACAAGGAGTATGTATTTTCCGCTGTGGAAGAACGAGATCAGCAGGACGGCTATGAGTATTATGGCTATGAGTATGGAGATTATGCTGTCCTTCTTGATCTGTGACGAGTTGGTCTCGGCGATGAACACGGAGCCAAGAGGGTCCACGGCGACCTCGCCGTCGAAGCAGGCCTCGGTCTCCGCAACGGCACGGTCGAGCAGTTTCAGGAACTTGCCGGCGCTGCGGGTATCGCTGGAGCTGAACGCGAGGTCGAGGGTGACTATGGCGGCGCCGTCCTCGGAGAAGATGTAATCGTCAACCGTCCTGAACGAGCTGCCCTGGCTGAACTGTTCGAGCGATTTCAGCCTGTCGGCGGAAAGCAGCAGAGGGTCCTTGGTAACGACACCCCGCATCAGCACGCCCGCCGGGGAGATGGCAAGCTGCCTGGCAGCCTCCAGCTCCCGGTCGGCAGAACCCTTCGCCAACAGCGAATCAAGCTTCTGATAATCCTCTTCGGTAAGATAATAAGGGAGATTGCCGACTATGAAGTCGGTCAGCGACGTCATCACGGACGCATCCGCCCTGTATACCGCATTCCTGATGTACCCTTCCGGCACGATGCCGTCTATCTTGTTCTCAAGGGTATCGACCACGTCCATCAGGAACCAGTTGTCCTGGCCGTTCCTGCCGGAGATGCTTATGACAATCTTGTTGTCCGGTCCGAGATGGGAGAAAGCCCAGCAGATATCCTGGTTCTCCTTGTCCATGGGCAGGAAGTCCGTGACGTCCTCCTTGAACTTCAGGCCGCATGCGAGGATCAGCGGCACAATCACGGTGACCGCAAGCAAGCCCCACATCAGCGCCCTGCGCGTGCGCAGGAAATCATATATCTTAAGGAACAATCTTTCCATGCTACCTTCTCCTTGCTATACGATGGATCAATATGGAGGGCCATCCATATATGATGGAAACGATTGTCAGGACAGTGTTCAGGACCGAGATCCTGAAGAAGTCCTTGCCTTTTCTGAAATGAGAGACCCTTTCCCCGACAGGTGCATAGTAGACCTTTATGGGAATGGGTACTATGGGGGTTCCCCTCCAGGCCGTCCTCACCAGCATCTCAAGTTCTGCCTCATATCTGTTTGAAAGAGGCATGATGCAGCGGGACAGGGGGTAAGCCCTGTAGCCTGTTTGAGTATCTGCGAGAGACATGCCCGTCTGGACCTTGAACCAGAAGTTGGAGAACTTGTTTGCGAATGTATTGCCCGAAGGCATATTGTCCACACCGAAGCGGCGGCTGCCTATGAACAGCGCGCCGGGGCATGATCCGATGGCTTCTTTGAAAGCCGGGATGTCGTCGGCGAAATGCTGCCCGTCGGAATCTATCGTGATGGCATAGTCGAAGCCCGCCTCGACGGCCTTCCTGAAGCCCTGCTTGAGAGCGTAGCCCTTGCCCCTGTTGACATCATAGCCAACGAACTGTATGCGTCCGTCGAACTTCCTTATCTCCTGCACGGTCTGTGCATCGGCGCCATCGCTTACGACAATGACATCCGGGCAATATTCCAATGCGGACGAAATCACATTGGCAATGGTCCCGCTGTTATTGTAGGTAGGTATGATGACACAGATACGCATGGCCTCTTATTCCGCTTTCAAGGTTATGGACGCCTTTGTGAACACCTTGTCGTCGCAAGTGACAAGTACGGATGCCTGCCACTGCCCGGCGTCAGGCCCCTGCTGTATGGTTTCTGCAACCGTCACCTCATCGGTCTGCTTGGGATCGATGATCTGAAGGTACTTGAGATTCTTTATGGAGACAAGCATCAGTTCCCTGCCAACGCTCTTCTCCGCCAGCTGCCTGAATATCTCCAGCTGGCATGCACCGGGAGTGATGGGGGTTCCGGGAAAATGGGCCTTGAAGATCTCATGGTCCGTATTGAGCCTGATTCTCCAGCTCGAAAGCTGACCGTCATGCACGGATGACAATATTTCGTAAAAGTTCTCCAGCATGATTACTTGACTTTCCTGTCGTAAAACGTTATGGCCGTGGTGCTGCCGTCAGCCTCCTCGATTGTCACGGTCTCGATGAGAAGATCCTTGGGAGTGAATGTCAGGACAATCGACTTGAACATCTTGCTGGTGGCCCTCGATGTGGGGCTCATGTTCAGCGCGACGGCTTTGTCAGATGCCAACACGCCCACCTTGAAGCCTTCCGGGGATGCTATGTTGCTGCCGCCCATTATTCCTACGAGCATATTCATGAGGCGCGCCATCAGGGGGTTGTCCTCTAGGGATATTGCAGAAACTCCGTTCCCGTTATGGACGGTGACGGCCTTGGGGGTGACTACGAGCTCATAAGCGTTGGGGGAAGTGTATTTCCAGAATATCTTGCCGTCGCCCTGATACTGCATCTCACCGGTGGAAACCACGGGGGCCGTGAGGAGGGCAACCGTCTGGGTCTGCTTGAACTTGCAGCTGAACGACTGGATGGACGCGGAATTGCCTGCGATGGCCGCAATGAGGTCGGCATCGGACATCTTTGCCTGAGCCGACATGGCCAGGGAGATTGCAAGCATGACTATTGCACCTATGAACTTCTTCATTTACTACTACTTTCTGATAAGGAAAAACGCACCTACGAGAATCAGCACCACTCCGATCCACTTTTCAAGTCCGACCGTCTCGTGGAAAACCAGTATGGCCGCAGCCATGCCGAACACATATGCCAGACTGGTGAGAGGATAGGATTCGCAGAACGGGAAATGTTTGAGTATGTACATCCAGAGTATGGTCGCGGCCGCAAAGAAGATTCCCGTGAAGAGGAACCAGTAATTCAACAGGTACATCTTCAGGCACTCGGAAGTGAAGGTAAACTTCGGAGCCCTGACCATCGCCAGCTTGAGGGAGACCTGTCCGCCGGCAAGGAGGAAGCTTTGCAGCAATGACAATGCTATCAGACGCCAGTTCATACGCTAAGGAGTATCAGCGACCAGTCGGTCGAATGGAATGAGTTGACTATCAATATGTGTTCAAGCTTCTCCGGAACATTTCCGCTGTAGAGATAAGTCCCGGGTATCTGACCTGATGACAATATCTGTGCCCCGAGCGCGAGGCCGAAGGCGGGAGCGGTGAATGATTCGCAGAAACAATGCTTGTAGTGGCACTGGGCAACGGCATCGCCGAACACTCCGGCGACGAATCTGTCATATGATCCGTCGTAGCGGCTGTCGCCGTTCCTGCCTGTAACGACGCAGGAGATGTCGGACGGCTTGAGACCATGCTTCGCAAGGAATTCCAGGGCGCTTGCTGCCATTTCCTTGTCGGTGGGAGAATATGACAGCATGACATCGTCCAGCCTGCACAGGCTTTCGCCGGCGGGGTCCGTGCCGAGCACGAAGCCGGCGGCGCATTCACCCAGAGGGGCGTTCCAGTAATCGACCTTGTCGAAAAGCTTGAAATATGTGGGGGTCATCTCATCGTGTCCGCCGATGAGCGCCGTACCTATGCGGCCGAGTTCCATCTGCATCATGCCATCCATCAGCGCACTCTCGAAAGAGATGCCCAGATGCGCATATGTGCTGTTGTAGCCGTGGCACTTTATGAAGGTCGCCACCTGTGAGGCGACGGTATTGTGCGTGGAGTTGATGAAGAAGGTGGGCTGGAGACAGCTCTCCTGGTTGTCGATCATGGCAGTCAGGAACTTCTCCGTATTGTCTATGCATCCCAGACCGGTTCCGAATATGATGGCGTCAGGATCCTCTACCCCGGCACTCTTCAATGCCGTCAGCGACGTTGCGATGGCACGCTTGAGTATGGGTCCCATGCGCCTTGCGGCCATGGGAGAGAGGAAGTTCTGATAATTTGCCTCGACGGCCCTGCAGTAAGGCTCCGGGCACGGCCGGGGATCCGTGAAGAACCCGTTGTCGAGCGGGCTCTGGGTCGAGATCAATGAAAATGATTTGATGTAGATTGCCATACCGCGCTATATTTTTGAGAATATCAAGGATGTGTCGTTGCCACCGAATCCGAAGGAATTCGAAAGCACATGACGGAGTTCCTTGCCGGCATGGCTGTCGGTCACAGGATCAAAGGAAAGACCTTCGATGCGGGTCTTGAATCCAAGGTTGACGGGATAGAAGTTGTGGTTCAATCCAAGTATCGATATCACCGACTCGATGCCTCCCGATGCGCTGGTCGTATGACCGGTATAGCACTTTGTGGAAGATACGGCGGGCACCTTTCCGGCTCCGAACACCCTTTCGAGGGCTGTGCCTTCGCTGAGGTCGTTGTTGGGAGTTCCCGTGCCGTGGGCGTTGACATAGTCTATCATGTCGGGTGTGAGCCCGCTGTCGGCAAGTGCCTTGCACATCGACCTGTACGCACCCTCACCGTCGGGGGATGAAGCCGTCTGGTGGAAGGCGTCACAGGCATTGCCGTAGCCTGACAGGCGGCAGAGGACTCCGGCGTTCCTGCTACGCACCGCAGTCTCCGATTCGAGGACCACATATCCGGCACCTTCGCCAAGATTGAGGCCGGCACGGCTTGCATCGAAGGGCCGGCAGATTTCCTTGTCGAGGATAAAGAGGGAGTTGAAGCCGTTGAGATGGAACTTGGAGATGCACTCGCTTCCTCCGGCAACCACGATGTCGTACCTGCCGCTGCGGATCAGGTCGGCGGCGAATACTATGGCATTCGCGGCGGATGAGCATGCCGTCGAGATGGTGGTCACCATGTCGAAAACCGGGTAGCATCCTGACGCGAATTCGGTGGTCGTGCCGCAATCCTGTGTGCGGATGAAGCAGGTGTTGTTGTCGGTGAGAAGGAATTCCTTGTAGAACTTCTCGCTCTTGTCCATGCCTCCTACAGTTGTTCCGGAGACGAGGGCGATATGCCTCCTCTCTCCTTTGCAGATGCCTGAACTCTCCAGTGCTTCCTTTAGCGCAACCGCTCCCATGAGGGCAGTGCGCGTATACTTCTCGTCATACTCCAGGCCCAGCACCCCGCACATCTGTTCGTTGCTCATCTTCACCTCGCCTACCGGGAGGTAATTATGGGCGGAGTCCATGTAATGCATGGCACCTATGCCCGTGCATCCGCTCCTTATTGCGGACAGATGCTCCTCCACGCCCATGCCGAGCGCGGAAATCGAGCCCATCCCAGTCACATATATCCTGTCGCCCTTCACAATCTATTTCTGGCTATTCTCGTTGATGTATGCAGCCATTGTGCCGACTGACTGAAGGATACCCTTTGCCTTGGCAGGGTCCTGAAGCTTGATGCCATAGTTCTTCTCGAGGATGACTATGAGCTCGAGAGCGTCGATGGAGTCAAGACCCACACCCTCGTCACCGAAGAGAGGCTCGTTGTCGCCGATGTCCTCGGGCTTCATTCCTTCAAGGTTCAACACTTCGATAATCTGCGCTTTAAGTTCGTTAACGTTTGCTTCCATAATATTTATTTGTATAAAGATTCCAATGTTTCCGGTTCAATTGCCCTGCCGTCGTCCTCCACCAGGGCCATCATGCACGACTGCCTGCCCTTCTGACACTCCACCCAGCCGCAGAGCACGTATTTTATTGCCTTGTCGGCGAACGCCCAGCCTATTGCCTCCGCCATGAATTCAGGTGAGAAGTCTTCCTGGACGAAGAAGGAGGTCTCCCCCAGTATCCTGTTGCGTATCGCAATCTCGCCGCACACGATATTCGAAAGCGTGTACACGAAGAGCGAAGGCGAAGGGAAGTAATTGTCGGGGGCCAGGCTCTTCTGGAATTCCACGTCGTTGCAGGTCGACGACGAACGGTTGACCAGGACGACCGACATGTCGGGCTTGGGATCGTCGTTTCTGAGACCGGCCTTCTGCAGGACGATTTCAGCTGCGACCAGGCCGGCGCGTGACAGGCTGTCCATCTTGAAGAACTTCGGGTAGCCCATCCCCAGGGAATGGTAGAGCCCGACAAGATTGTCCGCTTCCGTGCTGATATTGCAATATGATATGATCCTTCCCATTAAAACTTCCTGTATAATGTGGCGGCATTGATGCCTCCGAATCCTGACATGATCTTGAGGAAATGATTCCCCTTCACAATCCTTATGTCCGTTCCGAGTGAAGCCGGGTATGGCACACCGCAGGTCTCATATCCAGCTGTCGGGAGAACCGTTCCGTCCAGCATCGAAAGCGAGGAGATTACGGTCTCGATCACACCGGCAGCGCCGAGCGTGTGCCCGAACATGCTCTTGTAGCTTACGGCCGGGACATCGTCGAGGCCCGCTCCATGTATGGCCACGCTCTCCATACTGTCGTTGTAGTTGGTGGCCGTGCCGTGAACGTTTATGAAGGCGATGTCGGAGCAACTCTCCTCATCAAGGACTCCCTTTATTGCCGCAATCTGGCCTACGGCAGTCCTCGAAGGAGCCGATATGTGATTTGCATCATTGCGTATGCATCCTCTTTCCAGACCTATCCCTATGCCTGTTCCGTTCTCCGAGAATACGATGGTACCCACGGCTTCACTCAGGTTCAGCCCGCATCTTGCTGCGTCGAACGGCCTGCATCTCTCAGGAGAAAGGGCCTTGAGGGACTGGAATCCGGCGACGATGAACTTGGAGAGGAAGTCGGCACCAATAACCACTGCGGTGGAGTACCTGCCGCCGGCGATTGCACGCATGGCGGCAATCTGGGCGCAGATGCCCGAGGTGCAGGCGTTGGTCACGCATACGGGCTCGTTCGGATTCCCGAAATATGATGCAACTTCCTTGGCTGAGTGCCAGAGCGAAACCTCGTCGCTCATGCCCGTCGGGTCGTTCTCGAGGAACTCGACATTACCCTTGGTGGAAGATATGATGAAGAGTGTGCCCTTGTCGGAAGGGTCGATGCCGGCCATTGCGATGGCATCTTCAGCCGAGAGTATCATGGCCTTCTCCAGATGGCTGAGGCGGCTTCCGCCTCGCCGGCCACCGAACATGCTGTCGATCAGACCGCGGTCGATGAGCGACGCCATGAACGGTTCGGGGACACCGAAGGTGCCCTCACGGCGGGCCAGATCCGTCCTGCCCTCCCTGGCGGACGAATACACTGCCTCACTGCCGAACCCGGCACCGGTGAAGATGTTATGACCCTGGATGGCTATCATATCTTTACTCCGTTTTCAATTCTCCATCTGTCATAGAACTCGGGAGCATAGAGGGCCAGCTTGTACTTCAGGTCGAGGAAGACCTGGGTGGACGAGCCCTTGGCGATGAGTGTGCCGTCGGCTTTCACGAGCCTGTAGATGAACTGTATCTTGGCACCTTCACAGGGAACGTATTCCGCTTCGGCAATGCAGGAGTCGCCGAAGATCATGGGATTGATGAACTTGAAGTCAAGGCTTACGAGCGGAGCATAGTAGCCCTCACCGAAGATGTCGAGATATCCCAGGTGATACTTTTCGCCGAAAGCCACACGGGCGTCCTCGAAATACTTGGAGTAATTCCCGTGCCATACTATGTTCATGGAGTCCACCTCATCGAAGCGGACCTTGACCTGTGCCGATGCTATTAGTTTTTCCATTATCCCTGCTGCTCTATGTCTGTAAGCGAGATCTTCATCTGGCATCCGGCAATCACTGCATCCCCCACCTTAACCTCAGCCTTCACGAGGGTGATGTCGAACACCTCGCTGATCACTACGACCTCTGTCACCAGGGTGTCTCCGACAGACGGGAGTTCCGTGACGGTGAAATCGCGTACAGCGCCTATGATACCGAGCTTGACGGTCTCGTTCTTTCTGTATTTGTTGATGTACCCGATCCTGGCAGCACAGCTCTGGGCTATGTTCTCCATCACGCCCGCCTCGCTGAGCCTGCCGTCCCTGACGAGCACACCGTTCTCCTTGACGACGAACGACGTCATGGACCTCTCCGGCTCGAAATCAGTCAGGCGGTCCACAAGAAGGAACGGGGGTCTCTGAGGAATCAGTTCCAGTATTTCTATATCTCCGGTGTACATTGTCTTAATATCTCAAATATTCCCAAAGCGGGCCTCTGCGGTGCTTCGCCCTGAACTTCTCGATGAGAGGAGAGTTCTCGTCCTCGGGGAAGATCCACTTCTGGCCGCTGGCCTTTGCGTTTGCCTTTATATTGTTCAGGTCAATATCCTTTGACACGTAGTACTTGGGCTCGACAAGCTCTTCCTTGCCGCTTATGAAACCCTCTGCGAGAGCGATCTCGTACAACCTGGTCTCAGGATATATCCTCATGCCGATATAGGGGAAGAAGACGGTGAAGCCGAGTTCCTTGCTCCTCTCGAATGTCTGGGCAAGCGTTTCCTCCGTTTCGCCATAACCGCCGAGTATCATGAAGTGGGCGTAGAATATCCCGAGGTCGGAAGCCCACTGGCTGGTGCGCCTGATCTCTTCCCAGGTAATCTTCTTGTTGTAGGTCTCGAGGGTCCTGTCGGCAAGGGTGTCGGTGCCCCATTCGATGTGCGTGAGGCCTGCCTTCTTGTAGAGTTCAAGCTCTTCCCTCGAAAGTCCGCGGGGGCTGAAGTAGGCGCCCCAGCTGAACTTCACACCGCTCTCGATGATACGGTTGCAGAGCTCCTCGTTGTAATCCTTGTCGATATTGAAGACGGAGTCGGTGAAGAAGAGGTAGTCGACTCCGAACTTGCTGTTCATCTCCTTGATGTTCTCCACCACGGTGGCGGAATCAAGGTTGCGGACCTTGCGGCCGTCGATTATGGGGTATGAGCAGTAGATGCATCCGAACGGGCAGCCACGCTTGGTCTGCACGTTCAGCATTCCGCTCTTCTCGAAATAGTACGAGATGCTGTCGGGGTTCATCTTGAGGCAGGGCGCGCTTACGTACTTCTTCCTGCCGTTCACGGTGACCTTGCCTTCCGGTGTGCGCCATACGAGCCCGTCGATGTCCTTCCAGTCGCCGCCGTGGAACAGGGCGCGCAGGAGTTCGCAGAGCGACTCCTCGCCTTCTCCACGTATGCCGAAGTCCACTCCGAGACGCTCGTACAGAAGCTCGGGGAATATCGAGAAGCCGGGGCCGCCAACGACGACGGAGGCGTCCGTGATCTTCCTGATGGACTTCATGATGGCCTCGTAGTGAGCGACGAAGCAGTTGTCGGACAGCAGATTGTTGTCATCGATGTTCCTGAGCGATATGGCGATCACTTCAAACCCGCCGTTCCTGCACCAGTTTTCCAGATCTTCATACCCGCCGTCGAGATTGAAGTCGAAGAAGCTGTACTCACAGTCCTCGAGATGCTTCTCTATGTAGGTCAGCAGATAGGAGCATCCGATAGGATATACCGGATAAGGCTCGGCGAAATTGTTGGCGGATATGAAACCTAACTTATGCATCTAACTTCCAGAAATCGTAAAAATTGAACCACTGTTCGGGGTACTTCCTGACTATGGCCTCCAGCTGGCGGACATATGCAAGTGCGAGGTCCTTTGCTATCTCCCTCGAGCTCCTGCCCTCACGCGACACTTCAAGCGGACGGACGTATACGGTATAGCTGCCGTCCTCCTCCTTGAGGTTGAAAAGGGTCAGGACATCCTTGCCCGTCTGGGCGGCCAGCATGAACGCACCTATGGGGAAGCGCGCCGGTGCTCCGAGGAAGTCGGTCTCGAAATATTTCTTCGAACCGAACAGCCTGTCGCAAGGCATTGAAACCAGCTCGCCGTTGTCGAGGGCGGACTTGATGATGAAGAGATGACTCATGTCATCCTTCACCGGGATCATCCTCACGCCATGCTCGTCAAGGACCGAAGTGCGGAACTGCTGCATTGCGGCAGTCTCGCCGCCGAAGATCACGGCATTGATGCGCACGGACTTCAAACCGAGCATATAGCCGGCCATCTCCATGCTGCCCACATGCGAACCTGCAATCACAAAGCCTTCTCCGGATTCGAGACGTCCGAGGAACTCCTCATTGCCGTCGATGCTGACCTTGAAGTCCTGGATGCCCTTGGAGTAGAACCTGAAACGGTCGAACATCATCCTGCCGAACTGGCGGTGGGTGGCGTATGCCCGCTTCCTTGCCGTCTTCGGATCACAGCCGAGACGCTCGACGAAATACTTCTTCGTAGCATTGAAGCCCTTCCTGTTGAAGGGAAGGTAGAAAGGAAGCACCACGTCAAGGAGAATATAAGAACTTCGGACAGAAAGCCTGGCAATTAGCTTCACCAGAAAATTCTGACCGAAATTTCCTCCTCTTGTCTTTCCTTTCCAGACAGATTCCTTACTTGCTGTTGTATTTGCTTTCAATGTAGTCATAGAATTGTCCCAAGGTCTTCACACCTGCCATCTCTTCGGCCTTGATCTTGAAGCCGAACAGGTTCTCGACAATAACTACGATGTCAACGAAATCGAGACTGTCGATGCCGAGGTCAGCCTTGAGCATTGCATCTTCGTTCAGAAGGTCCGGTTCGATCTCGAGATCCTCGACGATAAACTTGTTTACAGCCTCTTTAATTTCCTGCTTTGTCATAATTCCCATTATTGTTGTTTCTTATTTGTTTTCAAAGTTCTTGATGACGACTGCACTGTTGGTGCCGCCGAAGCCGAAGGAGTTGGAGAGGCAGATGTCAAGTTTGGCCTCCCTTGTGCTCTTCACTATGTCGAGCCCCCTGGAATACTCGTCAGGGTTCTCGAAATTGATGTTGGGGGCGATGAAGTTCCCCTTCATCATGAGTATCGTGTAGATGACCTCGCTCGCACCTGACATCCAGCATTCATGTCCGGTCATCGACTTGGTGGAGCTGATGGGGACGGTCCCCTCGCCGAACACCTTCTTGATGGCAAGGGCCTCCATTGCGTCGCCCTGCTTGGTGGAGGTAGCGTGTGCATTCACGTAATCGATGTCTTCAGGCTTGAGGCCTGCGTCGGCAAGAGCCCTCTCCATGGCCACAGCAGAGCCTTCGGCGCTGGGCTGCGAGATATTGCCGCCGTTGGAGGAGAATCCGTAACCCACGAGTTCGGCATAGATCTTTGCTCCTCTCTTCACGGCATGCTCGTACTCCTCGAGGATGAGGGTGGCGGCTCCGCCGCTGGGAACCAGGCCGTCCCTGGACTCGTCGAAAGGCCGGGACGCCATGGTGGGGGTGTCAATCCTGGTGGAGAAAGCGTTGATTCCGTCGAAGCTGCCCATGCTCAGATGGTTGACTTCCTGGGCTCCTCCGCAGATGACCATATCCTGAAGTCCGTCCCTGATAAGCAGCGCGCCAAGGCCGAGGGAGTGGGACCCGCTGGCGCAGGCGGCGCTTATGGTGAGGTTGATTCCCTTAAGCTTGAAGATGGTGGAAAGGTTCATCGACACTGTGGAGTTCATGGACTTGAAGATGGAGCTGGAACCTACCAGCGTGGTATCCTTCGTCCTCTTGATGGTCTCGTAGCCTTCGATGACCTCCTTGGCACATGAATCGTTGCCGTAGAGGATTCCTATTTCGTTGTTGGAATAATATTCCTCGTCGATGCCTGCATCGGCAAGGGCGTCGCGCGTTGCACAGTACGCGAAAAGACCCTGCTCGGCAAGGCAGATGCGCTGGCGTCTGTCAAGCACGCCCTTCAGCTGCGGGATTTCGACTATTCCGGTGAGCGGTGAGCGGAAGCCGAACTCAGTACGTACAGGTTCGATTCCAATGCCCGAGCGGCCGTTTTTCAAAGAGTCGGATACTTCATCCAATGTTTTTCCTATGCAGGAATATATTCCCAGTCCGGTAATTACGACCCGTTTCATGCTCTTACGTATAAAGACCTCCGTTGATGGAGATCACTTCTCCGGTTATGTATGAAGATGATTCTGATGCGAGGAAGCCCACGAGGGAAGCCACCTCCTCCGGGCTTCCGAAGCGCCCGGCGGGTATCATCTTGAGATAATCGTCCTGATTGATTTCGCCCGTCATGTCGGTGGCTATGAATCCGGGAGCCACTGCATTCACGGTGACCTTGCGGACAGCCACCTCCTGTGCCAGGGCCTTGGTCATGCCTATGAGACCGGCCTTAGAGGCTGAATAGTTCGCCTGACCGGGAAGGCCCTTGATTCCGGAAAGTGAGGAGACGTTGATGATTCTGCCCCAGCGCTTGGTCAGCATCTTCTTGAGGATGCGCCTGGTAACGTAGAAGGCACTGAAGAGGTTGGTCGAAAGGACATCGTTCCACTGGGAATTGTCCATGAAGATCATCAGTGTGTCCAGACGGATGCCGGCGTTGTTCACAAGCACGGCGATGTAGTCATCGGGATGGCCTGCCTCCCACGACTCTATGGCCTCGTCCACCTGCTCGGGGACCGATACGTCGAAAGGCAGAAGATCGGCGGCAACGCCGAGCTCCTCTATCTCCTTCTGGAGCTGCTCTGCAGCAGTCTTGCTCGAGCGATAATTTATGATGACATTATACCCTTGCTTTGCAAGTTGACGGCATATTGCAGCGCCTATCCCCTTGCCGCCTCCGGTAACTAACGCATACTTACTCATTTCTTGTCGGTTTATTCAGATTCTACCCAAACACATACCGAATGCGGCCAATACACACTAACACCAGGGACAATACCCGCATTCTATATGAACTTGCAAATATAATCAAAATCTCGGAGAGGGCGTAATAAAATTACGCTCCTGGAATCATCATTGATCAAAAGTGCGTATATTGTGGGACAAATCGAACAACGCCATGACCAGAAAGATTATTGTCGCAGCTCTCACGCTGCTCCTGGCATTGCAGGCAAGCGCCCAGCAGTCCAACGTAAATCTAAGTTACAACCCCCAGAAAGACACCGAAGGGCTCATCCCCTTCAGCGCCAACCTCAACTCCCCCCAGGTCAACGACGACCATACGGTCATCTTCCGCCTCAGGGCCCCCAAGGCTGAATCGGTTGCTCTTTCAGGAGCGATGACAACCGTCATGGGAGTACGCGGACCCATCCCCTTCACAAAGGGGGAGGACGGGATCTGGACCCTTACCATTGGTCCCCTCCCCGTGGACATGTACCAGTACAACATCATCGTTGACGGAGTCAGCATGGCGGACCCCAACAACACATATGCAGCCTTCACCGCAATGCCGCCCTACAGCGAGCTGATAGTGCACGGCGACGGACCCCAGTGGTGGGATGCCAAAGACGTTCCTCACGGCTCGGTAACCCGTCACATCTACTACAGCCCCGTCACCCAGGGCGAACGCGAAATCTACGTGTACACCCCTCCCCAGTACAATCCGAAGAAGAAATATCCAGTACTTTACCTCATGGGAGGCAGCGGAGAACTTCCGTCAAACTGGATGTATGACGGACGTGTGAACTTCATCATGCACAACCTGCTTGCAGAAGGCAAGGCCGAGCCCATGATCATTGCAATCGTGAACAACCAGGTGGTTCACCGCAACCATCCCCAGCATGCCGAACTGACATTCGATGTCATGGAACGCGAATACCGCGAAGCTGTCATCCCCTTCATCGACAGCCACTACAAGACCATAGCGAATCCCCACGGCAGGGCAATCTCAGGCCTCTCCATGGGCGGCCGCCACACAATGTTCGTAGGTCTGAACTCACTTGACCTGTTCGCTAACTTCGGTGTCCTGAGTGCAGGTGACGCCACTGCGGAAGAGACTCTGTCAGAGTTCCTTAACGACCCCAAGGCCAACGACAAGGTGGACTACCTCTTCGTGGGCCAGGGCGGCGCGGAGGAATCCGGATTCTTCAACATGCGCGTCAAGGGATTCAGGGACGCGCTTGAAAATCACGGCATCGAATACGAGTATTTCTGCTACGGCAACACAGGTCACGACTGGTCAACCTGGCGCCACCTGTTATATTTCGGTTTCTTACCGAAACTGTGGAAATAAAAATATAAACCCAGGCATCGAAGCGGCCGTCGTCGTCGGGGGCGTCGGCGAGGCCGGGGGCGAATTCGCCTTCGCCGGCAAGGATCACCACGGCCGAGGCATCGGCGCCCGCGCCGTTGTCCCTGGCGCAGACGCCGCAAGTCTTGATCCTGTGCTTCATCAGTCGAACATCACCGTAGGGTTCATGGCTGCAGGGGAACTCCAGTCTATGCCGTGCTTTGCAAGTACGGACTTCTTCGCGCTCCAGTACTGGAAACAGTAGCCCATGCGTACCTGCACACCCTTCATCTTCCTGGCGACCGCTTTCTCGACATCGTATATCTCCTTCTCCCACTTTTCGCTTCTCTCGACTTCGTCGAAGAGCAGGTGGACGCCGTACTTGCGGCACCACTTCTTCATAGGCATCGAAGGATCGAGGAAGTCGAGCGTCTTCTGCTTCATGCCGGCAAGGTCGGCCTCGGTGAATTTGCGGGTGTAGGCTGCAGGATCGCCCTTGTAGCCGTCGATGTCCATATCCTCCTCGATGTCGTCGTCACTGATGAGGGGGAACATCGATTCCTGGTATTCACGCACTTCGAGCACGAACCTCTGGCAGTCCCTCGTGGGCATGCAGTCCAGCATCTCATTGAGCAGGACTATCCTTGTGTAGGGTGTGAGCTCACCCTTGACACGCAGGGGAAGATTGTCCTTCATCTCGGCAAAGGCATCCTTCCCGAGCTTCAAATTCTTCCAGCTGGAGCCGAAGGTGTTGCTGTTATCCACCATCTCCTTGAAGATGGACAACAATGTCTTGATGTCGTCATTCATAACTTTGGGCAAATTTTCATCAGAACGAGTGGAGATAAGCGAATGCAGAGCTCCACCTTCGTGCTGCGAGGTCTTCGCGTGACATAAGGAAGCAGAGCATACCGCAATCATAAAAACGAAGATTCCAATCGTCGTTTTCATCAATCTGGAGAAGTGATACATAATCTTCATATTGTTCATTTATTTCGTCAAGGAAAGGCCTGCCGAGGAGCTTGAAACTGTCGTCCCTTGCAGGGGCGGACTCGAACGACATTGCGATGGCGGGGAAGAACACGTCGGTGCCGTCGTCATAGTGCATCTCGTACGGTTCAAGTCCCTCACATGTAGGGGAATAGACCACCCTTACAGCCCTTCTGTCCCATTCCCCGAGGGGAGTGAAAACCGGACATTCGAGCCCGAGGAAGTAATCCACCGCAGCAAAGAAATAGAGCATTCCCTCGTGCGGAAGAAGGTTTTCTGTGTCGAGGGCGGCAATGTCCTCGCACCTTATCTGGCAGAGGAAGGTAAGCGGCTCATCCCAATCGTCGCCGTCTTCCGAGCAGGGTACGACAGGATAGGGATGTCCGGCGGGCAGATCCGGGGCGCCCCACCATTTGCTGCTGCCGGGCCTTACATCGCCGCCTTCTGAAAAAACGAGTTTTATCGAAGTCTCCATACGCAGTTTATTTTGCAGGACCGAAAACGTTCTTCACCGACTCGAGGTAGCCGTAACCGTTCTCCTCGTCGGGCTCCAGGTAGCTGCCTTCTGACCACTCGTTCCATGCGTTGATGGTGATCAGAGGAGCCTGGCCGGGATGTGCGTCAACATAGTCCTTCGCCTTGCGGAGGAAGGTCTCGAACTTCTCTGGTGTAGGATTCTTCACGCAGTCCTGGGGGCCGCTCTCCATGGGGTACCTCGGATTGGGGTCCCAGTCGATGGAGACATGCGGGAAGTAAGGAACGGATATCTCCTTATCGTATTCCTCCCAATATGAGCTGCCTTCCTCACCCCATTCGGTATATTCCCTGTTGGTTGGCACAAGGTGGCACCACTGGTAGTTGGTGATGCTGTCGAAGCCGAGGGCCTTCAGGGTCTTGTCCTGGGTGGGCTCGGTATCGCCGGGAACTCCTGAGAGCGATGCCGGCAGGCTGCCCCAGATTATGGCCTGCAGATGCAGTCCAGGGAAGCCGGCATCGACAACCTTTGCGCGGAAGGCGTCAAGCGCCGCGCAGGCATCCTCGATGCCGCCGAGGCCGTTTATGAAGTTGGCGACCTCATAGATGCAGAAAACGGGCTTGCCGTCGATCTTATAGTAATTCGGACGCTTGAAATAGTCGTTGATTATATGGTCGGTGAAGCCGTCCATAATCTCCCGTGAGACTTCTCCGTTCCAGTACTCGATGCTCTTGTCGGTCTGGTCGCGGTCCCAGTAGGAGTTGGCCGTGTGGTTCGCCCACATCAGGTAGAACTTCATGTCGACGTTGCTGGGAGCCTTGAGGAAGCCGTCGTTGAGGGCGCCCTCGAGGAAGGGCCTGTTCTCGAACCAGTACCAGTCGAAGATGAAGGTGTTCACTCCATACTTGAGTGCAGTCTGGATGATCTTCTCCTGCATCTTGGGCGATGTCTCGTCGAAGTAGCCCCATGACGGAACCCTCGGCTGGCGGTGACCCTCGAACTTGGGCTCGGCCTTGTATATCGCCTCCCATTCACCCTTATGGTCGCCGAAGAGGCCTATCTCCTGCCATCTGGGATCATCCTGATAAGCAGGCCAGATGTATGCCGCAACATCGTAATGCTTGGGAGCGGCGCAGGAACAGACAAGAATGGTGGCGAGGAGGTAGAATAGTTTCTTCATGACAACGATTTTTGTGTGTATACTGCAAAGATATATTATCTTTGTGGAAACAACCAGTCAACCCATGAAAAAAAGCCTTTTATTCTTTGCCCTGGCAGCCGGTCTCATCATGTGCGGCTGCAACAAGAAGATCGAATGTTCAGTTCCCGCACATTTTGAAGACGGAAAGATAGTCCTCGAAACTCCCGAGCGCGAGCCCGGCCAGCAGAGCGCGCTGCAGATGGCATGCGAGCCCATCGACACCGTAAGGGTCGGCTTCATCGGAATCGGCGGCCGAGGAAACAGCGCAGTCTGGCGCTATACCGAGGTGCCCGGCGCAAAAATCGTTGCCGTTGCCGACAAGTATCAGGAGAAGATCGACGATATCATAAACGGCCTGGCTGAAGAAGGCATCACCGGCATTGCCACATACGTTGGCGAGGATGCATGGAAGGAGCTCTGCGAACGCGACGACATCGACCTCGTCTACATCTGCACACCCTGGCTGCTGCACACCCCCATGGCAGTCTATGCAATGGAGCACGGCAAGCACGCTGCCTGCGAGGTTCCCATCGCAACCAGCATCGATGAATGCTGGCAGCTTGTCAACACCTGCGAGAAGACCCGCAAGCACTGCATGATGCTCGAGAACTGCTGCTACGACTTCTTCGAGACCGCCACCCTCGAAATGGCTCAGAAGGGTCTCTTCGGCGAAGTCCTCCAGGTGCAGGGCGCATATCTGCACTGCCTCGACGGATTCTGGGATGGATACACCGACAACTGGCGTCTCTCATACAACCAGTCACACCGCGGCGACAACTATCCCACCCACGGCATAGGACCCGTATGCCAGGTTCTTAACATCCACCGCGGCGACCGCTTCGACTATGTCGTATCAATGGACACCAAGTCAGTACGCGGAGCAGCAAGGGGTAAGGAGAAGATGGGTCTGGATGAGTTCGCAGACGGCGACCATACCACCTCTCTCATCCGCACCGTGAACGGCAAGATGGTGGAAATCCAGCACAACGTATACTGCGCAAGGCCTTACAGCCGCATGCACCAGATCATCGGTACCGAAGGTTCCGCACAGAAATATCCTATTGAGTGCCTCGCAATCTCAGGTAAGAACATACCGAATGCAGCAGAGCTCGGACTCGAAGAACTTGACGCAGAGAACTTCATGGACGAGGAGGCATTCAATAAACTTATGGAAGCCTACAAGCCCGATATGATCAGGGAAATAGAGGACAGGGCCCGCGAGGTCGGCGGCCACGGCGGAATGGACTACATCATGGACTGCCGCCTCATCTACTGCCTGCGCAACGGTCTGCCTCTTGACGAGGACGTTTACGATGCTGCAGAGTGGTGCTGCCTTACCGAGCTCAGCGGCCTCTCCATCAAGAACGGCTCGGCTCCCGTGGCTGTACCCGACTTCACCCGCGGCGACTGGAACAAGATCCAGGGCTTCTCCCGCGCAACCAAATAATGCAGATAACTGTACTTATCGACAATAACGGAAAAGACGGGCTCCTGTGCGAATGGGGGCTCTCTTTCCTTATAGACACCGGCAACGGGCGCATACTGCTCGACTTCGGCGCCAGCGGCAAGTTCGCGCAGAACGCGGACGCGCTTGGCGTCGACCTGGCCGCGGTGGACTGCGCGGTGCTTTCGCACGCGCACTATGACCACGGCGGCGGAATCCCCGTATTCCTGGAGCGCAATTCCACCGCACCAATCTATATCTCCACGGCAGTCGATGAGGATTGCTGGGCAAAAGGAAGGTCCCACAGCAAGGGCGGCCTGCTGGCGGCACTGTTCGAACAGCGCTACATAGGACTGCCTTACGGCACGCTCGAAAAGGCCGGCGACCGCATCAAGAGAGTGCCCGGGCTCCTGCAGATAGGCCCGGGCGCGTGGCTTCTCCCCCACTACGGGAATCCTGAAGCCGGCAGCAGGCAGAAGTTATACCGCAGACGGAACGGCAAACTCCGCACCGACGACCTGCAGCACGAGATGACCCTGGTCTGCGAGTGCGAACAGGGCCTTGTCCTGTTTAACAGCTGTTCCCATACAGGACCGGAAACCATTCTGGCAGAGGTTCAGAAAGCATTTCCCGGCAAGAGCATCCACGCCTACATAGGCGGCCTTCACCTTTACAAGACCGGCTGTCGGGGCGTACAGAAGGTTGCCGGGATCTTCAGATCCGCCGGCATAAAGCATCTCTACACCGGCCACTGCACCGGCGACAGCGCCTTCACCGTCCTGCAGGAAACCCTGGCCGCCACACAGCTGCACAGCGGCCTGAGAATCAATTTGTAATGTCCGCTGCGGCCTTCGTTTTTCACGCGAATGATCTGCGTTATCATAAAAGAACGCAGAAAAGATTTATCTTTGCAGTATGTTAGCACTGTTGATGTTCCTTCTGGGTGCAATGCTCATTTCGTTTCTCTGCTCCGTGCTGGAAGCGACGCTGATGAGCACACCCATCTCATACATAACCATGAAAGAAGACGAGGGCGACCGCCAGGCGGCCAGGCTCAAGGATTACAAGCTTGATTCGTCACGCCCCCTCGCAGCCATACTCTCCCTCAACACCATAGCCAACACCATAGGCGCCGCAGGCGTGGGAGCACAGGCAACCAAGGTGTTCGGCTCGCAGTGGTTCGGCCTTGTGAGCGCCATCACCACAATACTCATCCTGGTGTTCTCCGAAATCATTCCCAAGACCATCGGAACAACTTACTGGAAGAGCCTCACGGGCTTCTGCGCCAGAACCATCAGAGTCCTGATATTCATCCTCTACCCCATCGTGATATGCGTGGAGTTCCTGCAGAAACGGATCTCCTCGAAGAAATCGGACACTTCGATCTCACGCGAGGAGGTGGGCGCAATGGCGGACGTTGCCGAGGAGTCGGGCGAGCTTGAGGAGGATGAGAACGAGATCATCCAGAACCTCATCAACATCGACGACATCACCGTAAGGGAAGCAATGACACCGCGCGTGGTTGCGGCCATAGCGCCCGAATCCATGACCATCAAGCGTTTCTACAAGGACCGCAGGTTCCTGCACCACAGCCGCATCCCCGTATATGCCGACAATGACGAATACATCACCGGCTACATCCTGCGCATGGACGCGCTGCAGCTGATGGCGGAGGACAAGTACGACACCACCCTCGGCGATATCAAGCGTAACATCGAAAGTTATTCCGAAAGCACCCACCTCGACCAGATTTGGGACGACATGCTCGAGAAGAAGGAGCAGATCGCCGTCATCATCGACGAATACGGCTCATTCCAGGGCATAATCACCATGGAGGATGTCATCGAGACCATCCTGGGCGACGAGATAGTCGACGAGCGCGACGAAGTCGAGGACATGCAGCAGCTTGCCCTTGAAAGGTGGAAAAAGAAGAAGCAGTCCTAATCTCTCGCTGAACCGCAGAACAGGCTCACCACCTGGCACCAGTTGTCGGTGATGGCAAGTTTGAGGTTCTTGTACTTGCCCGTTTCAACCAACTTCTGAATGAAGGGATACACCGGCATCTCTTCGGTATAATACTCCACTCCAAGGAAGACCATGGGGCTTGCGTAACCGTAGGTCTCGTAGTGGTTCTGCGCGGCGTCCTGGAAGATTTCCTGCATCGTGCCGGCGGAGCCGGGAGAGTAGATCACTCCGCCCTTGGCGATGGTGAGGATGCCGTCCTCGCGTATGCTGTTGTCGAAGTACTTTGCTATGTCGGTTGCAAAGGCCGTTGCAGGCTCGTGCCCGTAGAACCAGGTGGGAACGCCGAGGCTGTGATACTCCGTCTGAGGGTATTTGGCCCTGACTGCAAAGCATGACTCGAGCCAGCCCTTGTCACGGAATGTGGGGGCATACGACAGCATCTTGAGGGCGTCGTGGAACTCCTCGTCCGTACGTCCCGCCATCCAGGCGCCGAAGTGCGTGGCCTCCATTGCACCGGGACCTCCGCCGGAGACCATCAGGGCTCCGTGCTCGGTCAGGGCCTTGCTTATGCGGGCAACCTTGTAGTAGGCATCGTCTGTCCTCTTCATGGCGTGGCCGCCCATGACTGCAACCACATCCATCTCGTCATAATTGTCGAGGAGTTCGTACATGGCATCTGTCATGGCATGATCGTGCAGCGAGCGGGCCAGGGTCTCGCGGAAGTCCTCGGCATGCTTGCCCTTCTCGATGTAGTCGTTGAACACCCTGGTGTCAAAGCATGTCTTAAAGGTCTCGGGATCGGCGGGATCATAGCCTTCGTACAAGGTGTCTCCCGTATAGAGGCAATTGGCGAAAGCCTTGAATATCATACCCATACGGGGAAAGACCAGGCAGTGCTCACAAATGCGGCGGTTCATGGCCTGAGGGATTACGCAGCCGGTGAAAAGGCAGTCGTGGAAGTGGTACTTGACGCCATAGTCGGGGACCTGGCTGAAGTCGACGTACTGGAATACGTAATGCTCTACGATGCCATCTTTGGGCTGTGGAAGCGACTCGGTGTCGTTAATCTCTATGTAAGGGCTGGTCTTGCGGGTATGTTTCATATCAGATTGAGGAGGCTTGACATAAGGAATCCAAGATAATTGCCGACGGCGTAGCCGATGATGCCGATGGAAAGGCCGGCCACTATGACGTTGCGGTTCTTCATGGCCGCGGCTATCATGGGAACGAAAGGAGGTGAACAGATGAAGGTGACCGAACTGATGACCATGGTGTCGGAATCGATCCTGAACAGCTTTGCAAAGAGTATCTGGAGCAGCAGGGAACCGAAGATCACAAGGGTCAGATATCCCAGCACGCCCATCCCGCCTGCAAAGTCGAGCTTTGAGAAGTCGGCCATCGAGGCCACCACGATGCAGAATACGTAGATGCAGTACATACCCACATCGTAGGAGTATGGCAGAGCACGCACCTTGGGTATGAAGGAAGCCGCTATGCCGAAGGTTGTGAGCGAAAGGATGAACACCGTCATGAACGGAACCTTTGGCAGCAGGAGGGTGACGCCGTAGGCGGCACCGCAGATCACTGCGACTATGCCTATGAGCTTGGCCAGTGTGACAAGACCTCTGCGGGTGCCGAGCCCCTTGTAGGGATTGGCATCCTGCACGGCGTCCACCCGGGACGTATGGTCCGTCTCATTGGGCAGGAACTTGCGGAAGAGCTTGATTCCCACTGCAACCAGGAACATCAGGTAGAGGAAACTGATGACCATGTCGTAGCCGTTGAGCAGCAGATAGGTCTCCTCCGACACTCCGAGCATGCTCTTGAGCGAGGCGAGATTGATTGTGCCTCCGGTATAGACACCGGTGAGCATTCCGCCAATGTTGGCCGCCGTATCGGCGCCATGTGCGCCGGCATCGATAGTCTTTGCGAAGATGAGGTATCCGGCAGTCACCGCCAGAATGACGGCCAGCAGGCCCGTGAACAGGGCCAGCACCTGGCTGCGCGTTTCGCTGCGGCGGAAGGTGCATCCGAGCAGCATGAGCGGGATGGCTATGGGAACCATGGCGCTGCTGAGGATGTCCTGGATACCGGCTGCGCCGGAGGGCAGGCTGAGACCGGGGACAAGCCCCATGTTGCCTATGAGTATGCCAAGCAGATAGAGCACCAGGACGGGGCCTATCTTGCCTATAAACCTGACACGCCTGCAGAGCCGGAGGACTCCGACGGGGGCGAGCAGGAAAAACGCCGTAAGGACAATGTTCCAGATCATCAGAAAGCGAACTTGAAGATGTAGTATGCCATCATTCCACTGACTATCAGCTTCATGCCTGTGCCGCAGATGAAGCCGAGGAAGGCACCTATGCTGGCCTTGAAGGAAGCCCAGACACCACGGTCCTGTACGAGATAGTCTCCAAGGAACGCACCTAACAGGGAACCTACGATCATACCTATGGGTGGAATGAACATTCCGGCGAAGAGTCCGACTATGGCGCCTATCGACGCCCCCTTGTTACCGCCCGTTACTTTGGTGAACCAGGCCGGGACCACATAGTCGAGGACAGTGACCACGACGGTCACCGCCAGCCAGACGAACATGAGGGTCAGCGTCATTGGTTCCGCCGAATTCTGGGACGACAAATACACGAGCAGGATGCCGATCCAGCTTATGGGAGGGCCGGGCAAACCGGGTACTATGCTGCCTATCAGGCCCACCAGGGCACAAATGATGGCGAATACAATCAAAACTGTCATATTGCAAAGATAATTATTTATCTTTGTTGAGATAAGCCCGCAAGGGCCCGATGTTAAAAAAAATTATGTTCGACAAACAAGTATACTCAAACAGGCGCCAGGCGCTTGTAAAATCCATGGCAGGAGAAAGCGGAATCCTTCTGTTCATAGGCAATGCAGAATCTCCCGCACAGTACAAGGACAACGGCTACAAATGGCGTCAGGACAGCAACTGGCTGTATTTCTGGGGAATAGACGAGCCCCTCTTTGCCGCCACCATCGACCTCGACAACGGTGAGGAGACCATATGGTCAACCGACTTCGAGGTTGACGACATCATCTGGATGGGCCCCATGCCCTCTGTAAAGGAGCAGGCTGCCGGCGTTGGCGTCAACAGGACCGCACCTTACGGAGAACTTGACGTATATATCGCAAAGGCACGCGCGGCCGGGCGCAGGATACACTTCCTCCCGGCAAGCAGGTATTACAATGCCATAAAGCTCTCCAAACTCACCGGAGTTCCTGCCGATGACTGCTTCAGCGCAAGCAAGGCAGGCTGTCCCGCAGCTTCCGAGGCCTTCGTCAAGGCTGTCATCGCCCTGCGCCTCGTGAAGGAGGAAAGGGAGATCGCCGCCATAGACGCGGCGTGCGACCTCGGCTATGAGATGCACACCATCGCCCGCAAGGGCATCAGGCCCGGCCGCATCGAGCAGGAGATAGTCGGCGAGATGGAGGCCGTCACCCTTGCAAAAGGCTGGGGCGTCAGCTTCGCCACCATTCTCACCCAGCACGGCGAGATCTTCCACTGCCACTCCCACGAGATGCCCGTGGCTCCCGGTAAGCTGATGGTGATCGACGCAGGCGCCGAGACTAACATCCACTACGCATCCGACTTTACGAGAACCTACCCCACAAGCGGTGTCTTCACCCGGAAGCAGAGAGACATCTACCAGACTGTCTTCGAGTGCAACGAGCTGGCATTCAGCATGGCACGCCCTGGCGTGGAGTACCGTGACTGCCATCTTGCAGTGGCCCGCCACATGCTCGAGAACCTGCGCGACCTCGACCTCGTCCGCGGAGGCATCGACGACATGGTACAGGAAGGCATAGCCGGCCTCTTCATGCCTCACGGCCTCGGCCACAACATGGGTCTCGACGTCCACGACATGGAGGACCTCGGCGAGAACCTCGTGGGCTACGACGACGGTCAGACCCGCAGCAGCCAGCTCGGCCTGGGATCGCTCCGCATGGCGCGCAAGCTGCAGCCCGGCAACATCATGACGGACGAGCCCGGCATCTACTTCATCCCTGCTCTTATCGAGAGCTGGAAGAAGGACGGAACCGACAAGGGACTCGTGAACTACGCAAAACTTGAAAGTTACTATGACTTCGGCGGCATCCGCCTCGAGGATGACCTCCTCGTAACCGAAGGCGGCGTGCGCAGGCTCGGCTCAAAGCGCCTGCCCATCTCACCCGACGACATAGAATCAGTAATGGCAAACGACTAGCATATGGGACTTCTGGAAGGAAAGGTGGCTCTCATCACCGGAGCATCCAAGGGTATCGGCAAGGCCATAGCCCTGAGATTCGCATCTGAAGGCGCCAGCATCGCGTTCACCGACATCTGCATAAGCGGTGACACAGTGGCGGAGCTTGAGGCTCTCGGCGTAAAGGTCAGGGCATACGAGTCAGATGCCGCCGACTTTGCCGCCACCCATGCGGTCGTGGAGCAGATAGTCGCAGACTTCGGCCGCATCGACATACTCGTGAACAATGCCGGAATAACAAGGGACGGCCTGATGCTAAGGATGGGCGAGGAGCAGTGGGATGCCGTAATTAACGTCAACCTCAAGTCCGCATTCAACTTCACCCATGCAGTGATTCCCACCATGTCGAAGCAGCGCGGAGGAAGCATCATCAACATGAGTTCCGTCGTCGGCGAGCATGGAAATGCCGGCCAGGCCAACTACTCGGCTTCCAAGGCAGGCCTTATCGGGCTTGCAAAGTCGGTTGCAAAGGAGATGGGTCCCCGCGGCATACGTGCAAACTGCATAGCCCCCGGCTTCATAATTTCTGATATGACCGCGGCCATGTCTGAAGATGTGCGGCAGGCATGGGTGAAGACCATTCCCCTGCGCCGCGGAGGCACCGTGGAAGAGGTTGCCAAGGTAGCGCTCTTCCTGGCGAGCGACCTCTCGTCATACGTCAGCGGACAGGTGATCAGCTGCTGTGGAGCAATGAACTGCTGACCCGCCTGAGATGATCGACAGACGCCTGCTTAAACTGAACTTCAAGACTTCTACCTCGGCAATCGCAGACCTTGCGATGCCGAGGGTTTGTGTTGTCTGCGGCCGGGCCCTCTTGCCCGGCGAGCATCACATCTGCCTCGAATGCCTCGCCGACTTCCCCCGGACCAGGCTCTCGGGCATGGCACGCAACCCAATGGCCGACATTTACAACGGCAGGATCGAGGCCGGGTCGTACCAGTATGCAACGGCCCTGTTCTATTACAGTTCCGACTCCCCTTACAGAAAGATCACGCAGGCGCTGAAGTACCACAGGGACTTCGGCGCCGGGCGCATGTTCGCAAGGATGCTTGGTGAGGAACTCAAGGCCAGCACCGTCTTCGAGGACGTGGACCTCGTAGTTCCCGTACCGCTGCACTGGACCAGAAAGATCAAGCGGGGCTACAACCAGGCCGACGTAATAGCAAAGGAGGTGGCCAGGTGTCTGGGCGTCAGACTGGACACAAAGGCCCTGAAGAGGACCAGGCGAACCGGCAGCCAGGTAAGACTGACTGATCAGGAGCGCGAGCGTAACGTCTCGGGAGCATTCAAGGTCCGGAGCAAGGAGGGCTTTGCCGGCGTCCGCCACGTCCTCCTTGTCGACGACGTATTCACCACCGGAGCCACCATAGCCTCATGCCAGGCCGCAATCCGTGCCATATCCGGCGACGATATCCGGATATCCGTCGCCACCCTGGGATTCGTCAGTTCTCCCACGGTATAGGCACACACACTCAGTATGGCAGAAGCCCGTTGTTAGTGTCCGGGTCCAGCCCTTTCCACATGAGCTCCGCCAGTGCATAGACCCTCGGAAAGAGACGGTCGTCAAGCATGTCCTCAGTCAGTCCGTAGTCTGTCCAAAGTGCGCATTCCATGCCAAGGGCGAGAGGGTTACCTTCGGACAGGGCGGCATCTGCGGGATTCCTCAGATATGCGTCCTCGAGAGAGAAGGTCCTGTCTTTGCCGTAGCCTCTCCATGGTGCTTCGGGGAAGTTCAGATAGTTGTAATAGTTCGGGCTGCAGATGACAGGATATCCATTTTCGATGGCCTTCCTATAGTTCCTGTCGCCGTTTCTCCGGTAGTTCCACCACTGAATGACGACATTGCCCGGAAGATGGTAGTCACTGCTATCAATCACATCCTCCCAGAAGATTGCCTTGCGCCCCTTTGAATCAAGATAGGTGGCCATCTGCGAAGACAGCCAGAGCTGCAGTTCATGGGAGTCATTGAGTCCGAGTTCCTTGATTCTCCGCTGGCAGTCGGGGCAGACATCCCAGTTGCCCTTGGGTGCCTCGTCGCCTCCGAGATGTATGTACCTTGACGGGAACAGGTCGCATACTTCGTCAAGAATGTCTTTCAGAAAGGCCAGCGTTTCATCCTTGCCAGCGCAAAAGATGCAGTCCGTGAAGCCGGTCTCCGGTATTTCGGCAGGCTCACCGAAACAGGAGTATTCCGGATAGGAGAAGAGCGCAGCTTCTGCATGACCCGGGATGTCTATCTCCGGAACGACGGTGATGTTCCTTGCGGCGGCATATTCTATTATTTCCCTGACCTGTTCCTGAGTATAGCAGCCTTGCTGTTCAGGCCCTCCCGCGACGAAGGCACCCCTGCGTGTCAGGTCCGGATATTTCCTGATCTCCAGACGCCAGCCTAGCCCTTCGGTAAGGTGCCAGTGGAAGACGTTCATCCGCAGCTCATACATCAGGTCAAGCAGCTTCTTTATGGTCTCCAGGCTCTGGTACTGGCGACCGGAATCGAGCATGAATCCCCGCCAGCTGCATCTTGGATAGTCGTATATCTTACAGCAGCGCAAGCCGTTGGACTTCAGATCATTGAGCGTCTGTTCAGAATAGAGTCTCCCGCCTTCGGTTGAATACTTCACCCTGATTCCAAACCTGGTGATCCTTATGGAGTAGCCGTCAGGGGGTATGCTGCTGTCCACTGAATACCGGACCTCGCCGCATCTGGAAATCCTGCCAGTGTACTTGACATGCTGAGGAGAAGGCCGGAACTCCCGTCCCTCTCCTGTCAAGCATGTCAGGCAAAGCATTGCACTGAGCAAGAACCTTATCATCATTCCTCTCCTTATTCTTCGCCTTTCACAAGCCAGTCGATAGAGAAGTTAAGGAAGTACATGTCGAACTCCACTCTGGGGTTCTCCTCGATGTATGCGCCTATGGTGCCGTCGGGGAGGATGGCGAGTGATGAGTATACCGACTCGTACTTGCAGAGGCTCTTCACCTGCGGCCAGGTCTGGCCGTTGTCGCGGCTCACGAACACGCTCACATTGCGGCGTTCCATGCTGTTGGGGACGGACTGCAGCAGCAGGCTGTCGCCTACGTTGATGATGTCGCCGTCGCAGGCGTTGGTGCAGATGTCCTCCCAGAGGCCCTGTTCGCCCCAGGTATGGCCTCCGTCTTCGGAGATGTTGTATCCGCGGAAGCCCCTGCGGCGCACGCTCATCATTATGCGCCCGTCAGCAAGTTCGACCACTTTTGCCTCGTCGCCGCCGTCAAATGCGCACTTTGAGACCTGCCAGGTCTTTCCGTTATCGTCTGAATAGAAAGCGTAGTTGTAGAATCGCGAAGCGGCGGATGAGTGTACGGCGGCAACGAACATGATCCTGCCGGCGTGCTCGCCCTTGGTCATCCTCAAGCCGTGGCCCGAGCCGAAGAATGCGCTGTGGCATTCCTTGCACTCGGGGTTCACTGCGTCGGGGCCCCAGAGCATCGAGGTACAGTCGAAGGGCTCCTCCCAAGTCAGACCACCGTCGTGACTGAGGGAGATGTAGTTACGCTGGGGATTCTCCAGGTTGGAGGCCCAGAGTCCCGGACCGCCGCTGAAAGCGCATGCTATAGTTCCATCCTCTGCCTGAATCAATGCGGCGTCGCCATAGCCCTTGCCCCAGCCTTGTCCTTCGATGACGTTTACAGGGTATGACCAGGTCTTGCCTCCGTCGGTGCTGCGCTGGGCTATCACGTCGATGTCCTCAGGAAGGTCGAGGTCGTTGTCCTTGCGTCGGTCGGTGGTTATGAGAAGCGTTCCGTCCTGCAGGCACTCGATTGCGGGAATACGGTATCCGGTGGTGTTATAATATCCCTGGCCGAGCACCTTCACGCGGCGCAGCAGTATCTCCCTGCTGCCGGGAGCCGGAGCCTGAACTGGCACCCACTTCCCACCCATGCGGACCTTCACTATGTCTGCACTGACGGTGTTACCCTCAACTGCTTCCTCGGCAATGTCGGCACAGAGATTGACGTCTGCAAGATCATCGATCAGGGCGCGGCAAGGAATGCGATAAGCGTTCTTGCCGGCCTTTACCTTTACTTTACCCAGCACTTTGCCATCAATCATTACAGACAAAGCGGTAACGTCGGAAGCACCGGCATCCAGGGTTACATCCATCTTGCGGAGCTTGACGGGTTTTTCAGGAGATATGGTATAAGTTACCAGAGTCTCGCCCTGGTTGCCGCGGCCGGTGAACTCCGTGTTCCTGGTTGCATATGAAACGGGGACCACGGGCAGGCCCATGGACTCTGCCAGAACGCGGGCGATCTTGAGATAACCCTTTCCATAAACGTAGTTGCCGTTCACATAATTAATGTCTCCCCTGCCATCCTTGCAAAGGGGCGTGTGGATGTCTACGAATCCGGCACCAATCTCATCTGCAATAGCCTTGATTCCGGCATTGACCGAATCGGCGTCAGCAGTCTTGTTGTGGGAATAGTAGACCGGCTGAGGAGTCATCAGGAACAGCTTGGAGCCGGGCGCAGCGGCCTTGATGTCATCGGCCAGCCTGCGGTAGCGCACAAGAATGGAGTCGAGGGGAGCGTTGTTGGCCACCTCGGCCGCACCGATATGCAGGTATATCTGCTCGGGCGACTTGCCGGACTTGAAGATGGCGGGAAGCTCGTCCTGAATGGTCTGGATCATCGGGCCTCCGAAGCCCCAGCAGGTGCCGCGGTTCCTGACCCTCGGGCTGCCGAGCAGCTCGTGCCACTCGCCGCCGTGAACCATCTCGTCGCCTATGATGACTATGTCGTCCTCGTCAAGAGGAAGCCAGCCGAAGGCGGCGGCGCGCATCCCGAAGCTGCCGGGGAGGTCGCAGTTGTCGAGCTCTCCCTCCACATAACTGCAGCCGGCGCCCACATACGGGGCAATCTCTTCGCACCAGACCTTGTAGCCTGAAGGATAAAGATGCAGACCGTCAAGGGAATATGCAGGATTGATGTGCGTGGTTCCCGGCTCCACGAGCTTGGACCAGAGGTCCACGTAGGTCAGGCCTTCAGCCTCGCAATACTCCTTGTAAAGGGTGTTGAGCGCGATGATCGATTCTGCAGAACGGCTGTTGTTCTCACCAACAGGCAGGACACTCTGAATGTATATCTGTGTCTCCGGGCTTCCGGCCTTGAAGCGGCCCACGGTCGCCTTAACGTTCGCAAGAATAGCCTGCGGGTCGTCAAGTCCGGTGGTGCCGAGGTCATTTGTACCGACCATCAGGAAAACTTTGGCCGGCTTGCCTGCGACAATGCCGTCTATGTTCTCCAGTGTTTCTGAAGACACGCAGCCGGACACGCCGCGGTTCAGGATGTTCTGCGTACAGCCGAAGGCCTCCCACCATTCGTGCATGTTGGTGATGCTGTTGCCCACGAACACTATGTCGCCCTGATGGACGGGCAGGACGCCGAGGGCGTCGTATCTGTGGTTGCGAAAGGGCTGGTCGGCAAATGCCGTAGCGCAGATCATGAGGGCCGCGAGAGCGGCGAGAATGCAGTTCCTTTTCATAATATGTGGCTGTTTTTCACACATTCACAAATTTAAATATTTTGGTGTGATTATTACTATATTTGTACTATTCACAAATTAAATGACAATGGAACGGATAATCGGTCTTATTGATGCTCCTTTCACCCCGATGAAGCCGAACGGCGACATCAATCTGGAGCCCATCCCGGCATATGCCGCAATGCTTGCAAAGAACGGCCTCAAGGGCGTTTTCATCAACGGATCATCCGGCGAGGGCTACATGCTCACCACCGAGGAGCGCAAACAACTCGCCGAAAAGTGGGTTGCAAGCGTACCCGAAGGATTCAAGGTAATCGTGCATGTGGGCAGCTGCTGCCTGCGCGAGAGCGTCGAACTTGCCCGCCACGCCGCAGAGATCGGCGCGTGGGGCATAGGCTCCATGGCACCTCCCTTCCCCAAGATCGGCCGCATAGAGGAGCTGGTGAAGTACTGCGAGGCTATTGCCGCAGCAGCACCTGAACTGCCCTTCTATTACTACCATATCCCGGCATTCAACGGATGCTTCCTCCCCATGCTCGACCTTCTGAAGGCGGTTGACGGCAGGATTCCCAATTTCGCCGGCATCAAGTACACCTTCGAGAGCCTTTACGAGTACAACCAGTGCCGCCTCTACAAGGACGGCAAGTACGACATGCTCCACGGCCAGGACGAGACCTATCTCCCCAGCCTTGCACAGGGCGGCGCACAGGGCGGAATCTGCGGTACCACCAACTACAACGGCCGCGAGCAGGTCGCCATTGGCGAGGCCTGGGCGGCAGGCGACCTGGCAAAGGCCCAGGAGCTGCAGAACTTCAGCCAGGACGTGATCAACGTCATCTGCCACTACCGCGGCAACATCGTGGGCGGCAAGAGGATCATGAAGCTCATAGGCCTTGACCTCGGCCCTAACCGTGTGCCCTGGCGCAATATGACAGACGAGGAGGAGGCCGCAATGAAGGCCGAACTCGAGGCCATCAATTTCTTTGAACGCTGCAACAGGTTCTAATATGACATCGGAACAAAGAAAATACCTTGCTGAATGCAGGAACTGCTACCGCAGGACTCTTGTGGACGACGTGATGCCCTTCTGGCTCAAGCACGGCCTCGACAAGGTAAACGGCGGCGTATACACCTGTCTCGACAGGGACGGAGCACTGATGGACAGCACCAAGAGCGTATGGTTCCAGGGCAGGTTCGGCTTCGTTGCCGCTTACGCTTACAACAATATCGAGAAGAACCCCGAGTGGCTGGCAGCCTCGAAGTCCTGCATCGACTTCATTGGTGCTCACTGCTTCGACACCGACGGTCACATGTTCTTCACCGTCACCGCCGAAGGCGAAGGCGTACAGAAGCGCCGCTACGTATTCTCAGAGTGCTTCGCCATAATGGCAATGGCGGAATACGCCCTTGCGAGCGGCGACCACTCGTATGCCGAAAAGGCTCTCGATCTCTTCAAGCGTACTCGCGAGATGCTCGCACGCCCGGGCTTCCTTCCGCCCAAGACAACGCAGAAGGGATACAGCCACTCCATAACCATGATGTTCTTCAACGTCGTGGCGGTGCTCAAGAAAGTCATCGACGACCCTTCACTCGATGAGCAGCTGGCAACCTCGCTGGACCTCATAGAAAACAAACTCATCTCCACCGAATACAGGACCATACTTGAGAGCGTGGACGAGGACGGCAAACTCATCGACACCATCGCCGGCCGTGTGATCAACCCCGGGCACTGCATAGAGACTTCATGGTTCCTGATGGATACGGCACCCCTCTTCGCAGACGCAGAACACGTGCGCAGACTTGCCCTGCAGATCTTCGACTGGGACTTCGAGTGGGGCTGGGACAAGGAATTCGGCGGAGTGATAAACTTCAAGGACTGCCGCAATTTCCCTCCCCAGGACTACTCTCAGGACATGAAGTTCTGGTGGCCCCAGTGCGAGACAATCATCGCTTCGCTCTACGCATACAAGCTGACGGACGATGACAAGTATCTCGAGATCCACCGCAAGGCCAACGACTGGGCGTTCGAACACTTCGCCGACAAGGAGTACGGCGAGTGGTACGGCTATCTGCACCGCGACGGAACGGTTGCCCAGCCGGCCAAGGGCAACATCTTCAAGGGCCCGTTCCATGTTCCGAGAATGCTCATCAAAGCGTCCCTGCTCTGCGATGAGATTCTTAAGTAAGACTATACTGGCACTTTCGATGCTTCTCCTGCCCGCATGCGGGAGAAGCATCGAGGTCGTGCAGCTGCCGTCGCTGCCCGGCATCGGCCTTTCCGGCCTTTATGCCGGAGAGATAGCCGGGGACCTATATGTAGCCGGCGGCTGCAACTTCCCCGACAAACCTGTAACCGAAGGCGGCAAAAAGGCTTTCTACAACGATATCTGGAAGCTCTCGGGCAAAGGCTGGACCAAGGCGGGAGAGCTGCCCGAACCTTGCGCATATGGCGCGTATATCACTACTGATGAGGGGCTTATGATTCTCGGTGGAGCAAATGCCGAGGGCAGCATGGACTCATCCTGGATGGTGACGGCCACCGGCGTCGCCGAGCTGCCGGCGCTGCCAAAGCCACTTGAGCAGGCGGCATGGTGCAGCTATGACGGCGCAATATATCTGGCCGGAGGCCTGTCGGGCGGCACACCATCACTCGAGGTCTTCAAATTCGCGGACGGATCATGGTCCGTTGCGGCCATGCTGCCGCGTCCTCTGGTGCAGGGCATCGCCTGTGCTGATGAGGGCAGGCTCAACATCTTCGGAGGCTTCGACCCCGCGCAAAAGGAGGCGGTGAAGGGAGGATACTCCTTTTTGCTGGCCGACGGAAGCATGTCGGAACTCAGCGCAGATGTAACCTTCGTCGGCAGCGCAGCACTGGACGGACTGGCCTGCGGCGGCTGCAATGCCGAGGTCTTCACGGATGCGCTCAATCTCTCCGCCGAAAAGGTACGCGAATACCAGCTGCAGCCGGTGGAGTACTACAAGTTCCGCGGGCAGCTGCTCGAGTATACGCTGAGCGGATGGAATCAGGTTGCCGGGCACCCCGCGCTCGCCCGCGCCGGCGCCGCACTTGCGGAGTACAGGGGCGGACTGGTATCTGTGGGAGGTGAGCTCAAGCCCGGAATCAGAACCCCGGAAGTCTGGATGATAAAGAAAAGATAAATGAAGGCACAATCGAAATTCAGCAGAATCTATCCCTGGATAGTGGTGGCGTTGCTCTGGGTGGTCGCCCTTTTGAACTACATGGACAGGCAGATGCTCTCCACCATGAGGGAATCAATGCAGATCGACATCTCGGAGCTGGAGTCGGCCGTCAACTTCGGCAGGCTCATGGCCATCTTCCTGTGGATATACGGATGCATAAGCCCGTTCGCCGGCGCCATAGCCGACCGGCTGAGCCGCAAGTGGCTCATCATCGCGTCGCTCGGCGTCTGGTCTGCGGTGACCCTTCTCATGGGCCATTGCACCACGTTCAACCAAATATACTGGCTGAGGGCCCTGATGGGCGTGAGCGAGGCTCTTTACATCCCCGCCGGCCTCTCCCTGATTGCCGATTACTTCACCGGTTCGGCGCGAAGCCTGGCCATAGGCATCCATATGACAGGCCTCTATCTGGGCCAGGCCATAGGCGGCTTTGGCGCAAGGCTGGCCGAGGCCTTCTCATGGCAGCAGACCTTCCACTGGTTCGGTCTGATCGGCATAGCCTATGCGGTGATCCTCATATTCGCGCTCAAGGAAAAGAGGGCGGATATCCAGGCCGACGCTGCAGAAAGAATTACAGTGAAGAAGGAGTCCATATGGAAGAGTTTCTCACTAATATTCAGTAACATAGCCTTCTGGGTCATCCTCTTCTTCTTTGCATCGTCATCGCTTCCCGGCTGGGCGACCAAGAACTGGCTCCCCACCCTGTTCTCCGACAGTCTGGGCATCCCCATGGCAAAGGCGGGTCCCATCTCCACTATTACAATTGCCGCATCCTCGTTCATAGGCGTGCTGATTGGCGGTTCGCTCTCTGACCGCTGGGTGAAGAAGAACCTGAAGGGTCGAATCTACACCAGCGCAATCGGACTCGCGCTGATGATTCCCGCACTCGTGCTGATCGGCCTCGGCCACGGCATGGCTGCGGCAGTGGGCGCAGGCGTATGCTTCGGTGTGGGATACGGAATGTTCGACACCAACAACATGCCCATACTCTGCCAGTTCGTCTCAGCAAAGAACAGGGCAACGGCTTACGGACTGATGAACATGGTGGGCGTCTTCGCCGGCGCCATTATCACCAAGGTTCTGGGCAAATGGGCCGACCAGGGCAACCTCGGCCTTGGCTTCGCACTCATGGCCGGTGTCATAACAGTAGCACTCGCGCTTCAGATATTCGTACTCAAACCCACTTCAGACAATCAGGAATAACATGGCAGGACTTTCTGAAAACCCCTTCTACCGGAAGGCACTCGAATTCATTGAAGACAACGACCTGCAGGCACTCCCCTGCGGCAGGCATATAATCGAAGAAGGCAACCTCTGGGTGAACATAGTCGAGACGGACCTGCGTCCGGTGGAGCAGGCCAGACTCGAGGTTCATGACGAATTCATCGACATCCAGATACCTTTCAACTGCAGCGAGAGCTACGGCGTCAAGGGCCGCTCGTCATGCAGGCGGCCCGCAGGTGAGATGGACAAGGTGAACGACATCATGTTCTTCTACGACCCCATCGAGACTGTCATTACCAAGGCTCCCGGCCAGATGACCGTCTTCGAACCGGACATGGCTCACGCTCCCCTCATCGGAGAGGGAACCATACGCAAAGCCATCTTCAAGGTAAGGGTAATCTAAATCTCCCCGGTACAGAAACCGGATACCAGGTCGGCATACTCGCCGACCACTGCCTCGGCGTAGGCCCTGCCCTTCTCGGGAGTGGACTTCGACGGATCGCCTATTCCCGTATTGGTCGAGAACTTGGTCCAGTTGCGCGGAATCCAGGCGACCTTGCGGTTAAGGCCGTCCACACCGAAAGGCTTCGTGGCGCCGTTGCTGGCATATTCCATCTTCACAAGTTCAGGGTAATAGTGCATCATGACCGACGTTTCCTGCTCGCCGGCATGGTCGTCGATCACCGCATCGAAATAATCCTTGCGGGGGATGAACGCGAACCAGTCGCTGGCGGCAACAAGGAAGTCCGGCTTCTCGACAGCGAGGTCGCGGATGAAGCCCTTGAACGAGTTTCCGCCGTGGCCGTTGATGATGAGCAGCTTCCTGATTCCCTGATGCTCGAGCGAGCATACTATGTCGTGCAGGATAGCCGCCTGGGTTGCCTGTGAGGTATGGATACAGAAAGGCAGTTCCCTCTGACCGGGGTTCTGCGAGCCGAAGGGGACTCCCGGCAGAACCATGACGTTAAGCCCGCGTTCCTTGACGGCAGCAGCGACGTCCAAGGCTATTGCCCGGGAGAGAAGGACGTCCGTACAATATGGCAGATGCCCGTTGTGAGGCTCGGTCGCCCCCCAGGGGAGTATGGCCATGTCAAACTTCTCTATCTTCTGTACATCGCCCCACTTGGCGCATGCAATATCGAATTCGGAATGTTTCATATTCTTTATGGATGGAGCATTTGAGCTTAAAACAAAAATAGGAAATAATTCGTAAATTGCGCTTAAGAAGTTCAAACCATTCTTTTATGCGCAGAACAATCCTCACGCTCTCACTGGCCCTGCTGTGCATGACGGCGGGCGCGCAGTCGGTCTTCGTCGAGACCGAGAGCTTCGCCGACAAGGGCGGCTGGTCGCTGGACCAGCAGTTCACCGACCTCATGGGCTCGCCCTACCTCATCGCCCATGGCTGCGGCAAGCCGGTTGCCGATGCCAGCACCACCATCGATATAGGCTCTGAAGGCACGTGGTATGTGTATGCCCGAACATATAACTGGGTGTCGCCGTGGACCACCGCCAAGGAAGGTCCCGGTGCGTTCAGGATCAAGATCGGCGGCAGGGCACTGAAGCCCGTGCTGGGCACCACCGGAGACTGCTGGATCTGGCAAAGTGCCGGAAGCGTGAAGCTGAAAGCCGGCCGCACCGTACTCGCACTCTCCGACCTCAAGGGCTTTGACGGACGCTGCGACGCAATCTATCTGACCAGGTCGGAGGGAGATATTCCGCCGTCAGACATCAAGGCGCTGGAACAGTTCCGCCGCCAGCATGGTGCAATCTCCGCGACTCCGGCCGACGGAGGCAGCTATGATTTCGTCGTCATCGGCGCCGGTATTGGCGGAATCTGCGCCGCCGTCTCAGCTGCCCGCTTCGGCTGCAGGGTGGCCCTGGTGAATGACCGCCTGATCCCCGGAGGAAACAACAACGCGGAAATACGCGTCCATCTTGGCGGATACATCGAGATGGAGCCCTACCCCGCCCTCGGACGCATGCAACGTGAGTTCGGTCACAGCAGGATAGGCAACGCGCAAACCGCTGACTATTATGAGGACGAGAAGAAGATCGCCTTCATAGAGAACCAGGAAGGCCTCGACTACTTCCCCGGCTGGCGGGCGGTCAGGGTTAACATGAAGGACCCGCACACCATCGGGTCCGTGATAGTCCGCAACGTAGAGAGCGGTGAGGAGATGGAACTCAGGGCGCCGATATTCAGTGACTGCACCGGCGATGCCAACCTCGGCTTCATGGCCGGCGCCGACTGGATGATGGGCCGCGAAGGAAGGGACGAATACGGCGAGAGCCTCGCGCCGGAGCACGGCGACAAACTCACCATGGGAGCATCCGTCCAATGGTATTCCGTCGAAGGGGCAAAATCCTCCTTCCCCGAGTTCAACTACGGAGTGGAGTTCAATGAAGAGAACTGCCAGAACGTCACCATGGGCGAATGGACCTGGGAGACCGGCATGAACAAGGACCAGATATGGGACTTCGAGCGCATACGCGACTACGGAATGCTCGTGATATACTCCAACTGGAGCTTCCTCAAGAACCATTTCAGCGGCAAGTCCGACTTCGCATCGCGCGAGCTGGGCTGGGTTGCATATACCGCAGGCAAGCGCGAGTCCCGCCGCCTCATTGGCGACTATGTGCTCAAGCAGGACGATGTGGACAAGCAGGTGTTCCACGAGGACGCCTCGTTCACGACCACCTGGCATTTCGACCTCCACTTCCCCGATCCGGAGAATTCGGAGTTCTTCCCGGGAAGCGAGTTCCTCGCCGCAACCAAGTCCAATCCGATCCACCCATACGCTGTGCCCTACCGCACGCTGTACTCACGGAACATTGACAACATGTTCATGGCGGGGCGCAACATCAGCGTAACTCACGTCACCCTTGGTTCGACCAGGCTTATGCGCACCATCGGCATGATGGGCGAGGTGGTCGGAATGGCCGCCAGCATCTGCACGAAGCATGATGCCCGGCCGAGGGATGTATATCAGAAATATCTCCCCGAACTCAAGGAGCTCATGAAGAAGGGGGCGGCACGAACCGACATCGAACTGCCGGACAACCAGCACTTCAACGAGGGCGGCTATCTGGAAAAGCCTAAGGATATAATCTTCTGACAGCCTGTCTGATTACTTCAGGAACTGAACGCACACGGGTGCCGGGATTTCGATTCTGGCGCCCGTATCGGTAAGTGCGCCCGTGGCGGGGTCTATTGCATAGAATTCTATGCGGTCAGAGTCCCTGCAGGCGCAGAGGAGATACCTGCCGTCGGGGCTGATGGCGAAGTTCCTCGGATGGATGCCGGTTTCGCAGTAGCCGGTGTTCTGCACGCTGCCATCCCCGCTGACCTTGAAGATGGAGATGCCGTCCTTTCTGAGCCTGTGGCTGGCATAGAGATATCCGCCGTCAGGGGTGAGATGGATGTCGGCACTGCCGTGGCCCTCGCCGTCATATGCAACTTCGGTTGACATATGCTCAAGTGTACCGTCATTATATGCGAAGACGGTAAGGAAATCGCCGAGCTCATGAATAAGATATGCATATCGGCCGTCCTGGCTGAATACCATATGCCTGGGGCCGGGATGGACTTCGGAGTCGAACTGGTATGCGACGGTCATGTCCATAAGCGGATTCGCACCGCCGCCGATGGTGAAGCGGTAGATTCTGTCGGCACCGAGGTCGCAGACAAAGAGATACTTGCCGTCGGGCGACTTCACGCAGCAGTGCATATGGTGCACAAGGCCGTCTTCCACTGCAGGGACGAACTGCTGCACGCCCTCGCCAAGCGAGCCGTCTTCAAGAATGGGGAATGCAGTGAGCGTGCCTCCGGTATAGTTTGACGTTATTACGCAGCCACCGGCGATTATGATGTTGCAGGGGGCTGCTCCGGAAGCGTCGACATCGGCCGACCGGGAGTTAAGCACGTCGATAGAACTGCCCGTCATGTCGTATGAGATGACGCCCTGCCGTCCATCATCGTACTCACTCACGGAATATGCGTGCTTCAGGTCATCTGAGGCTATGACGAACGAAGGGTTGCCTGCCTTTGCCGTATCAAGAAGCTCACAGGCACCGGTATTCTGATCAAAACTGTACAGGTATACGCCGTTGCTGGCGTTCCCGTCGGTGTAGGTTCCCACGAGGAGCCTCATGCCATTTTCATTCTCAGGTGCCTGCGCGCATGATGCCAGCACCGCAGCGATTGCCACTGTCAGAAATGCGTGTTTCATTTATTCTGGTTTTCCGCTGCGGCCTTGGAGAATTCGCAGCCGCAGAAATTCTGATTATAAAAGTTCTGTTCTCGTATTATCTCGTTCCTTCTGGGCTGAAGGCCGCCTTTGCGCCAGTTGCCGGCCCAGAAGGTCACGGGCAAGCCCTCGCAGGCCCATTCGCCTGCGGCGTTGACCTGCTCGAGGCTCTTCCAGCGTGAAGAGGCAAGAGTAGTGGCAAGGGCATCGTAGCCGTGGCCGGCCGCATACAACGCCGCACGGCGCAGGCGGAACTTGAAGCACTCCATGCACCTGGAGCCCCTCTCGGGCTCGTTCTCCAGACCCTTGACATGCTGCAGCCATTCCTCGTGATCGTAATCATCGTCTATCACGGTCAGGCCCATCGATTCGGCATAACGGGTGATCTCCTGCCTGCGGAGGTCATACTCCTCCTTCGGGACGATATTGGAATTGCTGAAGAACACGGCCGGCCTCACCCCGTTCTGCACCATCCACTCGAGAATGGCCCCGGAACAGGGCGCACAACAGGAATGCAACAGGATTCTGCTGCAATTCTGAGGGAGTTCAAGAGCCAAATTCACCGTTGTCCTGCTCATATATGACAAAGTTAGCAAGATTTGTAATAAAAAATTTGTTTTTTCAACAAACGGGTGTATCTTTGCAATCCCAATCAACGCGGTAGTGGTGAAATGGTAGACACGCTACTTTGAGGGGGTAGTGGGCGTTGGCCTGTGTGAGTTCGAGTCTCACCTACCGCACAAACGAGGATCACAGATGTGGTCCTCGTTCTGTTTTTTATATAATTTATGGTATAATTGACAACTATTTATCCGTCAAAAAGCCATTTCAAGGAACACCAGGGTCACGAAACCCAGAATAAGCGCGTATGTGGCAGTCTTCTGGAACCCGTGAGCATGAGTCTCGGGAATCATCTCGTCGCTGACGACATATAGCATCGCGCCTCCAGCCATCGCAAGCATCACCGGAAGCAGCACCTCCGAGATAGCGCCTATTCCGTATCCCATCCATACTCCCACGACTTCCAGCAGGGCGATGATGAGGGAAATGACGAAGGTTCTCAGCTTGCTCACTCCCGCGATCAGGAGCGGGGCGATCACCACCATGCCCTCCGGGATGTTCTGCAGGGCGATACCCAGGGCCACGGCCCAGGCATCGGAGGTCTCGGCGGCATTGAAGCCGACGCCGGCGGCAATGCCTTCCGGCAGCTTGTGCAGCGCGATTGCCATGACAAACAGCAGAACGTGGTTGAGAGAGGCATTGTTCCTGTGCTCTTCTGCATCGAGTCCCGTTATCTTATGGAGGTGCGGAGTGACAAGGTCCAGAAGATTAAGGAACAGCATACCGCAGACTACTCCTATCAGGATCAGCCACCACCTGCCGATCCCGGCCGACTCAGCCGCAGGGACAATGAGGCCGATAGTGGATGCCGCCAGCATGATGCCAGCGCAGTAACCCAGTACGGCATCATTCCATTTGTGGGGAAGCGCCTTTATGACGAAGCCCAGCAGGGCTCCGATGATTGTGGCGAGGCTCAGGCCCGCCGCACTTATCCATACCTGACTCATATCACCCTTTAACTACAGCACCATCAGCAGAGTGCCGGCGGCTATCAGGATACACCCTATCGCGCTCTTTACGGTGATGGTCTCATGAAGGAAGATCACAGCAAGGATTATGGTTATTACGATGCTCATCTTGTCGACCGGAACGACCTTTGAGGCATCCCCGATCTGCAATGCCTTGAAATAGCAGAGCCATGACGCACCGGTAGCTAGTCCGGACAGGATCAGGAACACCCAGCTCTTGGTGCTGATGGCATCGATTCCGCCCTGCGACTTGGTGATGAACACCATCCCCCACGCCATGATAAGCACCACGATTGTGCGAAGTGCAGTTGCCAGATTCGAGTTGACACCCTCGATGCCCACCTTGGCAAAGATGGACGTCAGGGCAGCGAACAGCGCTGATAGCAGCGCGAAGACCAGCCAAAGGTTGCTTGTCATAGTATTCCTCATGTTAATAATATATCCTATTTCCAGGCAAAGGTAGCAAATCATTGCAAATATCCGGAGCAAAGCCCATTTGTATTTGCTGGACTGATCTTAAACTATTTAACAGAGGAAAAGGACTTATAAACTGTGTTGTATGGGAGAAATCCCGTCACAAGCATAGTTACTTAGCTTGCCGCGACGAAAGCAATAAGTTTGTCGTAGTAACACAACCGGCTTCGTGTGCCCGATCCCGGATCTTGAGTGGGCTTAGGCATGCCATAATGCCATCCAAGGCTCTCTATGGCACTGTCGCATGCCTAATCCCTAAATTTCATAGGGGGTGGGCACGCCACCATCCATACTCGGAGAGTTTCGGTTGTTTGTCAATAAAGAATGATGCTGTCGAGACGGCTCCAACGACTACTTGTCTTTATAATGGAATCGCATCGCAAGGACAATGACTGTTATTATTTCTCCATTCACCTGATATATCAGTCTGTCCTTATGGTTGATCCTTCTCGACCAGGCACCTGCGAACTGATACTTTAAGGGTTCCGGTTTTCCTGTCCCGACAAAAGGATGCTCTTGAAGTTCTCTGAGCATGCTTTTAATCTTCTCCGCCGTCTTCGGGCTGGTCGACTTCCAGAATTCAAAGTCTTCAGTGGCCTGAGGCGTGAACGCAATCTTATAGCTCATCGATGTCGATCTCTTTGAAGTTTCCATTCTTCACATCTTCCATCCCTTTCAGGATGACTTCTTCCATCTCCTTGGACGACATCAAATACTCGGTCTCCTTAATAGAGTTGTATTGATCTAACGGAATGAGTACAGCCGAATCGCTTCCTCGACTGATAATTACTTCCTGGCTATCGTTTATCACAAGGTCAAGATATCTCTTGACATTAGCCCTGAAGTTTGTTGCTGTTGTAGTTGTCATGGCATAATACCTCCTTTCACCGCAAATATATGTACATTATTCCGTACATCAAAATAATGATCGGAAAATCTACATGTGCCATATCATCCCTCTATATAGGTGAAAACAGTATGGAAACTCGGAGTGTTCTTGTTTGTATGCAGCTGGATGGATGATGGTGTAGCCTTCCCTAAAAGATAGTGGATTATTTGGTTGATCATCAACAACTTTGAAAAAGATCAATATTCTATCGGCAAAGATTTGATAGGTTATTTCTGGACAGATACGTGTTTATGGAAGATTTCGGCATCTCTACGAAGAAAACTGATGTATATGCCGGAATTTACCTTCAAGATACCATTATGTATAATTTTAGTCAATAATATATCCATAGTTTTGCAGTAAATAATTGAGTTTACGCGCTATATATAAAATCCATATGTCATCAACAGCAGAAAACAGCAACTACAAGGCTCCGATGGTTGAAGTGATAGAAATGGCCGTCACTGAGATCCTCTGCCAGAGCAACGGCAACGAGTTCATTTATGAGGAAGACCTCGGAGACGGAGGATTCCATTGATCAACACAACCGGACAAATACTACAGAGATGAAAAACAATATAAAGTACATCGCCTTTGCCATGGCTGCGGCACTCTCCGCAGTGGCATGCACCAAGGAAATCATTGATGAGCAGCCCACCGGCAGCCAGATGCCGGAAGGAGAGAAGCTCACCATCAACGCCATATCCGGAGAGTTGGACGGCACTGCCACAGACACCAAGGCTGTAGGCGTCTACGGTTACCAGGTGCTCTGGGAGGATAATGACCGCATCGCAGTAACCGACGGGACCCACCGCGGCAAGTTCGAGCTTATAGAAGGTGCCAGGACGACCGCCGGCAAGTTCAGCCAGGCCGAAGATGACGACCAGACCTACGGGAATGATGTGACAGGATTCTATCCCGCAAGCCTTTTGCAGGAGGATGGCAGTCTTGCATGGCCTTACATCCAGAAATGGTCCGAGGCTATAACAGGCATGCCCATGACTGCATCCGCTTCCCTCGAGGAAGAGGAAGCCACCTTCAATTTCAAAAGTCTTGGCGGAGTGCTCCAGCTTGTTCTCACCACTCCCTCCGGATACACGAAGATGAAGACCATCACCATATCCGCAGAAAATGCCGGCCTCAGCGGAAAATTCACCGTCACCGACGGCGCCGCAACCGGACTTCCCGATGGATCATCAGTGACACTGGACTGCTACGGACTGGCATTGGGCCCTGCCGCCAAAACGGTATACATCGGCATCCCGGCAAACGACTACACGAATGTCCAGCTGCGGTTCGTGACAGAGGATAACAGGTCCATGACTCTTACTTCGTCCGAACTGAGCATCAAGCGCGGAGTGGTTTCAAAGGTTTCTCTCGCTTTGTTCGATTTAAAGCGCACGTTCCCCAACTATCTCTCGTTCACAGCACAGGGCTGCGACATCCCGCTCAATCTCAAGAAGCACTCCAACCCGGATAAACTTGAACTCGAGTACAGTTTCGACCCCGAACAGGGTTGGGAAAAGTTCACAGCCGATTCTAACGGCGAGGAACTCCAGAGCATCACCACCATAGCATACGGCAAGACCATATATCTTCGTGGAGCCGAGAAGAGAGATTCTCTTGGCAAGGAAGACAGTTGGTGGACATTCGACTTCGGAGGAAGTGCAGCAGAAGGTGGGCGTATTATCGCCGGTGGTGACGTCATGTCTCTTCTGGACCCGGACGTAGAGTCCAGAACAGCGGGAAACTATGCATTCATCGGCCTCTTCTCAGGCGCTGCCGCGCTCATGGTTGCACCGGACATAAGTGCGGAATCCATTGGAATCTCCGCCTGTGAGTCCATGTATTCACGCTGCAACAATCTTCCAAAGGCCCCCTATCTGCCTGCGGAATCCGTCGGAGCGTCAGGCTACAAGTCCATGTTCGAGTCCTGCACCAGCCTTTCAGGCGATCCCATATATCTGCCTGCAGAAAAGCTTGGAGAATCGAGCTATGAGAACATGTTCAAGGGATGCAAATCCATGACAATAAGCCCCCTGGCACTTCCGGTCGATCCAGTTCCGGCTACCTGCTATGCGGGTATGTTCCAGAATTGCACATCACTTCTGACAGTCCCCAAATTGCCTGCGACTTCCGTTGGAAAGTCAGGATATAAGGCCATGTTCGCGTCCTGTACCAGCATTACCAAGGCTCCTGTTCTGTCGGCAACAGAACTTTCAAATGGGTGCTATGAGGAGATGTTTAATGGATGCAGTTCTTTGGAGAGCGTACAAGAAAGCCTTTCTGCCACTAAATTGTCTGACAGTTGCTACCGCTCCATGTTCAAGGGCTGTACATCACTTACAGCAGCTCCAGCCTTGCCGGCTACTGAACTAAGTAACTATTGCTACATGTATATGTTCAAGAACTGCACCGCACTGAAGGAAGCGCCCGCATTACCGGCAAAGACACTTACTTACAATTGCTATGATGGCATGTTTATGGGATGCAAATCATTGGTCAAGGCTCCCCATCTGCCGGCAAGGACAATTGGAAATGGTTCATATGTCGCCATGTTCGGCTTTTGCTCTTCTTTGAAATCCATCAGTGTTGAGTTCTCTGACTGGACATATCCAGGCTATCACTCCGCGTGGCTCGAAGGAGTTTCCCAAAAAGGAACATTCTACTGCCCCGTCGATCTCGAAGATATACGAGGCCGCACCTACATTCCCCAAGGATGGACCATCAACAGGGCTTACATCCCGGATGACTACCCTGTTGGCTCAACTTTCAAAGCCGATGGCGTTGAAGCGATGTACATTGGCATGGGCCCGAATGGGAAGAAGCTTGCTGTCATGACAAATAACCTTGGCGCCAGTGAAACCAATTTATTAGGAGATACTTACAGCGCAGCCGCCCTGCAGGAGGTGAAGGAGTCCGAGGCCTGGAAAAACGCCTGGCGTCTGCCGACAGCAGAGGAGATGGAATTCATAGCACGCGAAGGTGGTGCCTCCCCGTTCCTTACGAGCAGCACGATGTGCAAGTTCGGTGATGGATTTATCTTCTTCCATTATTCACAAGATGTAGCAGATGGCAGGAGGGAAAGCCGCAACTGGCTGGCCGATGAGGAGAGCTGCTACTGGTTCCGTTCAGATGGCAAATATGGAAGAACCTCGACCGAATCCACTGCCGTCGATGAATTCTACGTCAGACTCGTGAAGGAATACTGATAATAATATGCTCCGGTGCAGGTAATGCTACAGACATCAGGCTGGATGTTGAGAAGGATACATGGACATCCGGCAGCCTGTGCAAGCGACAGAACAGTGGGTGAAAGGGTATAGGAGTCCCGGGAACTATCCCCAGTATGTACCAAGACAGGTGCTTACGAAACCAATGTTTGTCATGATCTGAAATACTGTTTCCGAAAATTTACACAATTATTTGTTAGATTTGCATAGAACGAAAGCCAGACATGATAAAGAAGTTTTGCGTATTTGTATCAGTAATTGTTCTCTGTACTTCATGCTCACATAAAGCACCGGTTTCATTGGAAGCGGAATCTGCGGATGAAAATCCGTCCATAATTACTGGCGTTATTGCAAACCGCGATATCTATCCAAATACGACGGACATTACAATATCGTTGCCATTCTATGACAGATGGAGCAGGCAACAGAAGTCCCGGATCTGGGACGATGCGACTTTTTCTTTTGAGATGCAGCCGTACGCTCTGCGCGATATCTCGATGGCCCCATTCGTTGACAGATTATTGATCAGCCCGGGTGACTCCCTTCATGTTGAGATCGATTTCGATGACTTTAACAGTGTGTCCTTCAGCGGTAGCGGCTCAGAAAACAACGAGAAGCTGCATGTTTTTCTTATGAAGTACTACACCGCTGCCTGGCCTTCATTCTCATCGGTCGATTGGGCTGTTCTTGACAGTAATGGCCAGCCAAGGCGTCTCTATGAAAGCGCATCGGAATATAAGAACGCTATAGATGCTTGTTTGAACGAGCAGATGATCCGTTTACGAGAATTCGTTTCCACAGAGAATCCTAGTGAGGAATTGGCCTCGTTCTGTAAGCAGGAGATTGAGATAGATTATTATTCGAGCCTTGTTGGAGCATTATCTCTTTACCGGTCTGATGGAGAGGATGTTTCGGACT
>JAZUFA010000060.1:0-15850 GCA_045640445.1 Candidatus Cryptobacteroides sp. | reverse complement strand
CCGGTCGCCACCAGGTATTGCTACCAGTGCTGCCCCTCGACTTGCATGTGTTAAGCCTGCCGCTAGCGTTCATCCTGAGCCAGGATCAAACTCTTCTTTGTATATTTTCAAATTCTAGCTTGACTCCTGACGCTTCTTAATCCTTAAAAGAATTAACGCTCTCGAATTATTAAATTTCGGTACTTGCTTGTACTTATCTTTACAATATTGTCAATGAACTTATTCCTTCGTTTCCGTAAGGGACGGCAAAGATACGCACTTTTTTTTAACTCACAAATATTTTCACGAAATTTTGTTAAAAATATGTCATTTTGTATTTTTGTTTTATGGTTTCATTGTGGAAGATATTCTGGGTGTTCACCAAAATAGGTGCATTTACCATAGGAGGTGGGTATATGATGGTCCCTGCCATAGAGGCCGAGATACGCAAACACGGATGGATTTCCGACGAAGAGCTGCCCGACATCGTCGCCCTCTCCCAGTCGGCCCCCGGTCTTCTCACCGTCAACATGTCGATATTCGCCGGCTACAAGCTCCGCGGTGTCCGCGGAAGCATAGTGGCCACGCTCGGATCGATAATAGCCCCGTTCCTCATCATCCTGGCAATAGCGATGTTCTTCGCGAGCTTCAAGGACAACGCAGTCATCGAAGCCATATTCAAAGGTGTGCGTCCCGTGGCCGTCGCCATAATAGCCGCGTACACCGTCAAGCTCGTACGCAAACACACCAGCTGGTGGCAATGGGCCATCACTATAGCAGCCCTCGTGGGCATAGCGCTCCTGAAGATCTCCGCCATCTACATACTGCTGACCATAATAGTATTCTCAGCAGCCCTGGCATACTACAGGCAGAGGAGGGCCTCCGGTAAATGACAGCCCTTCTGCTTCAACTGTTCTGGAGGTTCTTCCTCATAGGGATGTTCACTTTCGGAGGCGGATATGCCGTCATAGGCATCATCCAGAGCGAGCTTGTGGTAGCCCGCGGCTGGATCACCGAAAGCGCATTCACCGACATAGTGGCGATCTCGCAGATGACGCCAGGCCCTGTCGGGCTCAACTGCTCCACCTACGTAGGCTATGAAGTGCTCAGGCAGGCAGGTGCGGGCGAATTCATGGCATCCATTGGCTCACTCACAGCATCGCTGGCTATTGTGCTGCCAAGTTTCCTCATCATGCTTGCAATAGTGAGGTTCTACGCCAAGTTCCATGAAACACCCATCTTCCAGAGCGTGCTCTCTGGCCTCAGGCCCGCTGTCGCCGGCCTGATAGGTGCGGCGGCCGTGGCGCTGATGGTCAACCTTCAGCTCGGCGACGGCCTGAGCGCCAGCATAGTTGCAGCCAACTTCCCCGACTGGAAGTCCTGGGTTCTGTTCGCAGCTGCATTTGCGGCCTATACATTCATGAAAGCCGGCCCCATGCTGTTGCTTGGAGCCGGCGCTATAGCTGGATTCTTTTTATACTACGTTTTCTAGCAGTTCTGCTCTGCTTCCTCTACAGCCTTGAAGTACTTGTAGGAATTGAGCTTGATCTCGCCTACTGCAGCCTCGTCGCAAACGATGGTGCCGGCGGGATGAAGCTGGAGTGCGGATACTGTGCAGTAGTGGCTGGTGGGACCCTCGATTGCAGCTGCAAGTGCGCGCGCCTTCTTGGGACCGAAAGCAAGGATGACAACCTCCTCCGAATCAGTAACGGTAGCGACACCCACTGAAAGGGCCTGCTTGGGAACGAGGTTCATATCGCCGCCGAAGAAGCGCGAGTTCACGATCCTGGTATCCTCGGTAAGAGTGACGACGCGGGTGCGGGAATTAAGTGATGAGAAGGGCTCGTTGAATGCGATGTGGCCGTCCTCACCTATTCCGCCGAGGAAGAGGTCGATAGCGCCGGCATTCTTTATTGCCTGCTCGTATGCTGCACACTCCGCTGCAAGGTCGGGAGCGTTGCCGTTAAGGATATGGATGTTCTCTGCGGGCTCGTCGATGAGGTCGAAGAGATACTTGTGCATGAATGAATGGTAGCTCTCAGGATGATTCTCGGGAAGGCCTACATACTCGTCCATATTGAAGGAGATCACGTTCTTGAAAGAAAGTTCGCCTGCCTTTACCATGCGAGCAAGTTCCGCATAGGTCTGGATGGGTGTGGAACCGGTACAGAGTCCGATTACGAAAGGCTCTGAAGTCTTTGCTGCCTTTGCCTTGATTTTTTCTGCAATGTAATGTGCTGCCCAGATTGAACCGTCAGCTGATCCGTTTTTGATGACTACTCTCATTGTATAGAATTTTGTTGATTTCAGTTTAACAGGACAAATTTACATAAAAAATCACAACCCCGATATCACATCGGGGTTGTTACGCAATTCTAACCTAAAATTTAACCTATGAAAAAACTATTCGGTTAGATTTATTACAAGTCGCGTGCCAAACTATTGCTCCTCGACTAATTTTACTGAAATAATTTTCACAGTCTCGACCGGACAGTCGCGTGCATCCACCTGGACGGCAGCGATTGCGTCGATTACGCTGAAGCCCTCGAGTGTCTCACCGAATACTGTGTAATCGCCATCGAGCGATTTGCATGCATTCTCGTCCTGTACAATGTAGAACTGGGAACCGCTGGATTCCTTGAGAGGGTTGGCTGCATCGCCGCGGCGTGCTGCAGCGAGGGCGCCCTTCTTATGATGATGCTCTGCAACGAACTCTGCAGGTACGGTGTAGCCGGGGCCGCCGGTTCCCCACTGTGCCTTCTTTGAAGCATCCTTGGTAAGAGGATCACCTGCCTGGATCATGAAACCGTTGATTACACGGTGGAAGAGTATGTTATCGTAGAATCCGCTCATGGCATTCTTGATGAAGTTCTGACGATGCTTGGGCGTATCGGAATAGAGTTTTATGCGGATGGTTCCGAAATTGGTAGTGATGTCGAAGACAGGCTCTGCGGGGAGAGCGGCGACCTTTGCGGTGTCGATGACGGGCTCAACTTCTGCAGGAGCCTCGATTGACTCGGTTTCCTCTGCAGGCTCAGCGGTCTTCTTGTTCTGGCCGCAGGATACCATGAATGCAACTGCTGCAGCGCAGCAAAGTGCAAATGCGAATGTTCTTTTCATTATCGTGTTTGTTTAATGTGTTTCCATATGAAATATGCGTAGCTTGCGAGGAACAGGGTTCCCGCTACAAGCAGGAGCCAGGTCCTGGCGCCAAAGCTCTGAAGCTCGGCATACAGGAAGTAATATACCCCGGCAATGATCACAAAGGTGAAGATGGTACGGAGGTCGTAGTTTATGGGATACTTCTTCTGCCCCAGGAAGTAACTTATGAGCATTGCGATGCCGTATCCGGCAAAACCGCCCCATGCGCAGGCCCAATAGCCGACCTTGGGCACGAAGATACAGTTGATTGCAATGACCACGGCAACGGCAATAGCATTGATGATTGCACCCCACCATGTCTGATCAGTAAGTTTGTACCAGAAAGAAAGATTAAAGTAGATGCCCATGAAAAGCTCTGCGAGCATCACGACGGGAACCACATCGAGACCCTCCCAGTAGCCGGAACCGATTATGTACTTGAAGAGAGGCAGATAAAATACCACTGCAAGGAAAGCAAGCAGCGAGAAGATCACGAACCACTTCATGCCGTCCGCCAGAGTCTTCTCATTGTTCTTTCCACGCGATTCGCCGAACACTATAGGCTCGTACGCATATCGGAAAGCCTGTACCAGCATGCTCATTATCATGGCGATCTTCACACAGGCTCCGTAAATTCCCAGCTGCACCTGACCTTCCTGCCCCGGCATAAGGCTGGGGAAGAGCATCTTGTCGGCCACCTGGTTCAGGATTCCCACGACACTGAGCAAAAGGAGCGGCCATGTGTAGCCGAACATCTTTTTGCAAAGGCCCTTGTCAAATCCATACGTAAGGCCTTTCAGTTCCTTTGCAAAAAGCAAGGTGACGAATGCCGTACATATCAGGTTCACAAAGAAGATGAGGCCCACGCCCTGGTCGAAACGCTGATATAGTTCGCCATGAGGCAGCACAAGGAATATCAGCAGGTTGATGGCAATGTTGGGAATGATAAAAGCGAACTTGAGAGCCATGAACTTCAGAGGCTTGTGCTCGTAGCGCAGGCGACTGAACATGATGGCTTGAAATGCGTCGAGCGCCACGATGATGGCCATGCACCCGACATACTCCGGATGAGCGGCATAGCCCATTGCCCCGGCAATAGGATTAATCAGGCACAACACCAGCGCAATGAACACAAGGCCTACTCCACCCACCATACGGAGAGCGGTTCCGTAAACCTTGTCAGGGTTCTCACCATCCTTGTTGGAGAAACGGAAAAGGGTGGTCTCCATGCCGAAGGTAAGGAGTGCAAAGAAGAAAGCGGTATAGGCATACAGATTGGTCACTATGCCGTAGCCACCACTCTCGGCTGCAATTACGTTGGTATATAGGGGAACGAGCAGATAATTCAGGAATCTGCCCACTATGCTGCTCAGACCGTATATCGCGGTGTCTTTTGCCAATGACTTCAGGTTCATGGCTACAAAGATAACAAAAAAATGGCCGCTCCTGCGAGCAGCCATTCTTTAATATGTTGACTCTGATTAGTCGCTGAGTGAGAAACGCTTCATGCTAACGACCTTAGCCTCCTTGTCGGCAGCTGCGAGAGCTTCCTTCACGGTCTTCTTGTCGTCTGACATCTGGTACTCCTGCTCCATAAGGGTGTTCTCCTTGAGGAACTTCTGTACGCGTCCCTTTGCGATGTTCTCGATCATTGCAGGGTTGAGGTTTGCTGCCTTCTCTGCGCTGACGATCTTGATGATCTCGCGAGCCTGGGCTGCCTGCTCGGGTGTAAGCCATCCCTTAGCGGTGTTGGACTCGATATGATCCTCTGAATCGCAGTGTGCGGGGTTGATGCCGGCCTTCTTGAGAGCTGCGTCAACGGCCTTCTGAATCTGCTCCTCCTTGGTCTTGGTGACTGCAACGGTGTACTCGTTGTCAAGAACTGACTGAGGGCACTCCTCTGCTGAGATGGATACAGGGTTCATTGAAGCGACCTGCATGACGATACCCTTTGCAACGTCCTCGGGAACTTCCTTGTTGAAACCAACGATAGCGCCGAGCTTGCCGGTGATCTTGTGGATGTACTCCTTAACGAAGGGAGCCTCTACGATAGCGTAGAATGCGAGCACGTGCTTCTCACCGGTCTTGCCGGTCTGAGCCTCTACAGCCTCTGCTACGGTATAGCCGTCAGCCATCTTGCAGGCCTTGAGACCCTCGAGGTCAGCGGGGCAGTTTGCGATAGCAACGTCTGCGATAGCCTCTGCGAGGTTCTGGAAATCTGAGTTGCGTGAAACGAAGTCAGTCTCACATCCGAGGCATACAAGGATACCCTTGCCACCCTCGATACGTGCCTTGACTGCACCTTCTGATGTCTCGCGGTCAGACCTCTTGGCTGCAACGAGCTTACCCTTCTCGCGGATGATGTTCATTGCCTTGTTGAAGTCGCCCTCAGCTTCTTCGAGAGCCTTCTTGCAATCCATCATACCTGCGGAAGTCATCTTACGTAACTTCATTACGTCTGCTGCGGTAATTGCCATAATGCTTGTATCTTTATTGAAATGGAACTTGATTAAGCTTCAGCCTCGACCTCTGTCTCAGCCTCTACATCAACAGGGCGGGCACCTTTGCGGGCGCGGATCTTCTTGCCTGTTGCTGCGGCCTTTGCCTCAGCCTCCTCTGCAGGAGCTTCCTTATCCTTCTCGAGCTTGCGCTCCTCGAGGCCTTCCTGGATAGCTGCACACAGAATGTTCATAATGCACTCGATTGACTTTGTAGCGTCATCGTTTGCCGGTATTACATAATCAATAGGTGTAGGATCGCAACAAGTATCAACCATTGCGAATACCGGGATGTTAAGACGGTTGGCCTCCTTTACTGCGTTGGCCTCCTTCATAACGTCGATTACAAAGAGTGCTGAAGGGAGACGGCTCATGTCGCGGATAGAACCGAGGTTCTTCTCGAGCTTTGAGCGCTGACGGTCGATCTGGAGACGCTCACGCTTTGCGAGCTTCTCGAAGGTACCGTCTTCCTTCATCTTGTCTATGGTGCCCATCTTCTTGATGGCCTTGCGGATGGTGGGGAAGTTTGTGAGCATACCACCTGCCCAGCGCTCGGTAATTGAAGGCATACCGACAGCGGTGGCTTTCTCGGAAACAACTTCCTTAGCCTGCTTCTTTGTTGCAACGAAGAGAATCTTGCGGCCGCTCTTTGCGAGCTGCTTCATCTCCTCAGCTGCCTCGTCTATCTTGACGATAGTCTTGTGCAGGTCGATAACGTGGATTCCGTTCTTCTGGTCGAAGATGTACGGAGCCATCTTAGGGTTCCACTTGCGGGCAAGATGTGCGAAGTGAACGCCTGCATCAAGCAATTCCTGGAAATTTGTGCGTGACATTTTTTGTTTTTAATCTAATTGTTGATTTTTCCTGTCTGGCTTGTCGAGCCATTCAGGCTCTTTTCTTCAAGATTGCAGTAGCGGCCTTGCCGGTCTGCAGTCTTTTCCGCAGTGCAGCAACTTTCGCCCAAGCTCACGCTTAAAAAAGTTTAAAACTGCAACTGTACCGTAAAATAAACAATAACTAACGTTTGCTGAACTGGAAGCGTCTACGTGCACCAGGCTGGCCCGGCTTCTTGCGCTCAACTTCACGAGCGTCGCGGGTGAGGAATCCTGCTGCCTTGAGAGTAGAACGATATGCTTCCTTGTCAACCTCGCAGAGAGCGCGTGCAATACCAAGGCGGATAGCCTCAGCCTGACCCTTTACACCACCACCAACGACGGTGATCTTTGCGTCAAACTGACCTTCTGAGCTTGTTACGGCGAACGGCTGGTTAACGATGTAACGGAGGGACTCGAGAGCGAAGTATTCCTCTACGGGGCGACCGTTGATGACAACGTTACCTTTTCCTGCTGAGAGATAAACGCGAGCTACAGCTGCTTTACGTCTTCCAAGGGCGTGTGTCTGTTCCATTTGCTCTGTTTAAATTTCGTCCAACTTGATTGTCTTAGGGTTCTGAGCCTGGTGAGGATGCTCGGGGCCTTCATATACATAAAGGTTTGCGAGGATGTCTGCACCAAGACGTGTCTTGGGGAGCATACCCTTTACTGCTCTCCTGACAAGTTCTGTGGGTTTCTTCTCGAGGATCTCCTTAGGTGTGCTGAAACGCTGGCCACCCGGATAACCGGTATAGCGAACGTAAACACGGTCGGTCATCTTCTTTCCCTTGAGGATCACCTTCTCGGCGTTTACTACGATGACGTTGTCACCACAGTCAACGTGAGGAGTGAAGCCGGCCTTGGTCTTGCCACGGAGGACAAGGGCAACGCGGGATGCGAGACGACCAAGAGCGAGACCTGTAGCGTCAATGACAACCCAATTCTTGTCTACAGTCGCCTTGTTCAGCGATACTGTTTTGTAGCTTTGTGTGTCCACTGTCTTGATCTTTAAATAGTTAATAAAAAAAATTGCGATCCCTACACATTATAGGGGTCGCAAAGGTAGCAAAAATATTTCTCAAATCAAAAACTATCTGCCTATGCCACGAAGTTGGCCTGAACAAAAGCATTGATTGCAACGACAACGAACATGAGGCAGATGATGGTGGCAACGATGATGCCGATCACCTTGATCCTCTTGAACCAGGTCTGTCCGTTCCAGCCTACAGTCTGGAACATGCTCCAGAATCCGTGGGTGAGGTGGAACCAGAGAGCCACGAACCAGACGATGTACAGAACTGTGATCCACCAGTGGCCGAAGTAGTTGCAAAGAAGGATGTACGGGTTGTCCTCATAGAGCTGGGGAGCGATCTTGAGGAGCTCGGGCATCTGCATATGGGCCCAGAACTGGGTAAGGTGGAAGAAGATGAATCCGAGTACCACGATACCGAGGACAAGCATATTGCGTGAAGACCATGAGTCTGCGGCAGCCTTGCTGGAAACCTCGTAGCGCTTGTAACCGCCACGTGCGATGATGTTCTTGATAGTAAGCCAGATACCGTACAGGATGTGCACGAGGAAACCGAGTGCGAGAACGGGAACCATGATGGAGATCACGGGGGTGCTCATGAAATCGCATCCGAGCTTGAAGAGACCGTCACCTGCGGTGAAGAGCTTTTCGTCGATGCCGACAACTCCGAACTTACCGGTAAAGGAGTCGATTACTGAGAAGAAGTTGATGGTTGCATGGAGGAGCAGGAACAATACCAGAAATGCGCCTGAGACAGCCTGGATGAACTTCTTGCCGATTGATGAATTGAATATGAACATTGGGTCAGAATTTATTCATTTGGGATTGCAAATATAATCCGAATATTGCAAGTTTGAAAATTTTCAAGTAGTTTTGTTTTCCTAATATATATCTAATATGTATAACAGAGTATTGCTGAAACTTAGCGGAGAGAGCCTGGGTGGTCCCGCCGGAAAAGGAATAGATGAGAAAAGCCTCATGCGCTATGCGCAGGAAATCGTCCAGGCAGTCAGGGACGGCCACCAGGTTGCCATAGTCAACGGCGGCGGCAACATCTTCCGTGGTCTCCAGGGCCTCGGCAAGGGTTTCGACCGCATCAACGGCGACCGCATGGGCATGCTTGCCACTGTCATCAACAGCCTCGGTCTCGCCTGCGCCATACGCTCGCTCGGCGTAGAGGCTGAGGTCTTCACCGCAACCCCCATGGAGCCCGTGGCACACTACTACCGCAGGGAGGACGCCGTAGCCGTCCTTGAAAGAGGCGGCGTCGTGCTCATCTCCGGAGGCACCGGCAACCCCTTCTTCACAACCGATTCAGGCGCAGCGCTCCGCGCTCTCGAGATAGGAGCTGACGCCCTCCTCAAGGGCACACGCGTTGACGGAGTCTACACCGCCGACCCCGAGAAGGACCCCACCGCCACCAAATATCAGGAACTCACCTTCACCAAGGCACTTGCAGACCACCTCAAGGTCATGGACGCCACCGCATTCGCACTCTGCGAGCAGGGTCCCGTACCCATCGTGGTCTTCAATGTGGAGCAGCCCGGAAATCTGGCACGCCTGTTGAACGGAGAGGAGATCGGCACTACAGTACACGCATAATCAATAAAACACATAATATGTTAACAGACAGAGCAAAAGAAATCATCAGCACCGCTGAAGCAAAGATGGGCGACGCTGTGAAGTTCCTTGAGGCAGACCTCAAGACATACCGCGTGGGCAAGGCAAACCCTTCAGTGTTCAACCCCGTAATGGTTGACTACTACGGCACCCCCACTCCCCTGCAGCAGGTAGCAGCCATCAACGTTCCTGATGCAAAGACCCTCACCATACAGCCTTGGGAGAAGAACCTCATCCCCAAGATCGAGAAGGCAATCATGGACGCAAACATCGGCCTGACCCCTTCAAACAACGGAGAGATCATCCGCTGCACCGTTCCCGCCCTCACAGAGGAGCGCCGCAAGGAGCTCATCAAGAAGGCAAAGGCAGCCGGCGAGCAGAACAAGGTTGTTGTCCGCAATACCCGCAGGGACGCAGTCGACCAGCTCAAGAAGGCCCAGAAGAACGAGGGCATGAGCGAGGATACCGAAAAAGAGGCTGAGGCAGAAGTTCAGAAACTCACCGACAAGTTCATCAAGAAGGTCGACGAGGTCGTAGCTGCCAAGGAAAAGGACATCATGACGGTCTAGAACCTCCAGCCAAGCTGGAAGCACATACCGTTAGTATAGAAGTTGCCGAGAGTACGCATAGTGCTCTCGGTTGCTATATTCACCAGTCCGTAACTGTATCTGAAGCCGAACAGCAGGTGTCCGTACAGCACGGCGCCGAAGCCTGCATGCAGGCCGGCGTCGAAGGGTTTTGCAAAGCCGCCGAAGCAGTCATAGACCTTGCCCTCGGAACGTATGTTTCCGAAAAGGCCGTATGCACCCCAGCCGCCCAGCTCGACGAATACGGAGAGGTCGTTGTCAAGGACGAACTTGTAACCTGCGGAAAGAGGTACTTCAAGATAGTTCAGGAAGTAATCGGAATACATGTCGTGGTCCCTGGCGCCACGGCTCTCAAGCCCTGCGCCGGCCTGGACATACAGGCCCTTCCAGATGGTGAAGTCGACATTGGCCCCGGCGTAATATCCTATATGGGGGGACAGCGAAAGCTGTGACTCCCCTACAGGAAGGAAGGTCATTCCTGAAACATTGGCGCCGCCGCGGATGTCGAATCCGACGGCGGAAGCGGTCTGGCCGGCCATGACGAGCAGCGCCAGCACAAAGATTACCAGTCTTTTCATAAGCTCAGAACTTTTGCCTTGAATATATCCCTCTCGAGGTTATTCATGAAATCCACCTCGATGGGCACCATGAACATGCGCTCGCGCAAGGCCTCGGGCATGCCTGAGTAATCCATCACGCGCTGTGCATCCTTCTCGGTGGTTGCCACAGCTGCGGTGGGATTGCGCTTGATGGAGGACGCTATCTGCGAGATGTCGGCGGACGTGTAGATATGGTGGTCGGGGAAGTTGAAATGGCGCACGATCCTGTAACTGTCGCTGAGATAGTTGCGCAGAGGAGTGTCGTTGGCAATTCCGCTGAAGAGCACCAGTTTCTGCGAATAGATGTACCTCGGGTTGGAGTTCTCGTACATGGGCACGCTGTGGCCGTACTTGACGGTGGTGAACAGCAGGGGCTGCCTTACACCCGCCTTTGTGGTGGCGTGACGCGTAAGGGGATCGTATGACTCATAGCCTAGGAGCGCGGCAAACTCGGCCCTGTCGTTGTCCTCTATATATGAAGGACACTTGCTGACTATGACGATATCCGCCTCGAACAGACGCTTCTTAAGGTCGCGCAGACGGCCCCAGGGCATGAGATGGTCCTTGGAAGTGGGACGGTTCCAGTCAACGAGAACGATGTTCAGGTCGGCGGCAAGCTTGCGGTACTGGTAAGCGTCGTCGAGAACGATGAGCTCCGACGCGGGCATCTCCTTGCTGACGCACTTCCTGGCCTTCTTGGATTCCTTCAGTTTTTCGGGATGGACGAGGAAGTCGCAACCTTCGATACGGTTCTTGTCCACGGCTACGGTGACTGCAGGGAACTTCTTCTTTACCTGGAGCGGCTCATCGCCGCACAGAGCCGCCGTTCCGTCGACGGTCACCTGCTGGAAGCCGCGGCTCTTGCGCTTGTATCCGCGCGAGAGGACGGCAATGTTCCTGAATCCCCACTCGTCACTGTCGAGCAAAGTGCGGAGGAGCATCTCGGTATGGGGGGTCTTTCCTGTACCTCCCACCGTGATGTTGCCCACACATATGGTGGGAACCTCAGCCTTCTTCACATGCTTTTCCTTGCTGTAATGCCTGTCTCTTATCTTGAGAATCGACCAATGAATCATATTCCGTACACGTTATCTTCTGAGGGGAGCTGCAAGCCTCCCCATGTATCCTTTACGTAATCGAGCAGCGAGAGTATCTCGTCCGGGTCCATCGAAGTCACAAGCTTCATCCTGGTGGACTTGAACTCAGGGAGCCCCTTGAAATAACAGCTCAGGTGTCTGCGCATCTCGTATATTCCCCTGTTCTGCCCCTTGTAGTCAAGCGAAAGGGCGAAATGTCTCCTGGCAAGATCGACCTTCTCCTCCACGGTAAGCGGCTCCATAAGGGTCCCCGTGTCGAGGTAATGCCTTATTTCCTTGAATATCCATGGATGCCCGAAGCTGGCACGGCCTACCATAATACCGTCGACCCCGTACTTGTCGAAGGCCTCCTTTGCACCTTCCGGTGTGGTTATGTCGCCGTTGCCTATTATGGGGATGTGCATCCTGGGATTGTCCTTGATGGCTCCTATCAGAGTCCAGTCGGCCGAACCCTTGTACATCTGGCAGCGGGTGCGGCCATGGACGGTAAGTGCGGCTATGCCCACGTCCTGCAGACGCTCAGCAAGCTCGACTATTATCTTTGAACTGTCGTCCCAGCCCAGACGGGTCTTGACGGTGACAGGTTTCTGACACGCCTCGACCACCGCCTTGGTGATTGCAACCATCTTGTCAGGTTCGCGCATCATGCCGGAGCCGGCTCCCCTTCCCGCTATCTTGCTTACAGGGCAGCCGAAGTTGATGTCGATCACATCGGCTCCGTGGCCGCCTGCGATCTCGGCGGCGCGGTCCGCCATCCTTGCGGCATCAACCATCGACTCCGGAATGTGACCGTAAATCTGTATGGCTACGGGAGACTCCTCCTCAAGGGTGCGCATCTTGGCTATCGCCTTTGTCGCATCACGGATCAGACCGTCAGAGGGGATGAACTCGGTAGTTACCATGGCGGCTCCCTGCTCACGGCACAGCACGCGGAAGGACACGTCCGTGACGTCCTCCATGGGAGCAAGCACAACCGGGCGCTCGCCAAGATCCACATTACCGATTTTCATGCTGCAAAGATAATCAAATGGCGGCAGTTTTCTCCCTCAACCATTCCTTCATGGAATGGGGCAGCATATGTTTGTAGGTCTGATATACCTTTTCGTTATATTCGTTGAGCCATTCTATCTCATCCGGACTCAGCAGTTCCCGCACTATTATGGTAGTGTCGAAATGGCAGAGGGTCAGAGACTCGAACCTCAGCCATCTGCCGAACTCGTTGGTTCCCGCATCCACCACAAGCAGCTCGTTCTCATGGCGCACGCCATGACGGCCCTCACGGTAGATGCCCGGCTCGTCTGTTATAATCATGCCGGCCTCCAGAGGTACTGCGTTCATGTTCTGGCGCATGTCGTGCGGGCCTTCGTGCACGCTGAGGAAGCTGCCGACGCCGTGACCGGTGCCGTGGCCGAAGTTGCGCTTGTGGCGCCACAGAGGCTCGCGGGCGAGAGCATCGATGCGGCATCCCGGCGTTCCGGCGGGGAAAACGGCCATCTCGATGCCTATGTGTCCTTTAAGCACAAGGGTATAGTCCTCCTTTTCCAGGCGGCTGCAGCTGCCAAGAGGCACGGTACGGGTGATATCGGTGGTTCCATTTGTGTACTGACCACCCGAATCGCTGAGGTAGAGTCCTTCGGGATAGAGGATGGGGGCATTCTCCCTCGGGGTTACATAATGAGGCAGGGCAGCGCCTTTGCCATAGGCCGATATGGTCTCGAAACTGTCCATGACATAACCGGGGTTCTCGGCCCTCAGCTCGCCAAGCTTGACGGCAGCATCCCATTCAGTGGGGCATGTCTGGGCGGCCACTGATTTCTCGAGCCAGTAGAGGAAGCGTTCCATTGCCAGACCGTCAAGCAGATGACAGTCGCGCATGCCCTGTATCTCCACGGGATTCTTGACCGCCTTGCGCATCTGCACGGGGCTGGGGACGTCGAGCGTGTCAACGGCTTTCAGCGACTTGAAGAGATGATAGTTCAATGAACTTGAGTCTATCATCAGACGGCCTTCGAAAGCGGAAAGTTCGAGTTCTATATCGGAATAAGGGAGTATGCGGACACCCTCCTCCTCGAGCACGGCGAAGCTGCGCAGGCTCTGCTCATCCTCAACGGGATCCTTTATCACGAACCATGACAGCTCATCACGTGTGATCAGAAGATAGCTGATCACCATGGGGTTGTATTCTATGTCGGCGCCACGCACGTTAAGTTGCCATGCAATGTCGTCAAGAGCACTGAGGAGAATTCCATCGCACTCCTTTGACTCGACGAAGCGGCGTATCCAGGCCAGCTTGGCCGAACGGCTCTCGCCTGGATCGACCGTCGTTATGGAAGTCTGCGGGATTTCAGGACGGTCACGCCAGAACTTGTCAAGAAGGTCAGGCACGCTCGCAACAAGGCAGTCGGCACCCATGGCCTCCACCGCCTCGATGATATCCTGCACGTACTCCGCACCCACGCAAAGGCCGTCCACAGCGATGATGACCTCATCCTGTCCGGCGAAAGTCCGGGCCATCCACTCCGGGATGAGGACTTGCTCGGGAACCCTTGTCTTGTGCAGTTCCACACCCGTACCCGGCAGCTGCTGGCCGGCGGCGATGAAGTACCTGGTATCGGTCCAGAGACCTGCATGGTCAAGAGTGACGACAAGGTCGCCGCACTCCCCTGTGAATCCGGTAAGCCAGCGCACCTGCTTCCAGCGGTCGGAAGGGCATTCGCTGCTGTGAGGGTCGGATCCTGTAAATACCACGGCATCCCAGCCTCGCTCGCGCATCATGCGGCGAAGCGTCTCTATTCTCTGTGCGTAAGTGTTTTCCATAACTTACAAATATAATGATATTATCTCGTCTGCGATGAACCAGTCCTTCTCCGGGATGCGTTTTCCATTCCAGCCCTTCGCAGTGCGCAGGCCAAGCATGATCTCCTCCTCCCTTATCTCTTCCGGTGAGAGGTTCTCGCTCTCCGGAGTCCAGCCGGAAAGCTCCTGCGAATTCCAGCTGCGGACCGTGCCGTCGGCGGAAAGCGAGTGGGCTCCGGGGCCGAGCCCCACATAAGGAGCCCTCGTCCAATATGCCGAATTGTGAACCGCCTCGAAGCCGGGCAGCGCCCAATTGGAAATCTCGTAATGCACGTAACCTGCCCCGGACAACGCACGGCATATGTATTCGTACTGGCTGCGGCATTCCTCGTCGGAAGCCTCGGCACATTCGCCACGGGCAATCATCCCGGCGAGTGCACTGCCTTCCTCGACACTCAGCTGATAGGCTGAAATATGCTCGGGACGCCACTGCAGCACTTCCTCGACGGTGGAGGAAAGCATCTTCGGCGTCATGGAAGGCACGCCTGTGATGATGTCGACGCTGATATTGCCGAAGCCCGCCTGCCGGAGAATGCCGAACGCCTTGCGGGCGCCGTCGGCATCATGCCGGCGGTTCATCCACCGGAGCATGCCATCGTCCAGCGACTGCACGCCCATGCTCACACGGTTCACCCCTATCCGCCTCAATTCTGCGGCGTAGTCCGGGCCCTTCTGCACAATGTCTTCCGGGTTGACCTCGATGGTGAACTCATCGTAAGGGGCGCCGGGCAGCGCGTCCACTATCCGCTCCAGACAAACAGGAGGCAGCACCGACGGGGTGCCACCTCCAATGTAAAGGGTATTTGTGCCAAGCGTACTTTCTATCTCGCTCCGGCGGTCTGAAATTTCATCGACAAGGCTGCGCACGTAGCCATCCACCGCCCCAGCGTCCCTGCCGCTGCAGGCTATCTCTGAGTAGAAGTCGCAGTATGTGCAGAAGCTGCGGCAGAATGGTACGTGAATGTATATCATTAACGCAGAAGCAGTTCAGACATTCCGAGTGCTGCCTGCTCAGTGTACGCGCGAACCTGGTATACTCCCTTTTCGAATGCGGGGATGTTGTTCACATAAATGCCAAGGTCAACCTCGCGGCCTTCGTAGTCGACTTCACGTGAAGCGGTTGCCTCCATGGTCTGGCCACCGTAGTTGAATGTGGTGCCCTTGCCGTCGCTGAGGAGATTGCCGTTAGGGTCGGTCACCTGTACGTAAACGCGGACAGGACCGTGCTCGGCAAGCTCGTTCTCGATGAGGCTGAGGTTGACGAGCAGGCGGATTGCCTTGGTGGCCTTGTCGGTAACCTTGTCGGTGGCTGCATAGGCGCTCATGCTGAGGCCACGTGCCTTGACGATGGAACCGGCGCTGACCCTGCCGGACAGAGCCTCGACTTCCTGTGCAAGCTCCTCGCTGCGCTGACGATGCTCGGCGGCTTCCCTGCGGGCTGCAGCTGCATCGGCGGTCAACTTGTGGTTGAGGGTGTTGAGCGAGTCGATCTGGACTATGTAGCTGCGCATGATAGTACGGAGGGTACCGAGTTCCTTCTCGTACTGGCGCATCTTTGCACGGTTGGTTGC
>JAZUFA010000059.1:0-34945 GCA_045640445.1 Candidatus Cryptobacteroides sp. | reverse complement strand
CTCGACACCGGTACCCACGACTCCCTCTCCGAAGCCTCTACCTATGTCGAGGTTCTCGATAAGCGCCAGGGCCTCAAGATCGCCTGCCTCGAGGGTATAGCATACAGCAAGGGCTGGATAGACGCCGACCGCATGCGCGAGCTGGCAAAGCCCATGATCAAGAACCAGTACGGCCAGTATCTCATGAAGCTGGTCGATGACCCGAAAAATACCGGAGCAATAGACTAAGATGGAAGTTATCAAGACAGAAATCCCCGGCCTCCTCGTCATTCAGCCGAGAGTGTTCAATGATGCGAGAGGCTACTTCTTCGAGAGTTTCAACCAGGGCGTCTTTGACGCCGAGGTTGCTCCTTTCGTAGGACATGAGGTCCGTTTCGTCCAGGATAACGAGAGCATGAGCCAGTACGGAGTGCTGCGAGGCCTGCACTTCCAGCGCCCTCCCTTCGCCCAGGCGAAGCTCGTGCGCTGCGTCCGCGGCCGCGTGCTCGACATCGCCGTCGACATCCGCAAGGGCAGCCCCACCTACGGCCGCCATGTGGCCGTGGAGCTCTCAGAGGAAAATCATACTCAGTTCTTCATCGACAAGGGCTTTGCGCACGGCTTTGCCGTGCTCAGCCCCACCGCCATCTTCCAGTATAAGTGTGACGAGTTCTATCATCCGGAGTCCGAGGGTGGCGTCTCCATCCTCGACACCACCCTCGGCATCGACTGGGGCTTCCCGCTCGAGAGCGCGGTCCTCAGCGCAAAGGACCAGGACCGCATCAGTCTCGCCGACTTCGATTCACCGTTCGACTATTAATCTTTTCTTATTAATACATCATGACTAAAACAAATTTCACAAAGGTGTACAGCACACCTGCATGCGAGGAGATGACTCTCAACATCGAGAGCTCTATCCTGACAATCAGCGACGGCAACCCCAATCCTGATGTTGTCGATGATTCTGAAAATTGGAGGTAATTGATTATGAAGACACTCAAGTACCTTGCAATCTGTGCTGCAGCTTTCACATTCGCTGCATGTAACGTCGAGGAGCCCGTTGCTCCCCAGAAAGACGGTAATTTTGTTATTGCCAACTTCGGTGCCGAGGCTGTGAAGCCTCTCACCAAGGCTACTCTCACCCCCGGCGAGACCTACTTCACCGCAAAGTGGTCAGAAGGAGACGAAATCAGCATCGCATACGCTAACGAAAGAGGCGATGTCGGTGTCGCAACAGGAACTTGGAATGGTTCATCATTCGAGGCAGAACTCCCTGATTATGATGGTATTTGGGTATATAGTGCAGTATATCCCAAGATCGGTGATTACGACTATTCCATCAGCCGGCAGAACGGCGCCGATTACAACAGCATCAACGACCTCATGGGCACAGTAGATGAAATCATTGCTGTCGGCAAGCCCGGTAAGGATTACGACAGGGACGTTGTGTTCCCGATGGTGCGCAACAGCGCTATCCTTTACTTCCACTTCACCAGCAATCTTGAGGACGAGGTCATCGGCGCTACTCTCTCAACAAAGAACGGCGACCTCGCATTCTCAAATGTGGGCATCTACTACTCCGAGCAGTATGAGTCCATCGAGGTTGATCAGGAAGAGGCAGTTGATAACATCGTGCTCAGCACCTCACAGGATGCTACCGACTTCACTCTCTGGTTCAACGTAGAACAAGGCGACCTGGAGGACCTCACCCTCACAGTGGCTACCGAATGCGGAAAGACCTTCACCCTCACCCGTGCAGGTGAAGCATACTACAATTCAGGCTCCGCTTACACCGTCGATATGGCAATCGCCGACGAGAAGTGGGTTGACGGCGAGGTTGTTGAACCCGCATTCGTCAAGGTGACTTCAGCTCCCACCGACTTCTCCGGCCGTTACCTCATCGTCGACGACGATGAAGAGGGCAACGCAAAGGTGTTCAACGGCGTTGATGCAGTTTCTGACTTCATCGAGGCAACTGCAGTCAACGGCGTTATCGCAGATGATGAGGCACTCGTTGCATTCGACATCGCTGCAATGGAAGGCGGTTACTCAGTCAAGGTCATCGGTGGCGAGAAGGACGGCTATTTCCTCTCCGGCAAGAGCGGTTCCAACGCCCTTGTATACAATGAGACCCCCGTTGCAAACGAAATCACCTTCGAGGACGGCAAGGCTACCATCCTTTCAAACAGCGCAACCCTGAGGTTCAATGCCACTTCAGGACAGGACAGGTTCCGTTACTATAAGACCACCACAACTGGCAACGCTTATCATCTTGTAAGCCTTTACAAGTTCAACGGTGAGATCCAGACCATCGCTGCTACCGGCATCGAGCTTGACGCTGTGACCCTCAACCTCAAGGAAGGCGAAACCTCTACCCTCACTGCAACCGTAACTCCCGCAAATGCTACAAACCAGACTGTTGTCTGGACATCAAGCGACGAGAACGTTGCAACCGTAGCTGGCGGAAAGGTTACCGCTGTTGGCGAAGGTGACGCTGAAATCACCGCTACCGTCTACGGTACAGAAATTTCTGCAAGCTGCACAGTATACGTAACTGCTGCCTCTTCCTATTCCCTCGAGGACCTTGTTGAGAATGTCGAGCCTACGACAGACGGCGTTGAAGTTACCGTTCTCCTTGATAATGAACCTATCGTAGACTTCGCATACAGCGGCAGCTACAGGAATGGCATCTTCCTTATGGCAGGTGACAAGAAGATCGAGATCTACTGCAAGAACGTTCCTGCTGAGTGGATCGTAGGAGGCACTGTAACCGGAACCCTCAATTGCCCCTGGAAGGTTTACAACACAACATGGGAACTCTGCCCTGATTCATGGGAGGATATTGAATACACTGCACCCGCAGTAATCCCTACCTACACAATCACTATTCCTGACAGCATAGTAAACGGTAAGGTGGTGGCAAGTGCAACTGAAGCAAAGGAAGGCGACGTGATCACCATCACCGCTACTCCCGACGAGGGATACATCCTTTCATCCCTCACTGCAGGCGCTCCCGCAGAGAAGCTTTCTGGCAATGTGCTTACATTCACGATGCCCGGCCGCAACATTACTGTTTCAGCTGCATTTGCAGAGTTCTCAGACTATGCTGACACCTACACCAGCAATGTTGAACTGACAACTGAAGGCGGCACATCAGCACAAGCAGCCAGTGTTATCATCGGCGATGAATCATACGATGCCATCAAGTGCGGTACCGGCAAGGTTAAAGGCGCAATGCAGGTTACTGTTCCTGCCGGCGCAACCAAGCTTCACTTCCACACATTCGGCTGGAAGGGCGAGACCGTTACCATCTCAGTAGCAGGCGAGAGCTTTACAATTGCAAGTGACAATGGAGTTTCAAACAACACTCCTTTCACTCTCACTACTGCTGCGGGCAGCTACTATTCAGTGGATGTTACCGGCGGAGCAACTGTTACAATCGCGGCTACAGCAGGCAACCGTTTTGTTGTCTGGGGCGTAAACGCTGAGTAATCAGTATAAAACATCATAGCTTTCAAAGGGCGCGGGCTTCCGCGCCCTTTTTGTTTCTGACGTTTCCTTTGCGTTTTTGTGAAATTTTAGTGAAATTCGCGCAATTTAAAGTATTATGAAGACTCTCAATTTCCTTGCAATCTGTGCAGCAGCGCTTGCTTTTGCTGCATGTAACGTCGAGGAGCCCGTGGCTCCCCGGCAGTCAACGGATCTCGTTAACGTGCACTTCGGGGCAGAGGTTGTAGAACCCGTTGCCACCAAGGCAACCCTCACTCCCGGTGAGACCGATTTTGTAGCCCACTGGTCTGTAGGGGACAAAGTCAGCATCTGTTACACTGTCCTTGGCTTCACAGGATTTGAAATAATTGCGGAAGGCGTTGCCACCGGAGTCTGGAACGGGTCTTCATTCGAGGCGCAAATTCCTGATTATGAGGGTCAGTGGACATATCGGGCCACATATCCTGCCATTGGGGAATATGACTTCGTCAATGTGTCACAGGACGGCGCCGGTTACAACAGCACCTGTGATGTCATGGAAAGCGATGCTGTAGAATCCATCGGACCTGCCGGCAAGGATGACGACGGCAATGACATCGTGTTCCCGATGCATCGTCAGACGGCCATAGCATACTTCCATCTTACCAGCAATCTTGACGAGCCCGTGGTAAGCGCCAAACTTTCAGTGAAGGAAGGCATGCTGGCATTCCAGAAAGTGTCAATCTTTGATGAAACTGGTGAAGAGAATCGTCATTACATCTCTCTAGACTGGCAGGAGCCTGCAAATTATATAAATCTTGCCGTATCCGGCCAGAACGCAAAGGATTTCACCCTCTGGTTCAACGTCTCATACGATTGGATGCTTGAGAAATATGAGGATGTCACCCTCACCGTCACAACCGGGACCCAAACCATGACTCTCACCCGCACCGGCAGCGCCGTCTACGAGCCCGGTCTCCTCTACAAGGTCGACACGGTAATCCCCGACGAGAAGTGGGAAATGCGTTAATCTCCGCGTTTCCCTCCATTTCCTTTCATAATAGGATTTTTTAGTTTATCTTTATGCCCTAATATAATTAGGGCAGACCGCGCCGTCCCCATTTGGGACTGGCGGCGGCGAAGCCGTCCATGACTTCCTCATGAGTAAAAAAATAAGCAATTTCGTAACAAAGCACTTCTCCTGGTATTTCTCCAGGAATGCAATGCCGTATTGGTGTGTAATGGCCGCCGACTGCTCCATCGTGGTGTTCAGCCTCTTTGCGGCCCATCTGATCAACCGTGGCTTTGATGCCACGGCGCGCCACTTCGGTTCTTTGCTCTTTGCATCCGTAATCTATCTTATCTGCTACCTCATCGCGTTCCGTGTCTTCAAGACATACCACAGCGTCGTCAGGTATTCGTCCTTCGTCGACCTCAGACGAGTGGCGTTCTCCGTCCTTCTGGGCAGCACCCTTGTCGAGGTGGTCCGGTTGCTGTTCCATGCGGATTCATATTTCCAGGAATCTATCGGCCTGCATGACCTTGCCATAGGCTCCATCATCGCAATCCTGCTGATGTGGGTGATGCGAATTGCCATCAAGACCATCTATGACACCATCTCCATCAGTGAGGGTGCTCCCCGGAGCATGGTCTTCGGTACCAGAAGCGCCGGTGTTGGCATTGCAAAGAGTATCCGCAGCCAGCATCCCTCTCCCTACTACATCCAGGGATTCATCACCGACGACCCCAAGGTTGCAAAATACAAGCTGCTCGACCTTCCCGTCCTCTATGCACTCGATGAGAAGAAGCTCTTTACTTTCATTGCCGAGCACAAGGTTAAGGTCGTTCTCGTCAGCCCTCTGGTGCAGGAGTTCTTCCTGAACAACTGCCAGAGCATGATCGACTGGTTCCTCGAGAACCACATCAAGATCATGATGGTTCCCGAGGAGCAGGAGTGGGACGGCACCACAATCTCCCACAAGGCGTTGAGGGAGGTGAGTGTGGAGAGCCTTCTGCCCCGCAAGAAGATCGAGGTTGACATGGAGGCTATAGGCAAGATGCTCAATGGCAAGCGCATCCTCATCACGGGTGCTGCCGGCTCCATCGGTTCTGAGATGGTCCGTCAGGTTGCAAAGTTCGCTCCCGAGGAGATGGTTCTCATCGACCAGGCCGAGACTCCGATGCACGATATCCGCATCATGATGGCGAACATCTATCCCGACGTTACGGCGTTCACCATAGTGGGCTCCATCAGGAACCGCACGCATATGGAGCAGATCTTCAGCGAGCACAGGCCCGACTACGTGTTCCATGCGGCCGCATACAAGCACGTGCCCATGATGGAGGACAATCCTGCGATGGCGGTGCAGAACAATATCTACGGCACCCGCGTGATCGCCGACCTCGCAGTCAAGTACGGCACCCGCAAGTTCGTGATGATCAGCACCGACAAGGCTGTGAACCCGACCAACGTGATGGGCTGCTCGAAGCGCATATGCGAGATTTACTGCCAGTCGCTCAACAGCTATCAGAACACCACCCAGTTCGTGACCACACGCTTCGGCAACGTGCTGGGCAGCAACGGCAGCGTGATCCCCATCTTCGAGGAGCAGATCCGCAGGGGAGGCCCCGTTACCGTCACGCATCCCGACATCATACGCTTCTTCATGCTCATCCCCGAGGCATGCCGCCTTGTGCTCGAGGCCGGCACCATGGGCAAGGGTGGCGAGATCTTCGTGTTCGACATGGGCGAACCCGTGAAGATCGCCGACCTCGCACGCCGTATGATCAAGCAGATGGGCGCCGAGGATGTAGAGATCAAGTTCACCGGCCTGCGCGACGGCGAGAAGCTCTACGAGGAGGTCCTCAGCAAGGGTGAGGAGGACAAGCCTACTGTCCACCCCAAGATCAAGGTCGCAGCGGTGCGCGAATACCCTTACGAGGTCGCCCTCAAGAATGAGGAGGAACTCTACAAGCTGAGCTTTACATACGACGACATGGCTATTGTGAAGAAGATGAAGGAGATAGTTCCCGAATACAGGAGCCAGCATTCAAAATATCAGGTACTCGACAACAACAAGGAACAATGAAAAGAGCAATGTTGATATCCCTTGCGTTCGTGTTTGGCGTACAGGCCATGGCCGGTGCTGTGCGTCTGAGCGCAGCACGGCCTCTTGCTGAACAGTTCGACCAGGGAGCCACGACGTATGTCATCAAGAAGTCCATCAATCTTGGGGGAAAGACGGTTGCTGTCCCTGACGGTTCGGTTCTCGTCTTCAAGGGCGGTTCCTTGAACAACGGCACCTTGTCCGGCAAATTCTCTGTGGAGAATGTGAAGAAGAACTCATTGAACGTCCGCATGGCGGAGGACTCAAGCTTTCAGAATGAAGTCCCCATCTATGCAGGTAACGATGTTTCAGTGATATCGGCCTGCGAGGCAGGCTGCCGCCTTGAAAGCGATCTGTCTGTGAAGGAGAAGATTCTCCTCCATGGTAATCTGGACGGCAACGGCCACAGCATCGTCGGCGTTGGCGGGAACTACAGGCTCATATCGATCGAGAACAGCGAAAAGCCGCTGACCATCTCCAACGTCAAACTTGTAAAGGCCCACAAACCTGGTGAAAAGTCGCTCGCATATGCAATCTATGCCATCAATTCATCCAACATTACGATTGAGAACTGCATGGCTGACGGACGCTTGTATTTCACGGACAAGGATGGTGTGAGCAAAGGGCTCACCATACGCGGATGCACGCTCACATGCGACTTGTCAGACTGCGTCCAGGGTTGGGAGCATCAGCAGGACCATATCACAATCGTGTCCGTCTGCGATGTCCTCATCGAGAATTGTACAATATTCTCCAAGGATGTCAACAGGGTATTCAAGACATCCGCATATTTCAGCAAGCCGGAATTCGACGACCCTTCCAACTGCGTTGACGGTGTCGTGCTCAGGAACAATACCATCACTGCAGAATGCCGTTACGGCAAGCAGCTTTGGGATATGTTCTGTGGCACTGTGAACGTCCTTGTCGAAGGCAATGTAATCAATGCGTCAGGCATGACCGAAATATTTGAGAACAAGGCCCATCAGCGCAAGTTCAAGGACGGCGAACTCATCAGCAGCACAATCAGGATTATCGGCAACAAGGTCGTTACTTCAGGCTCGTCCATGTTCATGTTCAACACCAACAGCGAGTGCGACAGTTTTGAAGTGATTGGAAACGATTTCTGTATGGGTGGCCCGAATTCCAATGAAGTTACAGGGTTCAAAAGGAGCACCGGCTGTTATCTCCAAGGATACAAGAGCTGTGTGATAAGGAACAATACGTTCAAATTTGCAGACGAGGCCGTCGGCCTTCCTTTTGCGGTTGTGAATTTCAAATGCCTCAGCACTGAAGTCTGTGACAATTCGTTTGTTGATGCCTATCGCATCAACTTCTCCTCTACGGCAGGCAAGAGTGTCAAGGCCGAGAGATTCCTGTATTCAGGGAATGTCAAGTCATATGGCCCTAAGTACAAATCATCCAAGGTTGAAGTGTCACTTGAAGGATCCGATGTGAAAGATCTCAACGTAGCCATACCTCATGACAACAATAACTCCGATTATTTCGTAACCTTTAACAAAGGCGTTACGGTAGGTACGTTCAACTTCGATTCCAAGGCATCGTCAAAAAGAGCGTTCACGTATATCTCAGACGGTGTGAAGGTCAAGAATATGAAACTCCCTAAGGGGTGCAGGAAGAACGGTTCAAATTGGACAATACAATAGCTTATGAAAATTCTCAAGAAGCTCAGCAATTTCTACTGGAAACATTTCAAGTCTAATGTTCAGTATGCCCGGCATATAGGTGTACATGTCGGTGAACATTGCGTAATCAATATCAAGGAATGGTCGGTCGAACCCTATCTTGTGACCATCGGCAACCATGTGACCATTACGCAGCATGTGCAGGTGCACACCCATGGAGGAGCGAGCGTAGCAAGAAGGGTAATCCCCGACTTCGACAGTTTCGGTAAGGTGGTGATAGAGGATTGGGCATACATTGGCACTGGCAGTCAGATTATGCCGGGTGTGACAATAGGAGAGGGCTCGCTCGTAGCGGCAGGTTCAATCGTCACGAAGTCAGTGCCTGCCGGCGTGGTGGTGGCAGGTAATCCTGCCAGATTCATCTGCACAGTCGAGGATTTCATAGAGAAGAATAAGAAATTCAATCTTGCTACCAAGAAGATGGGCAAGGAAGAGAAGAAGGCATACCTGCTCTCACTTACTGACGACCGCTTTATCAGAAAGCCGGAGATCAAGATTTAAGAATTACGGCCGTCATGATTGTTTCATCAGTAGATTATTTGGAATATATTGAAGCGGAACTTGGCTATGTGGTTAAGTCCGGTCGATTGGGCCTGGAATATCTGATCGTGATTTTCCGTAAAAGTATAGGCAGACATCCTTTGGAGTCTTTTCAGTTCTATCTGCGGCTTTATGAGTACCTGCGCAATAACCGGAAAGCGGCCCTTCGCAGACTCAGGATGCTGTGGGCGGGAAGCCGTTATAGAAAGTTTTCGGTCGCATGCGGCTTTACTATTCCTCTGAACTGCTTTGGAAAAAGGGCTCAGCCTTCCTCATCATGGGGGAATCATTGTCAATGGCAAGGTCAAGGTTGGCAATAATTGCAGCATACGCCCTTTTACAGTGATAGGCAACAAGAAGAACGGTCTGAACGACGAAGTTCCTGTTATTGGGGATAATGTTACCATCGGTTGCAATGTGTCCATTATAGGTGGTGTGAGGATCGGCAATGACGTTACTATAGGAGCCGGCTCTGTTGTTATTCACGATGTGCCTGATGGTTGCGTGGTCGCAGGCAATCCCGCCAGGGGGATCGGTCAGTCATAAATAAAGAACGATTATTATGAAAGTCTCTCCATTTGTATGGAGCATAGTCACTAGGGTTATTCAGCAGGGGCTGAGCTTTGCCAATACTATAATACTTGCGCACTTTTTGTGTCCGGAAGATTTCGGAAAGGTGGGCGTGCTGGCCATATTCACGCATCTTGCCACTCTTCTGGCCGATACCGGAATGGGCGGTAGCCTCATCAAGGAGAAGAATGTCGAGAAGATAGATTGCTCAACGGTATTTGTATACAACCTGACATTGAGCATAGTACTATACCTGATTCTGTTCTTCTGTGCTCCGCTGTTCGAGTCGTACTTCGATATCGAAGGCCTTACCAGGATCTCCCGGTGGGTTACCCTTCCGTTCGTAATCAACGCGATGGCCATAGTTCCCCGGTCTCTCTGTATGAAGAGACTGGAGTTCAATAAGATATTCTATGTGACAACCACGGCGACCGTGGTTTCGATGATTGTAGCGGCCATTATGGCTATATGTGGCTGTGGCGTATGGGCTCTGATTACGTATAATATTGTACTTGCAGTGATTGACAATGTTGGATATCACATTGTCGGCCATTACGTCCCTTCATTCAGGTTCAAGTTCGCATCGTTCAAGCGTCTGTTCTCCTTCGGCCTCTTTACAGCGCTCAGCACCGTTGTCGATACCGTTTACGAGAACATTCTTTCCGTGCTCCTCGGCAGGAACGTTGGCACAACCCAGGTCGGATATTACACCCAGGCCAGGAAACTTGAGAATGCACCGTCCCAGGCTTTGTGCGTGACTGTCAGTTCTGTTGCCTTTCCGGTATTGAGCAAACTTGTCGATGATAAGGAGGCGTTCAAGAAGAGAGCGCAGAACATACAGACTCTGCTTATGACGGTTTCCGTTCCAATAATGCTGATACTCTGCGTCTTTGCTACTCCCATAATCAAGTTCCTCCTTGGCGCTCAATGGGAGCCTGCGGGTCATTATCTTGCGATTCTAAGCCTTGTCGGCATCTTCAAGATATTGGAGACCACCAACAGGACTTTCATTAAAAGTGCAGGTCGCGCCGACACCATGTTCTACATCTCGCTGCTCAAGCGGAGTGTTGGAATCGCAGTGCTGTTCCTGGCCATGAGGCTCGGTATCGAATATCTTCTCTGGGCATATGTGCTCACTTCTGCATTCTGTGCTCTGGTGAATTCAGTCGCTCTCGCAAAGGTGTCATCGTTTGATTTCTGGGGGCAGATGAAGAACTGGCTGCAGGTTTTCCTGCCTTGCGCGTTGCTTTACCTGGCTTTGTTCTTTATTAACCGGATTCATATGGGGCTGGTTATTGTAATCCTGCTTGTGCTTGCAGCACTGGTAGTATTCTACGCTATCCTTCCTCTGTTTGGAATACATGATGTGAAGGCAGTTGTCAACCCTCGCCTTAAAGCGATTAGAAACAAGTTATCAAGATGAAACGGCGGATAAGGGCTACCGACATAGTGAATCTCGTCCTGCTTCTGGCAGAACTGGGCTTATATTATACCATGTCGAAGGCTTATTCCAAGCCCATTGTAATCTTCTGCGTGCTTGTATGCCTGTTTGAGACAGTCATAATCCTTAAGAATATCAAGCACGGACTGATACGCCCCGTATCCTTCCTCGTTCTCAGTTATTTTATTGTAAACTGTCAGGTTTATACCGACCTGATCTTTGGTATATTGACTCCCGACGCCAAGATATTCATCCGGCCCAACCTCATTACCAAGGGTGCACTCTTGTCGGCAGTGTGTGCCACAGCTTTGGGCATCGGGTATACCAATACCAGACCAACGAAGCGGAAACTGGACAAGAAGCCATTCAGCAATAGCAAACTGATGGTTTACAATGTGATGACGCTGGTGTCATTTGTGCTTTGGCTTTCCGGCCTGAGTGCTGAAGACCTGAGCGGAGACAGTTATTCCGGCAGCGGATCATACGACAGCGGTGCAAGGTTCTATGTCGAGATACTATTCCAGACCATGCTCTTTTTGTCTCTGGTATATTACTCGAAGCGTCCTGACATACCGAAGAACCTCTGGGCCTTTCTTAAAGGATTCCCGAAACTCACCATGATTGCCGCGGGAATGTACATGCTGTTCCGCCTTATGTCCGGTGACCGCGGTCCGGCCATCTATACTGCAATATTGCTTCTGTTCGTATATACTTTCAAGACGAAGAAGACCATGAAGATGAAAGTGGCTCTGCCTTTGCTTGTAGTCGGAGCCATTGTCATGACTTCAATTAGTCTGACCAGAGGCATGGGAAGTGAAGTTGGATTCAGGGAGAAGATGACATACGCGGTGGAGGATTCTGATGCGCTGGAAGATGCGATGAGGCCATCGCTTTGCCCTTTTACCGCGGAACTTGCCGGCAGTCTCGGCTGTACGCATCAGGCTCTTGATGAAACGGTCAATTACGGCCGTCCGTTCCATTATGGTGTATTCCATATGTGTTATCTTATTAAGTTTATTCCGTTCCTTGGCACAGAGATCGTTACAGGACTTGGAATCCCGAAGAATTATCAGAGCTCCAGTGAGTATGTTACGGTAGCCCGTTTCGGACCGCTCTACAGGTCCGGAATGGGCACATCTACCATTGCGGATGATTACCTGGAGTTCGGTGTCTGGGGCGTATTGATAGGATTGCTGTTCATCGGATTCATATTCAAAAAGGTGGATACGGCTCTGTTGCGCTGCAAGGGAAATGAAGTTTCCGCATCTTTGCTCCTGCTGGTATATACAATGTGTTACGGCTGCTTCTACATACCCCGGGGAACCTTTTTCATGTATTTCAGGACCTGGCTGTATGCGTGGGCGGTGATGGTATTTGTAAACCTTATATTCCTGCCTTTCGAGGGCGGAACCAAAATTAAGAATCATGATTCAGAACAAAGCTGACCTTGAACTCTACATTCGCGAGGATTTCAAGCGTAACCTCAAGTGTAAAAAGGGTCTGTCGCTGCTTGCCAGCGCCTTGTATGGCGAGGACCGCTACAAGGCATACAGATATCTGAAGGCTCTCAGGAAATATGAGTATGCCATCAATGTGCAGAGAAAGAGACCTCTTGGGATCATCCCATACTTCTTCAGGAAGTTAAGATGGCACCGTCTGTCTGTCAAATACAACGTTGAGATTACTCCCAACAAGGTGGGCTACGGCTTTAAGATGGCACATATGCTTGGCGGGGGAATCATAATCAACTGCAAGTCCATGGGTAATTTCTGCTCAGCCAATTCCGGAGTGATAGTCGGCAATGGCGGTCGTCCCAACACTCTGCCCACCATAGGCGATTACGTCACGATAACTGTCGGCAGCAAGGTTCTCGGTGATATCACAATCGGTAGCAATTGCATAATTGCTCCCAATTCGGTAGTAGTCAAGGATGTGCCGGACAACTGCGTGGTTTCCGGCGTTCCGGCTAAGATAATCAAACAGGACGGTCAGAAGGTATGAAACGGATAACGCTGTTCATTACGTCCCTGATTAGTGGGGGTGCCGAGCACCAGCTTGTCAATCTTGCCGGCTTGCTTGTAGCAAGGGGCTATGCCGTGGATCTGGTCACATTCTCCAAGGCTCCCGACCATTATGCGACACCGGCTGGAGTCAACAGGATAATTCTCGGCGAGGGCAGGAGCGACAAGGTCAAGATGCTTGCTATCTGGAAGTACTTCCTCACATTGAAGAATGATGTGGTGATAAGTTTTGGCCAAAGGGAGAATCAGATTTGCCTGATGCCTTTGAAGTTCAACCGCAGACCCAAGGTTATTGCCGGAGAGCGGAATTTCTCCTATAAGCCTGGCAAGACAGAGGACCGCCTTGTCAGAAATCTTTACAAGCGTGCCGACTGGGTCGTTCCGAACAGTCACAGTCAGGGTGCCTATCTCTCTGCCAAGGCGGAATATCTTGCTTCCAAGATTAAGGTAATAACCAATTACACCGATCTTGAGAAATATACTGTTGCAGTGCCCCCGAGTAATGAGTTGCCCCGTATAGGTGTCTTCTGCAGCTACACGCCGCAGAAGAATACCCGAAGGTTCTCTGAGGCGGTGAAGATATTGAAAGACAAAGTAGGAACCACATTCCGGATTGACTGGTACGGTGGCATTATGGTGAAGGGACTTTACGAGAGTCAGGTTTATGTGAACTTCAAGAAGCACATCTCTGACTTTGGAATAGGTGATGTGCTGTTCCTTCACGATAAGATTGACAATGTGCAGGAAGTTATGGGGGAGTGTGACGCCATCTGTCTGCCGTCGCTGTATGAGGGGTTCTCCAACACCCTGTCAGAGGCCATCTGTTGTGGAAAGGTCTGCCTTGCAAGCAGGGTGAGCGACAATCCTGTGATGGTTGAGGATGGTGTGAACGGTTTCCTTTTCGACCCCAAGGACGTGAGCGATATTGCCTGCTCGTTCGAACGCTTCTTCGCTACTGGAGTGGAGCAGCGGATTGCGATGGGCAAGTCCAGCAGGGCGAAGGCTGAGATACTGTTCGACGCCGACAAGTTTATAGATAGTTATATTGAATTGATAGAGAGATAGATTATGGCGAAAGTCTTTGTATCATGCGACGAGTACATTTACAGATGTAACGGCCGCTATTATGCACGGAGCAAGGATAAGTACGATTTTTACCATAGGTACACACGTGTGTTCGAGCAGATGAGACTTGCCGTCCGCTGTGAGGACGTGGACACTGTTCCGGAAAATTATGTTCCCATGGACGAGGACCCTGCAGTGGAATTGTATCCTCTTCCCATCTTCCATGGCCCCAAGGAGTATGCGCATCGTTATTTTGAGACGGGACGGGTTATGCGTGGCGCGGTGAAGGGATGCGACGCTGCTATACTGCGTCTGCCATCAACCGTAGCGCAGCGCTTCGTGAAGCAGATATGGCGCTGCGGAATTCCGTATGCTCTTGAGATTGTATACGATTCATATGATGGAGCCATGTGCATGAAGCGCTGGTATAACCGCCTTCTATGGCTTCGAATCGACAAGAAAGTCCGCCGGGCATGCTACAAGGCTGATGGCGTTTCCTGTGTGACGGAGCATTATCTGCAGCAGAGATATTTCTCAAAGAAGAATCCTCACTTCGAGGGCTACTATTCATCGCTTTCTCTCGACAGGTCATTCTTCTCATCCGCCCGCATTTATCCTGAGAAGGATACTTTGACAATTGCACATGTATCAAACCAGATCGGGCTCCACAGCCGTAAAGGAACCGACATAGTAATGCAGGCGCTGTCAAAACTCAAGAAGGAAGGGGTTGTGCTGAACGTAATCTTTGCCGGTGACGACTGGTCAGGTGCAACAGCCAAAATCATGGCTTATGCGCGCGAACTGGACATCGAGGATCAGGTGAGCTGCCCCGGCTTCCTTTCACGCAAGCAGATGAATGATCTTCTTGACAATTCCGACCTCTATGTGATGCCGACAAAAGCTGAAGGTCTCCCTCGCGTGGTGATCGAGGCGATAGCCAAGGGATTGCCTACTGTAACGGCTCCGGCATCCGGAACTCCCGAACTCATTCCCGCCGAGTATCTGGTGGAGTATTCTGACGTTGACGGGCTTGCTGAAAAGATACGCCGGCTTGCTACAAACAAGGACGCATACGAAGAGGCCAGCCGAACTAACTTCAACCATAGTCTCGAATACGAGGCTTCGATCCTTCAGGCCCGTCGCGACGAGTTCTATGGCAAACTGAAAAAAATGGCAGAAAAATAGAACCGGTATGTACGTTAATTTTATTAAAAGGCTTCTTGATATCATAGGTGCTCTGATACTCCTGCCGTTTGTGGCTCTGGAGATCATCATCCTTGCTCCCATTATCTGGCTTACCGACAAAGGCCCTGTGTTCTACAACGCAACGCGTGCGGGCAAGGACTACAAGCCCTTCAAGATGTTTAAACTGCGCAGCATGTATGTGAACTCGCCCGATCTCAAGTACGCCGATGGGTCCACCTTCAACAGCGATGACGACCCCCGCGTGACTCCAATAGGCCGCATAATGCGCAAGCTCAGCCTCGACGAGTTCCCGCAGTTCCTCAATGTGCTTATCGGCGACATGAGCTTCATAGGTCCCAGACCCAAGCTCTATGTGCCCGAGAAATATCCCGACGGCCTGCCCGCCGAGATGGAGAAGAGTTTTACGGTAAAGCCAGGAATAACTGGCTATGCTCAGGCGTATTACCGCAACAGCATCACCAAGGATGAAAAATTCCACTGGGATGCATACTATGCTGAGAATATTTCGTTCGGTATGGATGTGAAGGTTATCTTCCAGACCGTCTGGTCTGTGATAGCCCGCAAGAACATCAATACCGAACAGAGCATGAAGAAGTAGAATATGAAGAAGTTGATGATAGTTGGAGCGTCAGTGCTCCAGCTTCCCGGCATTCTCAAGGCCAAGGAAATGGGCCTCGAGGTGGCTGTAGTCGATTACAACCCCCAGGCCGTAGGCATCGCATATGCCGACAAGTATTACAATGCGTCCACCATGGACGAGGACGCCGTTCTGGCGGCGGCAATGGATTATAAGCCGGACGGCATAATGACCCTTGCCACCGACATGCCCATGCGTGGCGTGGCCAAGGCCGCTTCGGCCCTGGGCCTCCACGGCATCTCCTATGACACTGCAGTCAAGGCGACCGACAAGTTCGACATGATAAAGGCGTTCAAGGGACACGATGTTCCTTCGCCCTGGTATTATACCGTCGATTCCATAGAGGCTCTGATGGCCCTGGAACGCAGGCTGTCTTACCCGTGCGTGATGAAGCCCACCGACAACGCCGGCAGCCACGGCGTTGTGCTGGCCCGTTCGTTCGAGGAACTCCTCGACAGCTTCGAGTACAGCCACAGCTGCAGCCGTCATGGCAATGTCATTATCGAGGAGTATATCTCAGGTCCTGAGATTTCAGTTGAGGTGATGGTGGTTGACGGTGAGGTTAACGTACTCCAGATAACCGACAAACTTACCACCGGGGTGCCTTTCTTTGTGGAGATGGGTCATAGCCAGCCTACACGATTCCCGGCCGATGTCCGGAAGTCGATCAGACAGGTGGCCGCTGCCGCCTGTCATGCAGTCGGCATCGACAACGGTCCCGCCCATGTGGAGATGAAGGTTCCCGCCAGAGGTCCTCAGATGATAGAACTCGGCGCCCGTATGGGAGGCGACAACATCACGACCCATCTTGTGCCGCTCAGCACGGGTATCGATATGGTCAAGGCTACGATCGACGTTGCCCTTGGCAACAAGCCGGACATTACTCCCACCCTTGAATGCGGTTCGGCTATCAGGTATTTCATTGCTCCTTTTGGCACGATCAAGTCGATATCCGGTGTGGAGAAGGCTCAGGCCATCCCGGGCGTGAAGCAGATTACCTTCACCAAGACAGTGGGGGACAGCAGTACTCCAATCCAGAGCAGCAACGACCGTATAGGCTTCGTAATCGCCCAGGCTGCGACTGCAGCGGAGGCTGTCAAGATATGCAAGAAGGCAATTGCTGCTGTAAAGATAGAAGTCGAATAATAACATCATATGTCATCAATAATCTATAATGCCAGGAAGTGGGTCTCAAAGAATTTTGAGAGTCTGGTCGATGTTAAGTCGTATCTGATATACAAGTTCAAGGGCCCCAGGAAAGACTGGTCGATAGCGGACAGGACCAAGTATGTTATGGCTGAGTATGAACATAGCCATGGCTACAGGTTTGACATCAGCTCACCAGTACTCTTCACAGAAAAGATTGCGTGGTATAAATTGTTTTATGATAATGAATTGTTCCCGAGGATAGTAGACAAGGTTGAGTTCAAGAAGTTCATAGAGGAACGTCTTGGCCCCGGCCACACAATTCCCATGTACGGTGCATGGGACAGCATTGAGGATCTTGAGAGAGACTGGGACAGCCTTCCTGAGGAATTCTTTATCAAGTCCAATTCATCCAGCGCCGGTCACAACATGACGGCCATCCACAAAAAGTCGGAAGTGAACTTCAAGGAGTTCAGGAAAGAGCTCAAGACATGGTTCGATCCCAGACGCACGCTTATCAATGGTGATTCCATGGCATATTACAAGCTGAAGCCGCGGGTCCTGGCCGAAGAATACAAATCCAACATCAAGGATCAGCTTTTTGATTACAAGTTCTTCTGTTTCAATGGTGAACCGGTGTATATATATGTTGCCCAAGACCACTTCGGTTCAGATGGATCCCACATTTCATTCTATGACCTGGATTGGAACAAACTTCCAGTGCAATATGGTGATCATATCGTAGGGGATGCTCCATGTCCTGCCCATTTTGAACAGATGAAGGAGTATGCAAGGAAACTTGCCCCGGGGTTCCCGTTCGTGCGCGTAGATTTCTTTGATACCGGTGACGAACTCTATCTTGCCGAGATGACCTTCTATCCTGGAGGGGGATTCACTCCATACAAACCTGAATCGTTCAACAAGGCGATGGGTGACCTGTTTGCCCTTCCTGTCAATGAATAAGATTATTCAAGATATTATCCTTGCCTTTTTGATGGTCAGCCTGCTGTCCTGCGGCAAGCAGTCACCTGAGCACTTACACTCCAGGGTACCTGCAAATCCTACGGAAGCTAAGGCTCTTGCATGGCTTGATGGCCTTTGCTCACCGGAACTGGCCGGACGCAAGGCTGGTACACCATATGGTCTCGCTGCATGCAACTATATCGGGCAGATAGTTGACGATATGGGATTTTCTGCTGAATATCAGGATTTTGTGACAAGTGAAGGTGATGATTTGCACAACTTGATTGTTCCTGTTGTAAGCGGCAAAAGCGATACGTTAATTGTCATCGGATCCCATTTTGATGGGGCCAAGCTCTCCGATTCCCGGTATCATTATCCTGCAGCGGAGGACAATGCCTCAGGTTGTGTCGCAAATCTTCTGTTCATCATGCAGGCTGCAGAGCTGCCGCTTGAGACCAGTTTCGATGTGACTTGCTGCTTCTGGGATGGTGAGGAAGTTCTGAATGGAGGAAGCTATAATGGTTCCAGATATTTTGTGTCCACTTTTGAGGATACAGGACGCATTGTACTGTATGTTAATCTTGACACCATAGGACATGACCACGATATTTTGGGCGTTGTAAGGTCCGGACACAGGCGGGTCGCAGATGTGATTGATTTCTTTGTGGGGCAGCATTGGTTCAACTATGCTGTTCGTGAACCATATGATGGTATGTTCTCGGATTATGTTGCGTTTAATTCAGCGGGTGTGCCATATATCGGATTTCATGACCATTATCTGATAGAATGTAATTATTCAAATCATACAACGGCCGACAAACCGTCGGTGATATCGCTTGGCAAGCTGGTCCGGATGGCTGGCCTGACCAGGATAATAGTAGAAAATTTTCAGTGATTATGAATGGATTGAAAGGTAAGAAACTGCTCGTTCAGGGTGCCGGACGCGGCAACCTCGGTCTCGTCAAGGCCGCAGTTGCAAACGGAGTGGAGACATATATTACAGGCATGGACGGCGACTATCCCTGCAAGCCCCTCGCAACAAAGGTTTGCTATGCCGACATCACCGATCCCGATGCCGTTCTGGAGGTTGCGCGTGCGAACAAGGTCGACGGTGCGGCCATCTGCTGCATCGACACCGGCCTGCGTGGCGTAGGCCGCTGCTGCGACGTTCTCGGTCTCACTGGCGTTTCTGAGGATGCTGCCATGTGCTCCAACAACAAGTCCCTAATGAAGGAGAAGCTTGTTGCTGCTGGAGTTAGGACCGCCGCATACTTCAAGATACACAGCAAGGCTGAACTCGACGCGGCTGTTGCCTCGATAGGCTATCCCGTTATCATCAAGGCCACCGACCTGCAGGGCAGCCGCGGAATCAGCATAGTCCGCAGCGCGGAGACCCTCGACGCAGCGTTTGCCGACACCATGTCATTGACCAGGAAGGACTATTGCATCGTGGAGGAGTTCATAGTGGGCCGTGAGTATGGCGCACAGTCGTTCATCTACAAGGGAGAGGTGCTCTTCGTGCTGCCTCACGGCGACGAGACCATGATGAGCAAGACCGCAGTTCCGGTAGGCCATTACATGCCCTACGAGATGTCACAGGAGCTGTACGAGGATACATGCCTCCAGGTCAGGAATGCCATCAAGGCCCTTGGCTTTGACAACTGCGCGGTTAACGTCGACCTCATAGAGAGGGATGGCAAGGCTTACATCATCGAGCTCGGCGCCCGCGTGGGCGCCAACGCTCTGCCCGAACTTACCGGCAACTACTTCGGCGTGAACTACTACGAGATGATACTCACCATGGCCCTGGGCGGAAATCCTATCGAGATTTTTGATAAGAGGACTGCTCCCTGCGCTACGCTTGCAAGGATGATACGCTTTGACAAGAACGGCGTCGTTAAGTCGGTAAGCGTTCCGGAACTTCCTGACACCGAGATACATATGTTCGTGAAGGAAGGCTCTGAAGTGCGTGCTTTCACCAACTGTAACGATGCCATAGGCGAAATAATAGTAAAAGGTGAGACACTCGATGAGTGCAATGAGAAAATCAGCCTGGCCAGGTCGTCAGTTAAAATTGATCTTGTATAGATATGGGAATTGTAGGTAAAGCAAAGAAATATTTTGAGAAGAACTGTCCCTCTTTGATGCCATACCTGCTTATGGCTCAAAGGCGTTCGCTCAAGCCTGTATACCAGTGGCCTGAAGAAAAACTCGTGTCTGGCGTGATGGATTGCTACAGGAGGCACATGGGATATTCGTTCGATATAGGCAATCCTGTGCTTTTTACAGAAAAGCTCCAGTGGTACAAGTGTTTCTACACTCGTCCCGACATGGAGAACATAGTGGATAAGTATCTTTTTAAGTCGTATATCGAGGACAAGATAGGCAGCGGATACACCATTCCATGCTTTGGAGCATGGACCAGTGTCGAGGATTTGGAAAAGGCGTGGGATTCCTTGCCTGAAGAATTTGTCCTGAAGGCAAATCTTCAGAGCGACGGACGCAACATCAAGATTGTCCATCATAAGAGTCAAATCCGCTTCAAGGATATCAGAAGAGAGATGCGTGCATGGCTTGATAAGCGCAATACGCTGGCCAATTCATATGACTGCAGGACTTATATGGGAACTCCACGCATACTTGCAGAAGAGTACATGTCGAATTTTGAAGACCAGTTGTACGATTACAAGTTCTTCTGTTTCAATGGGGAGCTTTTCTGCGTGTACGTGGCGCAGGACCATTTTGGCGCAGACGGATCCCATATCTCGTTCTATGATATGAACTGGAACAAGATGGATGTGCAGTACGGTAGCCATATCGTCGGTGATGCTCCGTGCCCCAAACATTTCGCACAGATGAAGGAGATAGCAGCCAGACTTTCCGCCGGATTCCCGTTCATAAGGGTTGACTTTTTTGATACAGAGGAACATCTCTTCGTTGCTGAGATGACTTTCAATCCTGGTGGCGGAGTGACACCTTATCACCCGGAATCCTTCAACAGGACCTTGGGCGACAAATTTGTATTACCTGAGAAATGGCAGTAATCGGAATATTTGATTCTGGCGTTGGGGGCTTGTCGGTATTCAAGGAGGTCAAGCGCTTGATGCCAGATGCCAGTTACGTCTATTACGGTGACAATGCCAATTGCCCATATGGCCCCAAAGGTGCGGAATTCATAATCGAACGCGCAAGGACCATTGCGGGCATTCTCATGGAGAGAGATGTGGATGCTATAGTCATCGCCTGCAACACTGCCACGTCGTATGCGGCTGCTGTGCTAAGGGAAAAACTGGACATTCCTGTAATCGGCATGGTGCCGGCTGTGAAACCTGCTGCACTGAGCACTCAGACTGGCGTAGTTGGTGTACTGGCTACAATGGGTACATTGAATGGCCCGCTGTATCAGCATATTCGGGATACATACGGGAATGGTGCCAGGATCATGGAACATATTGGTGTTGGGTTTGTTGAACTGGTGGAAGCTTTCGAACTGTCGGGGCCAAAGGCCGAATTGGTGGTCAGAGAAAGCATAGAGGACATGGTGCTGTCCGGAGCTGATTCTCTGGTCCTTGGCTGTACACATTATCCTTTTCTGAAAAATACAATTGAGAAGGTGGCAAATGAACTCAAACCGGCCAATGTGCCTCATGTTGCAGTTATCGACCCTGCACCGGCTGTGGCCAGGCATTTGAGAAATGTTCTGCTTGAACGAGGATGTGATCTGGCTGAACCGGATCCGTTTGTGGAATTATTGTCATCAGGCTCCGATGAGGTTCTGGTGAAACTGTATACGGAATTTGTGAAATGAAGTTATTGTATCTGATGTCGTACGCCTCACCCGAAAAGGCTGCGAGTAATTATTTGGGAAAGAACAGGAATCAGGCCTTCACGGACCGTGGATGGGACATTCAGCTGTACGTTCCGACTCCCAGCAGGGGACTGACCAGGGACGTGATAAAGGAATACAGAAAGAAGGAGCACAGACTTGATCATAACTACGATGGTCATATGACCATTCATAGGTTCCGTGTCATGTCGGAAGGTACGAATCCTCTTCTCAGAGCTATGAGATATTTCTCAGTATGTCTGAAACTTTTCAACAGGGGATTGTTCTCCAAGGATGCACGTGGCTGCGACCTGATGTTCACCAACAGCACTCCGCCCATTCAGGGCGCCATGGCAGCTCTGCTCAGCAAGTTCAATCACAAGCCGCTCGTGTATAATCTGCAGGACATCTTCCCCGATTCGCTTGTGGGAACGGGCATGACACATAAGGGCAGCTTCCTTTGGAAGGTGGGCCGCAGGATAGAGGATTTTACATACAGGAATGCCGACAGGATCATAGTCATATCCCAGGACTTCAAGAAGAACATCATGGCCAAGGGCGTGCCCGAGGACAAGATCGTTGTCATCTATAACTGGGTGGACCAGGATGCTGTGGTGGACATTCCCCGCGAGGAGAACAAGCTCTTCGACAAGTACGGCCTGGACCGCAGCAAGTTCTATATCACCTACAGCGGCAACATAGGCCTTACCCAGAATATGGACATGCTGCTGGAGGTTGCCGGTGAACTGCAGACAGAGGCGCCGGATATCCGCTTCGTCCTGGTAGGCGAGGGTGCATACAAGGAGAAGGCGGAGCAGATTGTGAAGGAAGGAGGCATCGGGAATGTGACCTTCATCCCGTTCCAGCCTTATGAGGACATTTCGCATGTGTTCAGCCTGGGCGACGCGGGGCTTGTGATTTCCAAGCCGGGCGTCGGCGCCAATTCCGTTCCTTCGAAGACCTGGAGCATCATGTCGGCTTCGCGCCCCGTGCTCGCCAACTTCGATGAGAACGAACTCAAGGATATAATTGCCGACAACAGTTGCGGCATATTCACTGCCGCAGGCGACAAGGAGGCGTTCAAGCAGTCGATACTGACCCTTTATGCCAATAGGGAACTCTGCAGGGAGTATGGCAGCAACGGACGCCGCTTCATTATGGACAACCTCACCAAGGAGGTCGGTACGGCGAAGTATGTGGATGTAATCAAAAGCTTTATCAAGTAGAATGTCGGCTGAAGAACTGCTGGTTGCCCTCATAAGGGCGGGACTCGGCAACGGATGCGATTTCGAGATTCCGGACGATGCCGACTGGACGGCCTTGTCGGGCCTTGCCGACAGGAAGGGCCTTTCAGCCATTGCGTGCGACGGTCTCCAGGCCCTCTATGCCAGCCGTCCGGCCGGCTTCCGCACGTCGATCGACAATGAGGAGAACAAGGCGGTCCGCAGGCTCTGGTATGCCTCTGCGTTCAATTACGAGAGGGCGTACAAAAAATACAGGGAGGCCCTGATGACGGTGCTCTCGTCCTTCTCCGAGGCGGGCATGAAGATGCTGCTGCTGAAGGGATACGGCCTCTCCCTCAACTATCCGGTACCAGAGCATCGTCCGGTAGGGGACATGGATATATATTCAGGCAAGGACTTCGACAGGGCTAATGCCTTCGTCGAGGCCAAGGGCGTGAAAGTTAATATGGAGCATCATAAGCACAGCGTGTTCAAGGCGTGCGGCTATGATGTGGAGAACCACTACTGCTTCCTCAACGTTCACGGCCACAAGTCCACGGCAAAGGTCGAGGCCCATCTGCAGAGCCTCGTGGGCGGCAGTGTCGACTGCGGCAGCTATCTGCTGCCTTCAGACGACTTCAACGCCCTGTATCTGCTCCGCCATATGGGCGAGCACTTTGCGTCCACCGGCATCAACCTGCGCCATATGATCGACTGGGGAACCTTCGTCACGGCCCATTCCGCCGGCATCAACTGGAACTGGTTCCTCACCATGGTAGAGGACCTCGGCATGACGGATTTCCTCGCCTGCGTCGACGGCATATGCGTCAGCAGGCTCGGTATGGACGGCAGCAAGTTCCCCGAACTCGAGTATGACGAAGCATTGATGCAGAGGATACTTGACGAGTCGTTCAACCGTGAGTTTAAAGAAAAGAAGCCTTCGGGCTTGTTCAAGATAATAGCATTCAAGTTCCGCCGTTGGAAAGCCAACGGATGGAAGCAGGACCTAGTATTCTCAGACAGCAGGCTGAGTTCCTTCCTCAACCAGGTATGGAGCCATGTTCTCAAGCCTGCGTCAATAAAATAGGATCATAACTTCATTAATATGTCAATGAAACTACGTAATGTGCCTTTCAGCCCTCCCGATATGACTGAGGCTGAGGCAAAGATGGCCGTTGAGGCCATCATGAGCGGCTGGATCACGACCGGACCCAAGACAAAGGAGTTCGAGCGCAGGATCTCGGAGTATTGCCACACGAACAGGACCGTGTGCCTGAATTCTGCCACAGCCGCGTTGGAGATGAGTCTTCGTCTGCTCGGTGTGGGACCCGACGATGAGATCATTGTTCCTGCATACACATATACGGCTTCAGCGAGCGTCACACAGCATGTGGGATGCAAACTGGTCATGGTGGACAGCCAGGCCGACAATGTGGAGATGGATTACGGCAAACTTGCCGATGCCATCACGGAGCATACCAAGGTCATCATGCCGGTTGACCTTGCCGGTATCATCTGCGACTATGACAAGGTATATGCTGCGATAGCATCGAAACAGTCGCTCTTCACGCCCTCGAATGCGATCCAGAGGGCGATCGGCCGCGTTGCAGTTCTGGCGGACGCAGCCCACGCATTCGGAGCCCGCAGGGGCGGCAGGATGTGCGGGCAGATCGCCGATTTCACGTCCTTCAGCTTCCATGCTGTCAAGAATCTCACCACTGCCGAAGGCGGTGCGCTCACATGGAACCTTCCCTTCGGGGATTCTCCAGTGGAGCACGATGCCGATTCGGTTGTGCCTCATATCGACGGCGAGACCTGGAACGATTATCTCTACCGCAAGTCGCAGCTCTATTCGCTGCACGGCCAGAACAAGGACGCCCTTGCAAAGACAAAGCTGGGTTCCTGGGAGTATGACATCATAGGTCCCTGGTACAAGTGCAACATGACCGACATCACAGCCGGCATCGGCCTTGCCCAGCTCGACCGCTATGAGGGCCTTCTCCAGAGACGTGCGGAGATCGTGCGCAAGTACAATGAGGGTCTCAAGGACTGCGGAGTGGCAGTGCTCGGGCATGTGGGGGACGGCTGGTTCAGCTCCCACCATCTCTACCTCGTGCGTCTTCTCGGCAGAACGTCTGAGCAGCGCAACGAGTTCATCGTGAAGATGGCCGAGCGCGGCATAGCATGCAACGTGCACTACAAGCCTCTGCCCATGATGACTGCGTACAAGTCGCTCGGCTTCGACATTGCCGACTATCCCAACGCATACCATCTGTTCGAGAACGAGGTGACTCTGCCGTTGCATACCCGTCTGACCGACGAGGACGTCGACTACATCATCGAGAACTTCAAGGAACTTGCGAGATAGATGCTGTCACTTCTTTATGTTCTCCTGAGCGGAATCGCGCTGCCGATAGGCGGTATACAGATGCAGTATCTGTGGCGCAACCAGCTTGGCGACGTCTACTCGCTCGGGCTCGGGTCGGCGGCCTGTCTCGGGGCTGCAGTGGCCACCATGACTGGCTGGTGTTCGCTGACGGTGGGGTCGTTCATCTGCACGCTCATCTGCACGCTTGTATGCTTTCTGGTGACGCTGAGGATATCTACACAGAACCTCATCACCTTCGGTATCCTGTTCGGCACGTTCATAGGGTCGCTGGGTACGATAGTGGTCACCAATGCGCCCAACGGCGACCTGCTCAAACAGTACTACCTCTGGGGTGCTGCAAACTTCAACCTGGAAGGCGTGACGGCGTGGGATATAGTCTTTTCCCTGGCGCTGTTCGGAATCGGCCTGGCGGCAGCCCTGGTGCCTGCCCGCGAGCTGACACGGCACTTCGTAGGGGAGATAGAGTATACCAAGATCAGGAAGGCGCTGACGCTGCTGGCTATCATGTTCCTTGTGACCAGTGCGGTGAGCATCTGCGGACCAATCGGATTCATATCGCTGGGCGTTCCCAACCTGAGCCGCATCATCTGCAAGAGCACCGACATACGCAAGCACTACCTTCTCTCCTCGGCAATGGGTGTGGGACTGCTGCTGGTTACATGGCTGGTCGTGAAGTACGTCAACTTCGGAATATACCTCCCGATAAGCGCGACAATGGCCATAATTGCGCTGCCGCTCATGGCGTTTTTGTTCGTCAGGAAATAAATGGTGTTTGAAAATTTTCTTATATTTGGGTAAACTTTAACTAAATAATCATCATGTTAGCATCTATTATTTACATTCTCGGTATCGTAGCCGCAATCTGGTGTGTACTCGACATTTTTAAGAAGCCCTGGGGCCTTCTCAAGAAGATCATCGTTGCAATCCTCGTTCTTGCATTCAGCTGGATCGGCTTCCTTGTATATTACTTTATAATCAGGTAAACAGTGAGCCTCATCGGGAACCTTCTCTGGCTGGTCTTTGGTGGACTCATAGCTGGTCTGTGGTACTTCCTTTGCGGAGTTGTCCTGTGCATCACCATCATTGGCATTCCGTTCGGAGCCAAGCTCATCAAGATGTCGTGGCTTGCCTTCTTCCCCTTTGGAAAGAACGTGCAGCTCGACCCTGCTGAGGGCTGCTTCTCAACGGTGTTCAATGTTATTTGGGTGGTGACCGGATGGTGGGAGGTCGCTGCTTTTCACCTGATAGTGGGCATTATCCTGTGCATTACGATCATAGGTATCCCGTTCGGCAAGCAGCATTTCAAACTCGCGAGGTACTCACTCTTCCCATTCGGCTGCACGATCAGCTAGCAGCAAAAGGTTCAAAGGATCCCGGGTGTTTGCCCGGGATTTTTTGTTATTGGCGGTGACGGGCGGGGTCGAAGTTGATGAGAGTCACGCCGGTGAAGACCAGCACCGTGGCTATGAACTTGGGGAGCGTGAGGGTGTCGAGGCCGAAGGCAAGGCTGATGCACATCGCCACTATGGGCTGCACGTATGAGTACATGCAGACGATTACCGGCTTGAGGCGCTTCTGGCCTATGGGGATGAGGAAGTAGGAGATGAACGTGGCTCCTACGATCACGAAGAGCAGCTGCCATATTATGCCGGCCGGCAGGGCGGCGTAATCTACCGAGATGAGGTCCTTAAGGCCGAAGGGGAGGGCGTAGATGGTGCTGAATATGAACATCCACTTCATGAAAGTGACCACGCTGTACTTCTGGATGAGGGGCTTGAAGATGCCCACATAGCTTGCGAAGGAGAGGGTGTTGACTATCATGAGGAGCACGCCGCCGAGGCTGGTCTCGGCCGCGCCGCTGCGTGCGGAGACGGTGTTGAGCACAATGAAGAGCACACCGCAGAAGCTTATGGTCAAGCCTGTTACGCCACGCATGTTGATGCGGTCCTTTAGGAAGATTGCGGCTATGATCATTGTCATTATCGGGCTCAGCAGACTCAGTACGGCTACGTCCATGGGAGTGGCCATGGTGATGGCCTTGAGGAAGGCCAGCTGCGTCATGAACAGGCCGAGGAAGGAGGCCACCGCGACCTTCCAGAGGTCGCGCAGTTCGATGCCGCCTATGCTCCTGACATCAGGGTCGCAGGTGTTCCGGCTCATGGACGGAAGGAGGGACATGAGCCAGAAGAGGGCGAGGGCTCCGATGGCGCGCATGAGGTATAGCGCCCAGGGGGAGACGAGCCCGCAGTCCGAGATGTTCTTGCAGAAGATGATGTTGAAACCGAATATGAGATACGCTATGAAGCAGGCGAAATTGCCCGTTATGGCGCTGCGTGTGTTGCTGTTCATCGTTACTGATCTAACCGGGTGCAAATATAGCCAATTACGGAGTAATTTTATATATTTGTAATATCAGCGTGTACTATGGCAATCTTGAATCATCAGCATTATACTGTTCATCCTTATGTGCAGTTCAACATGAGGGGCAGGGAATTGCTCGTCACCGATGACGGCCAGCCTGTCCAGGATTATCCCGACCCCTGCTTCATCAAGGATGCGATATACGATACCATTACCGGTGCCGCAGCTGCGGAACTATCTCAAGAATTTATTCCAGTAAGCGGCACTAAATTTTTGCCACTCAGGAAGTTCTTTCTGTCAAATCTTGAGGCGAACACCGAGCTGGGTTACAAATGTAACATGGCTCCGCTGGCCGCAAGGATGAAGGGCTACCTCAACTGGAGGGCTGCCGTGCGTTATTGCCCGGCTTGCGGCGCGCAGCTCGAGGATCATCCTGACGAGAATGCAAGGGTGTGCCCGAAGTGCGGCAAGGTGCACTATCCGAGAATCTCTCCGTGCGTCATCGCCGTCATCTGCAAGGGCGACGAAATCCTGCTCCTCAAACACGTTCAGAGGAACCGGGACATTTGGTGCTGTCTGGCCGGATTCGTGGAAACGGGGGAGTCTCTGGAGCAGGCCCTGATACGTGAAGTGAGGGAGGAGGTCGGGCTCGAAATCGGGAATATCCGCTATGCCGGCAGCCAGAGCTGGCCGTTCCCCGACCAGCTGATGGTGGGCTTCTACGCCGACTGGAAATCGGGTGAAATCAGGCTCCAACCGGAGGAAATTGCGGACGCAAAATGGTTCAAAAAGGACGATTTGCCCGTTCATCCCAACCCCGGGTCGATTTCCTGGAACCTTATCCACTTTAAGTCGATAATATCCAAATAGCCAATTAATAAAACAAAAAAGTATTAAGTCTTAACATTTTTGTTAACCCATATGAAAGAGTATATTTTGGCCCTTGATCAGGGTACCAGCAGCTCCCGGGCCATCGCGTTCGACAAGTCCGGCTCTTCAGTGGCCGTAAGCCAGAAGGAATTCACCCAATACTTTCCCAAACCTGGCTGGGTCGAGCATGATCCGATGGAGATCTGGTCAAGCGAATACAGCGTGCTCACGGAGGTCCTCACAAGCCTCGGCCTCGGCGGCTCCGACATCGCCGCTATCGGTATCACCAACCAGCGCGAGACCACCATTGTCTGGGACGCAGCAACCGGCAAGCCCGTCTACAACGCCATCGTCTGGCAGGACCGCCGCACCAGCGAGTACTGCGATTCTCTCAAGGCGGCAGGCCTGACCGCGAAGATCCAGAGCAAGACCGGTCTCCTCATCGACGCTTATTTCTCCGGCACCAAGATCAAGTGGATACTCGACAATGTTCCGGGCGCCCGCGAGCGTGCAGAGAGGGGAGAGCTCCGCTTCGGTACCGTGGACAGCTGGCTGGTCTGGAATCTCACCGGCGGCGCAGTCCACATCACCGATGTGACCAACGCTTCCCGCACCATGCTCTACAATATCCACGAGCTCAAGTGGGACGAGGAGATGATGGAACTTCTCGGCGTGCCTGCATCCATGATGCCCCGCGTATGCGCCAGCTCGGAGATCTACGGCTATGCCGAGATACTTGGCGGCAAGGTGGCGATTGCGGGTATCGCAGGCGACCAGCAGGCCGCACTGTTCGGGCAGATGTGCACTGAGCCCGGCTCTGTAAAGAATACGTACGGAACGGGATGTTTCCTCCTGATGAACACCGGAGTAAAGCCTGTTACCTCAAGGAATAATCTACTTACAACCATAGCTTGGAAGATCGGCGGTACGGTCAACTATGCGCTCGAGGGCAGCATCTTCGTTGCCGGTTCTGTAGTGCAGTGGCTGCGCGACGGTCTGGGCATCATCAGGAGCTCTTCTGAGATCGAGGCTCTTGCGGCAAGCGTTCCCGACAACGGCGGCGTCTACCTTGTGCCCGCTCTTACCGGACTCGGCGCTCCCTACTGGGACCAGTACGCCAAGGGCACTATCACCGGCCTCACCCGCGGCACCAAGGCTGCGCACATCGCGCGTGCCGCCCTGGAGGGCATCGCCTTCCAGACCATGGACATCGTGGAGGCCATGCAGAGGGATGCGGGTGTCGTCCTCGGCGAGCTGAAGGTCGACGGCGGCGCATCCAAGAACAACCTTATGATGCAGTTCCAGTCCGACATGCTCGGCACCAGGGTCATCCGTCCCAAGGAGACGGAGACCACAGCCCGCGGCGCGGCCTATCTGGCCGGCCTGGCTGTCGGGTTCTGGGCAAGCATCGACGATGTGCGCGGGCAGTGGGAGGCCGAGCGCACCTTCGAGCCCAAGGCAAGTGAGGAGGAGGTCGCAGCGGCCCGCAAGGGCTGGGCCGGGGCCATCAGCAGAACTTTAACAAAATAAGATACCATGTTACCTTACATCTTCGAATTCATAGGCACTCTGGTGCTTGTCCTGCTCGGCGACGGCGTGTGTGCATGCTGCAGCCTCGAGAAGTCGAAAGGCAAGGGCGCAGGCTGGGTTGTGATCACCATGGCCTGGGGCTTTGCCGTAATGTGCGGCGTGTTCATCGCCGGACCTTATTCGGGGGCGCATCTCAACCCTGTGGTCTCACTCGGTCTTGCCATAGCCGGCACTTTCGACTGGGCGCTCGTTCCCGGCTACATTGTCGCGCAGCTGCTCGGCGGATTCTGCGGTGCGGTGCTCGTATGGCTCTTCTATAAGGACCAGTACGATGCCACTCCCGATCCCGACACCAAGCTCGGCACATTCTGCACCATGCCTGCTGTATACAATCCTCTTCGCAACGTATTCTGCGAGGCGGTGGGCACCTTCGTGCTGGTGTTCTGCATCCTGATGTTCGCCACCAAGGAGAATACCGCTGCAGTGGGGCTCGGCTGCGTTGGCGCCGTGCCTGTTACCTGCCTCATCATGGCAATCGGCATGTCGCTCGGCGGCGCTACCGGTTATGCCATCAATCCGGCACGTGACCTTCCTCCCCGCATCGCCCATGCCATCCTTCCCATCAAGGACAAGGGCGGCAGCGGCTGGCATTACAGCTGGGTTCCCGTGGTAGGTCCCGTCATCGGCGCTGCCGCTGCCGCCGGCGTTTTCCTGCTGCTTTTCTAAGATGATTTCAAAGAAGGACATACGCGCGCAGGTGCGCCTGGCTTTTGCCGGGTGCACCGCTGCCGAGCTCGCTTCTGCGAGCGCAGCGGCCTGCGCTGCCGTGCGTTCTTACATAGATTCCATGGGGAAGCCCGGCATGACTATCCTGCTGTACTGGTCGCTTCCTGATGAAGTGCGCACGGAGGCGCTTGCGGAGGAACTCCGCAGCGCGGGGCACACCGTGCTGCTGCCGGTAGTTGTGGGCGAGGAGATGATCCTGCGTGTGTTCCACGGCACCGGAGACATGGCCTCCGGCCCGTTCGGGATCCTGGAGCCCCGAGGGGCTGAGTTCACCGATTATGTATCCATCGACCTTGCCATAGTGCCGGGCCGTGCGTTCACCGCCAGCGGTGACCGCCTCGGCCGCGGCAGGGGATACTACGACAAGTTCCTGCCACTTCTCAAATGCCCCAGGGCGGGCCTCTGCTATCCCTGGCAGATAGTCCCCGCCATCCCCACTGATCCCCACGACATTCCTATGGACGTGGTCCTCACTTCAAAACAGTTATGAAACACATTATCAGAATATCAGTTATAATAGCCGCGCTGCTGTGCAGCATCGCGGCCATGGGCCAGAAGAAAGTATACTGCGAGCTTTTAGGCACCGAGAAGTTACTTTCGAACAAGATGAACGTGTCCGTTGACTTCGGCCAGGAGAACAAGATCTTCTCCAATCAGTCGCTCGTCGACGAGAAGGGCCGCCCGATTGTCTTCAACTCCATGGTGGATGCCATGAACAAGATGTCTGAACTGGGTTGGGAGTTCGAGCAGGCCTACATCGTCATGATAGGCGGAACCTCTCAGGGTTCCACCATCACCAACGTGCATCATTGGATATTGAGCAAGACTGTTGGCGACGACGAAGGCGCCGGTGACGGTCTGAAGACCTACGCCGCCAGGCAGAAAGAATTGAAGGAATCCGCCCAGCGAAGCGAATAATACATTTGTAAGAAGAATGTCGAAAATAAAGCTATTCGTGATATTCCTGGCGGGTCTCACCGTCTCGAACTTGTCATACGGTCAGAACCTTCCTGCGGAGCTGGACCTTGATTACAAGGACGCAGCCGCCTTCCAGAAATATGTGGATGGATACGATACGTCAAGGCTCGACGGCGTTGATGGGAACGTGACGGACATCGTGGTCAGCCAGTTCGTAACGGAATACCTCGTTATGCAGAGGCACTTCGACAGGAAGTGTCTCCGGCTGGGGCGGAACGGTGAGTATTACTATGCCGCCACGATGAGCTGCAGGTTCATGGGAGAGGACCATGGAGGAGACGATGCTGATTCCATGGCGCAGGGTGCGGTTGCGACAGGTGAACAGAGCGACCTTCAGGACCTTACCAGTGAGGAACTCAGCCGTTATCAGGGAATGGGGCTGATGGTGTATTCCATGCGGGGTGGCGTGCCTGTGCCTTCCGCCGACTTTTCCAAAGGTGCTGGCAGCAACCTGCCCCAGATGCGGAGTGTGAATATGACAGACAGCCGCGTTACAACCACGGGTGCGGTTCAGCGTAATTGTCAGATTGCGCTCTATCTCAAGCCCATAATCCCCGACATCGTGATTACTCCCATGCTGGATAAGGATTCCAATCCTGCAGTCGGTTCTGAAATCGGATTCAAGGTCCATGTCGGCTGGCGTGGAATGGACATCGACAAGGCGAATCTGACGTTTGAAAGCAACGGAGAGATAACGCTTGACCGCAAAGATGCCGTTTCAGGCATTGACGGAAACTGCGACCTTGGCGCAAGGATCAATGACTACGGCAATTATGAGATAACCGCAGTTTATTCGGTCCATGACGATTACTGGGGGGAGATGGCTGTGGAGTACAATTATTTCTTCAGCCTGAAGAAGGATGACATGTGGGCGTATGATATCAAGGTTGCCGACAAGATGTCGAAGCCTTTCTATGATTATACGCTGAAGGGCGAAATGCAGTTTGCAACTTTCAAATACGGTAAGAGCAATTACCGCGTATATGAAGAAGTGCTGCTCGAGCTTGATGTCACCAAGGAAAGGCAGAATAACGAGGAGGATGAGGTTTCCCTTCCTGTAGCTTACATCGGCACATCCGCAATGTCTTTCGACGGTGGTATTGAGGATCATGACATGACTGCTGCGAAGGTCAGCTATGACGGGGAAGGATACGAAGCCATCCTGCTGTTCGATATCGGCAAGTATGGCGCATATAAGGATCAGGCGGTAGGGGAGGTCTCCCGGAATCTTGAGGATGCCCTCATGGCGGTATTCTTCTCAGAAGAGACAAAGGTGGAGAGCACCGTCGCACCCATATGGGCGATGCGGCTTCCGCTGCATGAAGGATCGCAGTCTTTCACCTTCGCTTTCGACGATATCAAAAGCATGACATTCGGCGTATCCGCTTCTGACCTCGAGGCTATGAAAAACGGCTCGGCGGACAAGGATGCGGTGATGAGGATTCTCGCCGCCAATACCGGCTGCGCAATCATCCCCAATCCTCTGCGTCTTGTCCAGATGCTTCAGGGCGGCAACCTCCTTATGATGTTCGCCTCCGGAATGGAGGACGGCAACGGTTCCATCTCCGGAACCGTTCAGCTCACGAAAGTGGCTACCTGAGTTCAAACACGAAACGCAATCGGTGAGAAGAATTTGAGCCGGGCGGCTCTGCCGAATGTTTGTGACACGAAGATACGACTTTTTTGGAAACATAATCGAAAAAGCCGCCTAACCATTCATCCAGCACAAGACTTATATATAAACAAGCCTCTGATACAATAACTTTTTGCCATTCTGTCACAATGTGTTAGGGTATAATTTTTGAAGTAAAATGATTTCGCTTGACGGTTCCCGACCTGTCAAAGAGCCTTCATAATAACTCAAAACTTATTATCCATGACCCAGAGACAAGCCCTCCGTTTCACAAGACTGCAACTTCTCGAACAATATCGTTCAACGTTCCCTGAACTTGTATCCGTTGCAGAGAATTCGGACATAACATCATTCAAATCCTTCATCGCTGCCTCTGCATCCGCAAGCGGCAACAAAGATGCGTCAGAGACTGTGCTGGCTCTGCTGAGGCATGACGGCATGACCGTCCATGAACTTTCCACTGGGGAGGACCTCACAATTGGAAGCATTTCCCTGCTGTACACATTCCTTAACGGTCGGCTGGACGACATTGACGACAGCATTGACGCTGTCCTGGACATCTACTGCCAGTTGCTATGGCTGAGAGACAAACCTGCCGCCGTGCCAGACCGAGGTAAAGTGTCCGAGTGGATGGAGCGGTGGCCTTCAGGACTGGATCCCGACATTGCGGAAATAATGTCAAGGAACAAGGAGAGAATAGTGCATCATCTCGTTGACAGGATATCCAGCCGTTCAAACAGGTCGGTTCACTTCCGATTTGAGGAAGGGATGAGCTATGAAGAAAAGTATCGTCAGGTGTTACATTGGTGGGATGACTACCGTTTCCATATTGCGATGGCGGCAAGGACTCCTAAAGAGATCAACCTCCTGCTTGGCGGCATGCTGCCTAAAGAAACATATTCCATCCTTCTCGCTGCCCGTCACAAGGAGATGCCGTTCTTCCTCACTCCGTATTATGCATCTCTGATGAACATTGAGCCAGGAGGATACGATGACTATGCCATCAGGAGCTATGTCCTTTACTCTCCGGACCTCGTCAAGGCCTTCGGCAGCATCAGGGCATGGGAGAAGGAGGATGTGGTGAAGGCAGGAGAACCGAACGCCGCCGGGTGGATCGTCCCTGATGCGGCCAACGTGCACCGCCGCTATCCGGATGTAGCAATACTTATCCCTGACACATTGGGGCGTTCGTGTGGAGGCCTCTGCGCCTCATGCCAGAGACTTTACGGATTCCAGAACAGGCATCTGCACTTTGAGTTTCATGAATTGTTGCCGAAGGAAACATGGCCACACAAACTTCACCGCCTGATGGAATATTTCGAAAACGATACTCAGATACGGGACATTCTGATAACCGGGGGCGATGCCCTGATGAGCCAGAACAAGACCCTGGAGAAGATTCTGGATGCGGTCTGTGACATGGCCAGGCGCAAACGCACTGCCAATCTCAAGCGTCCCGACGGAGAGAAGTACGCGGAAATGCAACGCATCAGGCTGGGAACG
>JAZUFA010000058.1:0-56858 GCA_045640445.1 Candidatus Cryptobacteroides sp. | reverse complement strand
ACGCTTGCCGACGAGGCGGAGAAGTGAACGGCGTGTTACAACGTCCTTCTTGTTCTTCTTCACGTGCTCGGTAAGGTGAGCGATACGGTAGGAGAATAAAGCAACCTGACTCTCAGGAGAACCAGTGTCCTTATTGGACTTTCCGTACTTCGCGAAAATCTCTTGCTTCTTTTCAGGCATCAAATATTCAGCCATTGTGCAAAGAATTTTTAGTTAATAAAATAGTGTCTGATTATTCCAATGCGGAAAAATCGTGCAAATTTAATCAAAAATATTTAATTTTGTATCACTATGTTAGAAGATTTGAAAGAAAAGGTTCTCCGTGCCAACCTCGATCTTGTAAAGCACGGTCTGGTGATATTCACCTGGGGCAATGTTTCAGCCATCGACCGCAAGAGCGGACTCGTAGTCATCAAGCCCAGCGGCGTAAGTTACGACGAAATGAAGGCTTCAGACATGGTCGTCGTCGACCTCGACGGCAAGGTGGTGGAAGGTTCCCTGAGGCCATCTTCCGACACCCCCACCCACCTGGTTCTCTACAAGGCGTTCCCGGAGATTGGCGGTATCGTGCACACGCACTCGACCTTCGCCACAGCCTGGGCTCAGGCCGGGCTTGACATCGAGCCTCTCGGCACCACCCATGCCGACTACTTCCACGGCCCCATCCCCTGCACTCCAGACATGACGGTCGCACAGATAAACGGCAACTATGAGGAGGAGACGGGCAATGTCATCGTGAAGACATTCGCAAAGATCAATCCCGTCCACACTCCCGCAGTGCTCGTCAAGAACCATGGTCCTTTCGCGTGGGGCAAGGATGCCGCCGAGGCAGTCTACCACGCAAAGGTGCTCGAGGAGGTTGCAAAGATGAACTATCTTGCAGAGACTCTCTACTGCTCGAGGGGAACCGCCAAGTGCATTACCATGAACGCCAAACCTTCAATCAAGAAAGCACTCATCGAGAAGCACTTCAGCCGCAAGCACGGTCCCAACGCCTACTACGGGCAAAAGAAGTAAAAAAACGGCAAGGGGTAACCCTGCCGTTTTATTTATATTATAGGTTGAACGGGGACTAGAAGTTGTAGCCGACCTTGAAGAGACCGTAACTCAACTGAGCCTTGGGAGCATCGGGACCCTTGAAGAGGTTGCCGAACTGCCTGCGGGCTTCGGCTCCGATGGTGAAAGCTCCGAAGGTGAACCCGATCTCCGCTTCGAAACCGACCTGGTTCTTCCTGATGTCAGCAGGAAGAACGGCGGTTTGAGCAATCTCGCTCTTGCCGATGAAGCCGCTGTTCATCGCATGGCTGTAATACAGACCCAGACCTCCGTAGACATTCATATTATTCTCTCCAAGGTAAGCCATCACCTCTACAGGAACAGTGAACTGCGCCTGACGATAACGGACGGACTTGTAGTAAAGTTCTTCGGGAACGGGGAATGAGGTTGTCATCCTCTCACAATATGCCCCCGTCTTGAATCCCAGATAATCCTTGACAAAGAACTTGGCGGACACACCGGCGCTCAGGGTCGTTCCGGCGTGAGTGTTGAATCCGCCGTCGAGGAAGATCATGCCGGCGCTGCCTATCCCGAGATCCACACCGAGCATGAACGGTTCATGCTTCTCGGTATGCTTCGGAGCAACTTCGCCAGAAGGCTGGAGATAGGGGTCGCAGGCGACCACCGTGAACTCGCTTATATACTCGGTCACTTTGTCGAGACCGGCATAATCGACTGAATCGGCAACATCCTGAGGCTTGTGGTAGGGAGACTTCAGGCCTGTGGTGACAGCAAGTGTTGCAATACCCTTGCGGGCGAAGTACTCGGTGTCCGTTGCCGTGAAGATGGAATTCTCGAATGGCTTTGTCTTGATGTTGATGTCAACACGCTCCGCCTCTCCGGCAAGAAGGAGTTTTCCGTCCTTGATAGTCGATGAGCCTTCAAGGATAAGTTTGCCGCTCTGGCGGTAGTAACCGACCATATCGATGCTCATCATCAATTTGATATTATTCACCCCGACACTGTCTGCAAGGGTCTTTGAGAGGAAGTTGGAGCCGTGAAGGCCTATCTCCTCGGCGTCGAAGCCTGCCAGGATCACGCTGCGTTTGAGCAGGTCCTTCTTCGACATGAGGGCTTTTGCAATTTCTATGAGGGCCGCTGAACCCGAAGCGTTATCGTCCGCGCCCGGATATATCTTGCCGTCCCTTACTCCAAGATGGTCGAAGTGGGCGCCAAGAACTACGTACTCGTTCTTCAGCACGGGGTCGGAACCTTCGATCATGCCAACTGCATTGCAGTAGCCCTTGCCGTCCACCTGGAAGTGCTGGCGGAAGCCTTTGTCGAAGAAGGGCACCAGCCCGGCCTTGTTGAATTCGCTTATTATGTACTCCCTTGCCATCTGGGCCTCCTCCGAGCCGGCCTTGCGGCCGCGAAGCTCGTCCGATGCCAGATAGTGGACATGGTCCGAAAGGATGTCAGCTCTGGTCTGCGCGAATGCAGGCCCCTGTGAAGCAAGCGCACCGACGAATGCGAGCGCACAAACGATTTTCTTGTTCATACGGCAAAATTATGCATTTTTCGCTAAAGAATAATTATCTTTGAAGACTACTGTAAAAAATATACCAAATGGACAACAACAGCAATTACAAATGGGAATATTCCAGCATCGGAGGCGTAACCAGAGTCAACCTCCGCAGCGGTGAGGACATCGCACATCTCGGCGAACTTGATCAGAAGCTCTGGACAGTGCTCAGCTGCCCCACCAAAGGTCTCGAATTCGAGCCCAGGACACTGGAACTTCTTGATGCTGACAAGGACGGCAAGATCCGTGTTCCTGAAGTGGTAGCCGCAGCAGAGTGGCTCACTTCAGCTATCAGGAACAAGGACCTTATTCTCAATGGAGACAGCAAGATCGCCCTTGACGAGTTCAACCAGGAGAACGAAGAGGGTGCAAAGCTCTATAAATCGGCAAAGCAGATTCTCATCAACCTCGGTCTTGACAAGAACGAGATTGCCGTGGAGGATACCGCAGACAGCTGCGCCATCTTCGCAAAGTCCGGTTTTAACGGAGACGGCATCATCACCGATCTTTCAACGGAGGACGAGGACCTCAAGAAACTCATAGCCACAATCGCAGCCAAGGCTGGAAAGGCAACTGACCGCAGCGGCCTTGATGGCGTGACTGCAGACAATATCACCAAGTTCTACGACGACCTCGCCGCATTCAGCGCCTGGCAGGCTGCCGCAGAGGCGGACAAGGAGAATATCTTCCCCTTCGGAGACAACACCGCCGCAGCCCTCGCAGCGTGCGACGCCATCAAGGACAAGGTTGCGGACTTCTTCATGCGCTGCAAGCTCATCGGCTTCAACCCCGATGCAGCGGCTGCTGTGGATATCGATTTAACCAAGATTGCCGCTGTTTCCGATCAGAACCTCGCCGGGCAGGCAGATGAGATAGGCAAGCAGCCTATCGCCCGCCCGACTGCAGACGGCATCCTTCCGTTCAACGCAATCAACCCCGCGTGGAAGGCAGCCTTCGATGCCGCCAAGTCGCTCGTAATCACGGACGAAGCCAGGACAGGCATCACCGAGGACGAGTGGAATGCAGTCCTTGGCAAGTTCGGCGCATACACCGCATGGGCAGGCGCAAAGGCCGGTGCCGAGGTCGAGGACCTCGGACTTGACGAGGTCAACGCCATCCTCGCCGCAGACAAAAAGCAAGCTCTGCTCGACCTCGTGGAGGCAGACAAGGCACTTGAGGCCGAGGCCAACGGAATCGACGCGGTGGGCAAGTTCATGCTCCTCTACCGCGACTTCTTCAAGCTCCTTAACAACTACGTGACTTTCAACGAGTTCTACAAGCGCAGCTCAGACAACAGGGCAATATTCGAGGCCGGCAAGCTCTATATCGACGAGCGCTGCTGCGACCTCTGTATCCGTGTGGACAATCCCGGTGCACATGCAGGCGTTGCCGCTGCCAGCGGAATGTTCCTCGTTTACTGCACCTGCACCTCCAAGGTGAAGGAAGGTACAATCAACATCGCCGCCGCAATGACCGCAGGTCCCATCAGGAACCTCCGTCCCGGCACCAACGGTATCTTCTATGATCTCGAAGGAAACGACTGGGATGCAGTTGTGACCAACGTAGTCGACAACCCCATCAGCGTAAAACAGGCATTCTGGGGACCTTACCGCAAGTTCTCCAACACCATCTCCGAAAAGATCACAAAGAAGGCAGAGGAAAAGGATGCAAACGGAAACGCACTTCTTCAGGCCAAGGCCGACGGTGCAGCCGCAGATAAGAAATTCGACATCGCCAAGTTTGCTGCTATCGGTTCGATGGCAACAATCGCAGCAGCCGCAGCTATTGGTGCTATCACCGCAGTTGCATCGGCCGCAAGCAAGATGCCCTGGTGGGCATGGCCTGTGATCATCGTGGCACTGATGCTCGTGATTTCAGGTCCCGCATGCTTCATAGCATGGAGGAAGCTCCGCAAGCGCAACCTCGGCCCCGTCCTCAATGCCAACGGTTGGGCAATCAACTCTGCAGTTCTCGTGAACTCGCTCTTCGGTGGAACCCTGACTACGGTTGCAAAGTATCCCAAGAAGGTCAAGGGCAAAGATCCATTCAAGAAGAAGTGCCACGCCGGCCGATGGATCATCGGAATCCTCCTCGCAGCAATTTGCGCCGTTGCAGTCCTGATGTTCACCGGCGTAATCCCCTGCCCCTTCTGCAAGTAAACCCGTTCTCATCCTCAAGTAATCCCTGAGGGTGAGAACTTACATATCAATTTCTATTATTTTATTGTCCATCTCCGTCCCCACCCCAGGCACATACACCAAGGGTGGGGACATTTTTTGACGTACTCGCCTCTTACAGTTACGGTGCTGTATTCCGGCCAGGATTTGACCTTTAAGTTGGCCGGAATTGACAGTGAGGTTGAAGATTTTGGTGTGGATACACGTCCAAACTTTGGGGTTCACAACAAAGTGACACAGTTGCAGGTATGAGTCAATAAGAACCAGAGATACCAAACAGGGCCCGCCATAAAAATGACGGATTTATGTCCGCAAATCACCTTTCTGCCACGTTTTAACTGATATCATGCCCGGAACGTGGGTTTATACGGCCTGCGGACACGATATCGCGGAAATCATGGCGAGATTGCCGTTTGCGGGAATATAATCGGCGAAATCATGGCGAAGATTGCAGCGGCTGCTGGGTGGAGGTGGTGGGAGGCGAGGGGCTTTCCAAATGGCAAAGGGCCGGGATAAAGCAGGGGCTGGAATATAGCAGGGCCCTGGTGGAATGGACCGGTTTATAGGAGGGCCCAGGTGGCGAGGCCGACGGCCAGGGCGATGGCGCAGTTGACGGCCTTGGCCTTGAGGAAGTCTTTCTTGCTCTCGGCAAGAAGAGGCAGGGAGGCATGGCCGTCCTGGCTGATGCAGGATGCAAGGAGGACAGGCAGAGGAACCACGCCTGATGCGAACAGCGTCACGAAGATGAGGTGCGGACCGGACTCGGGTATGATTCCTATGGCTGTTGCGAGGAGTATCATGAGTACGGTGTTGCTGCTTATCCAGCCGCTGACGTCGAAGTACTCTGTAAGCACACCAAGGATGATCAGCACGCCGAAAGTCCATGCAAAGATCCTGGGCAGATGACGGCAGACTACGTGATGCCAGAGATGCTCGTTCACAAAATGGTCCGAGCCCCAGATAATTACACAGAGCACAACAATGCTCAGTATTGCGAACAAAACGTTCATCCAGTCTTCACTGAGAAGATTGATTCCACCATGGTCCGAGTGAGCGGTGGCCTCGTGGACGTGTTCTGCATGGTCCAGGACAACTTCAGTCTGCTCGTGGGCGGCATGGTCGTGGTCATGGTCATGCGCGAGAAGGCCGAAGGCGAGCGCGCCGATGAAGGCGGCCACGCCGACGAACATCACAAGGCGCTTCCAACTGAAATTACGCCCGGACTTCACATCCGTTGAAGATTCAGCATCGCCGGAATCATGCTTGTGGTGATGGTGCTCAGGGCGATGCTCATCCTCGGAATGAATCTCGAGACCTTCTGCGCAGGTGGCGGCATCAAGCTGACGCCCGCTGTGCACGCGCACCAGGTCGACAAGCAGGCCGGAAACCACGGCAATCCCGAGCAGGACGAGGAAAATCCACCACGCCTTTTCAGGGAACATGGCGAGCATTACAAAAGCTTCGTCGCCGCTGGATGCAATCATCATTGCAACCAGGGCGCCGAAGCTGATCATTCCGTGAGTATAAAGGGAGACAGATGCGAACCCTCCCATGCAGCCCGGGATGCTTCCCAGGAACGCCGACAGGAGCACCTGCCCTACCCTGCTGCGGCGCAGGCCGTCGAAGGCCTTGCCTCGGGTAGAGATGTTGAACGACTCGATCATCATCATCATTACAACCACAAGGCCGGTGATGAGGATGGCCCCCTTCAGGGCATCGAACAGCAGCTCGAAGATCATTTACAAGGTACGCTTGATCTCGACGATCTGGAATGCCTCGATCACGTCGCCTTCCTTGATGTCGTTATATCCGCTGATGCTCATACCGCACTCCTTGCCGGCACCTACTTCCTTCACGGCATCCTTGCCGATCTGGAGGGAACCAAGCTCGCCGGTATAGATAACGATACCGTCGCGGATGAGGCGGACCTTGGCCTTCTGGACCATCTTTCCGTCCCTCATGATACAGCCGGCGATTGTACCGACCTTGCTGATCCTGAAGGTCTGCTTGATCTCTGCAGTAGCGATGATCTCCTCCTTCTTCTCAGGCTCGAGCATACCCTCGATACCGTCCTTGACCTCATTGATACAGTCGTAGATGACTGAGTAGAGACGTATTTCAATGCCTTCACGGTCTGCAGCCTTGCGGGCATCGACTGAAGGACGTACCTGGAAGCCGACGATAACGGCGTCTGAAGCCTCTGCAAGGAGGACGTCGGACTCGGAGATGGCACCCACAGCCTTGTGGATGACGTTCACGCGGACCTCCTCGGTGCTGAGCTTGATGAGTGAATCGGAGAGAGCCTCGACAGAACCATCCACATCACCCTTGACGATGACGTTGAGTTCCTTGAAGTTGCCGATGGCGATTCGGCGTCCGATCTCCTCGAGGGTCATATGCTTCTGGGTCTTGATGCCCTGGATGCGGATAAGCTGCTCGCGCTTGCCTGCGATGTTCTTGGCTTCGCGCTCGTCGTCCATGACGTTGAACTTCTCACCTGCTGCAGGTGCACCGTTGAGACCGAGCACGCTTACAGGTGTTGAAGGACCTGCCTCCTTGACCTTCTGGCCACGCTCGTTGAACATGCTCTTCACACGTCCGTAGTGGCTTCCGCAGAGGATTACGTCGCCCTGGTGGAGAGTTCCCTCCTGGACGAGCACGGTCGCAAGATAACCGCGGCCCTTGTCGAGTGAAGACTCGATGACGGCACCTATGGCGTTCTTGTTGGGATTGGCCTTGAGTTCAAGAAGATCGGTCTCGAGAAGGACCTTCTCAAGAAGCCTGTCGACATTGATACCCTTCTTTGCAGATATCTCCTGGCACTGGTACTTGCCACCCCAGTCCTCCACGAGGATGTTCATCTCGGAGAGCTGGCGGCGTATGGTCTCGGGATTGGCGCCGGGCTTGTCGATCTTGTTGATGGCGAACACCATAGGAACATTCGCTGCCTGTGCATGGTTGATGGCCTCGATTGTCTGGGGCATCACTGAGTCGTCGGCTGCGACGATGATGATGGCAAGGTCGGTGAGCTGGGCACCACGGGCACGCATGGCGGTGAAGGCCTCGGGTGCGGGAGTATCGAGGAAGGTGATATGGCGGCCGTCTTCCATGGTAACGCTGTATGCACCGATGTGCTGCGTGATACCGCCGGCCTCACCTGCGATCACATTGGACTTGCGGATGTAGTCGAGGAGCGATGTCTTACCGTGGTCGACGTGACCCATGACGGTGATGATGGGAGGACGGGGTACGAGGTCCTCCGGACGGTCGGCCTGCTCGTTTGCGTTGAGCTCCTCGGAGATCTCCGCTGTAACGAACTCAACCTGGTAACCGAACTCCTCGGCAACGAGCACGAGGGTCTCGGCATCGAGACGCTGGTTGATGGACACCATGAGACCAAGGCTCATGCATGCGCCGATGACCTTTACGACAGGGGTGTTGTTCATCAAGGTAGCAAGGTCGTTGACTGTAACGAACTCGGTAACCTTGAGGATCTTCTTCTCGGCAGCCATCTGCTCCATCTCCTCCTGTGTACGCTGGGCGGCAGCCTCGCGCTTCTCCTTACGGTACTTTGCGCCGAAGTTGTTCTTCTTGCCCTCGTTCATCTTGGCGTATGTCTCCTTGACCTGCTTCTGGATCTCCTTCTGCATCTCTTCCTGCTCGGCCTCGGTCATCGCGGGCTTGAAGCGGTCCTTGTCGCCGCGCTTGCGCTTGCCCTGGCCAGCCTGCTGCTGTGCCTGCTGCTGAGCTTTCTGACGGTCCTTCTTTGCGGCGTTGCGGTCGATGTTTGCACCGGCCTTGGCAACGTCAACCTTCTGGCTGCTCTTGTCAATGCGCTCGCGCTTCTTGGGCTTGCGGTCAAATTGTGAAAGGTCGATCTTACCCACAACCTTGAGCTGTCCTGCGGGTTCATCCTGCTTAGGCTCTGCAGGTGCGGGAGCGGGTTCCTGAACAGGCTCGGGTTCCACTGCAGGTTCGGACTCCTGAACGGGCTCGGGCCCCACTGCAGGCTCGACCGGCTGAGGCTCTTCGTCGCTGGCAGAAGGCGACTCCTCAATAACGGGCTCGGGCTCGACTACAGGCTCCGGCTCAGGTTCCACAACAGGTTCGGGCTCCTGGACGGGCTCGGGTTCAACCACGGGCTCCGGCTCCGGAACGACCTCAGACTCGGGCTCCACCACGGGTTCCGGTGCAGCCACAGCCTCCTTCTTGTTGATGAAGGTGTTGCTCTTGATTGTTATCTCCTGCTCGGGTTCCTCCTCTTCCTCCTGGGCCCTGGCGGTCTTGCCACGGCCGGCCTTGTCGAGTATCTCGCTCAGATGGATGTCCACCTTCTCGGCGGCCTGCTTGGCCTCGAGGTCCTTGCCGAACTGCTTGTTCAGCGCGGGAAGATATTCGTCGGAAACCTTTGCATTGGGGTTTTCATCGATGTCTGCGCCTTGCTTGCGCAGGAAGTCAACAAGGTCTGAAAGACCGATGTTGAACTGCTTAATGAGTTTGCTTATTCTTATATCTGCCATTCGTAAATTCCGTTTTTAGTCTTCAAATTCAGCGCGGAGGATTGCAAATACCTCTGCTACAGTCTCGTCCTCAAGGTCAGCACGCTTTGCAACGTCCTCCTCGGAGATTGCAAGAACGCTCTTTGCGGTATCGCAGCCGATGCTCTTGAGCTTTTCGATGATCCACTGATCGATCTCGTTGTCGAAGTCGTCGAGAAGAACGTCCTCCTCCTCATCGATCTCGTCCTTGGGAACCTCACGCCAAACCTCGAGTTCGCGGCCGACGAGCTTGCCTGCAAGCTGGATGTTGACACCGCCTCGGCCGATACCCTTGCGGACCTCTTCGGGCTGCATGTAAACCTTAACCTTGTCGTCATCTGCCTGACCCATGTCGATAGTTGAGATATGGGCGGGTGCAAGTGCGCGCTGGATAAGGAGGACGGGGTTCTGTGTCCACTGGATCACGTCGATGTTCTCGTTGCGGAGCTCACGGACGATACCGAGGATACGGCTGCCCTTGACACCGATACATGCACCGATGGGATCGATTCTGTCGTCATAGCTCTCGACTGCAACCTTTGCACGCTCACCGGGTACGCGGACAACCTTCTTGACGGTGATGAGGCCGTCGGCGATCTCGGGAACCTCCTGCTCGAACAGACGCTCGAGGAACTCGTCGCTGGTACGGCTGAGGGTGATATAGGGAGTGGTGTTGTTCTTCATCTCCACGCTCTTGATGATGGCGCGGACGCTGTCGCTCTTCTTGAAGCGCTCACCGGGGATCTGCTCGTTCTTGGGGATGTGGAGCTCGTTGCCGTCCTCGTCGAGGATGAGGACTTCCTTGCTCCAGGTCTGATAAACCTCACCGGAGAAGAGCTCGCCGACCTTCTCGCTGTACTTCTTGAAGACGTTAGCCTTCTCGATGTCCATGATGCGGCCCTGGAGGTTCTGACGGATATTGAGTATACCGCGACGGCCGAATGCTGCGAGAGGGAGAACCTTAGAATATGTGTCGCCGATTTCGTAGTCGTCATCGCCGCTGTCGGCTACGACGTCCTCGAGTGTCATCTCGGAGTTGGGATCCTCGACTTCCTCCACGATCTCGAAGTTCTGGTAGATCTCACATGTACCCTTGTCGACGTTGACGATGACGTCAAAGTTGTCGGCTGAACCGTAGGTCTTTGCGATCTGAGTAAGGAACACGTCCTTGAGTACACCCATCATCACGGGGCGGTCGATGTTTTTCTCTTCCTTGAAGTCCTTGAAGGCATCAATGAGAGTGATGGCTTTTTCTTTTTCCATTGTAGTTTATCTATTCTTCGTTTATTGTTTTCAACATTTCGTCGGCCTCGGCTGCGTCGATGCCGCGTGAGCCCACGGTAAGGGCGTAATCCTCGACATCACGGTCGAAAGCGGCGAGTACAGCCCTGTGCACGAACTCGCAGTCTGCGAGGTCGACGGGAGATGCGTCGAGCTTTTCGATGGTTACGTCGAATATGTTGTCGTCATCATTGAACATGATGTCGAACACCTTGCAGGCGCGCTCTTCAGCGGCCTTTTCAACAACTTTGATAAATTCGTCCTGTTTCATATGAGGCTTTTTCAAAACAAAAAGAGAAGCCCCGCTCGGGCCTCCCATCTCATTCACGTCCGCAAAGATACGTCATTTCTATAAGAAATGCAAAATTATGGCTATCTTTGAAAGACAAAACACATCAGAACATGTACGATCTTGCAATCATAGGCGGCGGCCCCGGAGGATACGTCGCTGCAGAAAGAGCCGGCGCGGCCGGCATGAAGGTGGTGCTCTTCGAGCGCAGGGAACTTGGAGGCGTCTGCCTCAACGAGGGATGCATCCCCACAAAGACCCTGCTCTACAGCGCCAAGGTTTATGAATACGCACTGCATGCCGACAAGTACGGCATCACCGTCCCCGAGGCGGCGTTCGACTATGCGAAGATCCTCAAGCGCAAGGAAAAGACCGTCCGCAAACTCGTCGGCGGCGTCAAGCTGAAGATGAAGAACGCAGGAGTGGAGGTAGTGAAGCAGGAAGTGACCATCGCAGGCAAGGCGGACGACGGCAGCTTCGTCCTGAACACGGCAGAGCAGAGTTACAATGCCGCCAAATTGCTGATATGTAGCGGTTCAGAGGCAGTGGTACCTCCCATCCCCGGCCTCAAGGAAGCAGGCGAAGCCATAGTCACCAACCGCGAGATACTCGCACTCCAGGAACCCCCGAAGGAGCTTGTTGTGATTGGCGGCGGCGTAATCGGGATGGAGTTCGCATCGCTGTACAACTCCCTGGGCTGCAAGGTCACCGTGATCGAGATGCTCCCCAAGATACTCGGCCCCATGGACGGCGCCATCTCAGCCATGCTCCAGCGCATCTACACAAAGAAGGGCGTGGAGTTCCACCTCGGCTGCAAGGTCACCGCAATCGAAGGCAGCACAGTCGTATACACCGACCCTGAAGGACAGGAGTGCCGCGCCGCAGCGGACAGGATACTCGTGAGCGTAGGCCGCCGCGCCAACGTCAACGGCCTCGGCCTTGAAAGCATAGGCGTGGAGTTCGGCAGAGGCATAAAGGTGGATGAGCACATGCGCACCAACGTGCCCGGAGTCTGGGCCGCCGGCGACGTAACAGGCTTCTCGATGCTCGCGCACACCGCCTCACGCGAAGGCGAGGTCGCAGTGGCCGACATGCTCGGCAAGCCGGCGCAGATGAGCTACAAGGCTGTGCCCGGCGTAGTATACACCAACCCGGAAGTGGCAGGCGTGGGCATCACACAGGAAGAGGCTGAAAAGCAGGGCCTCGACGTAAAGATACTCGAGCTTCCCATGGCATATTCAGGCAGATTCGTCGCAGAGAACGAAGGCGGCGAGGGCGTATGCCGCATCATCGTGGGCGAAGCCGGCAAGGTTCTCGGCGTACACATGCTCGGCAATCCCTGCTCGGAGATGATCCACAGCGCATGCATCGCCATAGAAAAGGAAATGACCGTGGAGCAGCTGAAGGAAGTCATATTCCCCCACCCCACAGTCAGTGAAATAGTCAAGGAAGTCCTGTTTACCCTATAAGGAGTTCCAGAATGTCCGCATCGCGGGCGCCGTCGAAATACTTCGAAACATCAGCCGGAGCAAGCGCTTCGGCTATTGTTTTGCGCTCGTAGCGCAGGCCGGTCAGCCGCTCGGAGAGCGTCCTTGCCGGCAACGCGCCGAGGAAGTCTCCCACAAACTCCAGCGACTTTATGCATCCCCTGTCAAGGGTCAGCAGCGCCGTCACCTCGCCGCAGCCAAGCCTGGCGCTGCGGCGGAACCCCGCCTCGGCGCTGTGGCCGAAGTTCCAGTCCCATGTACCGAACTTGCGCTCCTCGCTGCGCGTGACAGCGTCAAGGAAGCCGGCAGGCAGTTCCACTTCCCCATCGTCTCCGGCCAGCTCCGCAAGAAGCAGCCGCTGCAGATCCGTAACGTCTTTGCATTGAGGAAGATAGTCCTTGAGATTGGCAACACGGCTGCGTACCGACTCCACTCCCTTTGCAGAGAGCTTGGAACCCGGGACATTCAAGGCCTGAGTAAGCGTGTCGATGTCCACATCGAACATGAGCGTGCCGTGTATCATCTCCCTGTCGCACCACACGCGGCGTGCATAGCCGGACACCTTGCGGCCTTCGACAAGTATGTCGTTGCGGCCGCTGAGCTCCGCCGGCACGCCCAGGCGCCTGAGTGCGTCGGCCACCATCTGAACCACGTCGGAGGAATCAGAATCCCCAGTCACGGGACGTATTATGCTATAATTGAGGTTCTGAAGGTCATGATACACCGCCCCGCCGCCGGTCACCCGGCGGGCGAGAAGGATATCGTGCTGCTCCAGATACGGGAGATTCACCTCCGCATACGGGTTCTGGTTGAGCCCTATGATGACCGAAGGCGCATTCCGCCACAGATAAAAGACAGGGAAAGAAAACTGCTGCAGGCAGTACTCGTCAAAAGCCATGTTCCAGGTGGCACGCGTGCAGCAGTTCCTGATGTACTTCATATTATTTTGCTACTGGAGCGATTACAAAGTCGAATGTGTATTCACCGGCAGGTATCATATACTCTTCAAGAGGCCATGTACCCCATGAGCAGATACCGCCAACGCCGATCTGCATGAGGTCGACGTTCACATAGGTGCCGCCAAGGCACCTCTCGCCCTCGCAGGCAAGTGCCTTGAGCTCGAGCGAGTGGCGCTGGTCGCCATCCTGGTCCCAGCGGCTGCCGCCCGATACGGCCATGTCGATCTGCTTGCGGCTGAAAGGCAGGGCGCTGCCGCTGAATGCCTTGGGACTGCCGAATACGAGGCCCTCGCCCGAATCGTCGATGAGCTTGAGCCACTGCAAGTCCACATGGGTGCCGCTCTCCTGAGGGCGTACATATCCGTAGTGGTACTGATCCTCGACCCTCTGGATGTACTGGCCGCGTATGGCTGCGGACTCGCGGTCGCAGTATGTCTCCCAAGGGCCTGCTCCCCAGAAGTCAAGTGTAGAGTACTGTCCGGGCATTGCCATCTCCACACCTACGCGGCAGAAGAAAGGAATGGCCTCGGCATTCACATCATATACGTGCTCGCTCACTGAGATGACGCCGTCAGCGGCAACAGTGTAGGCCATGTCTACCTTGAAGCAGCCGGCATCGTACCTTGCAGTAGTGACATTGCCCTCAGTAGAGAATGATGCAAGCTTGAACTCGGGATACAGGCATGCCTTGAACTTCTTCTCGAAACCGGCGCCGAGGTCGTTCTCGGTCATCGCGCGGCCGAAGCAGGGCATCATGGGCTCCTTTATGAGCTCGCGTCCGTTAAGCTTGTATGATGCAAGTGCACCGGTGGTCTCGTCGAACTTAACCTTCCATGTATACTCGCACTTAGGAGCCTTGGGGAGGGAACGCTTGCCCTTCTGCAGGCATATCTGCTGGTAAGCCACCTGCTCGCCGGCCTGAAGGAGACCTTCGGTCTTCTTGAGCTCATAGCGTATGTTGAGATATACCGGTTTGCCCTTGCAGGCCTTGAGGTCCTTTTCGGTGAAGCCGAGATCGACTGTCTGGCTCTTCTGGGGCTTTGCGTTCAGCTCGTTGAATGCACCGGAAAGCACTACCTTCTCACCTACGACAACCTCCCAGCAGAGACGGAAGTTCTTGAGGCAGCGGAAGAAGTTCTCGTTGAACACCTCGACCTTGCCGCACTCCACAGGCTTGGTCCAGATATTCTGGTACTGATAGCGCACTTCGTATGCGTGAGGATGAAGGCTGCGGTCGGCGGCGATCACGCCGTTGCAGTTGAAGGAGTTGTCGGAAGGGTCGTAATCGTTGAAGTCACCGCCGAATGCAAAGATATGGTCGGTGCCGGCAGCCTTCGAGGGCCAGAATATAGCCTGGTCGACGAAGTCCCAGATGAAGCCTCCCTGATACTGGGGATACTTGCGTGTAAGATCCCAGTATTCCTTGAAGTTGCCCATCGAGTTGCCCATTGCGTGAGCGTACTCGCACTGGATGAGGGGCATCTCGGGGTTGGATTTCAGATAGCGCTCGCAGCCAGCAGGGCTTTCATACATGGGGCAGAATATGTCGGTGTTCTTGCACTCACCTCTGAAGTAGTCGTCGATGGCACGCTCGTACTGAACGGGGCGCTTGTCGCCGGTTGACTTGATCCAGTCGTATGCCTTGACGAAGTTGGGGCCGTTGCCGGCCTCGTTGCCGAGGCTCCAGATAATCACGCATGCCTGGTTCCTGTCGCGTGCCACCATACGCTGCACGCGCTGCATGGTGGTGAGTTCGTACATGGGGTTCTTGGCAAGGGTCTCGGGACCGTAACCCATTCCGTGGCTCTCGTTGTTGGCTTCGTCCACAAGGTAGATTCCGTACTTGCTGCAGAGCCTGAGCCAGCGGGGGTCGTTCGGGTAGTGTGATGTACGCACCGCATTGATGTTCAGCTGCTTCATCACAAGTATGTCCTTGATCATATCCGCCTCGTCAAGCACATATCCGCGATATGCGTTGAGCTCGTGACGGTCGGCGCCCTTGATGAGGATGGGCTTGCCGTTCACGAGAAGCTGGCCGCCGCTTATGACGCTGGTCCTGAAGCCGAAGTCGAGGCTCACGGTCTCGGTGACTGTCTTGCCGTCAGAGCAGGCGGCGGTGAGATGGTAGAGGCAGGGCTTCTCCGCACTCCAGAGCTTGGGATTCTCCACGGTGGTGCTGACCTTGCCGTCCTTTGTGCTGTATGTGAAGACCTTGCCGTCCTGGTCGGTGATGGTATACTCCACCGACTTCGCACCCTTGGTGAGCTGTGCGTCAATGGTAAGGTTACCGTCCATGTCGGCATTCACCGCGATATCCTGCACACGTACCTTGGGGCGCGCGGTTATGTAGCTCTCGCGTGCTATTCCGCAGAAGCGCCAGAAATCCTGGTCCTCCATATAAGTGCCGTCGCACCAACGGTGCACCTCGAGGCAGATGAGATTGTCCTGGCCGGGCTTCACGAACTTGGTGATGTCAAAGTCCGCCTGAAGCTTGCTGTCCTCGCTGTAGCCGACGAACTTGCCGTTCACCCAGACCTGTACGTTGGAGGTGACGGAACCGAGGGTGAGGATCAGGTCGCGGCCTTTCCACTCTGCGGGGATGTTGAAGCTGCGCCTGTACTGGCCCACATGGTTGCGGTAGTCAGGTGCCTTGCCGGGAGTGTTCTGCTCATGGCCGCGCCAGCAGTAGCCTATGTTAAGATACTGAGGGTCGCCGTAGCCGTTGAATTCCCACATGCCGGGCACGGGCATGATGCCCCAGGCGCTGTCGTCGAGGTCGGTGCGCCAGAAGTCACTCTGCTGCTGGCCCATTGACTCGAACCACTGGAACTTCCAGTCGCCGTTCACACTCATCTGCGGTGAATCCACATCGTAGTCCGCATGCATCGGCAGGCGGTTGATCTCATTTACATTTGCGTCCTTCCAAGGCGTGGCAACTGCCACAAGAAGGCTGAAGAGGATGGATAATAAATGCATATTATTGATTATTGATGATTCAAAGTTATGGTTTCGCCAATGTCCAGAAGGACAATCTCAGGATAGATGCGTCCAGTATCTCCGAGACGGTCCTCACGGGAGAACATCTCGCGGTACGACTCCCTGTGGTCGACGCCATGGAAGCATATCTCATTGTCATGACCTGGAATGTAAGTGACCTTCGCCGGATCATATCCGGGCATCCTGGCCACAATGTCGAGCAGGTCTCCAAGTCCGTTCCAGGTCGGATGGAGTATCAGGTCGGGAGCGGGGAACTGCGAGAACGGTTCATAGAGAGCCGACCCGTCATTCTCGCCGGGAATCAGCACGCGCCAGCCGTCAAACTCGATCAGATAGGCGTTGTTGGGCTGGGGTCCCTGGTTGCCGCGAAGCAGATTTATACTGATTCCCCTGACATCCTTCGGCTGCAGCCAGTCGGAGTCCGCCACCAGCTTGTTGCAGTATTGCGGACAGATGTCGGCCGGAAGCACCAGCGATGCACCCGCTGCCATAAGGGCGTCGAGCATCACGGGATTCCAATGGTCGCGATGAGGATGCGACAGGAAGAAGGCGTCAGCCTTTCCGGCTATCCGGGCCGCCTCAGCTTCGGTACCGTCCCAGAACAGATCGATGACAATCATTCTGTCGGCGGTACGGAGCAGATAGCCCATATTGTACACCTTGAAAACCTGAAGCCCGCCAGCCTTGGGGCCGGGACCGTCCAGCCACTTCAGAGCGGCTGCACGGGCAGTTGCGCGATATTCATACGAAAAGGCGGCAAAGGCATCCTTTACTTCGTCCGAAGCATCCGGCGCATGGTTGTCAACATGGATGGGAAAATCCTCCAGCAACATTATGTTCCGTCTAAGCTGCGCAGCGCGTGATCCGTCCGCAACGCACGGAGGGCACATGGACTTGAGCTTCATCGTCAGTTCATAAGTGTCCGCAATCCAGGCAAGGCTGTCCTTCCTTGCCTTGCGCTGTTCGGCACGGACGAATTTGGAGATCGTCCGTCCCACCTCAGTTCCGCGTTCCTGCCGTGCAAGCCTGGCGGCAAACTCGAGCATCTCTCCCCTGAGCTCCGCGTTGGGCTGAGACTTCCAGTCGAAGGCATTCAGTTCCAGGCTGGCAATCAGGGCCAGGAATATCAGACACTTTTTCATAAGCTGCGTCTTGTTTTCATGCGGGCCCAGGGGATTATCATTGCGGGAGGAAGCTGCGCTGCCAGCATCTCCTTCATCCTGTCCATATAGGGGGCCACATGGGTGAAATATTTGTAATAACCGTCGCACAGGGCGTTCAGGCCGGTCTCGCCGCTGTCGGTCCTGCTGAAGCGGTGCTTGGGGCACTCTCCCCTGCAGGCGAAGTAGAACTTGCACTGCAGGCACTTGCGCGGCAGCGAGTTTCGCTTGGAGATGCCGAAGGCTGTCTGCTTCTCAGATGTCATCATCTCCACGAAATCATCCTCCAAAACGTTGCCAAGCCTGTATTCGGGATAGACGAAGTGGTCGCAGGCATATAGGTCACCGTTATGCTCGACGATGGCATTGCCTCCGCAGGTCTCTCCATAGGTACAGGTGCCGGGCTGCAAGCCGCACCACATGGCGAGCGTGCAGTCGAAGTGGTTCACGTAATACTGCCCGATGTCGTTGCAGACCCACTCGTCAAAGATGTCGCAGAGGAACTTGCCGAAGGCCAGTGAGGAAACCGACCATGGTGCCAGCCTGGCGCCCTCCGTTCCGGGATGGACGATGTAATCCTTCGTCCCCTTCCTGACGGTATGTTCGACGACGGGCATGAACTGCATGTAATGGCTGCCTGTGGACTTCAGGAACTGGTAAACCTCAAGACCATGGCCTTCGCTCATCCTGTTCACCGTGGACATGGTGTTGAACTGCGTGCCGCAGTCCTGCATGAGCCTGATGGCATCCATGACCTTGCCGAAGGTCGGGGCTCCGCCCTTGTCCTTGCGGTATCTGTCGTGTATATATCCGGGGCCATCCAGGGAGATGCCCAGAAGAAAGTCATTGTCCCTGAAGAACTCGGCGGCCTCCCGGGTGAGGAGGGTGCCATTGGTCTGGAGGGTGTTGTGGATGTTCTTTCCCTCGCCGTAACGCTTCTGGAGCTCCACGGCCTTGCGGTAGAAGTCAAGGCCCATGACCAGAGGCTCGCCGCCGTGCCAGCAGAAGTTCACATCGGAGGCCTCATTGGCCTCGATGTACTTCTTCACGCACTGCTCGAGCACCTCCTCTGTCATTCGAGGCTCACGGCCTCCGTAGATGTCGGCCTTGTCGAGATAATAGCAGTAGTTGCAGTTCAGGTTACAGAGCGACCCCGCGGGCTTCAACATCACGTTGAAAGCCACGGGGCCGGTAATTCTCTGTACATCAGAGAGGGTTATGGTCCTACGGAACCTTTCCTGAGCTGCAGATGCCATCTATCTGTTATTCAACCCAGCAGGCGGGTTTTGCGGTAAGATTCTCCTTGAAGTACGCAACCATTGCCCTGGCCTGCTCCTCGTTCACCGTAAAGTAGCGGTGCTTGCCTGCAGGGTCAGGCGTATGTCTGGTAACACCCTCGTCATCGACGGCTATAGTACCGGGCTCGCTAAGGGTGCACATGCTGTCGCCCTCAAGCGCGTAAAGGACTGCGGTGGGGTCGAACATGTAGTTGTCGTAAGGCATCTCTCCTGCCCAGCGGATATAAGACTCCTTGAGAGGATGGGCGCCGGCCCATTCGTAGTCGTTCAAGATGCTCTCGCCAGGATACCTGACGGCCTCGCCAATCTCCCAGGGGCTGCAGACGATCTCGCCCGGCCACTCGGCAAAGAGCTTCTTTGCTGAGGGGATGTTGATCATTATGTTATACTCGGGCACCTCCTCCCTGAACCGGCCGGCCATGATGCTGAGCAGCTTGACCTTCTTCTCGATGAGTTCCTTGCCGGTAAGGGGAGAGAACTCGTCGGCGGGAGTGTCGAGCAGACGTGCGAGGTTGGTAAGGAAGCCGACGGAAACCACGATTACGGAATTGTCCTCGGCCCCGGCAAGGAGCTTCCTGTAAAGGATATGCGAATCGGGAAGATCCTCGTAACCGATTCCGGTTGTCTTGAAGAGAGGGCTGCCGTCTTCAGCGGTCAGCTTCACGGTCTGACCGGCATAGTTCTCCTCCTGGTCGGTACCGTCGCCACCGTTATTGCGTGCGCGGCCTACGGGGATCATATCGGCATGGCCGTAGAATGTGTTGACGATATCGACGAACTTGACGGTATTCTCGCCCTCCTTATTAAGGCAGACGCCGAGAAAGTTGATCTTTCCCTCGTCGATTTTATGGTTCAGGAGGCAGAGCGCCTCGGTATCGTCGATGTCGTTGCCAATATCGGTGTCGAAGATGATGTTGATACGCTGTTCAGCTGTAACTTCCTGCTGCTTGCATGCTGCCAGTGAAAGCACGGCTGCGCAGAGTATGAGAATAGTTCTTTTCATATTGTATGTAATTAATTTCCTCCCGAGATGATGATGAGGGCAAGGCCTGCCACAAAGAGGCAGAACATTGCCGCGAGAAGGCCGTATACGCCCTTCTTCGCGCCCTTGAACTCCTTCCAGATGAACACGCCCCAGATGGCTGCGACCATGGGCGCGCCCTGGCCGAGCGCGTAGCTTACAGCCGCGCCGGCGGTGCCTGCGCAGATGTAGTTGAGCACTGTGCCGAGACACCAGATGGCGCCGCCGAGCATGCCCACGAGGTGGGTCCTGCCGTTACCCTTGAAGTACTCGCTGTAACTTACGGGCTCGCCAACGAAGGGCTTCTTCATCACTATGGTGTTGATTATGATGTTGCTGAGGAACACGCCCAGGGCGAAGATCACCATTCCGGTGTACGGGGTGAGCATGCCGGTTGCGGGGCTCTTGAAGTTGTTGATGTCGACTCCGTTGTAAACCAGAGCCGAGAAGAACGACATCACAAGGCCTGCGAGCACCGCCAGGATGATGCCCTTGCGGTTCTGCGCGGGGTCACGCTGCTCGTTGGACACCTTGCCGGATGCCACGCCGTTGCATACGATCGCAATCACGATGAGGGCGACGCCGAGCCAGAGAAGGCCGGTCTTCACGCCTGCCGTGGGGTGGAAGAATATGTTGTTGAGCACACCCACAACCAGTGCAAGGCCAACGCCCAGAGGGAAGGCAACTGACATTCCTGCAATCGAGGTCGATGCTGAAAGCAGGATGTTGGAGATGTTGAAGACAACTGCACCCAGCAATACCCAGCCTATGCTTCCCCAGCCTGCCTGGGCGAGGTCCTGGATGAACGGACGGCCCTCGGCGCCGATGCTGCCGGCAGTGAATGCCACGATGAGTGAGAAGATGACCATGCCTATCACATAGTCCCAGTAGAAGAGCTCATAGCGCCAGCTCCTGGCCGCCAGCTTCTGAGTGTTGCCCCATGAGCCCCAGCAGAGCATGGTCACAAAGCAGAATATCACTGCAAGTGCGTAACTTCCTACGATATACATATGGATTCAGATTTTAGATTTTCATTATGGCGTCGACTTCCGCCCTTGTGGGCACGGAGTTCTGTGCCCCAAGGCGGGTCACAGATATGGACGATGCTATGGAGGCGAACTTTGCGGCGGCCTCGAGCGGCTTTCCTTCAGAAAGCGCCGTGGCTATGCCGCCGTTGTACACGTCGCCCGCTGCGGTGGTGTCGACTGCATCCACCTTGCGGGTGGGGACATAAATGGTTTCGCCGTCCTTGGTGCAGATGATCGAGCCGGATGCGCCCATGGTGATGATGACGTTCTCCACACCCTTGTCGAAGAACACCTGCGCGGCGGCAATGGCATCGTCTGCCGTATTCACATTGACGCCGGTAAGCTTCTGCGCCTCCGTCTCGTTAGGGGTGATGAGATAAAGCTTGGGGAACACATCCTCGGGGATGGGAGCCACAGGTGCAGGATTGAGTATCACCTTGAGGCCGTGCTTTGCGGCAAGTTCGATAGCCCTGCACACTGTGGGCATGGGTACCTCGAGCTGCACGAGCAGGATCTCAGCCCCGGCAAAGTCGTCCTCCATGGCATCCATGTCCTCCGGAGTCAGGCATCCGTTTGCCCCGGGAGCGACGGCTATGCAGTTCTCGGCATATTTGTCGACCATGATGAGGGCAGTGCCCGTAGGGGCCTCGTCGGTCATCTTGTGGTTCTTCGTGTTTATTCCATCGGCAGCGAAGACGTCCCTGAGGGCTCTGCCGTTCAGGTCGTTGCCTACGCAGGTGGCAAACATCACGTCGCCGCCAAGCCTGGCCGCCGCCACGGCCTGATTGGCGCCCTTGCCTCCGTTTGCCTGGATGAATCTTGCTCCTCCGACAGTCTCGCCCGGTCTGGGGAGCGAGTCCACCATGGCCGTCATGTCGATATTGGAGCTGCCGACTACGATTATTTTGCTCATGTTGTGTATATTATGCGATTCTTACAAATATACACAAAATTTTGTTACCTGAGGCTGCAAAGACTCTCCGGACCCTCGTTGAAAAGCAGGTCCATAATGCTCAGTCCGGCAACGAATCCGAACTTCTCCTTGAACACCTGCCAGTATTCCCTGCCCCTGTATGCACTCGGCATTTTGGGATGGATGGTGAACCGCATGTCTTCCGGATCGCCGGGGACCGGAATGGCGAATGATTCCGTCTCCTTCAGCACGGGATTGATGCCTATCTTCCGGCAGAAGAATTCGGTCAGCCGGCTGTTCATCTCCCACAGAGTCTCAGGACGGGAGTCGAGTATGCCGAAGAGTTCGTCACGGTAATATTCGAAGAAGGGAGAACTGTAGTACGCCGAGTCGATGGCGTACTCTGTCTTGTGCAGCCAAGGTGTGCTCCAGTCCACCTTTATGTCCTTGATGCCGGTGGCGCCGTCGTGCACTATGGGGAAATTGAGGTCCATCGGGCCGTTCGCGGTCAGGATGCGGCAGCGGTTGCGCCAGCTCTGCTTCTGATACTTCTCGTGGGCCTCCAGATAAACTTCAGAGTACCTCGCAAGAACCGCGAAGTACTCTGTAGGGGGGAAATATGCCGTTGTGAGCAGCACTGCTACTCGATGCCGCCCTTCTCGTGAGCGTCGCCGGCACGAACGATGCCGCGCTTGGAGTTGCGGATGAATTCGATGATGGTGTCGCGCTCGGTGCTCTGAGGGAAGCCGCCCTCGATCCTCGCTATGGCGTCTGAGACGTTATAGCCCTGATAATAGAGCACGTCGTAGATATCCTTGATGTTGCGGATGACGTCTGATTCGAAACCGCGCCTGCGGAGGCCCACCAGGTTCACACCTGCAAAGCAGATGGGGTTGCGGCCACAGATAGAATAGGGCGGGATGTCCTTGTTGACGCCGGTACCGCCGCCTACCATGGCGTGGGTGCCGATATGCGAGAACTGATGCACCTTGGTGCCGCCGCCTATGATGGCCCAGTCCTCCACGTCAGTCTCACCTGCTATGCCTACGTAACTTACGAGAATGCAGTGGTTACCCACATTGCAGTCATGAGCCACATGCACGTAAGACATGATGAGGGTGTCGCTGCCGATTCTGGTCACGCCCTTGCCGCTGGCCTTTGTACCGCGGTTGATGGTTGCACACTCGCGGATGTTCACACGGTCGCCGATTTCGACGTATGTAACTTCGCCGTCGAACTTGAGATCCTGGGGAATCGCGCCTACAACAGCTCCGGGGAACACGCTGCAGTCGCAGCCGATCTTGACGTAAGGGAAGATGGTTGCGTGGGGAAGGACCTTTGTATTCTCGCCTATTTCAACGTTGTCGTCGATATATGCGTAAGGGCCCACCTCAACTGAATCAGCGAGCTTCGCACCGGGATGGACTGTTGCGAGAGGATGAATCTTTGCCATATCTATTTGATTGTTTTTCTGATTTCAGCGGACACGCTGGTGTTCAGGGCGTGTCCGGGTTTGTAGGCCTCCACATGGGCCTTCATGAAACCGCCGACAAGGCGAAGGTCGCCCATGATGTCGAGCAGCTTGTGGCGGCCGCACTCGTCGGGGAACCGGAGCTCGAGATTGCTGAGGTAGCCCTCGGGGGTGATCTCTATCTTGGGCTGGCCGAAGGTCTTGGCCAGCTTCCTCTTCTTCCTTTCGGAAACGGGCTTCTCGACGACTACGATTGCGTTCTCGACATCGCCGCCCTTCACAAGACCGAGGGCATGCAGGAGCAGCACCTCGTGCAGGAAACAGAACGTACGGCAGGGGCCGATCTCTGTGGAGTAGTCCACCTCAGGGTCCCAGTGCACCTTCTGCACTCCAAGCACATGGGAGTTGAAATCGATGGTAAGGTCGATCGACGGGCTGTCGGAAGGTGTGACCCTGATGTAGGAGCCGGTCTTGCGGTTCTCGACGTATATCTCCCCGGGAAGTTCCAGATATACACGCTCGGCATCCTGCTCTACGAGCTTGTCGATCGAGATAGCCTCGATGTACGGACGTGCGCTGCCGTCGAGGATGGGGACTTCCTTGTTGTCGATTTCGATGTAGGCATTGTCGACGCCGAGACCGGTGAGGGCTGAGAGCACATGCTCCACCGTTCCTACCGAAACCTTGCCGACCGAGAGGGTCGTGCTGCGTGCCGTGGATGAGACATTCTCCGCAAGAGCGGGAATCTCGACGCCGAGGTCGGTACGTACGAAAACGATTCCGGTACCTGCAGGAGCCGGCTTCAGTCGCATATGTGAATAGCAACCTGTATGCAGGCCCTTGCCCCAGAACTTGTATCCTCGACCCAGTGTCTTCTGTTTCATAGCCCGCAAAGATAAGAATAATTATTTATTCCTGACCCGACTGCTTGAATTTGGCGTACGAACGCAGGTAGTTCCTGTGCAGTATGGCAGGAATTCCGAAGTAGGTCTCGCCCGGCTTGCGGATATTGCCTATGACTCCGGACTTTGCGGCTACCGTGGTATGGTCGGCGACGTTTATGTGGCCGACTATGCCGACCTGGCCTGCAAGTATGCAGGACTCGCCTATCTTTGACGAGCCGGCAATGCCGGACTGGGCGGCGATTGCCGTGTTCTTGCCTACAACCACGTTGTGGGCTATCTGGCAGAGATTGTCGATGCGTACGCCGTCCTCGATGATGGTGGACTCCATCGGAGCCCTGTCGACGGTGGTGTTCGAACCTATCTCGACATCATTGCCGATGATGACGTTGCCCACATGCTCGATCTTCTTCCATGTGCCGTCGGGCTGCGGAGCGTTGCCGAAGCCGTCGTCGCCTATGATGCAGCCGGCATGCAGGATCACCCTGTCGCCTATCACCATTCCCGGGAAGATGTGAACTCCGGGATAGATTATGCAGTTGCTGCCTATGACTGTGCCCTCGCCTATCGTGACATTGTTGCAGATCTTTGTGTAACTGCCCACTTTGCAATTGGCGCCGATCGTGACAAAATCGCCCACCCAGACCTTGCTGCCCAGCTTTGCGCTCAGCGCAATGCGGCAGCGGCCGCGGTGGCGGCTGTACTTCTTGTTCTTGTCGTTAACGTACTTGAGCAGCTCGGCCAATGCGTCGTAAGCATTGGGCACGCGGACCATGGTGGGCTCCACGGGAGCCTTGGGGCTAAAATCCGAATTAACCAGCAAGACCGAAGCCTTGCTGGTATAAACATATTGCTCGTATTTGGGATTGGCGTAGAAACTCAGTGTTCCCGGTTTGCCGTGCTCTATTTTTGCGAAGCCCGTGACCTTTACGTCAGGATTGCCTTCGACTGTGCCGTGCAGTGCTTCCGCCAGTTCTCTTGCCGATAATTCCATCAATTAAAATCTGAATCCTATTGTCATTACGATGTCCATGACCTTCCTCCAGTTGTCGACGCGGGGTGAAGCGAAGTTGACCGTCTCGCCGGCAGCATTGTAGTTCTCATAATCGTAATAAGGAGAGAAGGTTGCCATGGGATATTCGGTGAATCTTGCAGCCACGTCCATGAAGAACGAACCGGGAGACGAGTAGCCTGCTCCGAATGAGAACGCCTGGGTCTTGTCCTTGAAGTACTTGGCGTTGTGAAGGTCGCCGCGGAGATCCTCGAAGTTGGCGACGAAATCATTGGCTGTGATCATATCGCCGTTAGAGCTGGTGTAGTAGCGCTCGGGAGTGGTAATGAGGTTGTAACCTGCACGCAGTGCAAATTCGGGAGTAACCCTGAACTCGAGTCCGGCCCTGAGCTGATGCTGAATACCACCGAAGAGCCTGTTGCTCTCGTTGACCTCGTAGAAGTAGTCGTATCCGGCTGCGTCGTTGTGAAGCTCGCTGAAACGCATTACGCTGTAGTCGGTGAGTTCGTAGTCAACGCTGAGGAAGCCGCGGCCGCCGAAGGTGTATGCAACACCGAAGTCGGCGATGTAGGGAGAGCGGAGGCAGTATGTGTACTCGCCAAGTTCTGAGAACTCGTCACGGTTGAACTGGCTTGCAGCATATGTGGATGCAGTGGTGTACTGCCACATCTCCTTGATGGTATACGCAGTGGGAGTCTGGATGGATGCACCGATCCTGAGATTCTTGGTGGGCAGGAAGATTGCGCCGACCTTTGCGTAGATACCGTCGATGTCGTTGTTTCTCTGATATTCCATCACACCGTTCTTGAAGTTCGTGGGAACCTCCGCACCCTTGGAGTCGATGAAGGTGATGGGGAACATTTCGGGATTTACCGCAGACTCAGAGAAGAACTCGTTGTACTGGTAATCCGCTGTGGGTATGCCGATGTTGGCACCGACATAGATCTTGTCGTTGATGTTCAGGCCGAGGTTGAAGACGATGTCCTGCTTGCTGCCGGTGTTTCGCACGTCGATTGCCTGATTGAGCTCGCCGGGTACATAGGGCAGACCGCCGTCGGCAACGAATTCGGTGTTTCCTGCATAGTACAGATGGTCGTTGTCATAACCGCTGATGAGGTTGCCACGGTACGCTGCGATGCAGTCCCAGGGTGCTGAGCTGTCCCAGTATGCGTTCGAGCCACCGGCTCCGAGATCAGCTGCAGTATAGCCTGAACAAGCAGACGCGATTTCTGCAAAGCGTGAGGTATGGGAGTTGCGGCCGAAGCTGTTGAAACGTGAATTGTAGTTCATCGTGCGGTTGCTTACAAGACCGAACGAATATGACTTGACACCGTAGTCCCTGCCGGTATAGCATGTCTGGATGAATCCCATGTTGGGCAGACCGAAACGGCTCTTGCTGGTAACGTCGCTGTTGTCAGCACCCACGCCGGGCTGGTGGTAGTTTGAATTCACCGTTGAAAGTACGACGCCCGGGGTGATGGTGAACTGGCTGTATCCGGCAACTGCAGAACCTGCAGGGTTGATGCCGATGGAACCGAGGTCGCCGCCCACCGCTGTGACAGCATTGCCGATGGCAAGGGAACGGGCCGTGCCGTAATAGTTGTTCTCGCTGAACAACATTGCGTCATACATGTTCTGGGCCGATGCGGAAGCCGCAATGCCAAGAAGTGCAAATGCAATATATAATCTTTTCATATCAGTCTGTGTTTCAAAAATTTCAACAAATCATTCCGGGAAAACGGCGAAGTTTACCTTCTGCCACCGCCACCGTGGCTGGCTGAACCGCCACCACCATGGCTGCTTGAACCGCCGCCGCTGTAGCCACCGCCGAACGAACCTGAACTTGAGCCTGAATAGCTGCGGCCTGATGAGCTTGAGCTTGAGCTTGAGCCTGAATAGCTACGGCTTGAAGAGCTTGAACCTGAACTGTAGCTGCGGCTTGAAGAACTTGAACCTGAGCTGTAGCTGCGGCTCGAGCTGCTTGAAGAGCGGCTGCCTGAGCCTGAGCTGTATGTGCTGCGGCCTGAGCTGCTTGTACCTGAACTGCGGGTGGTGGTGCCGGTGCTGCGGCTTGATGATCCGCCACTTACGCCAGTGCTGCTGCGGCCGGTGGTGCCTGGGGTGCCATAACTGCTGCGGGAAGATCCGCCGCCATAGCTGCTGCGGCTGGTTGATGAGCCGTAAGAGCTGCGTGAGATGGTACCGTCTGACATTGCGCCTGTACGGCTGGTCGAAGAAGCACCGTTGGTGCGTACGTTGGTACCGGTGCCGCCTGCACGGCTTGATGAAGAGGTGGATGCGCCGCGTGAACCTGCAGTTGCACCTGAAGGCCTGCGGGAGCTTGAGCTGATAGAGCCTGTGCGGGTATTGCGTCCTGCTCCGGTACGGACTCCGCCGGCTGAACCGGGAGTGCCGCCTCTTGATATGAACGACTCAGTGGTTGTCCTGGGACCATAGTAGACGTTTGACCAGCCGCCGCCGGGATACCAGGGACCATACCAGGGGTCATAATACCAGGGATTATACCAGGGGCTGTACCAAGGGCTGTACCAGGGACCATACCAGGGTCCGTACCAGCTGTGGCTCCAGAAAGGATCATACCAGCCGGGACCCCAGAACGGGTCGTACCAGCCGTATCCCCAGCTCCAGCCGGGATACCAGGGATCGTACCAGCCCCAGCATGAGCCCCACATCCATCCTGTCCAGAAGATTGAATGGCCGTAATAACCGCCGTACCAGGGATAACCCCAACCGTAGTCCACACGGACATCGTAAGGGTCATATACAAGCACGAGGGTGTCCAGCTTGTGGGCTGTCTGTTCCAATTCTATATTCTGACGGGCAAGCTCGTCGAATTCCTCCTGGGTGAGGAGAGCTGCAGGCTGAGGCTGAGAAGTTTGATAAATTCCGTCCTGATACCTCTGCGATGAAAAATCAGCAGTGGTACCGCAGGACGCCAATACGAAAAGTAAAGGCAGTAAATATGCGATGGTCCGTTTCATATTGAATCTGTATTTGAGTCTCTATAAAAAAAAGTTTCTATCTTTGCGTTCGCAATTATTGTACCAATAAGGCAGAGCCCGTAAGGGCCTTCTTATACTAATAGATGCAAATTTCGTAAAAATCCGCAGAATTTCAAGAAAGAATATGGCAAAAGAGGTTACCAAGCGTTCCGAGAACTATTCACAGTGGTATAACGACCTTGCACTCAAGGCAGATCTCGCAGAGCAGTCTGCAGTACGCGGCTGCATGGTCATCAAACCCTACGGTTACGCAATCTGGGAGTCGATGCACGAGACTCTCGACAAGATGTTCAAACAGACCGGGCACCAGAATGCATACTTCCCGCTCTTCATCCCCAAGAGCTTCTTCAGCAAGGAGGCCGAGCATGTGGCAGGCTTCGCCAAGGAGTGCGCAGTCGTCACCCATCACCGTCTGATGAATGACCCGAACGGCAACGGCGTCGTAGTCGACCCCGAGGCAAAGCTCGAGGAGGAACTCATCGTCCGTCCCACCTCGGAGACCATTATCTGGAGCACATACAAGAACTGGATCACATCATGGAGAGACCTCCCCATCCTCTGCAACCAGTGGGCTAACGTGGTACGCTGGGAGATGCGCACCCGTCTGTTCCTCAGAACGGCCGAGTTCCTGTGGCAGGAAGGCCACACGGCACACGCCACCTCGGAGGAGGCCCAGAAGGAGGCGATGACAATGGTCCAGGTTTACGCCAAGTTCGCACGCGAGTACATGGCACTGCCCGTAATCGTGGGTCACAAGAGCCCCAACGAGCGCTTTGCCGGTGCACTCGACACTCTCACAATAGAGGCTATGATGCAGGACGGAAAGGCCCTGCAGGCAGGCACCTCGCACTTCCTCGGACAGAACTTCGCCAAGTCCTTCGACGTGCAGTTCACCAACAAGGAGGGCAAGCAGGAATATGTCTGGGCAACATCATGGGGCGTATCCACCCGACTGATGGGCGCCCTCATCATGGCGCACGGCGACGACAACGGTCTCGTCCTGCCTCCGAAGCTCGCCCCCATCCAGGTAGTCATGGTTCCCATCTACCGCACTCAGGAGGAGCTCGACGCCGTACTTGAGAAGATGAACGAGATCAAGTCACAGCTCGAGGCTCTCGGCCACAGCGTCAAGATCGACACCCGCGACACCCTCCGCCCGGGATTCAAGTTCGCCGAGTGGGAGCTCAAGGGCGTGCCCGTACGCCTTGCGATGGGCGCACGCGACCTTGCAGCAGGTACCGTGGAAGTTGCACGCCGCGACGAGCTCACCAAGGAGACCATGCCCATCGAGGGCATAGCAGAGCACATCGACGGTCTGCTCGACGCAATCCAGCAGAACATTTACGACAAGGCACTCAAGTTCCGTGACGCCAACATCGAGAAGTGCGACGACTGGGAGGAGTTCAAGACCAAGATCCAGACCGGCAAGTTCCTTCTCTGCCACTGGGACGGCACAGTGGAGACCGAGCAGGCCATCAAGGACGCAACAAAGGCAACCATACGATGCATCCCCATCGACAGCTGTGTCTGCGAGGAGGAGGGCAAGTGCATCTATTCAGGCAAGCCCAGCAAACAGAGAGTGGTATTCGCAATTTCATACTAAAAAAAATACAGACCGACGATGAAGAAAACAGCACTTACCCTGGCAATTCTCCTTGCAGCCTGCACAGCATACGCACAGGATGCACAGAGCGCTGCTGCAGAAGCCGCAAAGGCTCTTGCAGAGGCAACGGCAGAGCAGGCAGCGGCTCCCGTGAAGCCTAATTACTGGACCCTCTCGGCAGTCTGCGACCTCGGTTTCAACCAGACGGGTCTGTGGAGCTGGGCCGCAGGTGGTTACAACACCCTCACACTCAATGCCGGCATAGACGCACAGGCCAACTATGCAAAGGATCTGATGGCATGGACCAACCGTCTGCAGTTGAACTACGGCTTCCTCTGGTCCGCCGACAAGACCAACCTTCTGCAGAAGAGCACCGACCGCATCTATTTTGAAAGCAAATACGCCTACAAGACAAATGCAGCCAGCAAGTGGAGCTACACTGCTTCATTCGACTTCCGCAGCCAGTTCACCGACAGCTACGACACCTATGTGCAGGAAGATCCCGAGGATCCCAAGTCACCCTGGACGGGCACGCTCAGGTCAGGCTTCTTCTCACCTGCATACACCAATATCGCACTCGGTATCGAGTGGAAGCCCGCTCCGTGGTTCAACGTCAACTTGGCTCCCGTTTCAGGCGGTATTATCTTCGTGACAAATGAGAGCCTCCGTCCAAATTACGGTATGAAGCTCCGCGATGCCGACGATGCGACCCGCGGTTACAGGCCCGCCCTGTTCCAGTTCGGTGCCCAGGTGAAGATCAACGCAAAGGCCGTGCTGAACGACAAGTTCACCTACGACACCCAGCTCGTCCTCTTCTCCGACTACCTCGACAATCCCTTCGTACACAACCGCGTGAACTGGGATAACAAGTTCACATGGCAGGCGACGAAGTTCTTCAAGGTCGACCTCAACACATGGCTCATCTACGACCCTATCGTCAAGATCGACGGCGTAGTGAGCAAGGTGCAGTTCAAGGAGTTCTTCTCAGTGAACTTCACCTACACCATCAAAAACAAGAAATAAGTGCGCATCCTGCTTGCTGTAAGCGGCGGGATCGATTCGATGTATCTCGCAAACAGGGCTCCGGAGTTATTCCCCGGGGCCTCGTTTGCTGTTGCCCACTGCAACTTCCGTCTGCGCGGTGAAGAATCGGATTCCGACGAGGAATTCGTGCGCGGATGGTGCGCGGAGCATGGCATGGAATGCTATGTGACGCGCTTTGACACGGAGGAATATGCCACAAGTAACGGCATCTCGATAGAAATGGCCGCACGCAACCTGCGTTATGCATGGTTCAGCGAGCTTTGCCTCGCCAAGGGCTTCGACGCCCTGGCCACAGCTCACAACGCGAGCGACAACGCAGAAACGTTAATCCTTAATTTACTTCGAGGCACTGGTAGTAAAGGTACGAGAGGAATGGCGGAATCGAGCACGGGTTTCGGAATCACCATACTGCGTCCGATGCTTCAGACTACACGGGAGGAGATCGAGAAGTGGATGAAGGACAGAGGCCTTGAGTGGCACGAGGACAGGACGAATGCGGAGAGCGAGTACAAGCGCAACAAGATACGCAACTGCGTGTTCCCGATCTTCAAGGAGATCAACCCGAGCTTCCTTCAGACGCTGGGCGCCGACATGCGCCGCTTCGCGCAGGTCGACGACATAGCCGAGGACTATTACAGGGAAGCCCTCGGCAAAGGCATCTTTGATGCCGCCGAAGGCTCGATCGACGTGCGCGGGCTTCTTGCTCTGAAGCACTGGCGTTATGTACTCTGGCGCCTGCTCGGGAACTGCGGTTTCAGCCAGCAGACCTTTGACAAGCTTGTGGAACTGCTACAGCGCTACAAGGACGGCCCCATGGGCACCGTCACCCTGAGCGGGAAAACGTTCCAGTCCCCCACCCACAGCCTTGTGGCCGTGGGCAGGAAGCTTAGAATTGTATCCAGTCAAAATCTTTGATGTTCCCCTTGAAAGGCTCGTGCCTTGTGATGAAGCGGACCGTTCCGTTCCTGGGCTCACGGTTGGTGAACACCCATTTCATATCCTTGAATCCCAGGATATCTTCATCGCCGAACCAGATGGTGCGGGCGCGGCCGAGGGTCTGCACATAGGTGCCGTCCTCCTCATAGAGGCGGAATTCGAAGTTGATCACGTACTTGCAGTCGGGGCGGTCGTCGATGACTCCGTTAGAGAAGGTTGGAGCCACATAATAGCGCTTGGGGACGGGAACGATCTTGACATACCTGTCGCCCTTGACACCCCAGAAGATGGGGTCGTTGCAGGTATAGGTGAATCCTGCTGAATAATCGAGTTCGACATCGGCGTGGGGAGCCTCGTCGGCAAGCTTTACCGTATTCTCGCTCTTGCCGGGTGAATATGACGATATCTGGTATATCTCGCCCTGGTGGTAGCGACGGAAGAGGAACGAATAGTTGTTCGAAAGCCTTTCCTGATAACTGAGCGTCTCGCGGTTTGATATCTCCTCGGGCATCGAGTATGACTGGAGGCCGCCTATGTCGGCGAGCGCCACATCAGTGTGGCGGCGGCCGGAGCGCCAGAAGTTGCAGAGGTCTTCCTTTTCGGAGCTGCTCAGACCGACCATGTCCTCGATGCTGTTCCAGTCTATCATATTGTCGACTCCGAGCTGCACGTGCCGGAGGTCATAGGGCCAGTTGATGTCATCGGCGATGAACCAGTACTCCCCGTAGCATGTCTTGTAGGCGATGCCCAGGTCGAGCTGCGCATAGAGAAGTCCCTCCGGGCAGAGGCATTCGATGAATTCCCCGTTGGGCTCGTAGAAGTTCGCAACCACCGTGTAGACAGCACCGGTGACTTTGTCCTTCACTGAAAGCTGCGTTTCCTCATCGGCGTACGCAAGCTCGAGACGGACGAAGCGGTCGTTGTAACGGCCCCAGTCGAGGGTCCGGCCTTCTGAATCCACGATATTGCCAAGAGAGGCGTTGAAACGGCTTGAGGGCTCGCAGTCAAGCGAATAGATGGTGTTTGCCGTTAGACGGATACCGATCTTGCGGTGTCCGTACGCTGCGGCCTTTAGGTCATCGTTATCGGTGTTGTAAGGGATGGTGCAAGGAGTTGCTCCGAGGAACCTCGACGCGCCCGTCCTGGATGAATTGCGCGACGAAGCGCTGCCGAACTGGTAAAGGTCGAGCGAGGGTCCCAGCACGTCATAGCCTTTGATTGTGGACGATACGGCGAAGTTCTCGATGGGAAGCACCACCTCGCCGTCGAGCGACACTATGCCGACCTTGCGGGTGGCCTTGTCCTTGACTATGGCATGCCCGTCACGGTTGAAGGAGGGTTTGCTCTCGAACTGGGGAGCCCATATCTCGTTTCCTTCAAGGTCATATACGCCCCAGGCGTAGAGGTCGGTATTGGTGTACCTGCCGGGGTTGTCAAGCTGGAAGTAGCGGTTCGCAAGGATGATATCCTGGGAATCGCTTATCGAGACATCCTCGCATGAGATGGGGATGACGTACTCACCATCCTCGTTGATTATGCCCCAGAGCTTGTTCTTGTTCTCCTTGACCATGACTTCGGCCACGGAGCCGTGGAACTTGCGGGCATTGTCGAACTGGGGCGCGATAACCCAGTTCTTGCTCTCGTCCTGGTAACCGAACAGTTTGGTCTCCTTGTCCTTGACGGCCTTGAGTTCCTGAGCGGCTGCAGGCAGAAGGGTGACTGCAGCAAGCAAAATGGTTGTTAGAATTCTTCTCATACCCGCAAATATAATCAAAGTGCCCAATAATTCGTATATTTGGCCCCTAATTCATACAGGAACAAAGATTATTATTTGAATATGAACAACTTGATCAAAATGACCCTGATTGCAGCAGTCGCAACCGTCACGGCGGGATGCGCACAGAAACAGCCCGATTTCAAATACACCGTCGACCAGTTCGCCGACGTCAAGATCATCCGCTACACAATACCCGGATGGGACGAGCTAACGCTCAACCAGAAAGCTTACGCCTATCATCTTTCAGAGGCCGCAAAGTGGGGCCGCGACATACTTTGGGAGCAGAACTGCTGCCATAACATGGAACTCCGCCACGCCCTCGAGGACATCCTGAACAACTACAAGGGCAACCGCAAGTGCGAGGACTGGCAGGCATTCGAGCTCTATGCAAAGAGAGTCTTCTTCGCCAACGGCATCCACCATCACTATGCTGAGGACAAGATCCTCCCCACCTGCTCACAGGATTATTTCAGGAGCCTGCTTGATGCTGTGGGCCGCAGCGCCGACGCAGAGCTGCTCGTGCCTTATGCATTCGACCCCGCTCTCTACCCCCAGCGCCGCTGCACGACCGGCGAGGGCGACATCGTGGCCCAGTCCGGCGTTAACTACTACGAGGGTGTCACCCGCGAGGAAGTGGAAGCCTACTATGCTTCGATAGAGGTCAAGGATGACCCCACCCCCATCGCATACGGTCTCAACACCAAACTCGTGAAGGAAGACGGTAAGATCGTGGAGAAGCCTTGGAAGAAGGACGGACTCTGCGGCAAGGCTATAGAGAAGATATGCGAGGAACTCGCAGCTGCGGCTGAATTCGCCGACAACGAGTCCCAGAAGCGCCAGCTCGCCCTGCTCATCGACTACTACACCACAGGCGACCTCCGCACATGGGACGAATTCAATATCGAGTGGGTCAAGGATACCGTAAGCAAGATCGACTTTGTCAACGGCTTCATCGAGGACTACAACGATCCCCTCGGACGCAAGGGCGCATGGGAGGGCCATGTGAACATCAAGGACGAGAAGGCATCGGAGCGCACCCGTATCCTCAGCATGAACGCACAGTGGTTCGAAGACAACGCCCCCATTGACGAAAGGTTCAAGAAGAGCAAGGTCAAGGGCGTGACCGCCAAGGTCATCGATGCAGTCTGCCTCAGCGGCGACGCATACCCTGCAACCCCCATCGGCATCAACCTTCCCAATGCCGACTGGATCAGGCGCGACCACGGTTCCAAGAGCGTCACAATCGCCAACATCTCCCACGCATACGACTTCAGCGCCGAGGAACAGCCCAAGAGCGTCCTCAAGGAGTTCGCTTACAGCGAGGAGGAGATTGCACGTTCAAAGACATACGGCTCATATGCAAGTGAGATCCACACCGACCTCCACGAGTGCCTCGGCCACGGTTCAGGCCAGCTTCTCCCCGGCGTTGCAAGCACCGCAATGGGAGAATTCAGCTCGACGCTCGAGGAAGCCAGGGCTGACCTCTTCGGCCTCTACTTCAGCGCAGATCCCAAGATGGTCGAGCTCGGCATCATGCCCGACATCGAAGCATACAAGGCAGAATACGACAGCTATATCAGGAACGGACTCATGGTGCAGTTCAACCGCATAGAGCTTGGACGCCAGAACACCGAGGCACACATGCAGAACCGCAAGCTCATCGCCGAGTGGTGCTACGAGAACGGACAGGACTACCACTGGTGCGACGAGGACGGATGCAACTTCATCAACGTGATCGAAAAGGTGCAGAAGGACGGCAAGACATACTTCACAATCACCAACTACGAGGCCCTGCGCGAGCTCTTCGCCGAGCTGCTTGCTGAAATCCAGCGCATAAAGAGCGAAGGCGACTACGAGGCAGGAAAGGCTCTCGTGGAGAACTATGCCGTCAACATTGACCCTGAAATCCACAAGGAGGTCCTCGAGCGTTACGCCGCCCTCGACCTCAAGCCTTATGGCGGATTCCTCAACCCCGACATCGTGCCGGTTGTTAAGGACGGAGCCGTTGTGGACTACGTGCTCGAGTATCCCGAGAGCTTCCTCGGCCAGATGCTCAAGTACGGCGCAAACTACAGCGCCCTGTAGGCTATTCTGACCATGCACCCCGGCAGCGTGGCCGGCCTCGGAGACTGTTCAACAACGGCATCGAGCCCGGCTGCACGGAGCCTTTCAAAAAAGAAATATTCGAATTCATGCTCCCGTATCCTGCGGGAGCAATTTATTATTGTGCGGCCGCCGAAGTTGAACGCAGTGCAGGCGTTCCCCCTGCCGGGCTGGCGGGATATGCGGAAATCGAAGGAGCACAGCCTGACTGCCAGTTCGTCCGACAGGTAAAGTTCACCGAGATTGCAGAATGTCCTGGAATTGCATCCAAAGGCAGGGATGCGTGAGCGGCGCATGGAGCCGTTCCTGTATAACTGGAAGGAAGCGGGACTGCAGGGGTTTTCAGACACGTATAGCCTAGGGCGGCTGCCTTTGCGGAACAATGTCGAATTCCAGACATCTTCCTGCGATGCCTGAATAATGGAGGCGAGAAGCTCGGTTGTCGTGCATCCGCGTCCGTGGGCCAGGGCATCCAGCAGGGCCGTGGAAACAGAGAAGCGGACGTTGGTCCCGAGTGAAGGACGGCGGCATGCCACCAGCCTCATTCCAGGGAATCTGTTCATGATTCCCCGCAGGCCGGACTCCACCAGAGCGTGGTCCGGCTCCGCAGCCATTCCAAGTTCGATCATATATGCAGGATGCAACATTTTCCAGGGTTTGCAGGCCTTGATTTCCATTTTCATAAGCACGTGATTTTCGATTCTGTGGTGCAAAGTTACGGCTGACCTTTCATACCACGAAGCATATGTCACAAATGCCTCAATTTTGTGATATAATCGCTTATTTTGTGATAATATTCGCCATTTTTTGTGACGAAAAATTATTTGTCTTATTTTTGTCACAACGAAAACACAGGGTATATGATATCGAAATCCTTACTGCGTCTGCCCACCCAGGTGGTGCATGTACTGGCCATCCCGGCATTCTTCATGCTGTTCGGCCTGCTGTACAGGCCGGAGGCTCTGGACAGTCTTCTCCATACTGCCGACGGCGCCTATAACCTCAACGCTTTTTCCTTCAACATCTCCATATGCACGGCCATAGCAGCCGTAACCTTGTGCCTCACCAGGCTTGCCATGTATCTGCTGCGCGGGCGGCTGGAGTTCACGGTGGCAAGTTACGTGGCATGGTGTACCGGCGAAGTGGTGGCCATATCGGCCTTCGTCGCACTGTTCCTTACGCTCATGAACCCGGGCAAGGAGAGCTATTTCCTGTTCCTCGGCCGCAGCCTGCAGTGCATGATAGAGACCCTGGCTTTCCCCTACGTCATACTGACCCTTTCGTACTGGCTTCATGACACCCTGCACCCTGAAGTGGAAGGAGAAGGGCGCAGGATAAAATTCTACGATAACAGGCACCTGCTCAAGTTTGCCACATCAGCCGACTCCATACTCTACATACAGGCCAGCGAGAATTACATCATCATCCATTATATGGAGAACGGCACCTCCAAGCAGTTCGAGCTGCGCAACTCCATGAAGAACATGGAGGAGACATGCGAAAAGGCCGGGTTCGTCAGAGCACACCGCTCATACCTGATAAACCCCAGCCATATCACCGTGATCAGAAAAGACCGCGGGGGCTTCTACTTTGCCGAACTCGATGGTGGTCCGGAAAGAGAAATCCCCGTGTCTAAAAAGTGCTACGAAAAGGTAGCAAGTTCCCTTCAGTAGGATTATTTCTTCCTGATGATTGCAACGTAGCCGCCGCCTGATGCAAGGTGAGCGTGGAGCTTCTTGCACTTGCAGAGGTCCTTGGTGTACTTCTTATAGTCCCTTGCAACCTTGTTGGCATTGACGCCGTCCTGGAAGATGGTGACCTCATAGTCGCCGTCGGGAAGGAAGTCGCACTTGATGTCGAGGTCACGCTCATCCCAGTTACCAAGGGCGCCTACGTACCAGGTATCCCCGCTGCGGCGGGCGATAACTGAATACTCGGCAACCTTGCCGTCAAGTGAGACGGTCTCGTCCCAGACTTCGGGAATCTCGGCGATGAACTGAGTGCACTCGGCCTCGTTCAGGTAGTTGGTAGGAGCATCGCAGAGCATGTTGAGAGGAGATGAGAACACAACGTACATTGCAAGCTGGTGACAGCGTGTACCCTGGCTCATGGCCTCGTCCCACACGGCGCGGAAGTTTTCCTTGTTGGCGTTGCGCATAGCACCCTGGGTGTAGTCTGCGGGGCCTGCGAAGAAGCGGATGAAAGGAACTGTCACATCGTAGGTGACCTGGTCGCAGTTATCATTCCACTTCATGTTCTCCTGGCCATAGATACCCTCGTAGTTGATGACGTTGGGATATGTCCTGTGAAGACCGGTGGGCTTATAGGTTCCGTGGAAGTCAACCATGAGACCGTACTTTGCAGCGGTCTCGGCGGCCTCGCGGTGGAACTCGACAACTGGCTGGTCGCAAGAGTCCATGAAGTCGACCTTGAAGCCCTTCACACCCATCTCCGAGTATTTCTTGCAGGCGCCTTCGATATCCTTCTGGAAAGGACCGTAACCGGCCCAGAGGATGATGCCCACGTTCTTCTCCTTGCCATAGTCGATGATGCCCTGGAGGTCGATCTCGGGAACCACATGGAAGAGGTCCTCGAAGCCTACGGACCAGCCTTCGTCCATGATGACGTAGTCGATGCCGTTCTTTGATGCGAAGTCGATGTAGTACTTGTATGTGTCGGTGTTCACGCCGGACTCGAAGTCAACGCCGTAGATGTTCCAGTTGTTCCACCAGTCCCATGCAACCTTACCGGGTTTGACCCAGCTGTAGTCGACTGAAGGGTCTGCGGGAGTTGCAAGACGGTAGATCATGTCGTTGTCGGCCATCTCCCTGTCCTGACGGGAGATACCGATGAGGCGCCAGGGGAATGAGCAGCCGGCCTCGCACTTTGCGATGTAGTCGGCTGTGCTGCGTACATAGAACGAACGGCCGTCGCCGTCGCCTATGTCCTTGCTGGTAGGATACTTGGGGAAGTAGCCCTCGAGCGAGTTGTTGCAGTCGCCGTTGTAAAGGAACATGCCGGGATATGCAAGTAGGTCAGCCTCACTGATGCAGAGCTTGACACCCTTGGGAGCATCGATCATGAGAGGAAGGAAAGCGAGATGCTTTACGTCCCATGCTGCGATGTCCTGATACTTGTACTGGTTCTCGAACGAATTATGGAGTTGTGCGTCGAACTCAGCCTCGTCGTTCTGGTTCACGAAGGGAATCCATGCATTCCTGTTGTCGGGGAAAGCGAACTCCACCTGCTCTGACTTGACTTCGAAAGGCTTCTTGCTCAGGCTGACGAAACGGTATGCAACACCATCGTTGTATGCCCTGAAGAGAACCTTGAATGTTGCGTACTGAAGCTCGATCTGGTTGTAGTTGTCCTGGATCTTTGCCTTACGGTAGATGGCTGCATCTATTGTCTGGTTCACGCTGGTCTTTACGGCCTTCTTGAACTTGACCTGTCCGTTGTATGCGGTGCCGTCGTTAAGGGTAAGGGAAAGGTGGGAGGGTGCGAGCACCTGGTCGCCGTCAACGCTTACGCTGTAGCTGATGGCTGCGGGGTCGATGGCTACAACGATGCTTCCGTCAGGGGAAGCGACGCTGTACTGCCTGGGGGCGGCGAATGCAAGCACCGAGAGTGCGAGAGCCGCGATTGCTGTGGCTATTCTTTTCATGACAGTCGGTTATTTACTTTTCAAGGTCGGAAAGGCTGAAGGGGAAGCATCCCTGGCCCTCTGCGCCCCATGTAAGATTGAGCTGCTGGCCCTCACAGTCCTCGAAGTACTCGACCTGGATGATGTGGGTGCCTGCCTCGAGCTCGGCAACGCCGAACTTCTCGCCATAGGTGTGTGAACCGTCGTTGTCGACAACGACCTTCTGGTCGATGATGAGCTTGGAGCCGTCGTCAGATCCGAGGAGGAAGCGGTACTTGCCGGCTTCCTTTACGATAAGCTTGGATGTGAAGAGAACGGCGAAATCATCCTCTGAAGGATCGAAGGGAAGCTCGTCGAGAGTGAAGTTCGAGCAGTATCCCTCTGCTGCGGCGCGGCCGAGCTTGGAGAAGTCGGGAAGGGTCTCGCCACGGTAGTTCCTGTAGAACTTGTATGCGATGGGAGCATAACCCTCGGGAGCCTGGGCGTAGAGAAGGTTCTCCACAACGTCAGAGTACTGTCCGTTCTTGTAGCTGACTGCCTTTACGACAGTGTTGCCGTCGATTGAGAAGGGTCCTTCGTACTTGGTTGACTCCACAGTGGGGGTGCCGCCGTTAAGGGTGTAGTATACCTCGGCGTCCTCAGCGTCCACGGTGATGGATACCTCTTCTGCAACACCACGGAAAGGATGAACGAGAGGGATGGGGGTGTATCTCTTGTCGGTAGCGGGCTCGAAAGCCTGTGACATGAACTTGCCGCGGCACTCTGCGGGCATCTCGATGCCGAGAAGGCCGCCGATGGTGGCTGCGATGTCATAAATCATATTGGCGTGCTCCATGACCTTGCCCTTGGTAACGCCCTTTCCGTACATGATGACGGGAACTTCAAGTTCGCTCATGTTGTCTCCACCATGGCCGTGGCGTATTCCGCCGTGGTCACCGGAAATCATGATGACTGCGTCATTCATCATGCCCTTTGCCTCAAGCTCCTTGACGAACTCGCCGATGAGCTGGTCGCACATGCTGATGCAGTCATAGTATCCCTGGTTCTCATGGCCGAATGAGTGGCCTGCGTGGTCGGTTGCGTCAACTGAGATGAAGATGAACTCGGGCTGGTCCTCGATGTACTTTGCGAATGCCTTGCGGAGGGTTGACTCGCCGTCCTGGCACTTCTCGGAGTAGTCGAAGGAGTCCATGTCGTACATTCTGATCTGGCCTTCCCACTCGTAGAAGCCGTAAACCTTTGCGTCGGGACGCTGGGCCTTGATGTCGTCGAAGATGGTGGGGAACATCATCTTGTTGTTGTAAGCGGCGGGCTCGATCATGCGGGTCTCGTACTCCCAGCTGTTGTCGGTTACGCCGGTCATCTCGATGGGAGCGCCTGAAACCATGCACATCCAGTTCTGGCTTGACGAAGTTTCGCGAGCAACGCGGGTGTGAAGTGAAACCGCACCGTTTTCAATCATCCAGTTGAAGTTGGGGGTGTTTGCCCTCTGGAGACCTACTGCGCTGAATGCGTCAAGGCCGATGTAGATGACGTGCTTGGCACGGGGAGTCTTGTCCTGGCAGCATGATGAAGCCACCAGTGCGATGCCGAGTACGGCTGCAAGGATAGATTTGAATTTCATTATGATACTGTTTTGGTTATTACGTAGTAAAGGACTGCAAAGTTATGAAATTAATGCAAGTTAATGCAACCGCCGACTGCGCAATATGCGCATTATGCTCTTCAATTTACGAAAATCCGGCCGCTTCTTTCATTATCGTAAGTGTTATTGACTATCTTTGCGGTCATGAAAAAAGCAATTCTCCTTCTGGCGCTTACAGTGATCTGCGCCTGCAACAAAACCACAGACAACAAGTATTTCTTTGACGGAAAGCCTTCCGACGAAGTCCTGAACAACTATCTTGACCGCGCCATCACCATGATGGGGCTCCTGACCGACGAGTATCCCGACAAGGACGCCGACATCGACTTCATTGTCGAGACAGGCACCAAGTTCGCGGGGCGCGCCGTATGCATATGGGGCGGAGAGAGCAGGTTCAACAATCCTGAATGGATAGCGAACGCCAGGGCATATGCCGACAAGGTGCACGAGGCCGCACCGGACGTTGTCCTGCAGGGCTGCTGCTTCGAATTCATGACTCACGAGATCGAGCAGGTCAGCATACCCGCCTGGGCCTTCGAATCCCTCGGACTTCCCGCCGAGCAGAGGTGCTTCGACCTGGAGGCCATGCTCTACCCCGACGGCTCGTTCGTCGGTCACTGGGGCGACGGCAACAGCGTTCCCGACATACGCCAGACTGAAACTCAGTTATGGTATTCATTCCTGATCGGAGAGTTCGTGGAGATGGGCTGCGAGGCCGTTCACCTCGGCCAGACCATGCTCGTGGGCGACCAGGACAAGGACTGGAAGGCCTACGACGAGTTCCTCTCCAAGATGCACGCCTACTACGATCCCAAGGCCCGCCGCCACTATATCCTTTATGACGCTCACGCCGGAGAGGAGGGAATGTTCACTCCCGACGGCCGCAGCGTGCTCGATTACAACGCATTCCCGATGCGTATCGAGGAGACTCCCGAGAACGGTTATCTGAGCGCTCAGCTCAGACCCGGATTCACCGATGCGATGTACGGAACCTATCCCCACCCCTACCTCGTTGAATTCGACAACTGGGGCACGAGCAGCCATCCCGGCGAGCCGTCCGACAGAACCGATCCCGACATCCCCTTCTGGGAGGAGATATACATCTGGGGATACGACGAGATCACCTGGCTCTACATGCTGCCTGAAAAGCAGAGGCAGGACTGGCTCAGGTACGCATTCCACTGGATCAAGGAGAATGATCCGTGGTGCCACCTGCAGATGCCCGGAACGAGAGGCCGGGCCCGCTCGATCGCACCTACCGAAAACGTCCCCGACGGCATGAACCTGACGGAGACGATAAAGGAACTCTGGAACGAGTAAAAAACAAGGGGCTGCGGTTTGCAGCCCCTTGTTTTTTAAAGCCTTGTGAAGCGGACCTCGTGGAGGATGGCCCTGTCTTCGTCGATGTTCATGTTGATATTCTCCTCAGGGTAGCTGACGGTGATCACATGGGATCCACGGCGGAGCTTGACCTTCACGCTGTTGCTCCAACCCTGGCTCTCCCAGTCGTCGCGGCCCCTCTGGGCGAACACTACGGTGCCGCAGTTCTGGCCGTCAACGGCCATAGTGCGTACCGCGCACTTGTTCTGGGTCTCTATCTCACCGTTGCCGTTGCTGTAGAGCCAGTCGATGGCATACTCGCCGCGGCGGGGAATCTTCACGGTCACAGTATACTGGGTACCGGGCTCCATGGCTATTTCAGCGGCTCCGGTCTCGAATGTGAACTCCTTGCCATACTTGCGTACGGGCTCGCTCATGAAGGACTCCACGCCGTCTTCCTTGACGGCGATGACTGCGTATTCACCAACCCTCCTTGCCTTGAACTGGGTAGCGGTCACGTTGTCGGCCACTACCTCTCCATTCAAGATGACCTTGTAATGGTCAGCACCTTCTATGGCATTCCAGCCGAGCACCTTGCCGCTGATGGCAGCCTCGGGGGTGCAGAGGTCGGCGGTGTAAGGCAGGACGCTTACAGGCACGTCCACGTAAGCGGGATCCGCTTCAACCTCAACCTCAACCGTATGCCTGCCGGTAAGGGTGGCAGGTACAAAGGCCTTGTCGGATACGTTGCCGTCGAGCTTGAAGCTCTTTACAACGTTACCCTCTCCGCTGACGGTTATGTCGAGGGTCATGCCGCGGTATGCCAGGTTCTTCAGGCTGCGGGTTCCCTTGAGCTCTGAAGGGATGTCGGGAGTGAATGCGATTCCGTCCGGCTCATAGTTGATACCGAGAAGGAGCTTCCTCGTGGTTCCTATGCCGCCTGCGATGCTCCACAGCTGACGGGGAGAGTTGGTGCAGGTCTCGAGGCCGCCGTCGCTTGAGACGCGGTTCTCGTACCATGAACCGTACTCGGCCACATAGGTGGAGTTGGACATGATTCCGAAGTACTCGCCCGCATGGCTGCCTGCCTTTGAGGCTGCGACTGCGTAGTATGCCGTTACGAAAGGCCAGATACCGTTGTTATGGTATGGCCTCTGGGTCGCAATCTGGGGCCAGAAGATTGTGGGACCGAACTCACATACGGGCACGTTGGCGAAGATGGACCTGGCCTGCTCGGGAGATGCCACATCAAAGAGAACGCAGAGGGCCTCGCCGAGGGTCTCGCTCCTGGGCGATGCAACCCTGGCGTTGCGGCCGTAGCGGTACTGTGAGTAATATCCCTTGTCAGGAAGCCAGAGCCACTTGTTGATGGCGGCAGAAAGCTCCTCGGCCTTGGCGGTATAGTCGGCAGCCTCGTCGGCCTTGCCAAGGGCTTCGGCCATCTTTGCAAGGCTCCTGAGGGCGCCTGCGAACACTGCGTTCGTGCCAAGGCACTCGCTCTCGCGTATATCCTTGCAGTCGGTCCACTCTGGATAGCTCTGATGACGCCAGTCGATGAATGAGCTCTCGCCACGGAAAAGTCCGGTCTCGGGGTTGTATGCAGTTGCGTAGTCGTCCCTGATGGAACGGGCAGAGATGGCATAGATCTGCTCGAGCCATTCCTGGTCGCCTGTCTCGAGCCAGAGCTCGTAGGCTGCTACGATCCAGATTTCACGGTCGATGGAAACGGGCCAGGCGCCGCCGGTGCCGGTGTCCTGTATGATGCGGCCGAGGCGGTCGACCTTGCGCAGGAGGCTGTTCTTTGCATATATGGGCTCTACATGAGCAAGTGAGAGTATGATGCTGAGCTGACGTCCCTCGTCCATACGCCACCCCAGAGGACGCCTGTACGGAAGGTTCCGTCCTCCTCGAGGTCAAGGCACATGTTGTCGATTGCGAGGTCGTAAAGGGATGTCTCGACTGCGTCGATTCCGGTGAAAGTGCCATACTGGGGATGGAGAGGAGGGTTGGGTACGGCTACATTTTCGATGCCGAAGACATTGCCACCAAAGGCATTGACTGCCAGGAGAAGGCAGAAAAGCAGGTTCAAGGTTCTTTTCATGGTTGTGAAGTTGATTCCGGGTGTCAAAGTTACAAAAAGAGTGAACAAATTAAATAGTATCTTTGCATTATGAGACGAATCCCCGTATGTTTTATCCTTGCCGCGGCAATCGTGTGCGCGTGCAACTCTCCAGTGAACGTCAAGACCGGGGCCGGACCGGTCCGGCTCACATGCTTCACTCCAGGCATGGTGCGCGTCGAAAAACCTCTTGCAGGCGTCCCCCAGAGCAAGGACAGTTCCCTCTGCGTCATAATGCAGCCGCAGAAGGTGCGCAGGAGCGTCTCAAAGGCAGACGGACATCTGACTCTAAAGACCGACTCGCTCACTGTGAGCGTTTGTCTGGCAGACGGTTGCGTCAGCTTCTACAGGCCGGACGGAACGGTGTTGCTAAAAGAAATCCCGGGGAAAGACAGCGGCGTTTCACAGACTTTCCTTCTCGAGCCGGACGAGGCGGTATACGGCCTCGGCCAGCATCGCTACGGCAAGCTCAACTGGCGTGGCGAAACGGTCGAGATCTTCAACAGGAACATGGACATCAGCATCCCTGTGGTGCATTCCTCAAAAGGCTGGGGTCTCTACTGGGACAATACCGGCAGGGGCAAGTTTGCAGACGGGCCGGACGGAATGACCATATCCTCCGAAAGCGGCTGCAGGAAAGACTATTACTTCGTCTACGGCGGCAACGCCGACGGAGTGATCAGAGGACTGCACCAGTTGTCGGGCTGCGCGCCCATGAACGCACTCTGGACATACGGATTCATACAGTCGAAATGCGGCTACTGGAGCTGGGATGAGATGAAGGAGGTGGTAGTCCGGCACAGGGCGCTGCGGGTTCCTCTGGACGGAGTGGTGCTCGACTACACCTACGTCGACCACCTCGGCGACCTGCAGTTCTGCGGTGTGTTCAAGGACGACCCCCAGGCCGGCGTGGATGCGATACACGCCCTTGACGCGCACCTCATAATGTCGCTGTGGCCGTCATTTGTCAAAGGTTCATACAACTACGACGACTTCGCCGCGCATATGATTCCCCCTATCGCGCACCCCGACTCATCAGTCATTGTCTACGATGCCTACAGCAAGGCCGCCCGCGACCTGTACTGGGGCTTTGTCGAGAAGAACTTCTGGCCCTGCGGCATCGACGGCTGGTGGCTCGACGCCACCGAGCCCGAGTTCCAGTCATACTATGTCCCCACTGAAGAGGACCAGGATGTACACGTCGCCCTCGGGCGATATGGCGACGTGCAGCTCGCCTACCCCATGTTCACTTCGATGGGAATATACGAGCATCAGAGAGCGCTGACAAACGACAGGCGCGTGTTCATCCTCACCCGCTCGGGCACCTTCGGCCAGCAGCGCTACGCCGCACAGTGCTGGTCAGGCGACACCGACGGTGAGATGCCGGAGCTCCGCAGGCAGATCCCGGCAGCCCTCAATTATTTCATGAGCGGCCTGAGTTACTGGGACGGCGACATAGGCGGGTTCTTCTGCGATTATCCCGGCGGCAACGCCAATCCCGAATACAAGATCGTGTACGCCCGCTGGTTCCAGTTCGCCACCTTCGAGTCCATCATGCGCTCGCACGGCATGCATACGCCGCGCGAGATATGGCAGTGGGGACAGAAGGGCGACGTATGGTACGACAACCAGGAGAAGTTCATCACCCTGCGCTACAGGCTTCTTCCTTATATATACAGCCTTGCCCACAAGGTCACGGAAGGCGGCGACGTCTTCATGCGCCCCCTCTTCATGGACTGGCCTTCCGACACACGGGCCTGCAATACCGAGGACGAGTTCCTGTTCGGCCGCGCCATGCTGGTTGCTCCGGTTACAAGCCTCGACTCCGAAAGGGAGGTCTATCTCCCCGAAGGCCGCTGGGTAAACTTCTGGAGCGGAGGGGCGATCGACGGGCAATACTCCTTCACGCAGAGATACGCGCTTGACGACATGCCTCTGTTCGTGCGTGGCGGAAGTATCATTCCCATTGGGCCCGACGTGCAGTTCGCGTCTGAAAAGCCTTGGGACAGCCTGCAGATACGCATCTATCCGGGTGCCGACGCCGACTTCGAACTTTACGAAGACGCCGGCGACGGATACGCATATGAAAACGGGGAATTCACCGTGATTCCCATGCACTGGGACGACGCTTCAAGCACGCTCACCATAGGAGAACGTCAGGGCGCATACAGCGGAATGCTCGCCGAGCGCGACTTCCGCATTGTCCTCGTCCGCCCCGGCTCCGCCTGCGGACTCGACAATGAGAGTTACGACCTTGCTATCCACTACGACGGCGGTCTTGTTACTATTAATACCAATACACTATGAAAAACAGATTTTTCGTTTTACTGGCAGCCCTTGCCTTGTTGCTGCCATTCTCCTGCGAACCGGAAATAGATTGCAGAAAACCGCCAAAGCCAATAGAGGAAGTCAACGGCCACAGCGGCGAGAAGACGGAAACAGAGAAAAAAGATCCCGAAAAGCCCGAGGAGCCCAAGGAGCCCGAGTATTCCGAAGATCTCAAACTCATGTCGTTCAATGTGCGCTATGCAGCAACCAGCGACACCGGCGACAAGAGCTGGAGTCGCCGCAAATCTGCAGTATGCGAGATGCTCAACACCGAAAAGCCAGCTATCATGGGCGTTCAGGAGTGCCTCTCGAACCAGAAGGCGGACATTCTGGATGGATGCAAGGACTATGCAGCAATTGGCGTAGGACGCGACGACGGAAGGAACAGCGGAGAACAGATGGCCGTCTTCTACCGCAAGGACGATGTGACTATAGAAGAATGGGGCACTTTCTGGCTTTCTCTGACACCTGACGTACCGTCAAAGGACTGGAGCTCCGCCTGCAGGCGCTGCGCAACATGGGCACGCATAACCATAAAGAGTTCAGGAAAGAAGATATTCTACGTCAACACCCATCTCGACCATCAGAACGGCCAGGCAGAGCAGATGGCCGTGCTGGAAGAAAAGATGGACGAACTCAACACCGGGAATCTGCCCATGTTTCTGAGCGCGGACTTTAACGTCGTTGAAGACAACGCCCTTTTCAATCATGTGCAGGGCTATATGTACAACACACGCAAGACCGCGCCCGAGACCGACAATGTCAAAAGCTACAACTCCTGGGGCAAAGCTGGCAGCGGCAGCATAATCGACATAATCTTCTGCTCCAAAGACACGATCATGCCACTGAAGTTCCATACGGTCACCGACAAATACGACGGCCTCACCTACATCTCCGACCACTACCCCATTTACGGAATCTTCCATTTTAATTAAAGAAGCGCGCCCCGGAAGAACCGGAGCGCGCTATATTTGAATCGGACTAACTTGCTAGTCTTCCAGCTCAAGAATTCTGACGTTCTTGAACTGAAGGCCGTGGCCGTGGCCGCAGAATGAGATGTGGCCGCGCTCGTTGAACATGCCGGGATGGTCGCGGTGGTCGACGGTGTAAGGATTCTCGTCCTCACCTTCGGGTGCGACGTTGTGACCCTGGCAGGCCTCACGGATGTTGGCATCCACGATGACCTCTCCGTTGACGGTTACCTTGACGTTATCGCCCTTTACAACGATCTCCTCCTGGCTCCACTGGCCGAGGGGCTTGTGGACGATCCTCTTGGCAGGAACGACTCCGTAAACTGAGCCGTGTACCTGGTATTCGTGGAGGTCGGCGTACATAGGAGCGTCATGGTCGAGGATCTGGCACTCGCACATTGCATCGTAAGCTGCGTCAACATCGAAAGGAGTACGGATACCCACGCCGTTGTTCACACCCTCCTCGAGGAAGCGGAACTCAAAACGGTAGATGAAGTTCCTGTATTCCTTCTCGGTATAGAGATTTCCACCGAAATTACTGTTGACGGTGATGGCGCCGTTAACGGGAGCATAGCCCTCGATGTCACCTACCCATCCTGTGAGGTCCTTGCCGTTAAACAGGAGCTTGAAGCCCTCTGCAACCTCCTCGGGAGTAAGTCCGTTGACGAACGGCTTTGACTCCTCGACGAGCTTCTTCATCGCGTCGATTGCGTAGCCCGCGTCGGCGTCACCCTTTGCGGAAGCCTTGGCGTTCACTGCATTGACCTTTGAGATGATATTCTTGAAATTGTCATAATCCACAAGGCTCGCTACCTTGGGAGCCTGCTCCACGAGGATGTCGGCAACATCCTTGGCAATCTCAGGACGGTCGATGTACTCGGCGACCTTCTCGAAAGCCTTGCCGTTCTTCATCCAGCCTATCTTGTCAAGAACCTTGACCAGCAGAGCATTGTCGTCGCCTGCAATGTCGAATGCCTTCACATAATCGGCAATCTTGTCAAAGTCGTCCCGATAGTTCTCCACAAGTTCGAGATATCTGGGAAGGTATTCCTTCTGTCCGGCAGCGGCAGCCTCGAACATGGGCTCGGCGGCATCGAAATTATCGATGACGGAGAGAGCCTCGAGAGCCTCGGCGGGATGAGCGGCAATACCCTCCTTGAGAGCCTCGACTGCTTCATCACTGCCTGTTGCGGCAAGAGCTGCGAAGAAGTTCTGGGGATTTGCGGCCTTAGCCATCTGCTCGGCGATGACGGCTGTTCTGTCCTCCTCGGGGAGGAAGTTCAGCACGTTCTGGAATGCCTCCTGGAAGTCGGAAACATTCTCTGTTGCGCCATCGAGCAGGGATACCACCTGTGCGAGGTTCTTCTCGGTGACAACTCCCTTGAGAGCGCGGCGTGCAGCATCTGCAACGGCACCGTCGGTGGAGTTCAGTGAAGAGATGACTTTATTAAAAGCACCCTTGATGTGCCTTGTACCTGCAAGGTCGAGAAGCTTGGCGGCATTGTCACCGGTAGCCTTCTTGAGTGCCTTGAGCACTGCGGGGACGATATTGCCGTTGAAGCGCTGGAGCGCCTCGGTAACCTTGTCAGAAGCCTTGCCGGTCATGAGAGCGGCAACGAGGGCCTTGGCAGCCTTCTTTCCGCCGATCTTGGAAGCGGCGATTGCAGCGTCGCCTGCAAGGTTCTCATCGGCAGCATTCTTCAGGTTGGAGAGGACGAGCTTAAGCTGGCTCTTGTCGCGGTTCTCGCCTATCCAGTAGATGGCGTCGCGCTGGTTGTCGATGTCAAGCGCTGCGAACTCGGCAGCGGAGAGCTTGGGACGTACAGGGTCGGGAGCGGTGGCGGGCTGGACAACGGGAGCTGCATCAGCATATGCCACAAGGCGGAGTTCCTGCTCGTAGAAAGCCTTGTTGTACTCGTCGGTACAAGCCTCGATGGCCTTCTGGAAAGCAGCCTTTACGGGCTCCACCGCATCTGCATGCTCCGGATTGGAGGCATACTGGGTAAGAGCGTGAATCACGAACTCGGCCTTCCCGTTGACTGCGGCCTCGTAGGGCTGCATCTTCGAGAAGAGGAGGTCGAGCGACTCGGGAGCGGTGGCCACGAGGCTCTGGACTTCAGCCTCTACTGCTGCCGCATCGGTGGAAGGAACGAGAGCCAGGACATCCTGTACGATGGTCTCGGGCTTGCGCTGTCTTGAATCCTGGGCGAACAGAACGCCTGCGGCGAGTGCCAGGAATGCTATAACTGAGAATATCTTTTTCATAACCGTATCTCCTTTTATTCCATTGACCAACCGTTGAACATGGGCTGATTGAGAAGCAGGTTGGCTGCCGTGTCGCCTATGAATGTCTCCGTCTTGGGATCGAAGTTCAGGGTTCTGCCGAGCCTGAGGGCGATGACGCCCATGTTCACGACAGTCGAGCTGTGGTAACCGTTCTTCTCGTCAAGCGCGAAGTTGCGGCGCTCGCGCACGCACTGGATGAAGTCGGTGTTGCGTGCAGGGGGATCGGGAAGGCTGTTGATGAGCTCCATCACATTGGGAATGGTGCACTCGAATCCCTTGTATACCTTGCCGAGAGGGCCCTCGATGTAGGGAACCTTGCCCTTGCTCTCGTAACCCTCGCCTTCGAGGATGATCTTGCAGCCGTCTTCGTAGGTATAGGTGATGCTGCGCCATGTGCCTACTGCATCGGGGTGCTGGAGAGGGGCGTCCACCTCGACCTTTACGGGGAAGGTGTCGTCCTTGCCGAGGATGTACTGAACGGGGTCGATGTAGTGCTGACCCATGTCGGCGAGTCCGCCGCCGTCGTAGTCCCAGTATCCACGGAAGGTACCGTGTGTGCGGTGTTCGTTATAAGGCTTCTTGGGTGCGGGGCCGAGCCACATGTCGTAGTCGAGACATGCGGGAACGGGCTGTGTGGGAAGATTCGTCTTTCCTACCCAGAAGAACTTCCATGCAAAGCCGGTGGCGCCGGAGATGCGGACGGTGAGAGGCCAGCCGAGCTTGCCGCTCATGACGAGCTTCTTGAGAGGCTCCACGGTTGTGCCGAGGCCGTAGAAGGTATCGGTGAAACGGAACCAGGTGTCGAGGCGGAAGATGTTGCCGTTGCGCTTCACAGCCTCCATCACGCGCTTGCCCTCGCCTATTGTACGGGTCATAGGTTTCTCGCAGAAGATGTCCTTGCCTGCATTGGAAGCCTCGACGGCCATGAGACCGTGCCAGTGAGGAGGTGTTGCGATGTGGACGATGTCCACGTTGGGGTCGTGGACGAGGTCGCGCCAGTCGGTGTAGGCCTTGCAAGTTTCGCCGAACCTTTCCTTTGCCTGCTGCATGGCGCCGGCAAGATGCTCGGCGTCACAGTCGCAAAGTGAGACGAGACGGCAGTTCTGGTCGCTGATGAAGTGCTGGTTGGAACGGCCTATGCCGCCTGTACCGATGATACCGCGGGTAAGCTGGTCGCTGGGGGCGATGTACCGCTTGTCGCCGTTCATCTTACCGAACACGGATCTTGGGAGGATGGTGAACAGAGCCACCGATGCTCCCGTTTTCTTGAGAAAATCTCTTCTTTCCATATAGTGATTTTTGGTTTATTGGCTATATCCAACAAATTTACAAAAGAAATTGCCATCTTTGCAAAATCAAGGGACTATTTTTGATGAAAGGCAAGCACATAAATATAGCAGTCAGCGGCATCTTCTTCGCCGCGGTCACCATTTTCCTATGGGCAGCCTATCCCCATCATCTGCACTACCAGGAACAATTCCAGCTGTTCGAGTGGACAAAGGAGTATTTCTGCAGCGTCTCGTCAGTTCCCGGAGGCTTTGCCGACTGGCTGGGAAGGTTCTTCACACAGTTCTTCATCATATCGGGCCTCGGAGCTGTCATCATCGCAGCACTGCTCACCATCATGCAGATGCTCAGTGCCCGGGCAGCAGGAGCCAAAAGCAAGGTCTCATACGCCCTCAGCTTCATTCCTTCGGCAATCGCCCTGATCTTCCTTCTTGACGAAAAGGCCCTGCTCGGCGGAGTCATCGCCATAATCCTCTGCCTGCTTGGCGGCCTGGCCGTCAGAAAGGCACAGGCAGGATGGCTGCGCGCCATCCTGGCCATAACAGGCGCCCCGATAATGTATTTCCTTTGCGGACCACTGGCATTTGTATTCGTGTTCGCCTCCTGCAAAGGCAGCAAGTTCTATGTCTGGCTGGGCTCTGCAGCGGCGCTTGCAGCATGCCCGTTCCTTTTGGAAGGAGCGCTGCACACGTCCCTCAGCAGCCTGCTGCAGGGAGTGCATTACTACAGATACCCCGACTCTTTCCCCGCAGTGCTGTGGGCTGCGGCCATAGCGGCTGCGGCATACACCGTCCTCGGTCATCTTTCCAAACCGGAAAACACTCTCAGGCCTGCCATACTGGCAGCCGCCGCAGTGTTCGTATGCGGAGGCGCCGCCACCGCAATCTGCGCCGACTTCGAGCAGGAAACACTCTTTGCATACGACCACCTCACACGCACCGGACAGTGGAAGAAGATACTCGAGCTCGACAGGAAGAGACCGGCCGACAAGCCCTTCTCGGTCTGCTGCGTGAACCTGGCACTTGCCGAGACCGGAACGCTTGGCGACCACCTCTTCGAGCACATCCAGGGAGGCCATTCAGGGCTCTTCCCAAAGTTCGCCAAAAGTGCGCTCATGCCCCTGCCTGCATCAGAGGTGTTCTGGCAGCTTGGAATGGTGAACGCATGCCAGTACTACACCTTCGAGGCCAACGAGGCAATTGCCGACTTCCAGAAGAGCGGCAGATGCTATAAGCGCTTGGCACAGACCAATATAGTCAACTACGACTACGACGTCGCACGCAAATATCTCCATGCCTTGGAGCACACCTTGTTCTACCGTGGATGGGCAAGGAAGACCCTCGCCATGCTGAAGGATGAAACTTCAATAGATTCCAACCCTGACTACAGCATGAAACGGAGCCTCAGAAGCCACGGGAAGGACGAGATCTACAACGAGGACAGAATAGATGTCCTGCTAGGATATCTGGTGGACGAGAACCCTTCCAACACCATGGCGATGGACTATCTGCTCTGCTACGAACTGCTCGACAAGAACCTGAACAACTTCTGGTACTATCTCCAGAACTACAAGGGCGGCCATCTGCCCCGATATTACCAGGAAGGCGTAATGATGCTGTGGATCGACAACGGCATGTCGCTGCAGAATCTTCCCGACTACATCTCCGATTCCAACATCAAGCGTTTCCAGGCATTCATCCAGGACGCACAGTCAGGAAAGGACGAGGCCCAGCTAAAAAAGAAATACGGCAACACCTTCTGGTTCCATGCCCTTTACAACTAACAGGACAGTTCGGTTTCTGTTCGGCCACACATCACCTACTTCACTTGAAAGCCCCAGCCTGGCGGCGGCTGTCGACTGGCTGAGGGCGTCCCTAACTGGGCAAAAGGCAAGTGCCGGCCGGACCCACAAAAGACCCGGCCCACGCTTGCCTTTAGCTGCCGGACGCAAGTTCGGCTGCGGTGACGCACTTCACCATCGCACTCCCGCGCTTCAAGAACCCCTGCTGGTTGGCACCTTCGAGTGCCAACCTTCCTCCCCTGGCCACCCTCGCGTAAGCAGACAGAACCCTTGAACACACCAATCAGCCGTATATCGCTTCCCATAACCACCGGTCATATATCACGTCCCACCACCTCCACCCCGCAGCCGCCGAAAACTCCGCCATGATTTCGGCGATTTTATTCCCGCAAACGGCAATCTCGCCATGATTTCGTCGTTTTCGTGCCCGCGAGCCGTCTAAACACACGTTTCGGGCATGATATCAGCTAAAACGTGGCGGAAATATGATTTGCGGACATAAATCCGTCATTTTTATGGCGGGAACCATGCTCCGTATCTCTGGATCTTTTTGCCTCAAGCATGTAGCCGTGCCACCTTGATGTGAACCCGAAAGTTTAGACGTGTCCTTAACCAAAATCTGCAACCTCGCAGTCAATTCCGGCCAACTTAAAGGTCAAATCCTGGCCGGAAGATGTGATTTGTCCAACTAATCGGGTTCTTTTAGGCGCCGGGCTTGTTATTTTGCTGTTTCGCCAAGAATTCGTGATTATTTTGGCCAATCACATCATTCCCGCCAATTTGAAGCCTCATTTTAGGCCGGCAGGCCCCTACCTTTTCAGTAATATTAAGGTTTCGTACAGCACCAAGGGAGTTGACACGATATGACGGATAAACGTGTCAAGTCCCCGGTTCAGAAGAGGGACCGGGAACGATATCCCGCATTTTTGTGCCCAGTCATGAGAGATAAGGATAACACCTTCCAGGAAAAGACCTCAAATCAATGAAGGTCTCAACGAAAAGGCCGACACCTTCCAGGAAAAGGCCTCAAATCAAGGAAGGTCCCAACGAAAAGGCCGACACCTTCCAGGAAAACGCCTCGAAACAAGGAAGGCCCCAGGCGCTCAGACGTTTCTGGGGCGTATCCGGCTAAAACTCCCCCGGTTGGGAAGTAATGACGTCATCGGAATAAATACGGCCACGACGCATCATTTATGGAATTGACAATTTCCATCAGCCGGTGACCTGGCAGGTGGTGAGAGCCGGAGTTAAAGGGTATCATCAAGGCGGTAGGCGGGGATGAGGACGCGGGCATCGCCGGCAGAAATTTCAGCAAAAAAGCGAGGGTCAATTAAGTTATTTTTTCGCAAATCGAGGAGTGAAATTCCATTTTTGCGTACTTACCTACGTGCGCGTGAACTATTTTTGTGGGCGAAATACTACATACGCAGTATCATAAACACAAAATAACAGCCAAGAAATGAAGTTCCTTACCAGATTGGCAGCCTTTGCAGCTGCAATCCTCATGTCTGCGGCAGTGAGTGCCCAGACCCCGATGCTCATCCATTCCCACAACGACTACGACCGTAACGTCCCCTTCTATCAGGCTTATGCCCAGGGTGTTGCCTCAGTGGAGGCAGATGTTTACTACAACGACGGCAAGATGCTCGTAGCCCACAACTGGGAGGATGTGAAGGAATACAGATCTCTCGAGTCACTCTACCTGAGCCCCATAGCAACGCTGTACCGCCAGAACGGAGGCCACATCTACAAGGATGCATCCAAGACCCTCCAGCTCCTCGTGGACATCAAGGAGGACACCGAACCTTCTCTCTCAAGGATCATCGAGATCATCGAGGGCAGCTACCTCGACGTGTTCGGCACCAAGGGTGTAACCCTCGTGATCACCGGCAACCGTCCTGAACCCAAGGACTTCTGCAAATACCCCGAGTGGGTGATGTTCGACGGCAAGCTCGAACTCGAGTACACCCCCGCACAGCTTGAGCGTGTTGCCCTCATAAGCGAGTGCTTCAGCGACTATGCAGGCTGGAACGGCAAGGGCTCCCTCGTCATCGAGCAGGAGACCGCCGTCAGGGCAGCCATCGCCAAGGCTCACGCAATGGGCAAGACCATACGCTTCTGGGGCGGCCCCGAGACCACCACTGCATACTACACCTTCTACAACTTCGGCATCGACTGGTTCAACACCGACCATCCCGAACTCTGCGCCAACTTCTTCTCAAAGTGGGGCGACAAGAACTTCCAGATCGGCGTAGCCAACATGGGTGGCGAGGGCGTATCCGGCACAAGCAAACTTGACAAGGTGACCCGCAACTTCGCAGGCTTCCAGCACAGCAAGCTGCAGCTCAGCCAGCCCATCCCCGTATACACTCCCACGTATAAGAACGACGGCGCTCCCAAGAAGATCAAGAACGTCATCTTCATGATAGGCGACGGTATGGGCATGAACCAGGTGGAGGCAGGCTACTACGCAAACAAGGGCCTTACCGTGATGAATATCAAGAACCTCGGCTTCGTCACCAACCACGCCAAGGATCAGTTCACCACCGACTCCGCAGCAGGCGGCAGCGCACTTGCAACAGGCAAGAAGCACTCCAACCGTCATATCGCTGCAGACGACGAGGGCAACCCCTACCCTTCTCTGACCGACTTCTTCAAGGAACAGGGCAAGACCACAGGCGTCCTCACCCTCGGTCATATGGTGGATGCCACCCCCACAGCCTTCTACGGACACAACGTGGAGCGTGACGACTCCGACGACCTCACCGTCGACATACTCGAGAGCAACGCCGACATCATCTGCGGCTGCGGCATGGGCGACTTCGTCCGCCGCCATGACGGCCGTACGAACCTCCTCGGCGAGCTCAAGGAAGACGGCTTCAGCATCATCGAGGACTACGCACAGATCGACGAGCAGAACGGCAAGGTCATCTGCATCGACAAGCGCATGGACGACTCCGCAAACGAGCAGAACATGACCCTGCTTGCAGACGCCACCAGGGAGACCATCTCACAGCTTCAGAAGATGGACAGCAAGAACAAGGGCTTCTTCCTCATGGTAGAGGGTGCCAAGATCGACTATGCAGGACACTCCATGTGCCTGCCCGGCTCTGTTCTCGAGATGCTCAGCTTCGACCTCGCAATCCAGGAGGCCCTCAAGTTCGCCGACCGGAACGGCGAGACACTCGTCATCATCACCGCAGACCATGAGACCGGCGGCCTCGTGATCCTCGACGGCGACGAGGAGACCGGCCGCATCATGGGTCTCTACTTCGGCAACGACCACACTCCCACCATGCTGCCCGTATTCGCATACGGTCCCCACTCAAATGACTTCCAGGGTGTTTACAAGAACACCGACATTGCAGACAAGATCCGTTCACTCACCAAAAAGAAATAAGAGATGTTCAAGAAGACCCTCGCAGGTGTGCTGATTCTCCTCACCGCCTGCACAGCCTTTGTAAAAGCACAGGACCTCAAGTCAGGCCCCTACAAGCTCCCCTACAAGAACACTTATACCAAGAACGTTTTCGTAGCTGAGAACGAGTTCCGCACAAAGCCCGCAACATGTACCAAGCCCGGTACGTTCGAGCAGGCTAAGAAGGTGCTTCCCTCTCCTATCTGGAAGGGACACGAGAAGGAAGTCGAGATGTACTGGCATGCATGGAAGATCGCAGTAGGTCACATCTGCCAGCCCCAGGAAGGCTCAGGCTTCGTGTCATCATACCTCGACGTTGCATACAACGGCAACATCTTCATGTGGGACACCTGCTTCATGATGATGTTCGCCCGCTACGGCTACCACTTCTTCCCGTTCCAGGGCTCGCTCGACAACTTCTACGCAAAGCAGCACCCCGACGG
>JAZUFA010000057.1:0-56772 GCA_045640445.1 Candidatus Cryptobacteroides sp. | reverse complement strand
GCAAGCCACAGCTGTATGGTCCTGCGCGGTGTCGAGAAGGCCAACGCCCTCACCACAACCTCCGCATTCAGCGGCATCTTCCTGAGCGATGCGCGAACCCGTAACGAGTTCCTGAATCTGATAAAATAAGAAAGAGCGGTTCATCTGGACCGCTCTTTTTCATCATCTCTTCGTTGTTACCAGGATCACTCCGTTGGCTCCCCTCACGCCGTAGATCGCGGAGGTGCCGTCCTTTATGACTTCGACTGAATCCACGTCATTCGGATTAAGGTAGGACAGGTCCTGAACCTCGACTCCGTCTACAATGAAGAGAGGGTCATTGTTGCCGTTGATATCACCAATGCCACGGATAATGACTCTGGGAGGGTCTCCACCCGTGACCATCACACCAGGGACCCGCCCCTTGAGATAATCATAGATGTTATTATACGTTACTACCTCTGTCTTCTTCGGCTTCACCTTGGAAACTGAAGCGGTGAGATTGTCTTTGGTCACGGAGCCGTAGCCGACATTGACGGCTTCGCCACCATCAGGAGGGAGAGTGGACTTGTAGGCAGAGCATGAAACCATCATGGCAATGCCAAATATCAGGACTATTAACTTTTTCATAATGACAAATTTATTAAATTTGCGAGATTTTTGAAAACACATGACAAAATGATAAAGATTGACATCAAGGGATGCTCCTCCTTCGTAAACGGTGCAGAGTACAATGAGTATGTGAACAAGGCCCTCGAGGCTTATGACGTGCTTGCCTCAGAGCAGGGCGCAGGAAACGATTTCCTCGGCTGGAAGACTCTTCCCATCGACATCGACGAGTCGCTCATCGCATCGATGGAGGCAGTCCGCGACGACTGGAAGGGCCGCGGCGTCAACCTCGTAATCGCCATCGGAATCGGCGGTTCATACCTCGGCGCAAAGTGCGCCATCGAGGCTCTCAGCCACTCTTTCGTGGAGCCCGAGACCAAGGTCGTGTTCGCAGGCAACAATCTCAGCGAGGACTACCTCGCCGAGCTCATGGACCTCGCCCAGCAGCGTAACGTCGCAGTCGTAGTCATCTCAAAGTCCGGCACAACCACCGAGCCTGCAGTGGCATTCCGCATCTTCAAGGCTTACCTCGAGGAGCGCTACGGCAAGGCGGAGGCAGCCCAGCGCATCGTCGCCATCACCGACAAGGAGCGCGGCGCTCTCAAGACCCTCAGCAACCAGGAAGGCTACCGCACATACATAGTTCCCGACAACGTGGGCGGACGCTTCAGCGTTCTCACCCCCGTGGGCCTTCTGCCCATCGTGCTCGCAGGATTCGACATCCGCGCTATGCTCAAGGGTGCTGCGCAGGAGCGTGAGGAACTCATGAAGAAGTCGGAGACCAACGCTGCCATCCAGTACGCTGCCATGCGCAACTGCCTGCACAGCAAGTCAGGAAAGGCCGTCGAGATCCTCGTCACCTTCAACCCCAAGCTCACTTTCGTGGCAGAATGGTGGAAGCAGCTCTACGGCGAATCAGAAGGCAAGGACGGCAAGGGCATCTTCCCCGCAAGCGTCACCAACACCGCCGACCTCCACTCGATGGGCCAGTTCATCCAGGAAGGCTCACGCATAATGTTCGAGACCGTCATCAACGTCGAGAATGCAGCAAGGAGCGTCGTCATCGGAACCGACGAGCAGAACCTCGACTGCCTCAACTTCCTCGCAGGCCAGCATGTGGAGCACTGCAACGCCATGGCACGCCTCGGCGTGAAGGTCGCACACATCGACGGCGGCGTTCCCCAGATGGAAATCGGCATGAGCAGGATAGATGAGGCCAACCTCGGCGCACTCTTCTACTTCTTCGAGTTCGCATGCGGTGTAAGCGCATACGCACTCGGAGTCAATCCTTTCAACCAGCCCGGCGTCGAGGCATACAAGAAGAACATGTTCGCACTCCTCCGCAAGCCCGGTTACGAGAAGCAGACCGAAGAGATACTCAAGAGAATCTAAGAGTTCAGTTCAATAACGAGTCAGGGCGCACCGCCATGGTGCGCCCTGACTTTATTTTGGGATCAGAGTTTCAGCAGCCAGCGGCGGATTAGTTCGACGCGACGTTCGAGGAGGTCGAAGGAAAGGGTCGACGGAACGTCGCCGGGCTTGTTGGTAAGCATGGTGATACCGGAGGTGACCATCACCGAAGGAACACCGGCGGCGACAAAGACCGACTGGTCGCCCAGCCTGCGGTAGAACATGTCGGTGAAGGAGCGGCTGTCGTAGTAGTCGTAGTAGAGATGAAGCCCCAGGCCGCTGTTGCAGGAGGCTATTGCCTTCTCATAACGGCTTCCGCCAAGGATTATCAGATAGTCTTTCCAGTATCTCTGGGGAGGGGCCATGTTGGAGCCCATGGTGTCGAGGTTCACCACCATGAGGATGTCGCTCTTGGCGATGCCCTGCGCGCTTAAGCTGTCCCAGAGGGCGGCGGCGCCGGCGCTGTGCTCGGCATGGCCGTCGAGGGCGACGAACAGCACGTTGCGCGCCGGCCGCCCTGCCCCGAGCCACTTGCCGGGAACATATTCCTCCTGGGTCTTCTTGGCAACGGGCATCATGACGAAGACCTTCTTCTCCTCAGGCTGCTCGTATTTGACGGGCAGCACCTGGCCACCGTATATCAGGCCGTCCCTGCAAACAGGGACGTCGAGCTTATAGCGGGACATAATCTTGTCAAGCGAGCGTGGAGTGGCGTAGCCATAGGGAGCCTTGCCGCCATGCCCCGTCATGGAACGGGCCAGCGCCATGAGCGCCGCGACGCCGGAGGCGTTGGCGTCGGCGCCGGGATATACGACTCCTTCGTAATCCCCCACTCCGTCCATGTTTGCGATGACTATGATGTACTTACCGGATCCTGGTGCTTTGAGAAGACCCTGGACATTGTGTCCGGTCTTTCCGGCAGCCCTGAAATGCTGCACGCTTGTCTCAAGGCCCATGGCCTCGAATTCGTGCTGGGCCCAGAAGGCGGCGTCAACGACGCCCGGCGTGCCGAAGCGCCTGCCGAGCCTGAGGCTGTCGCAGAGGAAATGCACGTCGTCCTGAATGCTCTGGCACATGGCTTCAGGTCCAAAAAAAATGATGCAAAGCATCAATATTTTTATGAATTTCCTCAATTAGGGCACGAATAATGTTTATCTTTGCAAAATTAGTGAAAAAGTTTCGTTCAGCAATCAAATTCATTTTTGTGGTGATGCTCTGCCTCGCCACGTCCGGCGTTTGCCATGCCCAGTGGGACAAGGACGTGTTCGACCTCCGCGGCAGGCAGGCCCTGAGCGACGGCAAATATGCCTTCGCCATCGAGAATTTCAACATTCTCACACGCCTCGACACAACCGACTACTGGAGTTACTTCTTCCGCGGTATCGCAAAGTACAACCTCGGCGACATCCGCGGTTCGCAGAAGGACTTCGACCACTCCGTCCGCATCAACCCCGTATTCACTAACGGATACCACTACAGGGCTATCGCCGCATCGCGTCTCGGCGAATACGACGACGCCCTCGATGACCTCCAGAAAGCCATCGACCTCCGTCCGGGAATCATCGGTCTGTACTTCTCCCGCGGCGTCACATACTTCCTGGCGCAGCGCTTCAGCGAGGCCGTGCAGGACTTCGACTGGTACATAAAGAAGGAGCCCAAGGATCCTTCGGCCTACCTCAACCGAGGTGCCAGCCACCTCTTCCTCGGCGACACCCTCAAGGCCCTTGACGACTACAACCGCGCAATCAAGATCGACCGCTTCGAGCCGGAAGGCTACATCCGCCGCGGCCGCCTCAACGCAACGAGAGGCAATCTTGACGAGGCCATCTCCGACATGGACCACGCCATCTCCCTCGACAGCACCCTGACCTTCGCATACTTCAACAGGGCCCTGATGCTCTACGAGAAGAACGACTACAACGCCGCAATGGCCGACCTCAACCGCGTCCTCGAGGAGGAACCGGGCAACGCCCTCACCCTCTACAACCGCGCGCTTATCTACCTGCAGGTAGGTGCCTATGAAGAGGCCCTGCAGGATATGGACAGGGTCATCAACATCAACCCGAGCAACGTCCTCGCCTACTTCAACAGGGCGGCGATATTCTGTGAGATGGGCCGCTGGTACGACGCCCTCTCCGACTACAACAGCGCCATCGACCTCTACCCCGACTTTGCCAAGGCCTACCTCAACCGGTCCTACGTGGAGAACATGATAGGCCGCACGCGCGAATCCAAGGCTGACTACAACACAGCCAAGCGCAAGGTCGCCGAATACCGCAGCAAGAACGCCTCCGGGAGCGGCGAACTCTCCGACACCACCAAGGCCTTCAACAGGCTGCTGGCCCTCGACGCCGACTTTGCCAAGAAGGACTTCGACAACGAGCTCCTCCAGCACCGCGACATCGACGTGAAGCTCCGTCCCCTGTACAAGTTCTCGCTCAACGATGAGACGGAAGACCGCTCCGTGGCACTCTCCCGCCGCTTCGAGAACGCACTGCTCGACCGCTTCGTCGACGCCGCCGGCGTTCCCATCGTGCTGACCAATGTGCCTCAGAAGTTCGGCGGCAGGAAGAACGTGCCCACCACAACGGCGCAGGGATGCTTCGTCCGGGCGCTGCAGGCACTGCAGAACGAGCAGTACAGCTCGGCCAGCACCTGGTTCGACAAGGCCGTGGAAATGAGCGGCAACGACGGCTCCCCCGACAAGTACGCCGCCTATTACAAGGCCTTCTACCTCATGAACAGAGGTGTGCTCAAGGCTGAGATGATCGACTTCATCGCCTCGCTCGAGGGCAATGTACAGACCCTCAGCATGGACACCGAAGGCGCCACCCGCGCCCGCGTGAGCGACAGGGTTGCACGCACATACGACTACTCGGAAGCCATTGCCGACATCGAGGAGGCAATACGCATCCTGCCCGATATCCCGCATCTGTACTTCGACCTCGGCAACCTGCACTGCCTCTCCGAGCAGCTGGTCGAGGCCATAGAGGACTACGGCATGGCAATCAAGCTCTACCCGTACATGGGCGACGCATACCTCAACCGCGGACTCGCCCTGATCTACCTCAAGGATATGGAGAAGGGCTGCATCGACCTTTCACGAGCCGGCGAACTCGGAGTCGCCGACGCATACAGCATTATTGGGAAATACTGCGAAACTGAAGACTAAATGGCAAAAGTCAAGTTCAAATCATTCTCATCCGGCAGCTGCGGAAACTGCTACTTTCTCGGACTCTTCTCCGAGGAGGGCAACTGCGAGGCCGGCGTCCTCATCGACGCCGGAGTCAGCCCCCGCCGCGTCAAGAAGTTGCTTGCCCCCGAGGGCCTGGGCATCGACGACATACATGCCATGCTCATAACTCACAACCACTACGACCACGTGCGCTCCCTCGGTTCCCACTGCAGGCACACATGCAAGCCGGTATGGGCAACCCCCTCCCTCCACTCCGTTCTCGCAGGGCATCTGAGAACGAGGGATGAGATCATAGGATACCGCAAGGAACTCTCCGAAGGCTGGAACGAGATAGTGCCCGGGCGCATCAAAGCACGTTACTTCGAAGTACCCCACGACGCAGCGCAGACGGTCGGCTACGCCATCAGCCTCGACGACTACCGCTTTGTGATAATGACCGACATAGGCCGCATGACCCCCGAGGCCATGTCGCTGGCAAAACAGGCCCACACCGTAGTGATCGAGAGCAACTACGACCCCTATATGCTGGAACACGGCCCGTATCCCAAGGAACTGCAGAACCGTATCAGGGACGGACACGGTCATCTGTCGAACCAGGAATGCTCAGCCGCCATCAAGGAATTTGCACATGAGGGGCTGAAGAATGTATTCATGTGTCATCTGAGCGAACATAACAATACTCCCAAACTGGCCATGGACACCGCCATCGAGACCCTCGGCGGCAGGCCCGATTTCAGGCTGGCGCCGCTTCCCCGCATGGAAGCGTCGCCACTGATGAACCTCTAAAAGGACACCCACGATGAAAGAATTCTGGAAAGTACTGAAAAGATATGCCGCACCCTACAAGAAATACCTTGGAGGGTCGGTGGTGCTGAACATCCTCAGCGCCGTCTTCAACATATTCTCCTTCACGCTTATCATACCTATCCTTCAGATACTGTTCAACATCAATGAGATGCAGTATGAGTTCATACCCTGGGACACCGCAGGGATGTCCACGAAGGATATCGCCCTCAACAACCTCTACTGGTTTGTGACCGACGCCATGGGCAACTTCGGAGCCAACAAGGTCCTGATGATGCTCTGCCTCTTCCTCATCCTGATGACCGCCATCAAGACCGCATGCTACTTCGGTGCAAGCGCGGTGATGGTTCCCATACGCACTGGCGTTGTGAAGGACATGAGGATGCAGATATACAACAAGATCATAGCTCTCCCCCTCGGCTTCTTCAGCCAGGAGCGCAAGGGTGACATCATCGCCCGCATGAGCGGCGATGTGCAGGAGGTCGAGACCTCCATCACCAGCACGCTCGACATGCTCATCAAGAACCCCATCCTCATTCTGTTCTACATGGGCATGCTCATCTACATCTCATGGCAGCTCACGCTGTTCGTGCTCATCTTCGCCCCTGTCATGCTCTGGCTGATGGGCCTCATCGGCCGCAAGCTGAAGCGCACGTCAACCCAGGCCCAGGCCCTCTGGTCCGACACGATGAGCCAGGTGGAGGAGACACTCGGCGGACTCAGGGTCATCAAGGCCTTCCGTGCGGAGAAGAAGATGATCTCACGCTTCGACAAGGTCACCAGCGCCATGCGCGACAAGAACACCGCAGTAGCCACACGCCAGGCTTCCGCCCACCCTGTGAGCGAGTTCCTGGGAACAGCGATGATAGCCATCGTCCTCTGGGTCGGAGGCATGTTCATCCTCAGCGAACATTCAGTGGTCGATGCGCCTACCTTCATATTCTACATGGTGATACTCTACAGTGTGATCCAGCCTATCAAGGATCTCTCCAGAGCAGCCTACGGCATTCCCAAGGGCCTTGCCAGCATGGAGCGGATCGACGCCATACTGAACGCCGAGAGCACTGTCACCGAGGCTGAGGACGCAATGCCCATAAAGCAGTTCAACGACCGCATCACCTTCCACGACGTCAAGTTCCTCTACAGGGACGGAACAAAGGAGATACTCAAGAACATCAACCTCGAGATACCCAAGGGCAAGACCGTAGCCATCGTGGGTGCATCCGGCGCGGGCAAGTCGACCCTCGTCGACCTTATCCCCCGCTTCTGGGATCCCCAGGGCGGCAAGGTCAGCATCGACGGTGTTGACATCAGAAAGCTGAAGATAGGCGATCTCCGCGCCTTGATGGGCAACGTAAACCAGGACCCCATCCTCTTCAACGACACCATCTTCAACAACATAGCCTTCGGCGTAGAGGGCGCAACCCAGGAGCAGGTGGAGGCGGCGGCCCGCATCGCCAACGCCCATGACTTCATCATGGAGAAGGAGGAGGGCTACCAGACCAACATCGGCGACCGCGGAGTCAAGCTCAGCGGCGGCCAGAGGCAGCGCATCAGCATTGCCAGGGCCATACTCAAGAACCCTCCCATCCTCATTCTCGACGAGGCCACCGCATCGCTCGACACCGAGTCGGAGCGCATAGTCCAGGAGGCCCTCGACAAGTTGATGAGCAGCCGCACGACCATAGCCATCGCCCACCGTCTGAGCACCATCAAGAATGCCGACGAGATCATCGTCATGGACGAGGGCCGCATCGTGGAGCGCGGCAGGCACGAGGATCTGATCGCCCTCGGAGGATACTACAAGAAACTCAACGAAATGCAGTCGCTGTAATGAAGAAGCTGACAAACAAGAAGAGAGCACGCCTGTTCAAATTCATCCTGCTGTTCTATGTGATATGTATATGTTACCTGTGCTTCGGGCAGTTCAGCGGAATCGAGGAGGCGCCCAAGTACATCCTCGGAATCGAAGCTGACAAGATCGTGCACTTCTGCATGTTCTTCCCCTTCCCCATCCTGCTTTACCTGAGCGGCAAGAGCATCACGAGAAAAGTCAGGAAAGCAGTGTTCTTCTCGCTGGACGCGCTGGTGATAGGCGCCGCCTTTGCAGGAGCAACCGAACTGATACAGAGAACCATAGCATATCGTACTGGCGACTGGCACGACTTTATCGCCGATATCCTCGCCCTTACGATAGCAAGCGGAATAACCGTCATCATTAACACTATCCTCCTCATAAAACGTGCATCTGACTAGACCTGCAGCAATATTGCTGGCATTGACACTGAGCGTCTGTGCATCGGCGCAGACAGTACCCACGCGTGCGGACTTCGCAGTTGCCTGCGACTCGCTCGCAGCAAGGCTGCAGCGCCGCACCGGCGTGACATCCAAGGTCAAGATCAAGAAGATAGTCCGCAGCGGTAGCACCGTGAACTTCTACTTTGAAAAGGAGCTTGGCGACTGGCCCTGGAGGATGAGCGAACAGACCTGGTTCCAGAACCAGCTTTCAGATGCAATGAAAGAGATTGCCCCCTCATATCAGGTAGGCAGGCTCTACGTGAACAACATCGACTTCGACGAGCTGTACAACCCTGCAGTCAAGGCGGACGGCAAGCCCGCCCCCTTCAGGTTCAAGGGAGGCGACCCGAGGCTCGCTGCCACAAACAGGCTCATTACCAGAGTTGGTGCCAGACGTTACAATAAAGGATTGTCCGACAGATACATAGCACTCTGGCAGAGCCACGGCCGCTACTGGAACGAGCAGCGTGGCGAGTGGATGTGGCAGCGTGCAAAGCTCCACCGCACTGTGGAAGACATGTACACCCAGAGTTATGTCATCCCCTTCCTCATCCCCATGCTCGAGAATGCAGGGGCCTATGTGATGACCCCCAGGGAAAGGGATCCCCAGTTCCTGGAGAGCGTCTGCGACAACGACAACGCCTTTACCGGCGAGCGTGACTGGTGCACCCGCACCAGGGGCAACTACCGCGAAAAGGGCAGCTGGAGCAACGCCGGCACCGGCTTCGCCGATGCCAAGGCCGTCTACCGCACAGAGGACAACCCCTTCACCATGGGTACCGCACGGGTAGCAAACTGCAGCGAAGAGTCCACGGCCACGGCCAGATGGATACCCGACATACCCGAGCGCGGCATCTACGCAGTATATATCAGCTACCTCTCCCTCCCCTCAAGCACTTCCGAGGCGCATTACACTGTCAGCCATCTGGGCGGCACCACGGAGTTCATAGTGAACCAGCGCAGGGGCGGCAGCACCTGGATGTACCTCGGCAGCTTCGAGTTCGCCCCCGACTGGGACAACTTCGTGGAGCTTGACAACAGGGGCTCCGGCTGCGTTACGGCAGATGCGGTCCGCTTCGGAGGCGGTATGGGAAAGGTCGAGCGCGGCGGATACACCTCAGGCATGCCAGCTTTTGCTGAGGGCGCCCTCTACAACATGAGCTGGTCCGGCGCCGACAGCACATTCTGGACGGAATGGCCGCGCGACTACACCAGGGATTATGCCGGCCGCGGAGGATGGGTGAAGGAGCAGAAGGACAGGAGGAGGATACCTTTCGACCTCTCGCTGGCCTTCCATTCCGACGCAGGCCTCACTCCGAACGACTCCATAGTGGGCACGCTTTCAATCTACACGCTCAAGTGCGACGGCAGCCGCAACGACTCCAACGGATACGACAGGATGGGCAACCGCCGCTATGCCGACTATGTTCAGACCCAGGTGGTGCAGGACATCCGCGCCAGATGGAACCCAGACTGGAGCCGCCGCGAGCTGTGGGACAGGTCGTACAGCGAGTCCCGCACGACCGACGTGCCCGCAATGATACTCGAACTGCTCAGCCACCAGAACTTCGCCGACATGAAGTACGGCCTCGACCCTGCCTTCCGCTTCGACGTGAGCCGTGCAGTATATAAAGGTGTGCTGAAGTTCCTCAGCGACCGCTACGGCTGCGACTATGTAGTGCAGCCTCTTCCCGTAAGCACATTCTCGGCACAGATAGGCAGCGACGGCGTATCCGCCCGTCTCAGCTGGAAGCCGGTGAAGGACGAACTCGAACCCACGGCCGAGCCCCGTGGATATACGGTATATACAAGGATAGACGGCGGCGGCTGGAATGCAGGCACCGACTGCGACGGCACGTCGTGCAGCCTGCCCATCACTCCCGGCCACATATACAGCTACAAGGTCACCGCATGGAACGACGGAGGCGAGAGCTTCCCCAGCGAGATACTCAGCGTCGGCACGCCTTCGGGCGTACAGCCCGACCAGGCCGGTACCATTCTGGTAGTCAATAACTTCGACAGGATATCAGCTCCCTCATGGGCCGACTGCGAGGAGTACGCCGGCTTCGAGGGAAGCATCGACGGCGGAGTGCCCTACATCTACGACATCAACTACATAGGCGAGAATTACGAGTTCCGCAGGAACCGCCCGTGGGTGACCGACGACGATCCCGGCCACGGAGCATGCGGCGACGAGTATGCCGGGCGCAAGTTTGCAGGCAACACCTTCGATTACCCCTATGTGCACGGCAAGGCGCTGATGAGCCTGGGCCACCCCTTCTGCTCTATGTCGAGGGATGCATTCTGCGAACTTGAAGAGTGCGGATACAAGACTCTGGACATAATCTGCGGAAAGCAGATAAGCACAGTCACTGGCAAGAAGTCCACAGGTTATGAGATATTCCCCTCAAATCTGCAGAAATCCATACGTAAGGCAGCGGAGACAGGCACCAATATTATTATAAGTGGTGCTTACATAGCCACTGACGCTTGGGACACCATCTACCCCACCCCGGTCAAGGGTCTTACCAAAACTGGAGCACAGAGCTTCATCCAGAGTGTTCTCGGCTACAAGTTCGTGACCACCTTCGGCACAAAGTCCGGAGCAGTGACAACCGTCTCCAAATCCCATTCATGGTTCAACCGCAGCACTGAGCCCGCGGTTCAATACGACTTCTACAACACCCCCAATGAGGTCTGCTACTGTGTTGAGACTCCCGGTGCAATCCAGCCCGCCGACGAGAACGGCAGCATCGTTCTCAGATACACGCAAACGAACCAGCCTGCAGCAGTTGCATACAGGCAGGAAGGCTACAGCGTGTTCGCCCTGAGCGTGCCCATCGAGACATTCAAGAGCACGAGCGACATCACCGAAGTAATGTCGCTCGCGTTGAAGTCAATCCGTAAGGAATAAGGCTACAGAGCCTTGACGGGGCAGCCGAACCACTTTACCATTGCAAGATAGATGAGGCCTGAAACCACGATCACGCAAGGGATCGTGAGCACCCAGGCCCATACTATATTCTTGGCAGTAAGCCACTTGACTCTCTTGAAGCCACGTGTAAGGCCGGTTCCTATTATGGAGCCGGTGATTGTATGGGTCGTGCTCACAGGAATACCGAGCACGGCTGTAAGTATCAATGTGAATGCACCTGATGCCTCTGCACAGAAGCCCTGTGTAGGATAAAGCTTGCTCAGACCGTCGCCGAGGGTACGTATAACCTTCCAGCCTCCGACCAGTGTTCCGAATGCTATGATGCCGTAACAGAGAAGCTTCAGCCACATCGGAATGAAGAATTCAGCACCGGCGACTGCGACGCCGTCGGCCGTGTATGCTCCGGCCGTCACCGCGCCGTTACCGTAAAGGAACTGCATGATGCCGCTGTCGGGGTTCGATGCGAAGGCGCTGGCGAAGAGGATTGCTATGACGCCCAGAGTCTTCTGGCCGTCGTTTCCACCGAAGCCGAGCGAGAATGCAGCGCTTGATACTAGCTGCATGCGCCTGAAGCCCTTCTCCACCTTCTGGCCGTTGCGGTTCTTGAATATGGCCATGAACAGGCAGTTCAGGAAGAAGCCCATAACCATACCGATAAGGGGCGAGATCACGATGAAGGCGACGACGGTGAAGATGCCGCTGCCGATAAGGTACTCACTGCCGTATACGAACCATACGGGGCCGATAAGGCCGCCGATGAGCGCGTGCGAAGCCGATATGGGGAGACCGAACTGCGTGCAGATGAAAATCCACAGGACACTGCCGAGCAGGGCTGCGAGTATGACGTACACGTCAATGCAGTTCTCGCTTACAATGCCCTTGCCCATGGTGGAGGCCACCGTCATGTCGAAGATGAACAGCGCGATGAAGATCCAGAACGCGGCCCACCAGACGGCATATTTTGGAGGCAGAGCCTTTGTCGCCACAACGGAGGCGATGCAGTTGGCTGCATCGTTCATACCGTTGGTGAGGCTGAACAGCAAGGCGATGACTGCCGTTATGATTACGATTGCTATCATATGCTAGCTCATCTTGACAGCTATGCTGCGGATAACCTTTGCAGTGCTCTTTGCCTTGTCCGAGATATCCTCGAGAGCCTGTGCGATATTCTTCTTCTTGGTAAGCTCGATCGCGTCCTTCTCGAATTCGAAGAGGTTCGACATGTAGCTCTCGAATACGTCGTCGACTATATGCTCGATCTCCTTGATCTTGTTGCACAGGTCGTCGACCTCCTTGGCCTCCTTGCGCATGTTGTCGAACTTGCCGGTGATCTCGACGAAGAGGTCGGCGTCCTTCTTGATGTATTCGGCTATCTCGATGAGCTTGCGTGAAGGCTCCTTGGGCTGATACATCGCAATCTGCTTGGAGGCGTCCCTGATGGTGTCGAGGAAGGTGTCCATACTCTCAGCAAGCTCGTGGATATCGTCACGGTCGAAAGGAGTGACATAGGCGGCCAGGAGTTCGTCCACTATCTTCTTGGTGATGGTGTCGCCCTCGGTCTCACGCTCCTTGATGCGGTGCGCGAGCATCCTGCGCTCGTCAGGGTCGTCTGACTTCGCCTGCTGGAGGATAAGGTCTGCAGCCTTGTCGATGTTTTCTGCTGACTGGATGAAAAGAGGGAAGAACTTCTTCTCCTTCACCACGAATAACTGGAGGAAATTGTCGATTTTCATATTCTGTTACATGTAAAATTCTTTGTACCAACGGGCGAAGTTGCGCAGACCCTCGCGAAGAGGAGTGTGCGGCTTGAAGCCGAAGTCGCGCTCGAGCGCGCTGGTGTCGGCGAATGTCACGGGAACGTCGCCAAGCTGCATGGGAACCAGCTCCTTGTGTGCCTCGAAGTCATAGTCTGCAGGCAGTACGCCTGCGGCCACGAGCTCCTCCTGGAGTATGGTCACGAAGTCGAGCAGGTTCTCGGGATTGCTGTTGCCGATGTTGTAGATGGCATAGGGAGGCAGGGGCAGCCCGTCCTCGCCGGTAGCCTTTTCGGGGGCCTTGTGCATGATGCGCTGAACACCTTCAACTATGTCGTCCACATAGGTGAAGTCGCGCAGGCAGTTGCCGTAGTTGAATATCTTGATGGTCTCGCCTGCCCTGAGCTTGTTGGTGAAGCCGAAGTAGGCCATGTCGGGGCGGCCGGCAGGGCCGTAGACCGTGAAGAAGCGCAGTCCGGTGCTGGGGATGTTGTAGAGCTTGCTGTATGCGTGTGCGAGGAGCTCGTTGCTCTTCTTTGTAGCAGCATAGAGGCTTACGGGATTGTCAACCTTGTCGTCGGTGCTGTAAGGGACCTTCTTGTTTGTGCCGTATACGCTTGAGCTTGAAGCATAGACGAGATGCTGAACAGGATTGTGGCGGCATGCCTCGAGTATGTTGTAGAAGCCGATGAGGTTGCTCTGGATGTAGGCATCGGGATTCTCGATGCTGTAGCGGACGCCTGCCTGTGCGGCAAGGTTTACCACGATGTCGAACTTTTCAGAAGCAAAGAGGCTGTCGATGAGGTCGCGGTCGGCAAGGTCGCCCTTGACGAACTTCCAGCGGCCGCCGTCAGCTGCCTTCTCTATCTGGGCAAGGCGCCAGTCCTTGAGGCTGGTGTCATAGTAGTTGTTGATGTTGTCGAGACCGACTATCTGCATATCAGGTTCGGTGCGCAGGAGTTTGAGCACCAGGTTGGAACCTATGAATCCGGCTGCGCCGGTGACAAGAACTTTCATATCTATTTGTACCATTCTATCGAAGACTTGAGTCCGGCGAGCCAGACTGTGTCTTCAATTTCAAATCTGTATTCGGGTTTGGGGTTGGTGATCAGCTCGCCCTCGTGCAGGACGCTGATGACCATGCATCCGCTGGCGCGCATGTCGGCGGAGCGGAGGGTCTGACCGGTGAGCACTGAATCCTCCTGAAGGATTATGGGCTCCACGAGGAACTCTTCTGTTGTTGCCGGTGCCTCCACTTCGGTCTGTGAATCAGCCATGGTCTGCTTGAAGGCATCAAGCTGGGCGGTGGTTCCTACTGCCAGCAGTTCATCGCCGGGATAAATGGGCTCGTTGCCCGAAGGGATGAGGATACTGCGGTTGCCACGGATTATCTTTACGATATTCACGCCGCTGGTGTGGCGGAAAGGCATCTCGCGCAGGGTCTTGCCCACGAACTCGGAGTCAGGGCTCATCGTCACGCCCGCCATATGTATGTCGTAACCGGCAAGTTTTGCCTTGACCTCGGTTGCCACGGGAGTGCGCTGCTTCTCGAGTGCCTCCTTTGCGTTCAGGTTCTCCATGAAGCGGGCTTCAAGCCCTCCGAAATTGCGGAGCGTGAGCTTGATGACCAGGAAGAAAAGGAACGAGAGCAGTATGAGCAGCAGAGCGGACCAGCCTGCAACATTGTAGTACTTCTGCACCACGGCCACTATGAAGGCTATTCCTATTCCGATACGGAGTGTCATGAGCGACAGCACGGGCCAGCGGTTGGACGGCTTTTCTGCAAGCAGATGCTTTGCAGGTTTGGCAAGGCTTCCGTTGAGTATCGTCATGCCGTAAAGGAAAGGCATCATCAGAAGCAGGGTGACAATCAGCTCTATCCATTTGCGCGCACCCTCCCCGATTGACGGGAAGAGTCCTGTGACTGCCTTGTCGAGGAATGCGTTGCATGCAAGAATTATGGCAAGAAGTATTACTGAATAGAGGCCAACCCTGAGGGCGTAGCTCTTTAGAAGCTTCTTCCACTCGCTCTGCTCCGCCATGGAATTGGCAGCGGTCTCTTCCTGAGGAGGATCAACAACCGCAAGCACCTTCGCAGGGAGCTTGCGCTTGAGGAAGGCCAGCACAGGATCGGCGGCCTTTATCATATATGGCGTTGTGAAGGTCGTGATGACCGACACTGCAATAACTACAGGATAGATGAAGTCGCGCATTACTCCCATAGAACATCCGAGGCCGGCGATAATGAATGCGAATTCGCCAAGCTGGGCCATTGTGAAGCCCGTATGCACGGCGGTGTCGAGGCCCTTGCCGGCGATGAGCACGCCGGTTGTGGAGAACAGCAGGATGCCGCCCACGGCCACAAGTGCAAGTATCAGAATGTTAGGCCAGTACTGTGCTATGATATGGGGGTCGACCATCATACCCACCGACACGAAGAAGATCGCGCCGAAAAGGTCCTTGATCTTGGATGTCAGCTTCTGGATATGCTCGCCCTCGATGGTCTCGGCAAGTATGGAGCCCATCATGAAGGCGCCGAGAGCAGATGAGAAACCTACTGCGTTGGCCAGCACTACCATGCCGAAGCAGAGTCCGATGCTGACTATGAGCAGGATCTCGTCGGAGATGTACTTCCTTGCCTTCTTGAAGAGCGTGGGGATGACATATATTCCAACGAGGAAGCAGAGCACGAGGAAGAAGGCCAGCTTGCCGAGTGCCATGAGCATCTCGCCGCCGGCGAACTTGTTGCTGACAGCCATGGTGGAGAGCAGCACGAGCATGAGGACCGCAATGAGGTCCTCGAACACGAGGCTGCCGAATATCAGGCTCGCATAGGGCTTGTTCTTGAGTCCCATGTCGTCGTAGGCCTTGATGATGATGGTGGTGGAACTCATCGAGAGCAGACCGCCGAGGAAGATGCTCTCCATCGACGTCCAGCCCATGGCGCTGCCGGTCAGCATGCCCAGGACGAACATTCCCACACAGATGGTTCCAGCCGTTATGAGGGCCGCACTGCCCACCTTGAGCAACTTCTTGAAGCTGAATTCAAGGCCGAGGTTGAAGAGGAGGAAGATGATTCCTATCTCGGACCACTGGTGCACCGACTCCGGCGAGAACTGCGGGAATATTCCGAGCGAAGGGCCGACGAGGAATCCGGCGACGATATATCCAAGGATGAGGGGCTGCTTGAGAGCCTTCGAAAGCACGGTGAACACGCCAGCAGCGATCAGGATGATCGCAAGCTCCGTTACAAGTCTAAGTTCCTCGCTCATATTGTTCTGCCGGGATATGCCTCAAGGGCCTTCTCAAGGCACTCGAGGGCCTTGGCAAGGTCTGCAAGGTTGAGTACGTAAGCTATTCTGACCTCCTGGCGGCCTTCGCCGGGCTCAGTGTAGAAGCCGGATGCCGGTGCCATCATCACCGTGGCGCCCTTGTACTGGAACTCGCTGAGGCACCAGATGCAGAACTTCTCGGCATCGTCGACAGGGAGTTTGGCAACGGTGTAGAACGCACCCATGGGGATGGGAGAATATACGCCGGGTATCTTGTTCAGGCCGTCGATGAGGAAGTTGCGGCGGTCGCAGTATTCCTCGTAGACTTCCTGGAGATAGCTCTTCTGCACGTCGAGGGAGGCCTCGGCGACTATCTGGCCGATGAGAGGGGGGCTGAGGCGGGCCTGGCAGAACTTCATGACTGCGTCGTGCACCTTCTTGTTCTTGGTGCATAGGCAGCCGATGCGGATGCCGCACTCGCTGTAGCGCTTTGACACTGAGTCGAAGAGCACCACATTCTCCTCTATGCCCTTGAGGTGGAAGGCGCTGATGTAAGGCATGCCCGTGTAGATGAACTCACGGTAGACCTCATCGGAGAAGAGGTAGAGGTTGTGCTTCTTGACTATGTCGCGCAGCTGCTGCATCTCCTTGCGGGTATAGAGATAGCCCGTGGGGTTGTTGGGGTTGCAGATGAGGATGGCCTTGGTACGGTCGGTTATCTGGGCCTCGAAAGCCTCGATGCTCGGGAGACGGAAACCGTCCTCGATATTGGTCTTGACGCTCTTGACCACTGCACCCACGGAGATGGCGAATGCCATGTAGTTTGCGTAGAAGGGGTCGGTGACTATGACTTCGTCGCCGGGGCCGAGGCATGCAAGGAAGGCGAACAGCACGGCCTCGGAGCCGCCGCTGGTCACTATTATCTCGTCCGGTGAGAGGTAGATGCCGTACTCGGCATAATACTTCACAAGCTTTGTCCTCAGGCTGAGGTATCCGTCGGAGGGGCTGTACTCGAGAATCTCCCTGTCGACGTTACGGAGAGCCTCCATGGCACAGGCCGGGGTCTTGATGTCGGGCTGGCCGATATTGAGATGGTAGACGTGAACGCCGTTGCGCTTGGCTTCGTCGGCATAGGGTGCCAGACGTCTGATAGGAGACGACGGCATGTTCACTGCTCTTTCGCTGATGTCCATATTTTAGAGTTCTGTTATTATCTGTCTGATTGCTTCAAAAGAATTGTCGGCCACCTGGGCCCAGAAGCCCATGTACTGGCTTTCGCGGTCCTTGCCGCATACGTCGCTCACCACGCGTATGCATACGAAGGGCACGGCGTTCAGGTGGCAGGTCTGGGCGATTGCGGCTGATTCCATGTCGACCGTGAGGGCGTCGGGGAATCTTGCGAGGATCTCGCGCTCGCGGGATTCCTCGGTGATGAACTGGTCGCCGGAAGTGAAGAGGCCCTTGCGGACGTTCACCTTTGCAAGTATGCCTTCATCAGCCTTGTATCGTGCCGGGAGGCCCTGCACCTGGCCCCACTGATTGGGCTCGCCGCACCAGACGTCGTGATAGACGACCTCGGTGCTGGCCACAACATCCTTGGGGGTCAGCCCGGAGTCAAGGCCGCCGGCAACGCCGGTGCTGATGATGCAGTCCGGGCGGCAGGCTGCTATGAGACGCTGCGCGGCGAGCGCAGCGTTGACCTTGCCTATGCCGCTGCCGCTCATCACAACGGTGTTGGGGCCTATGACGCCCTGCATAATTCCGGGTGCGATTTCGCACGCATAGTGCATGAGAGCCTGCAGGCGCGCGAGCTCCTTGTCCATTGCCGCTATTACTCCAATCTTCATATATCTTGCAAAGATATATAAAATCGGGCATAAACGAGGATTTTTCTTAACTTTGCATCCACTATGGCAGACACAAAAGTACTTGATCAGTTCGAGGCCGTCCTTCAGGAAGGTCTCGTCAAGGTCCTGCGGGGCTGTTCCATCCTCACGGACGACAAACTTCCCGAGTCGGATGACATCACCGGCATCTGGGAGAGCTCCTATATGGAACCTTACGTAGGCGATGCAGTGGAGAACTTCAACGACTACCCCGAGGCCGCGCTCGCATGGGCGGCATTCCTCGGAATGGGAGTGGCGAACAACTGGGACAAGGACTGGGCTGCCCACAGCAACGACCCCTACACGGCCTATTACGGTCCGCGCGGCTGGGACGACATGGACGAATACATCGTCGGTCCCATGCTGCATCTGACTCCCGAGTATGCGTCCAGGCTTTCCGATGCATTCTACAGCTGCGCCGAATCCACCCTCGGCCTTATGCGCCATGAAGGAATAGAGGCGCAGACCAAGGACGGCTTCTTCATCCTCGTCCGCGCATACTGCGTATTCTACAAGCTCGGAGCCGCTGTGGAGCTGCAGCGCCTGGGTTATAAAAAGGTTAAACTCGAAGCACCTCAAAACTTACAGTAAAATGAGACATGCCCTTATCGCCGCCATGGCTCTGCTCATGGCATTCTCCTGCGTTGGTCCCCAGACAACCACTTGCGTCAACCCTCTGACTTACACAGACATACCCGACAACGACGTAATCCGCGTGGGCGATGATTTCTACATGATAAGCACAACCATGTACTTCTGCCCCGGTGCACCTATAATGCACTCCCGCGACCTCGTTCACTGGGAGATCGTCAGCTATGTTTACGACTGCCTCGAGGACGACGCAATCTACAATCTCCAGGACGGCCGGAACGCCTACGGCAAGGGCCAGTGGGCCGCCTCGCTCAAGTATCACGACGGCGAATTCTACGCCCTCTTCATTGCCAACGACCAGGGCAAGACATACATCTACCACTCCCCCGACATCGAGGCTTCCTACTGGGACAGGTACGTGATCGACCGCCCGTTCCACGACGCCGGCCTGCTCTTCGAGGACGGCCGCGTGTTCGTTGCCTGGGGCAACAGGAACATCTACCTCACCGAGCTCGAGCCCGACTTCAGCGGAGTCAGGAGCGAGGACAAGCTCATCTTCAGCACTCCTGACGGCTACATGCTGGGCGACGAGGGCTCTCACTTCTACCATATCGGCGACTGGTACTACATACTGACTATCAACTGGCCCTGGGGCGGAGTACGCACCGAGACATGCTGGCGCAGCAGGAACATAGAGGGCCCGTACGAGGCTAAGACCATACTTCAGGGAGCATTCGACGGACGCGGCGACGGAGTCGCGCAGGGTGCGATCTTCGACACCCCCAAGGGTGACTGGTATGCCATGATGTTCCAGGACCACGGTGCAGTGGGCCGCATCCCCACCCTCCAGCCTCTCACATGGGAGGACGGCTGGCCTGTCCTTGGCGACGCCACCGTTCCAGTCAAGGAATTCGAGGTGAACCTGCGCCCGAAGGGAGAGAACAGGACTTGGGCAAGCGACGAGTTCGACTCCGGCGAACTCGACCTTGTATGGCAGTGGAACCACAAGCCTCTTGACGGTGCCTGGTCGCTGACGGAGAATCCCGGCAGCATGACCATCAAGGCCATGCCCGCCACCGGCATCTTTGACGCCCGCAATGTGCTCACACAACGCACTGTAGGACCCGGATGCACAAGCATAGCCTGCGTGGACGCCTCAGGCCTCGAGCCCGGCGGACACGCCGGACTCTGTGCCTTCCAGAGCCACTTCGGAGCCATCGAGGTGGAGCGCACGGACGAAGACATCTACATCGTTGCAAGAACGCACGAGGGCGAGTTCATGCGCATCCCCGCCGAGCAGACAAAGGTGCAGTTCAAGATCGACTACGACTTCAATGACGATACTGCGATCTTCAGCTTCTCATATGACGGCAAGAGCTGGCTTATATCCGACCAGCCGCTGAAGATGCGCTACACTCTCGACTTCTTCACCGGATACCGCAGCGCACTGTACTGCTATACAACGGAAGAAGCCGGAGCGGGCAGCGCCAGCTTCGACTTCTTCCATCAGACTGTAAAGCAATAAACTACTTTTCAGGAATATTCTTGAGCACCTCTTTCAGGAAGTCCCAGACTTTCTGAACTGAGGGTATGTATGCACGCTCGTCGGGTGAATGGGGGCTCAGAAGGGTCGGGCCCATTGAAACCATGTCCCAGTTGGGATATGCGCCGGCGAGGATACCGCACTCGAGACCCGCATGTATTGCCATCACGAGGGGCTCCTTGTCGAACATGCCGGTGTAGACCTTCTTCATGGTAGCAAGGATGGGCGATGCAGCATTGGGTGCCCAGCCGCTGTATCCTCCTGTGAACTTTGTCTTGATGCCTGCAAGGGTGAACACGCTCTTGAACTTGTCGGCAAGTGCTGCCTTTGCGGTGTCAACGGACGAACGCATGAGGCACTTCACATAGAAGTCGCCCTTGTAGATCCTGACCATTGCGAGGTTGTTGGAGGTCTCCACCATGCCGGGCATGTTGTCGCTCATGCGTTCAACACCGTCGGGGCAAGCGAGTATGGTGCGGATGAACTTGATTGCTGATGCTTCAGATACGTAGAGGCACTCCTCAGGGTCGCAGCACTGGCCTTCCTCGCACTTGTAGGGCTCGAAGACGATCTGCAGCTGGGGGTCGGTTGCGGCATATTCAGCCTTGAGGGCTGCAGCCACCTTCTCTACGGTGCGCTTTGCGGCAGCGACCTTTGCCTTGGGTACATATACGGTTGCGAACGCCTCGCGGGGAATCGCATTGCGGAGAGTGCCGCCCTCGAGGTCGATGAGCTTGACGTCGTTTCTGGTAAGAAGAGGCAGAAGGATTCTGGCTGCAAGTTTGTTGGCGTTGGCACGGCAGAGGATGATGTCCATGCCCGAGTGGCCGCCCTGGCAGCCCTTGACTGCGAGGCTCCAGCACTCGTGGTTCTTCGGTTCTTTCTTCCTGCGGTAGCGGGCCTGCGCGGTTGCATCGAGGCCACCTGCGCAGCCTACATAGAACTCACCCTCGCTCTCTGAGTCGAGATTGATGAGGATGTCGCCCTTGAGCACGCCGGGCTTCAGAGCCTGTGCTCCGGTCATTCCTGTTTCCTCATCGTAGGTAACGAGTATCTCGATGGGGCCGTGGGGAATGTCGTTCGACTCTGCTATTGAGAGTGCGAGGGCCACGCCGAGGCCGTTGTCGGCACCCAGGGTGGTGCCGCAGGCCTTGAGCCAGTCGCCCTCGACCTTGGTTTCTATGGGGTCGGTGAGGAAGTCGTGCTTGACGTCGGAGTTCTTCTGGGGAACCATGTCCATGTGGCCCTGAAGGACTACGCCCTTGAGGTTCTCGTATCCCTTGGTGGCGGGGATGCGCATGATAACGTTGCCGGTTTCGTCGGCGAAAGCCTCCACTTTGTGCTCTGCAGCCCAGTCGAGGAGATACTTGCGGATTATCTCTTCATGCTTTGACGGACGGGGACAGCGTGTGATGCCGTAGAAGTTGTTCCAGACGATTGCCGGTTTGAGGTCTTTGATTGTCATATCAATTATGTTTTAACGGTTTCACGGATTACACAAATATAGCAAATTTTTCGTATCTTTGCTTATTCGCGAAATAACTAAAACAACACGATATGTTCAAGAATCAACCTAAAGGTCTCTTCGCCCTCGCCCTCGCCAACACCGGCGAGCGCTTCGGCTACTACACCATGCTGGCCATCTTCGCCCTGTTCATGCAGGCAAAGTTCGGCTGGGATGAAGCCACAGCAGGAAACGTTTACGCCATTTTCCTCGCCGGAGTTTATTTCATGCCCCTTATCGGCGGTATCCTCGCCGACAAAATCGGTTACGGCAGATGCGTGACCATCGGTATAGCCGTCATGTTCCTCGGCTACCTGTCACTGGCAATGCCAACTGAGGCCAATCTGGCTGGCAAGCTGATAATGTTCGGAGGCCTCGCCCTCGTTGCAACGGGTACCGGTCTGTTCAAAGGCAACCTTCAGGTTCTCGTCGGAAACCTTTATGACGACCCCAAGTACGCCGCAAAGCGCGACTCCGCATTCAGTCTCTTCTACATGGCCATCAACATCGGCGCCATGTTCGCTCCCGCAATGGCAAAGGCCATCACAAACGCCCATCTCGCAAAGTCCGGCTTCGTATATGACGCAGCCAACATGAGCCCCGAGTATCTTCAGGCTCTCTCAGGCGGTTACGGTCTGTGCTTCGGCGTAGCCTGCATTTCGCTCATCATATCCGTCATCATCTACTTCGCATGCCGTTCATGGTTCAAGCATGCCGACGTCAACGTCAAGCAGGCCAAGGCTGCATCGGAGCCCGTCGTCGAGCTCACCCCGAAGCAGACCAAGGACCGCATCATCGCTCTCTGCCTCGTATTCGCAGTAGTCATCTTCTTCTGGATGGCATTCCACCAGAACGGTTCCGCCCTCACATTCTTTGCCAAGAAGTACACCAACCTGAATGTATCAGGCGGCATGAGGCTCGGCTTCAACATCGGCAGCCTCGCCCTCATCGCAGCATCCGTATACACCCTGTTCTCAACATTCCAGAGCGACACAAAGAAGGGTAAGGTCATCTCCGGAATCGTAACGCTTCTGCTTTGGGGCGGAGCATACGCATTCTACGCAACGATGAAGAACCCCACACTTGCACAGCCTTCTGACTTCCAGCAGTTCAACCCGTTCTTCGTAGTTGCACTCACTCCTATCAGCATAGCAATCTTCAGCGCCCTCGCAAAGAAGGGCAAGGAGCCTTCAGCACCCAAGAAGATCGCCCTCGGTATGCTCGTGGCTGCTATCGGATTCGTGATCATCACCCTTGCATCCTTCGGTCTTACATCTCCCAAGGATCTCGGCGACAGCACCCAGTCGATCCTCAGCCCCGGCTGGCTCATCTCGACATACTTCACCCTCACCTTCGCCGAACTCCTGCTCAGCCCTATGGGCATCTCGTTCGTCAGCAAGGTTGCTCCTCCCAAGTACAAGGGTATGATGATGGGCTGCTGGTTCGCGGCAACCGCAATCGGCAACTACCTCAGCAGCATTCCTTCAAGGCTCTGGAACAAGATCCCCCTCATGGCCAACTGGGCAATCCTCATCAGCCTCTGCCTCATCGCTGCAATAATCATGTTCGCGCTCCTCAAGAAGATTGAGGCCGCAACCGAAGAATAATGAAAGAAAGCACCAGACAGCAACTCATGGAGTGGGCCGCAAAATACAACGACCCGCTCTATTTCGAGGAAGACCCCATACACTTCCCCAAGGAATTCGTGCGTCGGGGAGCGTCGCTGCAGGACGTCGAGATTGCAGCGGTGTTCGCCTCGCACCTCGCATGGGGCCGCAGGGAGATGATAGTGCGCGACTGCACCCGTCTGTTCGACGAGATGGAATGGCGTCCCGCCGACTATGTCATGGCCGCCTCCTACCGCGACGACGACAGCTCCCTTCACCGTACCATCAAGTGGTCAGAGATTGCGGGCATCTGCCGCCGTCTCCACGAATGGTATACATGGCACGATTCAATAGAGTCGCTGAACGCCAGTGAGATGCGCACCATAATCTTCAACCGCAAGGATGACCCCAAGGCTCCTAACAAGAAGATCAACATGATGCGCCGCTGGATGGTCAGGAACGACGGCATAGTCGACCTCGGCCTCTGGAAGAAGTCATCACCTGCCAGCCTGATCGTGCCGCTCGACGTGCATGTATACGACCAGGCCAAGGCGCTTGGCCTGACCAGGCGCAGGCCCAAGGACCTCAAGACCGCATTGGAGATAACGGACGCATTCAGGGAGATATGGCCGGACGATCCGTGCCTCGGCGACTTCGCCCTCTTCGGCAGCGGTATCGACAATGCCTAAGCTGTACATAATATCAGGCTGCAACGGCGCGGGAAAAACAACCGCGTCGTACACAATTTTGCCCGAGATGCTGGAATGCCGCGAATTCGTGAATTCGGACGAGTTTGCAAAGTTCCTCTCCCCCTTCGACCCGTCGGCCGCAACCTTCGGAGCCAGCCGCATGCTGATCAACAAGATCCATTACCTCATGGACAGGATGCAGTCGTTCAGCATCGAGACAACGCTGGCCACCCGCGCGCTCATGGGCACCATCAAGGAGGCCAAGAGCAAGGGCTACACGGTGCATCTGATGTACTTCTGGCTGAATTCGCCGGAGCTGGCCATACAGAGAGTCAAGGCCAGGGTCGCCGCAGGCGGCCATAACATACCTGACGAAGTTGTGCGCAGGCGCTACCATCTGGGTCTTAAATACCTGTTCAGCACATACATACCCGAATGCGAGCGCTGGTGGCTCGTCGACAATTCGGTGAGTCCCTTCAGCACGGTTGCCGAAGGCATAGGCTCGGTAAAGTTCATAAAAGACAACGAAAAATACGCATTGATCTGGAATCAGGCACATCCCGATGAATGATATCAGAAACATATTCGGAGTAAGCGACGCACAGCTGCAGAGCCTCGTGGCCGAAGGCCTCAAGGCCGGCGGCAGCTGGTGCGACCTGTACTTCGAGCACACCTCCTACCTCGACCTGCTTCTCAGGGATTCCGAGGTGGGCTCGGCGGGCTATCACATCGACTACGGCTGCGGAATCCGCGTCCTGAGCGGTGAGAAGACCGGCTACGCATACTCTGAAAGCACAGATTACAATTCACTCCTGGCCGCAGCCAGGGCCGCGTCGGCCATCGCCACGGCCGGCAGCGGCGGCAGGCTCGAAATCCCCTCCTGCTCATCGATGAGCCATGACGGCTCGCTCTACCATATGGACAGGGACTGGATGAACGTCGAGATAGCGGAGTTCACCCCCTACCTTGAACGTCTTGAAGCGGAGATACGCCGGCGCGACTCCCGCGTGGGCAAGGTAGTCGCACTGCTCTCGGCCAGTGTCTGCGACATAATGATGTACAACTCCCTAGGCGAGCTGTGCACCGACAGCCGCCCTCTCGGCAGCCTCTCCGTGCAGCTCACAGCCACCCAGGGCGACAAAATAGAGAGCCGCCGCGTATCGCGCAGCTTCCGCATGGGAGCCGAGTTCCTCACTGAAGAGATGCTGCAGGAGCTCGCTGCAGAAGCGGTGGCAGGGCTTGACGCAAGCTTCGAGGCCACGCGCCCCCGCGGAGGCCGGATGCCGGTGGTCATGGCCGCCGGAGCCTCCGGAATCCTGCTGCACGAGGCCATGGGTCATGCCTTCGAGGCTGACTTCAACCGCAAGGGCCAGTCCATCTTCTCCGACAAGATGGGCAAGACTATCGCCCGCAAGGGCATAAACATCGTGGACGACGGAACGCTGCCCTTCAACCGCGGCTCAGTGGCCGTGGACGATGAAGGCGTGCCAGGCCAGAAGACATACATGGTTGCAGACGGAGTGCTCAACTCATATCTGCACGACCGCATCAGCGCGGGCTGGTACGGCGTTGCCCCCACAGGCAACGGCCGCAGGGAGTCCTTCAGATACAACCCCATTCCCCGAATGCGTGCAACCTATATGGAAAGCGGCACCGACGGAACCCTCCAGGACCTCATAGGCAGCGTCAAGCAGGGCATATTCGTGAACCAGTTCTCCAACGGTCAGGTGAAGATAGGTGAAGGCGACTTCACATTCTATGTAAAGAGCGGTTTCATGATCGAGAACGGCCGCCTGACCATGCCGGTCAAGGATGTCAACATTATAGGCAACGGCCCCGAGGCCCTGGCCGACATCGACGCAGTGGCAGGAGACCTCAAGATAGACAACGGCACATGGACCTGCGGGAAGGAGCAGAGCGCGGCTGTAAGCTGCGGCATCCCCAGCGTTCTTGTGCGCAAACTTACAGTAGGAGGCGGAGAATGATTACGGCAGAAGAACTTGAACTCAGCAGGCAGACGCTGCGCATGGCCCTGGACGCAGGCGCATGCGACGCACGCGTGACCCTGAACAAGAGCACCGAGGACCTCGTTGCCACCCTCAACGGAGAGGTTGACAGGGTGACCCACTGCGAGGACCGCTCGATGAACATATCCCTCTATGTGGACGGCCGTTACGGCTCCTTCTCGACCAACAGGCTCGACACTGAAAGCATCAGGGCCTTCATCGTCAAGGCTGTCGGCATCACAAGGCTGCTGGCGGAAGATCCCTGCAGGCATCTTCCCTCTGCTGAAAGACAGTGCAGGGATGCACAAACCGGCATGGAGATGGATCTCTACGACGGTTCATACTGCAGCATCACCCCCGAAAAGAGGATAGAGACCGCGCTTGCGACCGCCGTCTTCGGCAAAGGGCTCGACGACGGCGCCAGCTGGAAGATAGTCAGCGAGGAAGGCGAATACTCCGACGCCGAATACGACATGTTCATTGCCGACACCCGCGGCCTCGAGTGCCGCCATACCGAAACCTGCATCGACTACGGCGTGGAGGTGACGGTGGAGGATTCCGAGGGCGACAAGTACAGCTCCTACTGGTGGGCATCCTCGCCCACGCTCAGCGGCTTCGACGCATCGGGCTGCGGCGCTGAGGCAGTGAGGAGAGCAGTGGCACAAATTGGCAGCGACGCCATAAACGGCGGCAAATACAATATGGTGGTGGAGAGCGACGTGGCTTCCAAGATGGTCTCCCCCATCCTCAGGGCCCTGAACGGCTACTCCATCCAGCAGAACGACTCCTTCATGATTGGCACGCTCGGCAAGCAGGTGTTCCCTGAAGGGCTCACAGTCATGGACTGCCCTCACATCAAGGGTCAGACGGGCTCCAAGCTCTTCGACTCCGAGGGCGTCGCAACCGTGGAGGCACCTGTCATAGAAAGGGGCAAAGTCTGCCAATATTTCATAAATTCCTATATGGCAGACAAATTGCAGATGGATCCCACCGTCGAGGATGCCACCCGCCCCAAAGTGATGCCATGGCCCAAAGCCGGGCTCACGAAGACGGACCTGATGGAGATGTGCGGCAGCGGCATACTCGTGACCGAATTCAACGGAGGCAACTCCAACAGCGCCACCGGCGATTTCTCCTATGGCGTGGCGGGCTTCCGGTTCGAGAACGGCAGAATTGTCGAGCCCATAAGCGAGATGCTCGTGACCGGCAATTTCATCGAACTGTGGAAAGGCCTGGTGGCAATAGCGGACGACGCCCGCCCCTGCATGTCCCGGCTGATCCCTTCACTGGCATTTGCAAACGTAGATTTTAACGGATAAATTTCAGATATGAAAGCAGAGAAAAACAAAGTGGTAGCAGTCAGCTACGAGTTGGAAGTAGAAGGTCAGATCGCAGACAAGGCAGGCGCAGAGAAGCCTCTTGAATACATTCACGGCAGTGGAATGCTCCTCCCCAAGTTCGAGGAGAACGTAGAGGGCAAGGAGCCCGGAGCAGGTTTCGACTTCATCCTCTCACCCGAGGAAGGATACGGCGCATACCAGCCCGAATACGTAATCGACCTCCCCATGGAGTCATTCGCAGGTCCCGACGGAACAATAATGACACAGTTCCTCGTAGTCGGCACAGTAATCCCCATGCTTGACAACCAGGGTCAGGTAATCCAGGGAACAGTCGCAGAGGTTGGCAAGGAAACGGTGAAGATGGACTTCAACCACCCCATGGCAGGCAAGACCCTCCATTTCACCGGAAAGGTCGAGGCTGTTCGCGACGCAACCGAGAAGGAGCTTCTCGAAGGTCTTCACGGAGAATATCTTCCCAAGGAAGGCTGCCACTGCCACGGCGGATGCCACGGTGGTGAATGCGAAGGCGAGTGCGGCGGTGGCTGCGGCGAGGGCCACGAGTGCGACGGCAACTGCAACTGCGGCAAATAAGTCATGCGCACGGCGGTCGTCATACTGAACTGGAATACCAGGGAGCACCTGCAGAGGTGGCTCCCCGGTGTTGTGGATTCAGTGGACGGCCATGAAGACAAAGTGATAATAGCCGACAACGCCAGCACGGACGGGTCGGCGGAATATGTCAGGACGAACTTCCCCGACCTTAAGCTGATACAGTTCAGCAGCAACCTCGGTTTCACTGGCGGTTACAACAAGGCGCTGGAGCAGATACCGGACGCAAAGTACTACGTCCTCCTGAACTCCGACATCGACGCTCCCATAGGCTGGCTCAAGCCTCTCACCGACTGGATGGAGTCGCATCCGGCCTGTGCGGCCTGCGGGCCCAAGATACACGCCCTCAAGCCTTCGGGCAACGGGACATACGAGCGCACCTACTGGTTCGAGTATGCGGGCGCGGCCGGCGGCTACATCGACCATTACGGCTACCCGTTCTGTCGCGGACGCGTCCTCTCCAGAACGGAAAAGGACCTTGGCCAGTACGACACTCCGGCTTCGGTGGAATGGGTCAGCGGCGCATGCATGATGGTCAGGGCGTCCGCATGGAAGGACCTCGGCGGCCTGGACGACAGGTTCTTCGCGCATATGGAGGAGATAGACTTCTGCCTCAGGGCGCGCAGGGCCGGCTGGTCGGTCGACGTGGTGCCCCAAAGCACGGTCTGGCATCTGGGTGGCGGCACATTGCCGCAGACATCACCCTTCAAACTTAAGCTGAACTACCGCAACAATCTCATGATGCTGCGCAAGTTCATGCCCAAATGGCGCCTGAACATCAGGAGGGTCAGCGACTTCCTGGCCTCACTTGTCTACCTGTTGACGGGAAAGAAGGAGTACTTCAAGGCCGTAATACAGGCGCACAAGGAGGCAAGGATACTGGAGGACGGCGAACCATGGTCCATGTCGGCGTTCAAGCCAGGCCCCATGGACGGAATAAGGATAATTCCCCTTGCCTTCCTGAAGAAGGACAAGGTATTCAAATATCTCAAGGATTATGAAGATAGTCATTGCCGGTGCAGGTGAGATCGGTTCCCACCTCGCCAAGATGCTTCAGGCAGAAGCCAACGAAGTCATTGTGATCGACGACGATGCAGCCCGTCTGGAGGCATTGTCGACCAGCGCTGACGTGCAGACCCTGCATGGTTCCATAACCTCGCTGTCGGTGCTGCGCGAGGCCGACGTGGCCAAGGCGGACCTCTACATCTCGGTGTATCCCCTGTCAACCCAGGAGGTGAACATCGTCAGTTCCATGCTGGCGCATCAGCTGGGCGCCGGAAAAGTCATTGCCAGAGTCAATGACGAGGACTATCTCTCCCCCGAAAACAAGCTGATATTCAAGGAGATGGGCATAGAACTCATGTTCTATCCCGAGAAGAGTGCGGCCGACGAAATTGTCGCTGCGCTCAAGCACAGCTCCACCACAGACACGATGGACTTCGCCCGCGGCAAACTTCAGATCGCTTGCTTCAAGCTTGACGAGGAGGCCCCCATCCTTGACCTCAAGCTGGGTGAGTTCATCAAGAACATCCCGCCGGAGGAGCTCGAACAGTTCCGCATCATCGCCATAAGCCGCGACGACGAGACCATCATCCCCAAGCTTGACACCAAGTTCCGCTTCGGCGACCTCGTCTTCACCATCAGCCGCAAGGACGGACTGCAGATGCTCACCCGCCACTTCGGCAAGAGCAACGTGCAGACAAAGAGGGTCATGATCATGGGCGGCACCGCCATCGCCGAGATGGTGGCGCGCACCCTCACCAAGCAGGGCGTGACCGTCAAACTGATCGACAAGGACAGGAACAGGTGCATAGAGCTTACGGAAAGGCTTCCGGAAAGCGTGGAGGTCATCTGCGGCGACGGACGCAACTCCGACATCCTCTACGAGGAAGGCATACGCGAATGCGACGCATTCATCGCCCTCACAAGCAGGGACGCCAACAACATCCTCGCCTGCGTAGTCGCAAAGAAATACGGCGTTCCCCGCACAATAGCCGAAGTCGAGAACATCGAGTACGTGCATCTTGCAGAGGAGATGGGCGTGGGCAGCGTCATCAACAAGAAGACCATTACCGCCGGACGAATCTTCAAGTTCACGCTCAGCGGCAAGGCAAGGCTGGTAAGGTACATGAGCGGCAGCAACGCCGAAGTTGTGGAATACACCGTGGCGCCCGGCTCGGCCATCACCAAGTCTGCCATCAAGGACCTCGACTTCCCGGGCAATGCCATCATCGGCGGCGTCATCAGAGGCAATGATGCATTCATTGCCGTAGGCGACACGAGAATCGAGCCTTACGACAGGATCGCAATCTTCACCATGCCCGAATCGCTGAGTGAGATTGACAGATTCTTCAAGTAGTGACTTTTTGTCACTGTTTTCGCATTGGCAGAGCTTTTGTTTATCTTTGTGCCACAATTTGAAAGATTATGGCACAGGAAGAAAACATCAATATCGAAGAGCAGCAGGCAGCATGCCCCGAGGCTGAAGCACAGCAGGAAACACCCCAGCAGGAGACCGCCGAGTCAGGCGACAGAAAGAAGTGCAGGGCCGCCCGCAAGGAAGCCCAGAAGAAAGAGGCTGAACTTTGCAGCAAGATAGAGGAGCTCACCGCAAAGGTGACAGAAAGCAAGAACGACTACCTGCGTCTTATGGCGGAGTTCGAGACTTTCCGCCGCCGCAGTGCCGAGGAGAAGCTGGCTCTCGTGAACAACGCAGCAGCCGACACCATCAAGGGAATGCTTCCCGTCCTGGACGACCTCGAGCGTGCGATGAAGATGCTCGCCACCTCATCAGACGAGGCCGCAAAAGAAGGCACTACTCTGATTTATAATAAGTTAATGGATTACCTCAAAGGCCGCGGCCTTGAGATCATCGACGCAAAGGGCAAGGAATTCGACACCGACTTCCACGAGGCTGTCACACAGTTCCCCGCTCCCTCCGAGGATCTCAAAGGCAAGGTAATCGACGTATTGCAGACGGGCTATCTCCTCGGAGGAAAAATCCTGCGATATGCCAAGGTTGTAGTAGGCGCATAATACAAAATGGCAGAAAAAAGAGATTACTACGAGGTGCTCGGGCTCCAGAAAGGAGCCAGCGCCGATGAAATAAAGCAGGCTTACCGCAAGGCTGCCCTCAAATGGCATCCCGACCGCTGGGTATCCCACCCCGAGTCCGAAGTAAAGGAGGCGGAGGAGAAGTTCAAGGAAGCCACCGAAGCATACGAGATCCTGAGCGACCCTGACAAAAAGGCACGCTACGACCAGTTCGGCTTCGCCGGAGTGGACGGCGCAGCCAGCCAGGACTGGAGCCAGGGCTTCGGAAACCTGAACGACATCCTTAACAATCTGTTCGGAGGTGCATTCGGCGGCGGTTCGTTCGGAGGTTTCAACTTCGGCGATGCCTTCGGGTTCGGCGGCGGCAGCAACGGAAGCAGAGGTCCCCGCACCCAGCGTGGCCGCGACATACGCACAAGCGTCAAGCTCACCCTGGAGGAGATCGGCAAGGGCTGCGACAAGGAGGTCACACTCGAGCGCAACCGTCCCTGTCCCGACTGCGGCGGCAAGGGCACCAAGAACTCTTCCGACATCAAGACCTGCCCTACCTGCAACGGCACAGGCCAGGTGCAGACCGTGCGCAGCACCCTGTTCGGCAGGCAGATAACATACAACGTCTGCCCTCACTGCAACGGAACGGGCAAGAAGATCGAGAACCCCTGCCGCAAATGTGGTGGCACCGGACTCACCCGCGTGAAGGAAACGGTAAAGGTACACATCCCCGCAGGCGTGGAGGATGGAATGCAGATTCCTATCCGTGGCGAGGGCCATTCAGCCCCCAGCGGCGGCGTGAACGGCGACCTGCTCATCGTTATTCACGAGATCGAACATCCCCAGCTCAAGCGTGAAGGCGAGAACCTGTTCTACTCTCAGTGGATCAGCATCACCGACGCCATGCTCGGATGCGAGCTGAGCATCCCCACTCTCGACGGACCTTATAAACTCAAACTTGATCCCGGCACCCAGTCAGGAACAGTCAAGAAACTGCGCGGCAAGGGCCTTCCCAGCATAAACGGAGGCTATGACAAGGGCGACCTCTATATTAAAATAATGGTATGGGTTCCCCGCAGGCTTAGCAGGAGCGAGAAGGAACTCGTGGAGCAGCTTGGCAAATCAAGCAGCGTAAAGCCCGATCCTAACCGCGACGACAAGGACCTCTTCGAGAAGGAAAGCAAATATTTTTAAAATAGTTTTGTGAATTGGCAAAAAGTTCCTATCTTTGCGTCCACAAAAAATGCAGCCTCTCGTCTAACGGTTTGATGACGCTGCGATTCAAAAAGATTGAAACATGGATTTGATGAATGTAGTTGAGAAGGCTTTCTCACAGAACAAAACAGCTTCATACCCCGAGTTCAAGGCCGGTGATACCATCACAATCACCTACCGTATCAAAGAGGGTGACAAGGAGCGTCTCCAGGACTTCCGCGGCGTAGTTATCCAGATCAGCGGTGCTACTCCCTTCACAAGAACTTTCACCGTTCGCAAGATTTCCAACGGTGTCGGTGTTGAAAGGATTTTCCCTTACGAGTCTCCGTTCATTGAGAAGATCGAAGTCAACAAGTACGGTAAAGTTCGTCGCGCTCGTATCTTCTACCTCCGCAACCTCGCTGGTAAGAAGGCTCGCATCAAGGAAGCAAAGCGCAAGTAAAATAACGCCGGTATTCCGGTTGGTAACGGCTCCATAGCTCAATTGAATAGAGCATTTGACTACGGATCAAAAGGTTACAGGTTTGAGTCCTGTTGGAGTCACAAAAACCCCTTTAGAAGCAATTCTAGAGGGGTTTTCCTTTACTTTTGCCCGCCATCTGCCCGATTCTCATAAAAACAGACCGGGCAAGAACACCAAGAGGCACCGCGCGGACTGAGTAGCCGTAGCTGCGGATGTGGAAGTCCACGCGCTGGTATCCCTCCGAATTCACTAATTCTTTTCCAGACATTTGTGACAAGTTAGACGGTTAGCCGCGACGAAATCAATATGTTTAGTCCGCTCAGTGTTAGAGTCGCAAAATGCTACGATATCGCCTCCGAACGTAGCAAAAAGTCAACATTGAGTTCTCGATTGCTTTTCACCATGTATGCAGCTGGATGAATGGTTAGCCGCGACAAACTCAATCCCTTTCAGATACAAATACAGCCGTATATCTGATGATACACGGCTTATTGATGTATAAAGGATTTGTTATTTTACATCTACGACAAGGCGGACGGACTCAGCCATACCGCGGCTTATTGCGTGGTCCAAATAGACGTCAAAATAGTCAAACCACAAGTAATAGGCGCTTTCGCCAGACGGAGTTGTGGACCAGTAGTAGCCGACGACGTTGGCGTGTTCGATGGTCGTACTGCTATTCTCTCCATCGCGATAGCCGGCAGCGGGCAGGCACACTGCTCCTGCGGCCTCCATGTGCTTCCATTCAACATAGTTGTATTCCTTTTTGTTTTCATTTGAACCCCATATCCAATTATCTGGCAGGAGTACAACACAATTCTCATTTCCGCATACCTCTACGCCAAGCAAGTATTTATCGCGACGGGCATCGTTAGCATAGAACCCATAGCTGAACAGATACTGCCACTCCTCATTTGTGAGCGTACGGCATTGATTTTCACTGAAGCCGCTGACAGAGAAATTGATCTCCGTGAAGAAGGGTTCTTGTCTATACCAAGCATCTTCATAACGCTGTTGTACCGCGTCGCTGATATTGTTGCACCACATGAAGTGGGAAATGGGATATGACGGGAAAGAGGTGCCATATTCATATTGGCGCTGCTCAATCTTGCATTCAGGATAATCTTCCAAATACAGATTACCTCTTGTGAACCGGACCTTCCTGACATTGCCAATGTGGTCATCTGCAATGGAGAAGACTCCATCAAGAATCAGATTCTCCTTGAATTTGACGCTCGTGCAGCCAGAAGAAAGACGGACATTCGAATATGTCTCCTCTTCACAGGACAAAGGATTGCCGTCCTTGTCCAGCCACGCGTCGAATCCGTACTTGTATGCGGGAATTGCCTTCAAAGCGGCTATCTCACCTTCGTAGGCTTCACCTGTTATCTCGACAGTACCAGAATTCTCCGGACTGACAGATATGCTCAATTCTTTTGCATATCCGATAGTTGCAGTGGTATCTTCTGTGATGTCGGAAAGGGTGAAAGTATAGGCCATGTTGCTTGTCTTGCTCTGGCTGCTGCAAAACTCTCCGTCGGACATGGTACATTTAAGGTGCTGGCCGGATTTTGAAAACGCACTGACAATGGCATTGTTACCATCAGCATAGGCGTCTACAATCACATCGTGAGCGACAACATCATCTGACAGTTTCACTCTTACAGTATGTCCGTTGACATTCACCTCGAATACGGCAGGGTCCTTGGCATCCATTGCGAAGGTCACCTTGTTTACCATCGCGCGATTCAAGGTAAGGCTGGCTGCTGAAAGGCTGTATTCCTTATCGTTGGTGTCTGTGATGGTTATCGCGAAGTTGGTGAAGGAGCCAGACGGAACGGCAAAGTTCAGGTAGGAGGCGGTAGCTGACAACTTGATGTTCTTGTCGGATATGTCGCCGGTGGTGATTGTTGTTCCGGCGCTGCTGATTACTGCCGCACCATTCTCGACGGTGAACGCTCCGCTCAATCCCTGGTCGGCGGTAATGTCAATCTGCTTGACGTTGATTTCTCCGTTCTTGGCGGTGAGGACGAGCTGCAGCACACTGCCAAGGTGCTTGAAGGCAAAGTTCACGCCACCTGTGGCGGTCTGTGAGCTTGTCGTCATCGGGACATTGGAGATATTCTTCACGTCGGCCTGTGTTGCAGGCCAGACAAGGGACTTGTCTTCTGCGACCACCGATGCAGGGTAATATGCAGTAAGGGGTGCGGTCAGAGCATCAGTGCCTTCCTGCTGGAAGGTTCCGGTGGTGGTTCCTGCTCCTGTGGTCAACTTGAATGAAGCCTTGTTGTTGTCCTTGTCAAGAACGGCGATTTTGTCATTCTCTTCCCAGACAATATTATAGCTGTACTCGCCGATAGCCTTGGTCGCTTCCACGGGCTGAAGGCTTGCGTGGGCGATGATGCCTTCTTTCTGAAATTCTCCTTCTATCTCCTTTGCACAGGAGGCTGATAGGACAGTTGCTGCGGCAATGGCCGCTATGGTAAATATCTTTTTCATACTCAATACTTTCGTTGTGATAGTCTTGTCTATCATATTATTCGCTGATTTTCAATTCTGGATACAAAATTAGTCCTTTCCAATGGGTTTACCAAAGGGCAGGACTTTAATAGATAAAAGATGGAGAGCTCTTAGGATGAAACACTCGCGGCTGCTGAACATATTGAGTTATCGAGTGGAAGTGCCCCCTAAAAGTTTGAGGGTCACATCAGAATAGGAATATTGGCCAAAAGTGAGCATCTTTGTATTCAGATGAGTTACGAAGTCATAATAACTGGAATGCTGTTCATCATATGCTGGGTGATCCTTGCGGCGGCGGACGCGGCCGTTGCGGGCATATGTGCACTTCTGGGCACGGCCAGGTTCAGGACTGTATTCCTTTGGGGGCTTCTGTCGCTGCTCATTCCGGTTATCGCAGTCGCATACGGTACATTCTTCGAACGGGACTGGTATAAGGTGAAGGAGGTGACGGTGGAGTCAGCCGAACTGCCCGAGGCGTTTGACGGGTTCAGGATAGTGCAGGTGTCCGACATTCATCTGAGATCTTTTGCAAGGAGGCCGGAGTCGCTGCAGAGGGCTGTGGAGAAGATCAACGCGCTCGATGCGGGCATTGTATGTTTCACGGGCGACCTCATCACTACGGATGTAAGTGAGACAGACAGCATGTTTGAGATACTGAAGGGCATCAAGGGCCCGGTATATTCGGTGTTGGGAAACCACGACTACCACATCTATTCAGATGACAGGAACGGCATCGACGAATCTGCGAGACAGGCAAAGGTTGAAGCCCTGATATCGCGCGAGAGGGCGCTCGGATGGGATCTGCTGCTGAACCAAAGCCACGTCCTCGAACATGCAGGAGACTCTATTGCAATCATAGGAGTGGAGAACACCTCTGCATCAGAGCACTTCCCTTCCCACGGAGATCTGGAGGCCGCAATGCGGGGCACCGACGGGTGCTTCCGCATCCTGCTGAGCCATGACCCCACACATTGGGACTTGGAGGTCGTCGGGAAGGACATTCCCCTCACCCTGTCGGGCCATACGCACGCCATGCAGTTCTCCCTGCCGGGCTGGTGCCCCAGCCGCTACCTGTTCAAGCAGTACCGCGGGCTCTACACAAAGGGGAATCAGAACCTGTACGTCAACATCGGCCTGGGTGAGACCATCTTCCCCGCCCGCATAGGCGCAAGGCCGGAAATCACACTTATTACACTGAAGAAATCAAACAACGTAGAATAAATGGCAAGACATTCATTCAGCAGGGTCAACCCCATCGATTGCCTGAAGGAACTCCGCGGGAAGGTCCTGAGCGCGGACATCTCAGCCCTGGCGATGGGCAGCATGCTTTTCAACCAGGACAGCGTAATCGTGACGGATGACATAGAGGACGAGTTCATTCCCGAAAACAATCCTCCGATCGTGGTGGAGACTAAATACGCACAGGAACTCAGCTGGCTTATGGCGCAGTTCAAAGAGGGGCTCTTTGACGTGATCACCTATTTCAGCAAGGCTGATTTCTACGGGAGGCTTGCCGAAGCCGCAAACGCATACCTGCTCGTGAAGGAGGACGACAAGCGCGGCCTTCTGATGGCAGTGCTCATGGAAGCGACGGTACTCACTGCCGAGAGCCTGGAATACAAGACCCAGGCAATCAAGGACGAGGTCCTCGCCTGCGCAGGCAGCCTCTCTGACGTCGCCGAGAAAATCTGACGGAGAAGACACCGCAGACGGCTTCGGCCAGTGGTGCTAATGTATACTCGCCATTCTATACTGATGGAATGGCGAGTTTCTTTTTGCAATCATGTTCCGACGATTGTCACGTTACTGGCGAAAATCTTCCGCAAGCAAGTCCATGCAAGCGCTTAATTTTGTGCGGTTAAAAAATCGAACAAAAAATGGAAGAAGAATTTTCAAAAAAGGGCCTGTATCAGAGCCCGGAATGTAATGTGATTGACTTACAAGTTGAAAACGGAATCCTTGCCGAGAGCACTGGAGAACGGTATAACGCCCCCGAGAACTGGGACGGTATGGAGAGTTGGTCATAACCTTAAACTGCAATGATCATGAAAAAATCTATCATACTTTCCGTTCTCGTCATCGCATCGATGGCTGCTCTTTCCTCATGCAAGAAGGAGAATGTCATAATTAACGGCAACAACGAATCAGGCACAGTCCTCAAGGCATATTACGAGGAGGTGACCAAGACCGCACTCACCTCCGGCTATCAGGTAAGATGGACTTCCGAGGACGCAATTGTCGCATTCGACTATGAAGGGGTTCCCCATATTTCATCTGAGACCTCGGTATCAAAGGACGGCATCAGCGCAGAATTCTCATTCGGAGAGAGTATCGAAAGCCAGTATGCCCTCTTCCCCGCCAACGAAGAAGCTGTCATAAGTGAAGGCATCATAAGCACCGTCCTTCCCAGCACACAGTACCCTGTGCAGGGTGGCTTCGACCCCATGGCCAATATCGCACTTTCTGAGACCGTCGACAATACCGCCAAGTTCTACAATGCAGGTACCCTGCTGGGCTTTGAGATTATGAACGACGACATCAAAGCAATCAAGATCAAGTCAGACAAGGCTTTCGCCGGCGATTGCATCGTATATATGAACGAAGGCCATCCTGTTATCACATCTATGGAGGAAGAAGCAGGCAAGCTGACCCTGGAGAACGACTTCGTCAATGGCGGCTTTTACTATGCAGTCGTTTTCCCCGACGAGTACAAAGGCCTGGAAATAACTTTCATGAGAGCTGACGGCAAGATTGCCAAGTACACGAACCCGACTACGCTTGACCTTACGGACGGACGCAACTGCATCAATATGGTCTTCACCCAGGAGATTCCTGACAACAAATGGGAAGAACCGCAGCTCGTATCAGTGACATTCGATTTTTCAGCGCAGGAGTACAACAACCAACAAGACATGGGTGAAATATCTCCTGTCACTATTGACGATAACTTTTCCATATCATTTGACAAAGGTGCTTACGCGCAAAATGGGCCCAAGTATTATTTTTCCGGTACATCTGTCCGCTGCTATTACGGGAACTTGATAACCGTAACCGGTAAAACAGCCATGGCCAGGATTGAATTAACATCCGTGGCTGCAAGTAAGAATGTTATCACCACAATTCCTGATGGAGATGGAAATGAAATCGGCACCTATACAGACTGCAAGGGAGACAATGACGGCACAGGCACATGGACGGCCTCTGACGGTGATGCAACCAAAGAAATCACATTCACAATAGGGAAAGTGCCTGGCAGCACATCAACTGGTGGCCACAGAAAGCTCAAAGCTATTACAATATATTATTACGAAGAATAATCAACGGCATATAACAAAAAGACCTGCACGCTCAATTGTGTGCAGGTCTTATTTTTGCCAGGCTGCGCATGCGCTGTCCGCAAAGACGCAAATATCAGGAATAATGTTATCTTTGACATAGAAACCTTTGATAATATGCGCACTCACAAACTCTTCCTTTCAATAGCATCAGCGCTTTTCTGCATCATCATCGCATCTCCCGCGCAGGGTCGGGAATATGCTGTAAGCGGTCCGCAGGGCGGGCTTTCAATGAAAGTTACCCTGCCGAAGGGCTTTGACGCGGAGAAGGACAGCTGCCATATGGTCATACTGATGCACGGGATCTTCTCAAGCAAGGATTATCCTCCTATGCCCAACATCGCAAAGGCGCTCGCGAAGGAAGGGATTGCATCAATCCGCTTCGACTTCGACGGCCACGGCAACAGCGAGGGGAAGATGATAGATATGACCATCGCTAACGAACTCGCGGACGCTAAGGCAATCTGGGATTACGCCGCAGCTCTCCCCTACGTCAGCGGGATATCGCTGCTCGGACACTCGCAGGGCGGGGTCATCGCCAGCATGACAGCCGGGGCAGAAGGGATAGAGCCCGGGGCTCTGATCCTTCTCGCGCCGGGCGCCGTGATCAAGGAGGCCTGCCAGGGCGGGCGCTTCTTCGGCAACAGCTTCGACCCGCAGGACCCGCCCGAATACATCAAGTGCTTCCACCACTTCAAGCTTGGCAGAAACTATATGATTCAGACACAGGAGCTTGATATATACGGAGTATCAGAGAACTATCAAGGTCCCGTCTGCATCATTCACGGCTCAGACGACGGCACAGTCCCCCTCTGGTGCAGCGAGAAATATGACGGGATCTACTCGAATTCACAGATGCACATCGTGAATGGCGAGAACCATCTCATCATAAAAAAACGTAAGGAAGTCATAGGTATCATCCTTGACTTCCTTACGAACATCTTAAATTACTAAGTTACTTGATCTGTGCGGCAAAGCCTCCGTTACGCGACATGTGGATTGTGAGGCTCTGTGAACCGTCGACTTCAGACTCGCTGTGACGGTAGTCCATGGCAATTCTGTCAGCCACGGGGCCATCGGTGAACGAAGACATAGTCCACTTCCTGCCAGTGCCAAGGAAGCCCAGGTCGATCTCGACATCGCGGGCGGTGGAGTTGTTGAGTCCTGCGATGTACCATACATCTCCGCTGCGCTTTGCAACTACGTAGTACTCGCCCAGCTTTGCAGACAGAACCTTTGTATCATCCCATTCTACAGGAGCGCCGCACATGAAGTCACGGCAGTCGGGGTACATGTCATAACGGCAAGGGTTGTCGGCAAGCATCTGAATACCGGACTCGAAGGCCACGATCTGCGCGAGCTGGGATGCCTTTGTGCCCACAGCGGGAGTCTCGGGGCGTCCGCCGCCATAATGCTCGGGCTGGCGGCATTCCATCATACCGGGGGTGAAGTCCATGGGGCCAACCGCATTGCGGATGAACGGCTGGAATGCGGTATTGTCTGGAGTGCAGTTCCTGCAGTACTCCAGACCTCTCACGCCTTCATATGAAAGGACGTTGGGATAGCGGTACTCGAGGCCGCTGGGGTGGAATGCTCCGTGGAACAGGACGACGATATGATGCTCGGCGGCTTCCTTTGCCACTCTTTCGTAGTAGTTCACCATCCACTGGTCCAGACGGTCCATGAAATCGATCTTCACGCCTTTGATACCCCATTCCTCGAAAGTGGCGAACATCTTGTCGATATTGTTCTCGGCTGTAAGCCAGGGCAGCCAGAGCATGACTCCGACACCCCTTGCACCGGCATAACTGATCAGTTCAGGAAGGTGCAGCTCAGGAGTGGTGTCATAGGGATTCTCGGTATCGAGGGCCCAGCCTTCGTCGAGCAGGATATAGTCTACGCCGTTCCTTTGGGCGAAATCGGAGTAATACTTATAAGTTTCAAGATTGATTCCACCAACGAAGTCGATGCCCGGCCCGAAGGGTGTGCCGTTAAGCCAGTCCCAGGTGGTCTTTCCGCGCTTGATCCACGAGATGTCAATCTTTGACTTGGGAGCAAGTCTTACAGGCATGGCGTTCTCTGCCAGAGCGCGGTCGTCCTGAGTTACGAGAACATATCTCCAGGGGAACTCCCTTGTGCCGGAGGTACGTGCTATCCATTTGCTGTATTCGAGAACTTCCTGACGCCTGTCGCCATCGGGCTCGACCTTCGCCGGATTCGGGGAATGATATGCATTGATGGATTTCTCCCCGCAAGGCTTCATGAAGAGAGCCGGGTAGTCTTCAAGGTCGAATTCGCTCACCAGGACCTTCTGCGCCGGATATGTGGCGATGAAAGGAACCTCCCATATCTGGTCGGATGTGATCTCGGAAGAATTCACTGTGGAATAAACTTCCTCGCACGAGGTCTCGATTTTCCTGGCAATCTGCCCTACGAGAGTCTCCGACCCTGTCATGTTGAACTGGGCGTCCTCGCTGAGAACCTCGATCTCGCCCGGCAGACTGGTGACGAAACGGTAGGCCATGCCGTCATCATATACTCTCCATAGAATCGAATAGCCGCCCTTGAGTGTCAAGGTAAGGAGGTTGTAGTTGTTCTCCACTTCAGCGAACTTCAACTTGAAGTCGGGGCGGACGGTCTGTCTGACCTCTGTAATCTTGCTTTTGCTGACTACCGCCTGCTCTCCGAGTGTGCGGTCGGTAAGATGCAGGGCGACCTTGTTGCCGGACATAAGCTTCTCACCCCTGCTGATGAGGTCATACTTGATGTCACCGGCAACGGTGACAATCACTTCTGTCTCTCCGTTGGGAGATTTAATATTGATGGTTTTTGATTTGGGTGCTGCCGAGGCAGTCACACTAAGAACAGCCGCAAGCAAAAATGAAGCTGCGGACAAAACGGTGTTATTGATGATAGATTTCATAAAAAGAGTTGTATCCTATCAAAGATAGGCATTTTCCCCCTAATGTCAAAAGTCAGCCCCTGCGACAAGCAGTCTGGCGAAGATCAGGTAGCATGTGTTGCCGGGACCAACCGTTTTTGTCAATTATACCAGCCTCAGTATACAAAAAGAAAAGAGACCGAAAAATCCGATCTCTTTTTTGTGGGAGCTGAGGGAGTCGAACCCCCGACCCTCTGCTTGTAAGGCAGACGCTCTAAACCAACTGAGCTAAGCTCCCGAGCGTTTCTTGATTGCGGATGCAAAGGTAGTACTTTAATTTGAATCTGCAAATTTTTTCTTAAGTTTTTTGTGAAAATATTTTTTTCATTATTCCAAAATAATATTACCTTTGTCCCCGGTTTCTGGTGCAGATATTGCATAAGGAATCCAGGCATGGGCAAAGTTCAAGATTTGCCCGCGCTATTGACAAGTCCGGCATTATGTTTCCTGACGAATGTGGATAGAGGTGTGGCTTCCCTTCCGATGGAACATCGTGCCCCTTGTCAATTATTTTTTCGGAAAGATGCTCGAGTGGCTGAAGAGGCACGTCTGGAAAGCGTGTGACCGCCCAAAGCGGTTCCAGGGTTCGAATCCCTGTCTTTCCGCACTTTATTTTCCCGGGGATGTTCTGGTTTTGACAGCACTGACTTTGGAAGGTAAGCACGCCGGGAGTGGGAGATTGGCCCGTTAATCCCAGTCTTCAAGCCATTAACTGGCAACTACAATTATTCATACGCTTGCTAATTCCCACAGGGCTCTGGCATTAATTCGGGCGCCTAGGTTGCGTTCGAACGTATATCCCTCCAGCCATTAGGCCGGTTCTGGCGGATCAAGGGGTATCATCAAAACCGGATGCACGGGGCGGACGCCTCTATTCCCCGCTAAGATTCAGAGGATAAGCTTCCGCTAAGGGTGTCCTTTCTCGTACGGCGGCCGACAATCAAAGAAGGAATAAGCGTGTAGAAAGCTTTTTGGGGCTTTGTTTGGACCCGAGTTCGACTCTCGGCATCTCCACAAGAAACGGTGAATCCGCAAGGACTCACCGCTTTTTCGTATATACCATGAGCATCATGCCGGCCATCAGGACGGCGGTGCCGAGTATCGCCATCCAGGTGATCCTCTCCCCCAGCACGGCAGCAGCAATGAGCATTGTGAAGAACGGCTGGCAATATATGAGGTTGGTGGTCTTGACCGTGCCCAGCTTCTGCAGGCACCAGTTCCAGAGCACGAAGCACAGCAGCGATGCTACTATACCGAGATAGACGAGATTGCCCCATACCTGCGGCTGCCTCAGGATCTCCGCGCGGCAGTCGAGAGGCTTGACGAATATGAAATACGGGATGATGGTTATCAGTCCGTAGGCGAACACCTTGCGGGTGATGAAGCGCACGTCGTATCTGCCGGACACACGCTTCATGAACAGCGAATAGAAGCCCCAGGTTACCGCCGCGCCGATTGCGAGCGCATCACCGAGAGGGTTGAGCTGAAGCACCAGCTCGCCGTTAAGGACGACCAGCGCAACGCCCACGAAAGCCACCAGCGAACCGGCCAGCTGCCGCCAGCTCATACGCTCGTCCTTATAGAAAATTGACAGGATCAACGCAGTAAGCAGAGGTGCGCTGCACACCAGGATTCCCACATTGGAAGCAGTCGACAACTTCAGTGCCGTATTCTCTGTAAGGAAGTAGGCCGACCCTCCGAAGAAGCCAAGGGCGAGCATGGTAAGCTCGTCAGCGACGGAGGTGCACCAGAGCTTTTTGGGAGAGATTATCCATATGCAGGCGTATGCCAGGGTGAAGCGGTAGAAGAAGATATCGGCCGGCATGAGGCCGTGGCTGATGATGACCTTGGTGGAGATGAAAGTCTCGCCCCAGATGAGCACCACAGCAATGGCGACAAGCATCGGAAGGCTGAAAGTCCCCGACAAGGCTCCGCTGTTTGAACGCATCTTCGACATACAGGAACAAATATACATAAATAGCACTATCTTTGTTCAAACAACCTTGAATTATGTCCACCGATATCAGGAATTATACTTGCAGCTCGTTTTCCATCGACTACGCCACCTTCGGTGACGGCCCGCGCGCCCTGGTCATCCTGCCGGGGATGAGCGTGACGTCCGTCCTGATGGCCGCGGGCGCTGTGGCGCGGGCTTTCTCCCAGTTCTGCAGCACCCACACAGTTTATCTGATCGACAGGAAGCGTGACATCCAGCCAGGTTACACCGTCATCGACATGGCGGACGACACCGCCACAATGCTGCAGGCCCTGGGTATATCCGACGCCGATATCTACGGCGCCTCGCAAGGCGGGATGATAGCTCTTGCCCTGGCCATCAGGCATCCGGAACTCGTGCACAAACTGGCAGTAGCCTCCACCCTTTCAAGGCAGAACACCATGAGCCGTGAGACAATGGCCGAATGGGTGGAACTTTCGAATCAGGACGATCCGGTGGCGCTGAACCGCTCAGTCTTCAAAAAGGTATATTCCCCCGAATTCTTCAGCAGGAATGAGAGGGCGTTCAGGGTCATCGAGAAGTCTGGCTCACAGGAAGATATGCGGCGCTTCGGCATTCTTTCCGTAGCCACCGCCGACTTCGATGTGTATGACAGGCTGCAGGAAATAAAATGTCCGGTATCGGTATTCGGTGTCGAGGATGACACCGTCCTCTCGGGACAGGGTTCCAGGGAAATAGCAGACAAACTCGGCTGCCCGTACTTCTGCTACCCTGGCAAGGGTCACGCCGCTTATGACGAAGACCCGGAATTCACTTCAAGGCTGCTGGCCTTCTTCAACGCTTAATCTGATTCCACCGAAGGCTCGACATGCAGGCTGATATGCGTGCCTGCTCCGTACTCCTCACGAAGGAGAGTCTCCCCTATTTCAGTCAGGCGGTGCGCCTCCGACACACTCATCTCGGGATTCACCACTATATGGGCCTCCACTATGATGTTGGGGCCGTTACGGCGTGTCTTGAGGGCGTGGACATTGTCGACGCCTTCGACGGACATGAGGATATCGACTATTCTGTTCTCCATCTCTTCAGGGAGTGAGGCCTCGGTGAGCTCTCCAATGGCGGGCAGAGCCATCTTGATGGCGACGACAAAGATGAAGATGCTTATCGCACAGCAGACTATAGGGTCAAGTATGGCCCACTTGCCGCCGAACAGCAACGCACCACCAATGCCCAGGGCTGCACCCACGGACGACAATGCGTCCGTACGGTGATGCCAGGCATTGCTGATCATAGCCGGGCTGCCAAGTTTGCGGCCCACACGTGCATTCCATTGATACAGGATTTCCTTGACCACTATGGAGAGGAGGGCGGCCCAGAGGGCTATCCTGCCGGGCACCTCAAGCTCGCCTCCGCCGATGGCGAAGCGGATCTTCTCCACTCCGCCGGCCATCAGTCTGGCGCCCACGACGACAAGCAACAGGGCTATGGCGGCGGTGGCCAGTGTCTCGAACTTGCCATGGCCGTAATCGTGTCCCTCATCCTGTTCCTTGGATGAGACCTTGACCATGACAATGACTATTACGTCGCTGATAAGGTCGGTCAGGGAGTGGACGGCATCGGCCACCATGGCCGAGCTTCGTCCCACGAGTCCGGCAGCGAACTTGAGTGCGGAGAGAGCCAGATTGGCCACCGCACCCCAGAACGTCACACGGGTTATCGTCCGCTCCCTGCCCTGTTCCATAAAGATTAGTTCTTAATATAATAGGTAACGTAGGTTACCACGCGGACCTTCTTGACCTGAGGAGTATTGGAGTCACGGTCCTCGATGCTGAAGGTACCCTGTGTGGCGGTCTTGATCTTGCCAAGCCTGCTGTCGGAGTCCTGGGCGAACTTCTTGGCCGCAGCACGTGCGTTTGCAGTTGCCTCCTCGATCATTTCAGGCTTGATGCGGTTCAGAGCCTCGAACTTGAACTGGACCGAGTTCTCCCAGCTGTTGACTGAGAAGGTGATGCCCTTCTTCATCAGTTCAGCCTGTCTTGACTGAAGCTCCAGCACGCCGTCGACCATCTCGGTGCAGACGGTGATCACGCTTGTGGAAAGGAATCTGTAGACTCTGTCGTTGGTGCCGTACTCTGACGCGAACTTGTCTGAAATCTCAGGAGCGGCAACATTGATCTGCGCCTCGGGGATTCCGCCGGAAACCAGGAAGTCGACAATGATCTTGTTGTTCTTCTCAGTTTGGGCGATGACATCGGCGAGGTCATCGCCTACCACCTTGTAGGTAAGGGGCCAGATGACCTTGTCGGCCATCACTTCCCTCTCGCAAAGGCCCTTGACGTCGACGGTTCTGTCGTATGACTTGAACTTTGCCACTGAAATCGGCAGCATTGCACTTGCAATCACTATCGCCGCCGCAATTACCAATACTTTCTTCATTTCAATATCTCCTTTAATTTATTCTCGACCGCATCAGCCTGGTGGCGCATGCCGAGGTCGTTCGGATGCGAACCCTCGACCATGCCGTCCATGCCAAGACCTATCTGGTCGTGTGTCAAATAATAAATATCCGTCTCACCGGAAGACAGCAACTCGACGTATGCCCGCCAGAGTTCCCTGTTTGTCACCTTGTATGACTCGCCGCGCTTCTCGTTGGTCAGCTCATTTACGTATCCGCTGTGCTCTACGAGCAGGATCGGGCAGTCATGGTGCTTGCGAAGGATCTTCACTCCGGCAATAATACGGTCGAATATCTTCCCGGGCAGGCCGGTCATATTGGGCATGCAGTCGATGATGTAGATGCGGGCATCTATCTCCGACAGCAGCTCGAACAGTTCCGGTTCGAGTTTGCCGCTGCCTGAAAAGCCAAGGTTGACAAGTGGCAACCCCAGTTCGCGCTCCACAATGTTCGGCCATACATTGCCGGGCCTGCTGGCGCATGCTCCCTGTGCAATGCTCGTGCCATAAAGCACGACGGGTTTCTCAGTACCGACCGGGCAGAACTCCAGGCACGCACCTTCGGCAACTCCTATCTTCAGCCATTCCACCGTATTGTATGGCGGCAGATACAGATGATACTCATATGAGCTTCCGGCAGGATCATATGTCAGGTCCTGGTAGTCGTAGCGGATTTCTTCCTCGGTGAACTTTGCGGTGAACTTCGGAGCACACCAGCGGATGCCGCCGTCAACGTCGGTCGCATACAGGTCGATGCCGGAGGTGCCGGTGGATGGCATGTGGAACATGGCCAGCGACCCGGCGACCTTGTAGCTTACGCTGATCTCTGGAGAATTGCTTCTGAATACAAGGCTCAGGCCCGCCGAGTTGCGGCTGAGGCCCCACACGCTCTCGGGAACGACACCGTGTGCCTTGTCCGGGAGCCTTACGTAGCTTTGATTCAGTTCCACCCACCCCTGGTTATGCACCTGGGCGCCAAGTTCGAACGGGTCGACCCAATGCATCTGCGCTCCGCACACAAGTGAGGAGAGCAGGAGGGCCGGAGCCAGGAGTGCGTGACGGATTTTCATTATTTAGGAAGATTGAATGCCTTTGACATCTCTGCAAGCTGCGCGTCGGTCATACCCTCGGGCTCGTGACCCAAAGCGCGGGAGGCGATGTAGATGAGTGCGGCCTTGTTGAGAACGTCCACCTGGTCGAAGGCCGACATGATGTCGACGTCGACTGCAAATACACCATGCTTCTCCCACATCACGACGTCATAGTCGTCGTCGATGGTCTTGATCGTGGCGTCTGCAAGCTCCACGCTGCCGGGAAGCATGTAGGGAACCATTCCAAGGCCGCGGGGACAGAACGCCTTGGTCTCGGGTATCATCGACCAGAGGACCTTGGTTGCCACGTCCTTCTCCATCCACTTCTGGGAGTGGGTCAGGGCGACCAGTTCGATGGGATGTGTATGCAGTGATGCCTTATAGGGAGAGCCCTTGGCAATCAGGTAGTTATGCACGCTGAGATGGCTGGGGAGCTCAGATGTTGGCATAACGACCTCATCAGCTATTATCTCGTAGTGGGCGCAATCGTCGGTTATACGTATGATGGCGCCGTTCTTCATGGGCTCGCGGGCAAGGTCGCGCATGCGCTTGCCCGTGCCTTTTGCATAGAAGAAGCATCCCTTGAGATAAGGAAGGGTCACGCCGATGGCAAAAGGCCCTGCGATGGCAGGGCGATGCTTCATCGCCTCGTCGATCTCGTCCGTTATGTTTACTGTGATGTTGCCGCCGTTACGCTCGGCCCATCCCTTCTGCCAGAGATAGCCGGCAACCTCTGCGACCTGCTGAATCTGCTTTATCATATCAATTGAGGTAAGAATGTGCTGAAGATGAGCACGGCAAGGCCGGCCAGGAGCACGATGATGGTTTTTCTGGATACGCCCTTCCATTCCTTGAGGACGATGCCCCAGACATTGGAGAAGGTTACGTTAAGTGCCATGAGTATGCACCAGCTGAAGGTGAGCAGAACGGCGCTCTTGCCTTCGAGGAAGCCCTTGCCGAGGCTGAGGCCGAAGAACTGGCTGTACCACAGCAGACCTGCCAGTGCACAGAAGATGATGTTGTTGCCCCAGAGGGAACCCTGCTTGTAGTCGCCGAACGTCCTGTTCTTTGCGTTCTGTGAAAGGCAGTATACGGCATTGGTCAGGAATCCGCCGAAGGTGACGAGCAATGTTGCAGGCAGAGAAGCGAAGATTGGTCTGGTCTCCGCCCACTGGAGGTCGGCACCGAAGCTGAGTCCGATGGAGAAGCATGCGCTCATCACACCGGAAAGCACGGCGACGATGAGGCCCTTGCCGAAGTTGAAGTCCTTGACGGCCTTCTTCTTCTCCTCTTCAGGAAGGGCAGCGGCTTTCATTGCGCCGGCTATGCCTATGATGGCGATACCTATGAGGGTAACGACCACACCCACCCATATTGCGGTGGTGAGGTCGCCCGTCTTGCCGGTGAACACGGGGCCGAGGATGGCGCCGAGGCCGGAGCAGAGGCCGAGAGCGATGCTCTGGCCGAGTGCAACGCCGAGGTAGCGCATGGAGAGGCCGAAGGTAAGTCCGCCAACTCCCCACAGCACACCGAAGAGTATGCTCAGCAGCGACTCCTTGGGATACGCTGCATACATTGCAAAGAGGCTCTCACCCTGAGGCACGGCGAGCAATGCACCGAGCAGAGGGAAGAGGAGCCATGCGAAGATGCCCTGCACAAGCCAGTAGCTCTCCCAGCTCCAGCTCTTGATCCTGTTGATGGGAACGTAGCTGCTGGACTGGCAGAAAGCACCGACCGCGATGATCGCAAGGCCGATTATGATCGACAGAGTGACACCCATCGCGTACTATCGTTTGGATGTAACCTCCGCCTCGTACTTCTCGATCTCAGCGATGACGGCATCGCCGAGGGGAACGTCGTTACGGATGCAGAACTCGTCGTATACGGCACCCCAGGGCATAGCCTTGAACTCCTCGAGGAGATGGAGCACCTGGAAGCTCTTGCCTTCAAGCTCGTACTTGCGGATGAGCTCGGTGGGCTCGAGCAGTGCGCAGAGCATGCACTTCTGTGCTGCGCGGCTGCCTATCACATATGCGCCGGTGCGGTTGATGGCACCGTCGAAGTAGTCGAGACCGTAGTGCACACGCTCGAGAGCGCCGGCGCGTACAATCTCGTTGAAGAGTTCCTGTGTAGGGTCGTCCTTGATGGTCACATGGTCTGAATCCCAGCGTACGGGACGGCTCACGTGGAGCATCAGCTCAGGCACGAAGTTAAGCAGTGCGCTCACCTTGTCGGCAGGGCTCTCGGTAGGATGGTAGTGTCCTGTGTCGATGGTAGGGATCTTGCCGTTTGCAGCAGCATAAGCTGTGTAGAAGTCGTGACTGCCGACGGTGAAGCTCTCGAGGCCGATACCGAATACCTTGCCCTCGATACAGTCCTTCATGTAAGGCATCTCCTCCTCGAAGATCTGGTCGAGAGAGTCCTTGAGGAAGTTGCGGTACATGTAATGGTTGACGCTCTGGTCCTTGCATCCGTCGTGCACCCATACGTTCATGATACAGGGGTCGCCCTGGGCCATACCCATCTGGTTTGCTATCTCACGGCAGCGCTTTGTATGCTCGATCCAGAAATCGCGTATTCCCTTGTCGGGGTTCGAGAGCGAGAGGTTGCCGCTCTTGGGATGTGAGAACGATGTGCTGTTGAAGTCAAGTTTGGTGTCGTTCTCGGCAGCCCAGTCGATCCAGCTCTGGAAGTGCTCGGGACCTACCTCGTCACGGTCGACGAACTTGCCGCCGAAGTCGCCGTAGATCTCGTGGAGATTGAGGCGGTGGGTTCCGGGGATAAGGCTCTTTGCCTTGATGATGTCGGCACGCACCTCATCGATGTTGCGGGCCTTTCCGGGATAGTTACCGGTTGCCTGGATGCCTCCGGTGAGGTCGCCTGCACTCTCGAAGCCTGACACGTCGTCGGCCTGCCAGCAGTGCATGCTGAGGTGGAAGTCCTGGAGCTGTTCGAGCACCTTCTCGGTGTCGATACCGTAAGCGGCATAACGTTCCTTGGCGATTTCGTATGCCTTCTTTACTGTTTCTTTCATATTAGTTCTGTGGTTTATATGTTTTTGTTTCAATCGATTTTGCAAGCTGCTCACGGGTGAGGCCGGCCTGGATCATCACGTTGCCGAGAGCCGTTCCCTCAGCCGGGCCGGCTACAACGGTGATGCCGCAGGCATCGGCGGTAAGCTGGTCGAGGACGGCATTCTGGGAACCGCCGCCTATGATGTGGAGAACGTCGATGTCGAACGGGGCGATCTTGCGCAGGAAGTCGAGCACCTTGGCGTATTTGGCGGCAAGGGAGTCGTAGATGAGGCGCACCATATGTGCGTCGTCGGCAGGAACGTCAAGCGCATGCGCCGTGCAGTAGTTTCTGATGGCTGCAGGCATATCCTGGGGTGCGGCGAAAGATGGATCGTCGGGGTCGATGAACTTGGTGCACTTGGGGCAGGATGCGGCCATGGCGTGTACCTCATCATACTTGTACTCACGGCCCTCGGAGCGCCACTTGGCCATGCACTGCTCGAGCAGCCACATGCCGGTGATGTTCTTGAGAACCCTTGTGGTGCCCCCTACTCCACCCTCGTTGGTGAAGTTCTCATCGAACATCTGCTCGTCGATGATGGGCTCCTTGGTCTCGATGCCCATGAGGCTCCAGGTGCCGCTGCTGAGGTATGCGAAGCGCTCGTTTGCTGCGGGAACGGCAGCAACCGCAGACGCGGTGTCGTGGCCGGCTACGGCCACCACTGCCACCTGGCCGAGCCCGGTGGATGCGGCGAGCGTCGGGTTGAGCCTGCCTATCTTCTTGCCGGGATAGACTATTGAAGGGAAGCGGCGCTTCTTGACGCGGCAGACATCGAGCACGTCGGGGTCAAGCTTCTTCTTGACGGGGTTCATGAGAGCCGATGTGGAGAGTATGGTGTATTCGCACACGGCCTTGCCGGACAGCAGATAGCTGATGGCGTCGGGCATGAAGAGTATCTTCTTTGCGCGGTCCATCGCGAAGGACTTCTCCTTGTTCTGGGCATACATCTGGAATACTGAATTGAAGTTCATGATCTGTATTCCCGTGCGCTTGTAAAGTTCCTCGCGGGGCATCTTCTTGAAGAATGCTTCGGGAACGTCCTGGGTGTAAGGGTCCCTGTATGAACGGGGCAGGCCGACGAGGGTGCCGTCCTTTGCCACGCATACGAAGTCGACGCCCCAGGTGTCGACGCCTATGGATTCCACCTTGACACCCTTCTGGCCCACCATGGTGAGACCCTTGACGATGTCGTCGTATATCGAGTAGATGTTCCAGTAATACTTGCCTGCGATGTTGATGAGCGGTGTGGGGAAACGGTGAATGGTCTCCATGCTGAGGTTCTCGCCGTTGTAGGTGGCGAGTATCACGCGGCCGCTTGTGGCACCGAGGTCGATGGCTATGTAGTTCTTTGCTGTCATATGTGGAGTTTTATCTATTCTTTCTTGCTGCAAGTTCCCAGGTACGTATCCTGTCTTTGTAAAGATTGTTGGCGTTTTCCCTGACTATGCTGAGGGATGCGTCGGAGTTGTCGGACCAGCGGCGGCAGTTGTACATCACGTCCCAGATGCGGCCGATGCGGTAGTCCCTGCTGATGCGCAGTGCCACGGCGTAATCCTCGCCGTACTTGGTTGTGGGGAAGTTGATGCTTCTGGCCACCGGAACAAAGAAGCCGCGGGGTGCTCCGAGTCCGTTGATGCGCAGGGCGTTGTTGCGGCCGTTGGCGTCGGTCCACTCCTTGTGGTCGATGATTCCCGGAGGGATGGTGTTCAGCTCGAAGTCGGTGATGCGGTAGGTGCCGATGACCATCGCGCACTTTTGCGCGCGGAAGGCATCGACGAAACGCTGCACGGTGTCGGGGCCTGAATATACGTCGTCGGAGTCGAGCTGAAGGGCGAAGCGGCCGCAATCGGGATGATGCAGGGCAGCATTCCAGTTGCCGCCGATGGCGTGGTATGTGGGATCCTGGGCGATGTAGATGAGCCTGGGATCATCGAAACTGCGGATCACATCGACTGTACCGTCGGTGGAGTTGTCGTCAACGACTATGACGTTGTAGGGGAAATCGGTCTTCTGGTCGAGGGCGGAGCGAATGGCATCAGCTATTGTCTTCACCCTGTTCCTGCAAGGTATTACCACGCTGGCCTCGAAGGCGAAGTCGCCCTCCTCGATATCGACGGGCTTGTAATCGCCGGGCGCGAGATAGGCGCCTACCGACTTCAGATGCTCGGTGCATGCATGCTCCATCTCTATCTGCACAGCACGGTTGCGGGGGTCGACATAATCGAACTGACGCTCGCCGCTGCTGCGGGTGTCGAGCTGCACCTCGTAGTAAAGGTATTCGTTCACGTGCTCTATGCGGCCGAGCTCGGATATCTTGAGGCGGAGGTCATACAGCCCGGCGTACTGGTAGTTCTCGCTCATCATCGCGGCAGCGGCCTTAAGCACGCTGGTACGGTAGAGCTGGACGCCGCCGAACTCGAAGTCGTCGCGCAGGGAACCGGGCTGATAATCGATGACAGGAGCCTCGCAGACTTCGGAGCCCACCTGGGTGAACCTGTCTGAATAGCACATGGCTGCGCCAGTGTAGTCAGCCACCTGTTCGAGGCGCTCGAGGCCCCAGTTTACCCAGCGCAGTTCAGTGGGTTTGGTGTATATCAGGGTAAACTCGGTGCCGGCCATTGCAGCCACTTCCTTGACGGCCTGGCTGGAGCACCTGAGAGGTAAATCGAATCTTGTGGTCATATTACACAAAAATACAAATTATTTCGCGTATATTTGCCACCGTTATGAAGAAGTTGGTCATCATACCCACCTATAACGAGATCGAGAACATCAGGGCTATAATCACAGCCGTTTTCGAGCTCCCGCAGGGCTTTGAGGTCCTCGTCATCGACGACGGTTCGCCCGACGGTACCGCCGCCGCAGTAAAGGAATATATATCAAATGGTTACGAAGACAGACTATTCATACTCGAACGTTCCGGCAAATTAGGTCTCGGAACCGCCTACATCACCGGTTTCAAGTGGGCTCTGGAGCATGGATACGACTATATCTTCGAGATGGACGCCGACTTCTCACACGCTCCTTCCGACCTCCCCCGTCTCCTCGAGGCATGCGAGAACGGAGCCGACATGTCGGTAGGTTCAAGATACTGCAACGGCGTGTCGGTTGTCAACTGGCCCATAGGCAGAATCCTCATCAGTTACTTTGCATCCGTATATGTCAGGACCGTCCTGCACATCAAGATCTTCGACAGCACGGCCGGCTTCGTCTGCTATTCACGAAAGGCTCTGGAATCGATCGACCTCGATGCCGTGAAGATGCACGGCTACGGTTTCCAGATCGAGATGAAGTACACCGCCCTCAAGCGCGGCAACAGGATCGCCGAAGTGCCGGTGATTTTCATCAACCGCAAGGAGGGCACCTCCAAAATGTCCGGCAGCATATTCGGCGAGGCATTCTGGGGTGTCATCGGCCTGCGTTTCCGCAAGTTCAACTAGCAGATTATTTCAGCAATCCAAGGGAGATGCGGCCTCTGTCGAGGTCGACGTCCAGCACCTGCACGCGCACCTGCTGATGCAGTTTGACGACCTTAGTGGGGTCGGTGCCGCGGGGGCCCATCTGGCTCACGTGCACAAGGCCGTTGTCGTGCAGACCAATGTCGACGAAGGCGCCGAAATTGGTTATGTTGGTGACAATACCGGGCAGTTCCATTCCCCTCTTAAGGTCTTCGATGTCGTGGATGTCGTCGGCGAATGAGAATTCCGAAGCGGCTTCGCGAGGGTCGAGACCGGGTTTGACAAGTTCCTTGAGAATATCGTTGATTGTAGGAAGACCGGCTTTGTCGGTAACAAAGTCGGACGCGTTTATGCGGGAGCACAGCTCAGCGTTGCCGACAAGTTCGGCCGTGCTGACGCCGAGGGATGCCGCCATTTTGTCGACAATGCTGTACGACTCGGGGTGAACTGCAGATGCGTCGAGGGGATTCTCTCCCCCACGCACACGCAGGAAACCGGCGCACTGTTCGTATGCCTTTGCTCCCAGACGAGGAACCGAAAGCAGTTCCCTACGGGACTTGAAGCCACCGTTCTTTGCCCTGTAATCAACTATGCCTGCTGCGAGTGCCGGACCTATGCCCGCCACGTACGACAGTAGATAAGGGCTTGCTGTATTGAGGTTTACGCCAACGGAGTTCACGCAACTCTCGACGGTATTGTCGAGCTTTTCCTTGAGGAGGGTCTGGTCGACATCGTGCTGGTACTGGCCCACGCCGAGGTTCTTGGGATCGATCTTCACAAGCTCGGCAAGGGGGTCCATGAGGCGGCGGCCTATGCTGACGGCGCCACGGACGGTGACATCCTCATCGGGGAATTCCTTGCGGGCGACTTCGGAGGCACTGTAGATGGATGCTCCATCCTCGCTCACCGTCCAAACCTTGCATCCTTCCGGCAGCTGAACGCGCGACATGAAGTCGCCCGTTTCGCGCGAAGCCGTGCCGTTACCTATGGCAACGGCCTGGATGCCATAATCGTCGAGCATGCGCTGGACTTCGGTTATGGCCTTGACCTTCTCGTTCTGGGGAGGATGGGGATAGATTATGGTATGGTGGAGAAGATTGCCCTGCTCGTCGAGGCAGGCGATCTTGCAGCCGTTGCGGAAGCCGGGGTCTATGGCCATGGTCCGCTTCTGGCCCACAGGGGCGCTGAGGAGAAGCTGGCGCAGGTTCTCGCCGAACACCTTGATGCTCTCGAGGTCGGCCTTCGCCTTGGTCTCACGTATGATTTCGCCGGAGATAGCCGGCTCGAGAAGACGCTTGAAGCTGTCGTCGACCGACATCCTGATCTGCTCGGCAAGAGCAGGTGCAGGATAGCCCTTCATCTGGCAGAATTCATAGTATATCTTGTTGCCGCACTTCTGGGCGTCGGTGTCGAGGCTGATGCTGAGAAGGCCTTCGTTCTCAGCGCGGAGAACAGCAAGCAGGTTATGGGCGGGAATCCTGTCGATGGGCATCGACCACTCGAAGTAGGAGCGGTACTTTGATGCATCTGGCGATTCCTTTCCGGCCTTGGTGACCTTTGACTGTATGCGGCGCATCCTGAAGGACTCACGCATGCATTCGCGTATGCGCTGGGTTTCAGACAGACGCTCCGCTATGATGTCGCGGGCTCCGGCGAGGGCTGCCTGAGCATCCTCCGCCTTGCCCTTGAGGCGCTGCGCGTCCTGCTCGGGATTGCGCGTTTTCAGGTTCCACATAAGGTCGGCCAGAGGCTCGAGTCCGAGCTCCTTGGCCGCGGTTGCACGGGTACGGCGCTTGGGACGCCAGGGAAGATAAAGGTCTTCAAGTTCAGTGGATGATGTGCAGGACACAATGGCCGCCTTCAGCTCGTCGGTGAGCGCACCGGCCTCATCTATGGTCTTGAGGATGGTCTCCTTGCGCTTCTCCATCTGAGTGAATTCGTCCACCCAGTGCTTAACCTCGGCTACGGTGGCGTCATCCATTCCTCCAGTCTTCTCCTTGCGGTAGCGGCTGATGAAAGGGATGGTGTTGCCTTCCTCGAAGAGGTCGGCACAGTTTTCCACCTGCCAGGTCTTCACCTGCAGGCGGTCCGCTATGAACTTGACGTATATTTCGGCCAGCATGGACTAGTTGGCCCAGGTCTGCTCCTTAGGGGCGGGAGTGACGGTGGGAGCCGGCTCCGCTGCAGCCTTGGGAGCGGCAGCCTTGGCAGCGGGCTTAACCTCGACTGCGGGCTTGACACCTGCGAGTTCTGCTGCGGCCTTGTCGAATTCGGCCTCGGAGATCATCTTGCAGGTTCCGTTGATCTGAGCGCCCATCTCCACCTGGAGCTTGCGCACCTGGATGTTGCCGTTGATGACAGCGGTGCTCTTGACTGAGAGGACGTCACGGACGAAGATGTCGCCGTCCATGCGGCCCCAGAAATCAACGTTGGAGCAGAGCATGTTGCCCTGGAGCTTTGCTGACTCGCCTACTACGATGCGGCCCTTGGAATAAAGGGTACCGTCCATCTGACCATCTATTCTGATGTCGGTCTGAGAAGCGATGTCACCTTTGATTACTACGCTCTGTGCTATGCGTGAAACATCGTTCACATCAACAGGCTGCTCTGAGCGCTTGGGGGATTCGGGGGAATTAAGATTAAATTTTACCATGACAATTCTTATATTTCTTGCCGCTGCCGCAAGGGCAGGGATCATTTCTACCTACTGTCTTCTCAACCTTGATGGGTGTATTCGCCTTCTGCTCACCGTTGGTGGTGAGGTCCTGGTGGCTGGCCTGCATGTTGCTCATGTCGGCCTTGCGCCTGATGGCCTGGCGGGGCTGTTCGTTATTGTCGCGCAGAGGGATGAACGAGCGGAACAGGAATGTGAGGACATCCTTGTTGAGGGTCTCGAGCATGCCTGCAAAGAGGTTGTAACTCTCGAGCTTGTAAACGACGATAGGATCCTTCTGCTCGTATGAGGCGTTCTGCACGCTCTGTTTCAGGTCGTCCATCTCGCGGAGATGGTTCTTCCAATGTGAGTCGATGTGATGGAGGATGATGGTCTGAGCAAGAGTCTTGGCCACTTCCCTGCCGTTCGTGTTGTATGCCTTCTCGAGGTTGACTGAGAGGTTCATCATCTTGCGGCCGTCGCTGATGGGGATTGCGATGTTCTGATACATGCTTCCCTGCTTCTCATATACC